>NZ_JBAZOS010000001.1:0-269964 GCF_041648615.1 Brevundimonas sp.
AAGACGAGGCCGGCGGCGACGAGAAGATCCTGGCCGTGCCGGTCGACAAGCTGAACCCCTATTACACCGACATCGCCAGCTACCGGCAGCTGCCAGCCATCCTGGTCGAGCAGATCGAGCACTTCTTCACCCGCTACAAGGACCTGGAGAAGAACAAGTCGGTGACGGTGAAGGGCTGGGGCGACGCCGGCGAGGCCGCCGAACTGATCGCCATCGGCATGCGCGCGCACCAGGACAAGCTGAAGTCGGCGGTGTCCAAGGCTGTGAACGCGGCCTGATCGCCCTCTCCCTCCCCCGAAGTGGGGAGGGTGGTCGCGTAGCGACCGGGTGGGGAACGCCTGACGCACCCCACCCTGTCGTCGCTTCGCACCGACATCCCTCCCCATAAAGGGGAGGGAGAACGCTTCCCCTCTCCGCTCGCTGCGCTATGTGTCGCGCATGGCCTCCGCCGACACGCCCGCCGACATCTTCAAGCGCGCCCTCGCCCATGCGGCGAGGGCGCTGGCCGAACAGTCCGAGCTCGAGGTCGTGTTCGGCTCGGACGGGCCGAAGCTGGCGAACGGCGTCCTGACCCTGCCGCATCCGCCGCGCGACCCCGCCGCGCCCGAGAATGCGACGCTGCGCGGCCAGGCCGACCGCCTGGCCCTGCGCCTCGCCAATCACGACGAAGGCCTGCACGCCCGGTTGCGCCCCCTGGACAGCCGCGCCTCCGAGGTTTTCGAGGCGGTCGAACAGGCCCGCGTCGAGGCCGTCGGCTCGACCGCCCTCGCCGGGGTCCGGGCCAATATGAACGCGGCCCTGCTGACCCGTCTGGAGAAGATGGGCGCCCTGCGCAACACCGAGGCCGACCGCGTGCCCGTGGCCGAGGCTGTGGCCCTGCTGGTGCGCGAGCGGCTGACCGGCCAGCGCGCGCCCGACGGCGCCGGCGCCATGCTGGATCTCGTGCGCGCGGGGATCGAGGACAGGGCCGGGGTGAAGCTGAATGCGCTGGCGGAGGTCGCCGGCGACCAGACCGCCTTCGCCGAGCGGCTGAAGGACGTGCTGCGCGCGCTGGATCTCGATCCCGGCGACGGTCGCGGCGACGACGCCTCCGACGATCAGGGCGAGGACGAACCCGACCCGAAGGAGCCGGACGCCGCCGACGATCAGGACGAGGAAGAGGACGCCGGCGGCGGCGAGGGCCAGTCCATGGACGGCTCGGCCGACGACCGGGCCGAGGGCGAGGACCGCGACAGCCGCCCGGACGGCGCGCCCGGCGATCCCGACGGCGAGGCCTCGGACGATGGCCCGGACGTCAACGAAGGCTCCCTGCCGAACCGGCAGCAGACCGCCGACGACGGGCGCGCCATCGACGCCTATCGCGTCTTCACCACGGCTTATGACGAGGTCGTGGACGCCGCCGACCTGTGCGACCCGAACGAGCTGGAGCGGCTGCGGGCCCTGCTGGACCAGCAGCTGACGGCCCTGTCGTCGGTGGTCTCGCGCCTGGCCAACAAGCTGCAGCGCCGCCTGATGGCCCAGCAGAACCGCAGCTGGCATTTCGATCTCGAGGAGGGGGTGCTGGACACCGCCCGTCTGACGCGGATCATCACCGACCCGACCTCGCCGCTCAGCTTCAAGGCCGAAAGCGAAAGCCCGTTCCGCGACACGGTGGTGACCCTGCTGCTGGACAATTCCGGCTCGATGCGCGGACGGCCGATCATGGTGGCGGCGGTCTGCGCCGACATTCTGGCGCGGACGCTGGAGCGCTGCGGGGTCAAGGTCGAGATCCTCGGCTTCACCACCCGGGCGTGGAAGGGCGGCCAGTCGCGCGAGGCCTGGATCACCGCCGGCAAGCCCGCCAACCCGGGCCGCCTCAACGACCTGCGCCACATCATCTACAAGTCCGCCGACGCGCCGTGGCGCCGGGCGAAGAAGAGCCTCGGCCTGATGATGCGCGAGGGGCTGCTGAAGGAAAACATCGACGGCGAGGCCCTGACCTGGGCGCACGACCGGCTGCTGGCGCGGACCGAGTCGCGCCGCATCCTGATGGTCATCTCCGACGGCTCGCCGGTCGACGATTCCACCCAGTCGGCCAATGCGGCCCTGTATCTGGACAAGCATCTGCGCCAGGTCATCGCCGAGATCGAGACCCGTTCGCCCGTCGAGCTGATGGCCATCGGCATCGGCCATGACGTGACCCGCTGGTACCGCCGCGCCGTGACCATCGTCGATGTCGAGCAGCTGGCCGGCGCCATGGTCGAGAACCTGGCCGCCCTGTTCGACGCCGAGCCCAAGGCCGTTTCCGCCGGGCGCCGCCGGAAGGCCGCGTGAGGCGGCTCGCCGCCGTCGGCCTGACACTGATGCTGGGCGCCTGCGCCGGCCCGGGCGGGATGTCCGAACCGTGGCGAGGCTCCGCCGACGGCTGGACGCCCGTCGCCGCGGAAATCCGAACCGTCGGTCTGGGCGTTCCCGGCGGCGTCCGGCTGGCGCCGGGCGTGCGCTACGCCGGCGGCGTCCGGATCGTCGCGCCGACGGGCGACCGGCTGCACGGCCTGTCGGATCTCAAGCTGGCCGACGGAGACGTGATCGCGGTCACCGACGCGGGCGATCTGGTGCGGGGACGGCTGGCGTTCGATCGCCGGGGCCGGCTGGCTGGTCTGTCCGGCCTGCGCCTGCGCGGACTGACCGGGGAGGACGGACGCGCCTTTCCGACCAAGGCCGACGGCGACGCAGAAAGCCTGGCGATCACGGCGGCCGGCGATCTGGTCATCGGCTTCGAGCAGAGGCCGCGCCTGTGGTCCTACGGTCCGCTCGACGCCCTGCGGGACCGCCCGTCGCCGCTGCCGGTTCCGCCCGTTCCGCCGGGCAATGAAGGTCTGGAGGCGCTGGCGGCCGGGCCCGACGGCCTGCGCGCCGCGGCGGAAGGCGGCGGGGTCTGGGACTGCGCGCCCGCGCGCTGCGCCGAAATCGCGCCGCCGCCGTCGACTCCGCCCGCCGTCGGCGACTGGCGGGTCACGGGCATGGACCGCGACCCGGCGGGGGACGGCTGGTTCATCGTCGAGCGCCTGTATCGCGAGCCGTTCGACATGCGCGCGCGTCTGCGCCGCATGGACGCCTCAGGCCGGCCGGGGCCGGTTCTGGCGACCCTCAGCCTGCCGTCGACGACCGACAATTTCGAGGGGGTGGCGGCCGTCGCCGGCGCGACGGGGACGCGCCTCTACATCCTGTCCGACGACAATGACAATCCCCGGCAGAGGACGCTGCTTCTGGCCTTTGACCTGGATTCGCGGAAACCCTGAGGCGTCAGCTGTCCGGCATGCGGGCGCCCTGCATACGGCGCAGCATCTCGCGGCTGGCGGCCGCTTCCTCGGCGGTCTGCACGCTGTTGCGGCAGACGCGGCGGCCGAAGCGCGATCCGGTGACGGCCTCGGTCCGGCAGGTCTGGGTGGGTTCCGCGGGGGTGGCGGCGACGTTCACGCTCGGCAGGGTCGTCGTCTCGGGCTGCGCGGCGGCGGGCGCCGGGGCGGGCGCGGGGGTCTGCCCGGCGGGCGGAGTCTGCTGCAGGAGAAAGAGGGACGCGAACAAGGCGACGGGAAACAGCACCGGGCTCTCCTGTGGAACATCGATCGCCTATAATGCCAGCCGGGCGTCAGATCGCAACCCGGACGGGCGATCAGACCTTTTCGCTGATCTTTATGGCCGCCCGGCAGCCGGCCTTGATGACCGCGCTGAGCAGGCGGTAGCCGGGGGCCTCGCGGGCCCCGTGCTCGACCGCGTGGGCGTGGTGGGCCAGCTCCTCGTCGCGGAACACCGCCAGTTCCGCCGCCAGCGCCGGATCGCGCTCCCCCAGTTCGGCGATCTGGTCGGCGTAGTGTTCCTCGATCACGCTCTCGACCGCCTCGGTGCAGGCGTGGGCGGCCTTCTCGCCCATCAGGGCGGTGCCGGTCCCCAGCGCCAGGGCGGCCAGCCGCCAGACCGGCGTCATCGCCGTGGGCCGCACCCGTTCGGCGTTCAGCAAGGCGTCGAAGCGCGCCAGATGGACGGCCTCCTGGTTCTGCATCTCGCCCATGTCGGCGGCCAGGGCGGCCTTGCCGGTCCGGCCCTCGAACACGGCCTTCTGGGCCCGGTAGATGTGGACGGCGGCGTATTCGCCCGCGTGATCGACGCGCAGGATCTCGGCCCGGCGGCGCCGGCTGGCGCCGCGTCCCGGCCGCGCCAGCGGGATGCGCCGGTCGGCCGTCGGATCAGATTCGGGGAGCGCGGGCATCCTTGGGTCTCTTTGCGGCGAGCAGGCTGAACCCGGCGAGGACCGCCGAGATGATCGCATTCCACCCTGCCATCGAAAGTCCGAGGAAGCGCCATGTCACCGCGTCGCAGAAGACCGGCCTCTCGATCGGACCGGTTCCCAGCGCCAGAGCGGCCAGGCCTTCCAGATTGACGTCGCCGCCGCCGGCGCAGGAGGCGGGCAGGACCCACCACTTCATCTCGCCGCCCATGTGGAAGACCGCCGTGATCGCGCCGGTGGCGAAGACGACGGCCAGCAGGAAGGCCGCGATGCGGGGCGTGCCGCGGCTGCCGCGGCTGACCAGATGCCAGAGGGTGGCCGTCAGGGCGATGGCCACGGCGCCCCAGTAGACCTCACGCTGTTTGAGGCACAGGTTGCACGGCGCCAGGCCTGCGAACCGCTCGAACGCATGCGCCGCGCCCAGCAGCGCCAGCGAGGCGGCGAGGGCGAAGGCGGTCCACCACCGCGTCAGGAGTCGATAGAAGTCTCTCATCGGACGTCGTTCATAGCCGGGCCCGAACGCCGCGTCGATGCGGCTTGCCCGATCAGAGAAGCTTGACCGCCACGATGACGCCGACCAGCACCACGAGGCCGATGACGCTCCACATCGCCAGCCGCTTCTCGACCATCTCCAGCATAGGCGGACCCCAGCGCCTCAGAATGAAGGCCTCGGCGTAGAAGCGGGCTCCGCGGGTCACGGCGCACAGGGCCACGAACAGGGCGAAGTTGAACTGGAAGATGCCCGAGGCGATGGTGATCAGCTTGAACGGAATGGGCGTCAGACCCTTGATCAGGATCACCCAGGCGCCGTGTTGCTGGAACAGGGCCTTGGACGCCTCGAAGGTGTCGGCCTTGTCCAGCCAGGTCAGGATCATCATCCCGACATCGGTCAGGAAATAGCCGATCGCATAGCCCAGCATCGCCCCCAGCACGGAGGCGACCGTGCAGACGGTGGCGTAGAAATAGGCCCGGTCGGGCCGCGCCAGAATCATGGGGGCCAGCATCACGTCGGGCGGAACGGGGAAGAAGGAGCTCTCGGTAAACGAGATCACGGCCAGGGCCGGCGTGGCGTGTTTGCTGCGGGCCAGGGCGAAAACCCGATCGTAGAGCTTGCGAAGCATGAAATCCCTTGGGCGGCGGCCGGACCTGTCGCGTCTAGCAGGCGGCGGGGACGGGCGCATCCACCGAAACCCTCCGTGAGTCGCGATCGCGGCGAAGGGTCGCTATAGAGACCGCCTTCCCGCCTCTGCCCAGGACAACCGCCCCCATGCGTTATCTGCACACCATGGTCCGGGTCACGGATCTCGACGCCTCGCTGCATTTCTACCGCGACCTGCTGGGTCTGGTGGAGACGCGGCGCATGGAGAATGAGGCGGGGCGCTATACGCTGGTCTTCCTGGCCGCGCCGTCGGACCGGCCGCGCGCCGAGGCCGAGCGATCGCCCGAGGTCGAACTGACCTTCAACTGGGACCCCCAGCCCTACGACGGCGGACGCAATTTCGGTCATCTGGCCTACCGGGTCGACGACATCCATGCCGCCTGCCAGAGGCTGATGGACGGGGGCGTGGTGATCAACCGCCCGCCGCGCGACGGCAACATGGCCTTCGTGCGCTCGCCGGACGGCATCTCGATCGAACTGCTGCAGGAGGGTCCGCCCCTGGCGCCCGCCGAGCCCTGGGCCTCCATGCCCAACACCGGGAGCTGGTGATCTTGAAAGCCTACGCCACGATCGGCCTGGCCTTGCTGGCCGGGGCCTGCGCCTCGACGTCCGAGACCCATCCGGCGCGCACGGCGACCGAGCAGCTGCTGGTCGCCCGCGCCGCCGACCGCGCCGTCGAGGGCCTGACCCTGCCCATTCCGGCCGGGTCCCGGGTCTTCGTCGACTCCGCCTTCTTCCAGGCCGAGAACGCGGCCTACGCCGTCAGCGCCATCCGCGCGGCCCTGTCCGAGGCCGGCTATTCGCTGGCGCCGTCCAAGGCGGAGGCCGACGCGGTGTTCGAACTGCGCGTCGGCGCCCTGTCCCTGGAACAGATGCGCCGCGTCTTCGGCCTGCCCGACATGCGGGTGCCGATCAACGAGAGTTTCAACGTCGTCTCCGTGCCCGAGCTGTCGATCTACAGCCGTCGCGACCGCGTCGGCGTCGCCGAGTTTTCGGGCTTCCTCTATGAGCCGAAGACGGGCGCCCCGCTGGGCGCGGTCGTGCCCATGACCGGCGAGTTCCGCATCCGCAGCCACAAGCTGCTGATGATCGTCGCCTGGGGTCAGCAGCGCGTCGACCCCGGCGAACGCAACCCGGGCGACAGCTGGCGGCAGTTCTAGGCGTTCGCGACTTGCACCCCGCGCACTGACCGCAGATGGTCGCGTCCTCATCGTTTCCGGGGGTTTCCATGCGCCGTCTGCTCGTTTCGTCCGCCGCCGCCGTCGCCTTGCTGGCGGGGGCGCCCGCCGCCGCCCTGGCCCAGACGCCCGCGCCCGGGCCCGCGGCGGCCCCGGCCCAGAGCGAGGACGCCCGGCTGGCGGCCTTCTTCGAACAGGCGTTCCAGGAGCGGGTCGCGCTGAGCCCGCAGACCATGACCTCGCTGGGGCTGAAGACCGGCTACGACAAGCTGGACGACGCCACCGACGCCGCGGCCGACCGGTCTCTGGCCCTGGCCGAAAGCCAGCTGGCGCGGCTGAACGACCAGTTCAATCCGCGGACCCTGAGCCCCGACAGCCGGGTGTCGTGGCGGCTGTTCGAATACGGCGTCCAGCAGGCGCGTCTGTCCAACCGCTGGCGCGACTGGAACTATCAGTTCGCCGCCAACGGCAATCCGACCACCGGCCTGCCGGTGTTCATGATCAACAACCACCGCGTCGGCGACGTTTCGGACGCCGAGGCCTATGTGGCGCGCCTGCGCGACGCCGGGCGGGTCATGGGCGAGATCGCCGCCGAACTGCGCGACCGGGCGTCGAAGGGGATCATCTCGCCGAATTTCGTGTTCGAACCCTCGATCGCCAACACCCGCAACATCATCACCGGCGCCCCTTTCGACGACGGCGCCGACAATCCGGTCTGGGCCGACTTCCAGAAGAAGGTCGGGGCGCTGGACGCCGATCAGGCCACGAAGGACCGGCTGCTGGCCGAGGGCCGCGCGGCCCTGACCGGCGAATGGAAGCGCGGCTATGAAGGGGTGCTGGCGGCCCTCGCCGAGGTTCAGGTCCTGGCCGCGGCCATGCCCGATCGCGACGGCGGCGTCTGGCGGCTGCCCCAGGGCGAGGCCTTCTACAACGCACGGCTCCAGCTCTCGACCACCACCGATCTGACGGCGGACCAGATCCACGACATCGGCCTGGCCGAGGTGGCGCGGCTGCAGGGCGAGATGCAGACGATCATGACCCGGGTCGGCTTCACCGGCTCGCTGCAGGAGATGTTCGCCTTCCTCAAGACGGATCCCCGCTTCCAGTATCCGAACACGCCCGAAGGCAAGGAGCAGTATCTGACCGACTCGCGGGCCTTCATCGCCCAGGTGATGGCGGCGGGCCCGCGGTATTTCCACGACCTGCCCGAGGCGGCTCTGGAGGTGCGGTCGGTCGAGCCGTGGCGCGAGGCGACGGCCTCGGTCGCCTTCTACAATTCGCCGGCCCCGGACGGTTCGCGGCCCGGCATCTATTACGTCAACCTGTCGGACATGACCCAGGTGCTGAAGCCCCAGATCGAGGCCATCAGCTACCACGAGGGCGCGCCGGGCCACCATTTCCAGATCGCATACGCCCAGGAGATGGAGAGCCTGCCGCGCTTCCGCCGCTTCGGCGGCTATGGCGCCTACGCCGAGGGCTGGGGGCTTTATTCGGAGCGGTTGGGCAAGGAGATGGGCTTCTACCAGGATCCGTATTCGGACTTCGGCCGGCTGTCGCTGGAGCTGTGGCGGTCGGTGCGGCTGGTCACGGACACCGGCCTGCACGCCAAGCGCTGGAGCCGCGAACAGGCGATCGAATATTTCCAGCGCAACTCGCTGCTCAGCGAGCGCGACATCGTCAAGGAGGTCGAGCGCTATCTGACCAATCCGGGCCAGGCGACCAGCTACAAGATCGGCGAGCTGAAGATCATGGAGCTGCGCCAGCGGGCGCAGGCGGCGCTGGGGCCGCGTTTCGACATCCGCGACTTCCACGCCGTCGTACTGGGTTCCGGTTCGGTGCCCCTGGAGGTGCTGGAGGACCAGGTCGACGCCTGGATCGCGGCCGGAGGCGGGGCTCCGGAGGCCTGAGGCGGCGCGGCCCTTGGTCGCGTTGGCGGAACCGTGGGCCCGCCCTAGCTCTACCGCCTGAACGTGAATGGAGACGCCGATGCCGCTCTTGATGTGCCCGAACGACAACGCCGCCATGCAGACGCTGGAGCGCGGCGGGGTGCAGTTCGACATGTGCCCCAGCTGCCGCGGCGTGTGGCTGGACCGGGGCGAGCTGGAGAAGCTGATGGCCTCGGCCACCGAGGAAGGCCGCGCCTCCGCGCCCCAGGCCGCGCCGCCCCCGCAACAGGCGCAGCAGCCCTATCCGCCGCAGCAGCCGGCGCCGCAGCCGTGGGGCGGACAGCCGGCCTACCGCGACGACCGCTATCGCAGCCGCGACGACGACGACTACCGCTACAAGAAAAAGAAGCGCGACAGCATCTTCGACATCTTCGACTAGGCCGCTCAGGCGGCCAGGCCGGCGGCCCTCATCAACCCCTTCAGCGGAGCCAGGGCCTCCGGCGTGGCCGACAGGGTCGCGCGGGATTCCGGGGCGCGGAACAGCTTGATCGCCTCCGCCTTGGCCCGGTCCGCGGCGGGACCGACCGGCGCGGTCTCGCCGGCGGCCATGCGCAGGAGCACCGACAGCTTCTGCGGCAGGGGCGCGGGCGAGCGCGCCAGCATCATCACGATCTTCGCCTCGCTCTCGACCGCGCCGCCCACCGTGCCGATGGCGGCCGAAATCTCGGCGTCGTCCCGCTCGTTCAGGCCGCAGCCGTGTACGGCCCGTTGCAGATTGGCCAGGACGCCGAGTTTCTGGGCCGCCGTCTGGCCGACGGCGCTGGCGCGCATCTCGCTCTCGAACCGGAGCGAACCGACGCAGGCCGACAGCCAGCGGGCGGCGGACCGCTTGTTGGCCGTCCCGGTGACGTTCTCGCACAGGCGCGTCAGCGCCTCGGCCTCGCACAGCACCGTGGTGCAGGTTTTGGCGTAGGCGGCGACGAAATCGGCCGTGACGATGGATTTCGAGCGCTCGTTGAAGGCGTTCTGCACCTCTTCCAGAGTCAGCAGGCGGCCGGCGGTGACGGTCAGCGCCATGGCCAGGGTCCGCAGGATGTCGATCTCGCCGGCGGCGTCGTTGGGCCGCAGACGCCGGGGGCTCATCAGCTCGCGCAGCACCATCCGGGCCAGGGCGGCGGCCAGCAGGGGGAATTCGCCGGCCTCCAGCCGTTCGCCCAGCCGAACGGCTGGACCCTCGACCGCGGGCATCTGCAGGGCCATCCGGGCGTCCTGCCGGATCAGGGCGGCGATCTCGTTGGGGGCGACCATCCGCACCACGGCCGCCAGCGAGGCGCCCTGATCGAGCCCGGGTCCCAGGATGTCCGTCAGATTGGTGCGCGCCGCCAGCATTTCGCACAGCAGCTGCTCGATCGGCACCAGCACCATGGCGCGCGGCGGCCCGTCCATGGGCGCGCGTTCGGCCAGATCCATCAGGCGATCCAGCCGGGCCCGGCCGCCGCGGACCCCGATCAGGGCGCCCGACACCACCCCGCCCATGATGAAGGCCCGGTCGGGCTGGCCCGCCAGCCGGTGCGCCAGGTCGGCGATCGAGCAGTCTTCCAGGCTGGGGAACTGGCCGCGCCGGCCCGCGGTGATGACCCGCTCGACGGCCTTGTCGGCCAGTTTCTGATAGTGGCGGACCAGGTCGTGGACGGGCTGGCCCACGGCCTGGCTCTCGGGCACGGCGACCTTCTGGATGGCGTGCTGCATCTCCACGCCCGACGCTTCCAGCTTTTCGGCCAGATCGGGGCGGTGCAGCAGTTCGAACGCCGTCACGCCCTGACGCGCCAGCCAGTCCTCCAGCACCCGGCCGATCAACTCGCGGGACTGCGACGTATAGAAGTCCTGCGGACCGTTGCAGCGCGGTCCGCTCTGATCCTCGGGCACTACCCGCTTGTGCCGCACTTCGGGCGCTCCGCGGGTCAGGACCGTCGAACTGGCGAACTCCATGGTGTCGGGATCGAGGATTTCCTTCGTCACCCGTACGGCCGCCGCGCGGTGGTCCGCCAGCATGTCCTCGGCCGCCTGCACCGCGACCGCGCGGTCTTCCGTCGCCATCTGGAGGGCCCAGGGCGCGGGAGCGGTCTTTCGGATGTAGACTTCGTAGTGGACGGATCCGGCCATCAAAACGCTCGAACTGTTCCGCCTCATCATGACGCCAAGGCTTTAAGGCGGGGTTTCGTTGTGGATCATGGCGATGCGCCCCATCTAAAGGCCTTGCGGGCGGTCATCCGGGATTTCGGTCGACCCGCCCGGAACAATGATGGATTAGAACGGTAACGCTTGCCGTGCGTTGAGACTGCGAACGAAGAGTCTGCAAGGAGACCGCCTTTGGCCAACATCACCCTGGTCGATGACGACGAGAACATCGTCGCCTCCGTGTCGCTGGCGCTGGAAAGCCATGGCCACAAGATCACGGCTTACCACGACGGGGCCGCCGGGCTCGAGGCGCTGGAAGCCAGCCCGCCCGATCTGGCCATCCTCGACGTCAAGATGCCCCGCATGGACGGCATGGAGGTGCTGCGCCGTCTGCGTCAGACCTCGCAGATCCCGGTCATCATGCTGACCTCGCGCGACGAGGAAATCGACGAGATTCTCGGCTTCAACCTCGGCGCCGACGACTATATCCACAAACCCTTCAGCCAGCGCCTGCTGATCGAGCGGGTCAAGGCCCTGCTGCGCCGGACCGGCGCCGACGGCGGCGAGCCCGAGCCCTCGGGCGAGAATTCGGCCAAGGCGATCAAGCGCGGCAAGCTGTCGATGGACCCGGCCCGCCACGAAAGCACCTGGGAGGGCAAGCCGGTCAAGCTGACCGTGACCGAATTCCTGCTGTTGCAGGCCCTGGCCCAGCGCCCGGGCTTCGTGAAGAGCCGCGACAACCTGATGGACGCCGCCTACGACGATCAGGTCTATGTCGATGACCGCACCATCGACAGCCACGTCAAGCGGATGCGAAAGAAGTTCCGGGTGGTCGACCCCGAGTTCGACGCCATCGAGACCCTGTATGGCGTCGGATACCGCTATCGCGAAAGCTGATCCGCTCCCGACGGGAGAGGCTGAACCCCGCCGTCGCGTAAAGCGCTTCGGCGGGTCGCGGCTGGGCGGGCTGATTCTCGCCCTGAACCTGCTCAGCCTGCTGATCCTGTTTGTCGGCGCCCTGGCCCTGAACGAGTGGCAGAGCGCCCTGACCAAGGCGCGGCAGGAAACCCTGATCGCCCAGGGCGAACTGCTGGTGCGGGTGCTGGGCGAGCCCCAGATCGGCGTCACGCGCGGATCGCCGACGCCCTATCTCGACTATGTCGAGGCCAGCCGCTGGTTGCGCGACAACTTCATTCCCACGGGCCAGCGGGCGCGGCTGTTCGACATCGACGGAATTCCCGTCGCCGACAGCTACGAAGTCACGGAAGCGATCCCCGGCCAGCCCCTGCCGCCGGCCCGGCCCGCGGGGAGCCCGCCGGTGAAGGTCGATCCCGCCGCGGGCCGACGCAACGAGGCGGAGGTCGAGCGGGCCCGCGCCGCCCTGGCCGCCGAGGTCGAGGCCGCGCTCGACGGCGAGGTCCAGTCGGGCCTGCGCCGCTCCGAAAGCGGCGATCGCGTGGTCTCGGTCTCCATCCCCGTGCGCCACGTGCAGCAGGTGCTGGGCGTGCTGACCCTGGAGGCCGGCGACGTCGACGAGACCCTCGCCGCCCAGCGCCGGGCCCTGATGCCCTTCGCCCTGGTGGCCTTGTTCGTGAACCTGCTGGGATCGCTGCTGCTGCACCTGTTCGTGGCCCGGCCCGTGATGCGGCTGTCGGTGGCGGCCGACGAGGTCCGTCTGCAGCGCGCCCGCGCCATCTCCCTGCCCGACCTCGAAGGCCGCAAGGACGAGATCGGGGATCTGGCCCGCTCGCTCGAGACCATGACCGAAACCCTGTCCGACCGCATGGACGCCATCGAACGCTTCGCCGCCGACGTCTCGCACGAGATCAAGAACCCCCTCACTTCGATCCGCTCGGCGCTGGAGACCCTGCCGCTGGTGAAGACCGAGGCCCAGCGCGAGAAACTGACGGCCCTGCTGCAGCAGGACGTGCGGCGGCTGGACCGGCTGATCACCGACATCTCCAACGCCTCGCGTCTGGACGCCGAACTGGCCCGCGACCGGCCCCGGACGATCGATCTGACCACCCTGCTGACCGAGATCGTCGGCGTCTATGACGCGGGCCGCAAACCGGGCGAGCCGCGGATCCTGTTCGAGGCGCCGGCCGGGGATCACATCCTCGTCGCGGGCCGTGACGGACCGCTGGGTCAGGTGTTCCGCAACCTGATCGACAACGCCCGCTCGTTCAGCCCCGCCGACGGTCGGGTGCGGATCACCCTTGTCCGCGATCCCTCGGACCCGGTCCGCCCCGCCCGCGTGCGCGTCGAGGACGACGGACCGGGCATCCCGCCCGAAAATCTGGAGACCGTGTTCCAGCGATTCTACACCTCGCGGCCCAAGGGCACGGCCTTCGGCGCCAATTCCGGTCTCGGCCTGTCGATCGCGCGCCAGATCATCGAGGCCCACGGCGGCGCCATACAGGCGGCCAACCGGACGGACCCGGACGGCGCGGTCGACGGCGCCCGCTTCGAGGTCGCCCTGCCGCTGGCGCCCGCGGGCCGGCGCGGATGAGCGACCAGCCCCTGCACGGGACGGTGGCGGCGCGCTGGACTCCCGCCCACGGCTGGCGCGGCGTGCTGATCACCGGCCCGTCCGGCGCGGGCAAGAGCGATCTGGCCCTGCGCCTGATCGGCCAGGGCTGGCGGCTGGTGGCCGACGACTACGCCCATGTCTTCGCCTCGGGCGGCGCGCTGTATGCGACCTGCCCGGCGACGATCGCCGGCCGGATCGAGGCCCGGGGCGTCGGCGTGGTTCCGGCTTGCGCCCTCGGCCTGGTCCGGCTGGTGCTGGCGGTCGAGCTGTCGACGGACCCGATCGAACGGCTTCCCGAGGCCGCTGAAACCATTCTCGCCGGGGTTCCCGTGCCCGTCGTCCGCCTGTGCGGTTTCGAGCCGTCCGCGGTCGAAAAGGTCACACTGCTGACCAGCGCGCTTTAACCCGGCGCGGAGTTGGGCTATTCCGCCCGGCTTGCGGCGAGCTGAAGAGCCGTCGGACGCGGGGCGCGAGCTTTGGTAATGCCGTCATGATCGGGCTGGTGATCGTCACCCACGGGGGACTGGCCTCGGAATTCCTGGCGGCCATGGAGCACGTCGTGGGCCCGCAGCGCGGGGTCGCGGCCATCTGCATCGGCCCCGAGGACGACATGGAGCGTCGCCGGCGCGACATCGTCGACGCCGCCAATGCGGTGAACGACGGCGACGGCGTCATCCTGCTGACCGACATGTTCGGCGGCACCCCCTCCAACCTGGCCATTTCGGTGATGGAAGAGACCCACGCCGAGGTCATCGCCGGGCTGAACCTGCCGATGCTGATCAAACTGGCCAGCGTGCGCGGCCGCGAGCCGCTGGAGGCCTGCGTGGCCCATGCCCAGGACGCCGGCCGCAAATACATTTCGGTGGCCAGCTGGGTGCTTCAGGGCGAGAAATGAGCGTCACGGCCACGGCGAACATCTGCAACACCCGCGGCCTGCACGCCCGCGCCTCGGCCAAATTCGTCAAGCTGGCCTCCGGTTTCGACGCCGAGGTCCGGGTGACCCGGGACGGCGTGACGGTGAACGCCCTGTCGATCATGGGCCTGCTGATGCTGGGCGCCGGCAACGGCTGCGGCATCGAGATCGTCGGCGAGGGCCCGGAGGCCGAGGCCGCGGTCGCCGCCCTGGCCGAACTGGTCGAACGCCGCTTCGACGAGGATCAGTAGCTCAGTCTTCGGGCGAGGCCTGAACCGCCCCGATGTGGGCCACGCCGCGCCGGTCCGCGATCTCCACCTGCTTCGCCCGTTCCAGATAGCGCGCCCGGTCCGCCTCGGTGCGCGCATCGGCGCAGCGGTCGCAGGCGACGCCCTCGACATAGCGCGGCGACTTCCGGCCTTCCTCGCTGACCGGCATGCGGCAGCCCCGGCACAGGCTGTGGCTGCCCGGGGTCAGGCCGTGGCCGACGGCGACGCGCTCGTCGAAGACGAAACATTCGCCTTCCCACAGGCTGTCGGCCTCGGGCGTGGTCTCCAGATAGCGCAGGACGCCGCCCTCCAGATGGAAGACGTCCTGCACGCCCTCGGCCTTGAGGAAGGCGGTCGCCTTCTCGCAGCGGATGCCGCCGGTGCAGTACATGGCCACCTTCGGCGGGTTCGGGCCGTCCAGCAGGGCGCGGCCCTCGGTGCGGAACCAGTCGGGGAAGTCGCGGAAGCCGCGGGTATTGGGCTGGACGGCGCCCTCGAAGGCGCCGACGGCGGCCTCATAATCGTTGCGGGTGTCGATCACGACCACGCCCGGATCGCGGATCAGGGCGTTCCAGTCGGCGGGCGCGACATAGGTTCCGGCGTCGGCGGGGTCGAGGCCCGGCTGGCCCATGGTCACGATCTCGGGCTTGATCCGCACCTTCAGCCGGTGAAACGGCATGGCGTCCGCCGCAGCGTATTTGACGTCCAGAGCGGCGAAGCCGGGCAGGGCGCGGATGCCGGCCAGCACCCGCTCGATCGACGCCTCGGGACCCGCGATGGTGCCGTTCAGGCCTTCATGGGCGACCAGCAGGGTGCCGCGCACATCGGGGCGGCAAAGCGCCTCGAGCCGGTCCCGGGCGGTTTCGCGGTCGGCGATGGCCGCGAACCGGTAAAGGGCCGCGACGCGGACGGGCGTTGGGGACGGGGAAACAGTCACAGAAAGACTTCCGTGCGAAAATCCGACCTGTCCTGCGAAGCGCGTCAGCGCGAAGCAGGATGGTGGAGCCGAGGGGAGTCGAACCCCTGACCTCGTCATTGCGAACGACGCGCTCTACCAACTGAGCTACGGCCCCCCTTACCCCACGGGACCGTCGGGTGCAGGCGAGCGCGCGACATACGAGGGGCGGAGCCGGGGTGTCAACCATCCCGACCTGCAGGGCGGGAGTTGGCCAAGCGGGGGTGGTGGGCTAGAAGGCCGTCAAGGCTTCAGGAGCACCGGACGGCATGGCGGCGATTATCGGCTTTATCTTCTTCGTTATCGACGCGGTTCTGGGGCTGCTGGTGCTGGCCATCATCGTCAGCGCCATTCTGAGCTGGCTGTTCGCCTTTGATGTCATCAACCACCGCAACCGGTTCGTGAACCAGTTGTCCTCGGCGCTGGAGGCGCTGGTCGCCCCGGTGCTGGCGCCGGTCCGGGCCGTCATTCCGCCGCTGGGCGGCATCGATGTCACGCCGATCATCGTGCTGATCCTGATCCACGGCGTGCGGGTCTATCTTCTCCCGGCGTCGAAAGCTGCACTTCTGACACTCGTCGGAGCCTATTGAGACACGGACGTCCATCCGCTCTTGCGCCGTCCGGCGAGGGTCCTAAGGTGCCGCTCCGACCGGGCCCAGCGCCCGCCAGCCAACCGGACTTCATGACCACGATCCGATCCGTCGCCATCGTCGGCGCAGGCCAGATGGGCGCCGGCATCGCCCAGGCCGTGGCCGCGGGCGGCTATCAGGTGCTGCTGTACGATTCCGCCGGCGACCGCGTGCCGCAGGCGCAGGGCGTCATCGCCGCCAGCCTGGCGCGCCAGGTCGCGCGCGGACTGATCGACCAGGCCGCCGCCGACGCCGCCCTGTCGCGCATCTCCGCCGCGCCGTCCCTCGCCGCCGCGGCCAAGGCCGATCTGGTTATCGAGGCCGCCATCGAGGACGAGGCGGCCAAGAAATCCATCCTCGCCGACCTGACGCCGCACCTGGGCCCGGACACCCTGCTGGCGTCCAACACCTCGTCGATCTCGATCACCCGTCTGGCCTCGGTCACGGACCGGCCCGAGCGCTTCATCGGCCTGCATTTCATGAAGCCGGCGCCGGTGATGAAGCTGGTCGAGATCATCCGCGGCATCGCCACCTCGGCCCGGACCTACGACACGGCCGTGGCCTTCGCGGAATCGCTGGGCAAGACGACCACCAACGCCGAGGACTTCCCCGCCTTCATCGTCAACCGCATCCTCGTGCCGATGATCAATGAGGCGGTCTATGTCCTGTACGAGGGCGTCGGCGACGTCGCCTCGATCGACAAGGCGCTGAAACTGGGCGCCAACCATCCGATGGGGCCGCTGGAGCTGGCCGACTTCATGGGGCTGGACGTCGTCCTGGCCATCATGAACGTGCTGTACGACGGCCTCGCCGACAGCAAATACCGGCCCTGTCCGCTGCTGGTGAAATACGTCGAGGCCGGCTGGCTGGGGCGCAAGTCCGGCCGCGGCTTCTATGACTATTCCGGCCCGGCGCCGGTCCCGACCCGATGATCCCCACGCTCGAAAAGCCGGAAGACTTTCCGGGCCAGCAGCGCGTGTCCTGGCGGCGGGAGCCGCAGCGCATCGTGCTGGCGGCGCTGGCCGGGGCCCTGTGGCCGCCGCTGGTCATCACCCTGATGGTCTGGCGGCCGCGGAACTGGCTGCCCAGTCTCGAGATGGACTGGCGGCTGCTGGTGCTGGTCATCGGCCTCGCCGCCGTACCCGGAGGGTTGTGGCTGCTGGCGCGCGAGCGGGACCTGACCGGCCGTCCGGCGACCCGCCTGGGCGTGGTCTGGCGCTTCATGTTCTATGGCGGCCTGCTGGCGGCCGGGCTTCAGGCCGTGCTGGCCCTTGTCGTGTCGGTCGTCGGCCTGTTCGAGGCCGGCGGCGTCGCCCAGGCCGCGGGCGCGACCGAGACGACCTTGCTAATCTACGGCGTCGGCGGCCTGCCGATCGCCGTGCTGCTCGGCGTCAGCTACGCCCTGTGGGCCGGGCTGTGCGCCGCCTTCATCGCCTTCAGTCCCCAGCCCGCGGTGCGTGACCGCCTCGGCGTGATGCGCGACCGCGAGCCGGACTGACCCAGGCGGCCCGCAGCCGGTTACGGCGAATTCAGTTTCGGACCGCCGCCGCTTCCGCCAAGCTGGGCCTCGCCAGACCCGGGGGAAGATCATGGCCGCCATCGACATCGACGCCGCGCCGCGGGCCATGCCCGTGTTGACGCCTGTCCAGCCAAAGGACCGCATCTACAATCTGGATGTGCTGCGGGGCTGGGCCATCCTGGGCATTCTGGCGGTCAACGCCGTCAGCTTCGCCTGGCCGTTCCAGGTGACCATGGCCGAGGGCCCGCCTCCCGGGGTGCTCAGCCATGCCGACACCATCGGCCTGTGGGTCACGGATGTCTTCTTCGCCGACAAGATGCGCACCCTCTTCACCATGCTGTTCGGCGTCTCGGTCTTTCTGGTCGGGGGCGAGCGGTTCGATGAAGGCCGCGGCCGGCTGCTGCGCCGGCGCCTGCTGTGGCTGGGGCTGTTCGGCCTGATCCACGGCGCCGTCTTCTGGTACGGCGACATCCTGCTGCACTACGCCTATTGCGGCCTGCTGGTCATGCTGATGCGCTCATGGAGCGCGCGCCGGCTGCTGTGGGTCGGCGGCTCCATCACCCTGCTGTGGGGCCTGGTCGCCGCCGGCGCCTCCTGGGGCATGGCCAACCTGCCTCCGGAGATCGCGGCCCAGATGCAGGCCGCGATGCCGACGGCCGACGCCGCCGCCATCCAGACCGCGGTCGATCTCTACCGCGGCGGCTGGCCGGCGGGCCTGCTGGCCAATCTCGAGACCTGGGCGACCTTCCAGCTGATGGCCAGCCCCTTCCTGATCGTCGTCACCGTGCCCCTGATGCTGCTGGGGCTGGGCCTGTTCAAATCCGGCTATCTGTCCGGTCGGTCGCCGCTCTGGGTCTATCTTTTGATCCTGCTGGTCGGCGGGGCCAATCTGGGCGCCTTCGCCTGGTTCGGCTGGCAGGAGGCGATCGCCCCCGAGGGGACGGATCCGACCCACGGCCTGGCCGCCGCCGCGGGCGGCATGGCGCCCCTGATCACCCTGTTCTACGCCACCGTCCTGATCCTGATAAACCGGTTCGGACTGAGGGTTCTGACCGCCGTCTTCGCGCCGGTCGGGCGGATGGCCTTCACCAACTATCTGACCCAGACCCTGATCATGATGACCCTCTACTATGCGCCCTGGGGCCCGATGTGGTTCGGGACGCATGGCCCGGCCGAGATGTGGATGGTGGTGGTCGCGGTCTGGATCGCCCAGCTGATCTGGTCGCCGCTGTGGCTGTCGGCGTTCAGCATGGGGCCGCTGGAGTGGCTGTGGCGCTGCCTGACCTATGGCCGGATGGTGCCGATCCGCAAACCGGCCGCGGCGTCCGTCGCCCTCTGAGCGTTGCCCGGGGCCGGGTGATGGCTTAAGCGGCGCGACATGAGCACCGACACGCCGACCCGCCCCGAAGCCCGCAATCCCCGGGGGTTCGCCGACCGGCGAGGCGCCGACCTGATCGCCGAGCGCCGCCTCGTGGCGCGCGTGTCCGAGGTCTATGAGCGCTGGGGCTTCGAGCCGCTGGAGACGGGGGCGTTCGAATACGCCGACGCCCTGGGCAAATTCCTGCCCGACGCCGACCGCCCGAACGAGGGCGTCTTCGCCCTGCAGGACGACGACGACCAGTGGATGGCCCTGCGCTACGACCTGACCGCGCCCCTGGCCCGGTTCGCGGCCCAGGGCTGGGAGACCCTGCCCAAGCCGTTCCGCCGCTACGCCTTCGGTCCCGTCTGGCGCAATGAGAAGCCAGGCCCCGGCCGGTTCCGCGAATTCGTCCAGTGCGACGCCGACACCGTCGGCTCGGACCGGCCCGAGGCCGACGCCGAGATCATCGCCATGGCCTGCGAGGGTCTGAGCGCCGCCGGGCTGGGCGCGGACCAGGCCGTGGTCCGGGTGTCGAACCGCAAGCTGTTCGACGGCCTGTTCGACGCCGGCGGCGTCACCGATCCGCGCCAGCGCCTGACCGCCCTGCGCGCCATCGACAAATTCGACCGTCTGGGCTGGGAGGGCGTCTCGGCCCTGCTCGGCGAGGGGCGGCTGGACGAGTCGGGCGACTACACCAAGGGGGCCGATCTGCCGCTCGGCGTAGCCGCGACCATCGAGGCCTTCCTCGCCTCGGCGGGCGACGCGGCCCTGTCCCGCGCGGCGACGCTCGAGGCCGTGGCGCGCGCCGGCGGGCTCGGAGCCGCCGGCGAGGCCGCCCTCGAGGAGCTGGCGGCGATCGACCGGGCGCTGACCGCGATGAAGGTGGGCGAGGACTCGGTGCGCTTCGATCCGACCATCGTGCGCGGGCTGGAATACTACACCGGGGCCGTGTTCGAGGCCGAGTTGCTGCTGGACACGACCGACGACAAGGGTCGGGCCGTGCGCTTCGGCTCGATCGGCGGCGGCGGCCGCTATGACGATCTGGTCGCCCGCTTCACCGGCGAGCGCCTGCCCGCCACCGGCTTTTCGTTCGGCGTCTCGCGGCTGGCCTCGGCGCTGAAGGCGGCGGGCCGCGGCGCGGCGGAGTCGGTGCGCGGCCCGGTGGTGGTCATCGTCTTCTCCGACGCCGACATGCAGCACTATCTCGACGCGGTGTCCGAGCTGCGCAACGCCGGGATCGCGGCGGAACTCTACCTCGGCCGGGCGGGCATGAAGGCGCAGATGAAATACGCCGACCGCCGCGGCGCGCCCGCCGCCGTCATCCTCGGCGGGGACGAGATCGCGGCCGGCCAGGTGACCGTCAAGGACCTCGACGCGGGCCGGATTCTCGCCGCCGGCGTCAGCGACAACGAGGCGTGGAAATCGGAACGACCGGGGCAGAGGGTGGTCGCACGCGGCGACCTGGTCGCGACCGTCCGCGCCATCGTCGAGGGTGCGCACACAGCTTCGTGAGTTATCATCGATAACTTAGGAATTACTGTGAGTTCCGCGAGGCTTTCATTGACTTGAACGGCGAAATGTCGTCTTTCTGACGCACTCGGGAAGCGCAGCGTTTCGGCGCAGCAGCGGCTCGGAGGCGTTTCGGGGAGGAAACGTCCGCTCGTTAAAGAGCGAAAGAAAGCCCGCCGCGATGTATCCCCCGCGGCGGGCTTTTTTGCGCCTGGAGTTCTCCCTCCCCTTTGGGGAGGGAGGTCGCGCAGCGACCGGGTGGGAACGGCCGCAAGGCCGCCTCGGCTCTGCCGTCCCCACCCCGCCGCCGCTTCGCGCCGCCGACCCTCCCCCGGAGGGGGAGGGAGAAGCGCGCCAACGAAAAAGGGGCCGGAGCACCGCTCCGACCCCTCCTTCATTCAGCGCGTGAAACGCCCTACCAGATGCGGACCCGGTCTTCCGGGGCGAGGTAGTATTTCGAGCCCGGCTGGACGTCGAAGGCCTCGTACCAGGCGTCGATGTTGCGCACCGGACCGATGACGCGGAACTCGGCCGGGCTGTGCGGGTCGGTGGCGATCTGGTTGCGCAGGGCGTCGTCGCGCATCCGCGACTGCCAGACCTGGGCCCAGCCGTAGAAGAAGCGCTGGTCGCCGGTGGTGCCGTCGATCACCGGGGCCGGCTGGCCGTTCAGCGACAGGTGATAGGCTTCCAGGCCCACCGCGTTGCCGGCGGCGTCGCCGATGTTCTCGCCCATGGTCAGGCCGCCCTGGACCTTGAAGCCCGGGATCGGTTCGAACTGGTCGTACTGCTCGCCCAGACGCTTGGTCAGGCCGTCGAAATTGGCCCGGTCCTCCGCGGTCCACCAGCTGCGCAGGACGCCGTCGCCGTCCGACTTGGAGCCCTGGTCGTCGAAGCCGTGGCCGATCTCGTGGCCGATGACGCCGCCGATGCCGCCGTAGTTGACGGCCGGGTCCGCGTCGGGATCGAAGAACGGCGGCTGCAGGATGGCGGCCGGGAAGACGATCTCGTTGTTGGTCGAGTTGTAATAGGCGTTCACCGTCTGCGGGGTCATGCCCCATTCGGTCTTGTCGACCGGGTCGTTCAGGCGGTTCAGCTGGTAATTCCACTGGAAGAGGCCGGCGCGCTCGGCGTTGCCGAACAGGTCGTCGGGCCGGATTTCCAGCGCCGAATAGTCCCGCCACTTGTTCGGATAGCCGATCTTGACGGTGAATTTGTTCAGCTTGTCCTGGGCCTGGGCCTGGGTGTCGGGGCTCATCCATTCGTAGGTGCGGATGCGGTTGCCCAGGGCGACGCGCAGGTTGGCGACCAGCTCTTCCATCTTGGCCTTGGACTCGGCCGGGAAATATTCGGCCACATACTGGCGGCCGACGGCCTCGCCCAGCATGCCCTCGGCGAAGCTGATGCCGCGCTTGTCGCGGGGACGCTGCATCGGCTGACCATTGAGGTCGCGCGAGCGGAACTCCCACTGGGCGTCGGCGAAGCGGCGCGACAGGCGCGGCGCGGCGTCGTCGGCGGTGTGGAAGGCCTGCCAGGCCTGGACCGTGGCGATCGGCGTCTCGGCGTAGATGGCGGCGATCTTCGGCATGGCCGTGTCCTGACGGACGATCAGGCGCGGAACCTCGCCCACGCCGACGGCGGTATAATAGTCCTGCCACGGGAAGCCGGGGGCCTCCGACGCCAGCTGGGCGATGGAGTATTCGTTGTAGGTCTCGTCGCGATTGCGGTTCTGGATCGGGGTCCAGTGCGCCTCGGCGATACGGGTCTCGAAGGCCACGATGTCGGCGGCGGCCTGTTCGGCGTTCTCCCAGCCGATCATGCCCAGCATGCGGGCGACATAGGCTTGGTACAGGACCTTCTTCTCGGCCCAGCGCTGCTCCAGATAGTAGTCGCGGTTGGGCAGGCCGAGGCCCGACTGGCCGGTCGAGACCACATAGCGGGTCGGCGCCTTCTGGTCTGTGGTGATGCCGGTGCCGAAGATGGATCCGCCGATGCGGCCCTGGGTCCCGCCCATGTAGACGGCGGCCTTGTCGTGGGTGTCGGCGGCGCGGATGGCGGCCAGGTAGGGGGCCAGGGGCTGGGCGTCCAGCGCCTCGATCCGCGCCTCGTCCATGTACGAGCGATAGGCGTCGGCGATCTTCTGTTCGTCAGACGCGGCGATCAGGTCGGTGCGGGCGGTCAGGCCCTCGATCATCGCCTTGACGCGGTTGTCCGACAGTTCGCGCAGCAGGGCGAACGAGCCGTAGCTGGTGCGGTCCGACGGGATCTGCATCCGGTCGAGCGCCGCGCCGTTGGCGTAGCGCATGAAGCTGTCGCCCGGCGCCACCGAGGTGTCGCGGCCGGCGAGGTCAAAGCCCCAGGTCCCGTATTTCGGCGCTTCCGTGCCCTGGTAGCCCAGAACCGTCGCGCCTTCGGGCGGGGCCTGGAACAGTTCGAAGACGGTGCAGCTCTCGTCGATGCAGCCGTGCTCGTGGTCCTGGGCGGAGGCCACCGAGGCGGGAAGCAGCAGCGCGCCGAGCGCGGCGCCGATCAGCAGGTTCTTCATGGGGAAATCCTCGACTTCGCATCTCTGTGGACAGCGTCGGCCGGGACCCTACGCGCCGGTTCCGGCCTGTCGCCTGAATTTTTTGTCATGTGCGACGGAAAGCCGGACAGGCCGGCGTTTCAGCCTGTAGGCTGAACGTCATTGGGGGCTGGATGACGATTCACGGCGGCGGCGGCGAGTATCGCGATCTCGTGGTCTTCCTGGCCGCAGCGGGCGTCGTCGTGCCGCTGTTCAACCGTCTGAAAATCAGCCCCGTCCTCGGCTTTCTCGCCGCCGGAGTGCTGCTGGGGCCGCAGGGGTTGGCCCGGATGGCCGACACCGTGCCCTGGCTGGCCTGGCTGACGATCTCGGACGCCGGGCAGATCCGCTCCCTGTCCGAGCTCGGCGTCGCCTTCCTGATGTTCATGATCGGGCTGGAGCTGTCGTGGGAACGGCTCAAATCCATGCGCCGGCTGGTGTTCGGCCTGGGCCTCACCCAGGTGGCGCTGTGCACTGTCGGCCTCGGGGCCGTCTTCATGCTGATGGGCCAGCCGCTGGTTTCGGCGGCGGTGCTGGGCATGGGTCTGGCCCTGTCCTCGACCGCCGTGGTCATGCCGGTGATGGCCGAGCGCGGCCGCATCTCCACCACCGCCGGCCGCGCGACCTTCGCCATCCTTCTGGCCCAGGACCTGGCGGTGGCTCCGATCCTGATCACGGTCACGGTCATGGCCGCCATGGCCCAGGGCGCCATGCCCGGGGGCGAGTTCGATCCGTCGGTGCTGCGGCCCGCCCTGCTCACCCTGATCCCCGCCGCCATCGGCCTGGCCCTGCTGGTGGTGCTCGGCCGGCTGGTGCTGCGCCCGATGTTCAGCTCGGTCGCGCGGGCCAAGGCGAAGGGGCAGGGGCAGGAGATGTTCATCGCCGCCAGCCTGCTGGTCGTGGTCGGCGCCGGCCTGGCCGCCCAGGCCGCCGGCCTGTCGATGAGCCTCGGCGCGCTGATCGCCGGCCTGCTGCTGGCCGAGACCGAGTTCCGGCGCGAGGTCGAGGTGTCGATCGAACCGTTCAAGGGCCTGCTGCTGGGCGTCTTCTTCGTCGGCGTCGGCATCAGCCTGGACATCGACGCCGTGGCCGCGGATCCGGTCGGGGTCTTCGGTCTGGCGGCCCTGATGACCCTGTTCAAGGCCGGCCTGATCTACGGCGCCGCCCGGGCGTGGAAACTGAACAACCGCACCGCCATCGAGGCGGCCCTGGTGCTGGGCCCGGCCGGCGAGTTCGCCTTCGTCATCCTCGGCGCCGGTCTGGTCGAGGGCGTCGCCTCGCCCGACTTCACGCAGAAGGTGCTGCTGGCGGCGACGATCAGCATTTTCAGCATCCCCCTGATGGCCCTGATCGCATCGAAGCTGGTGCGTCGCGCCGAGGTCCGGCATCCCGACCTTCCGGCCGAGGCGATGGAGCCGACGGCGGCGGAGGGCCAGGTCCTGATCGTGGGCTTCGGCCGCGTCGGCCGGCTGGTCGGCGAAATCCTGCTGACGCACGAGCAGACCTTCCTCGCCATCGACGCCGACGCCTCGACCGTCGGCAAGGGCCGCGCCGAGGGCTCGAACGTCTTCTATGGCGACGCCGCCCGGGCCGAGATGCTGGCCCGGTGCGGTATCGACACAGCCAGGGCGGTGGTGGTGACCATGGACGCCCCGGCCAAGGTCGACGAGGTGGTCCGGGCCGTGCGGGCCATTCGCCCCGACGTGGTGCTGATCGCCCGGGCGCGGGACGACAAGCACGCCGTGCGCCTGTACCGGCTGGGCGTCACCGACGCCGTGCCCGAGACGACCGAGGCCAGCCTTCAGCTGGCCGAGAACACCCTGATCGACCTCGGCGTCCCCATGGGTCTGGTGCTGGCCTCGATCCACGAGCGTCGCGACCAGTTCCGCAAGGTGTTCCAGGAGGCCATGCCCGGGGGCGAAGGGCCGCGCCGGGCCCGCGCCCTGCGCTCCACGCTGCGGCGCTGAGACGCAGGCGACGGATGTCCCGCCCACGCCGCGTTAACCTCCAGCCTAACCGTCCCGTTAATCCGCTTACCCCAATTTGGTCATCGTTGCGTGATGAGTGCCCCACCTCGCCTTCCAGGCGTGTTCGCGCGCCGCGCGCGCCCCAATGACCCATCGCTTCGGCGTTCAGTTTTACCGGCGGATGTCAGCCGCCGCTTCGTGAGTAATCGTTTCATGCGAGATGTCGCCTCCCCCTCCCCCGTAGCCGACGTCGAGGGCGAAGCCCCCCGGCTGAACCGCCGCCAGGCCGCCAAGGTCCGCACGCGCCAGAAGGTGCTGGACGCCGCTCGCCTGCTGTTCGCCGAGCGCGGCTACGAGCCCGCCACCATCCGCGACATCGCCAAGGGCGCGGGGATGTCGACCGGCGCCGTCTTCGCCAACTTCCAGGACAAGGCCGAACTGTTCGAGGCCGTCCTGGCCGCCGACATGGTCAAGCTGGCCGATACGCTGAAGGCCGCCGCCGCCGCCGAGACCACCGTGCGGGGTCGTATTCTGGCCGCCCTGACCGCCGGCTACCACGCCTCTCTGGAGCAGTTGCCGCTGGTCCAGGCCGTCATCGCCCGCTCGTGGTTCCAGCCGGTTGCGTCCGAAATGCGCACCCGCGCCGCCATCCAGCCGCTGCTCTCGGTGGTCACCGACGCCCTGCAGGCCGGCGTGGGCGACCGCGAACTGCGTCAGGACGCCGACGTCCGCCTGCTCAGCGGGATGATCTACGAGGCCTTCCTGTCCAACTACCGCCGCGCGGCCTACGACGGCTGGACCATCCAGCAGCTGACGGACCAGATCGGCAAACAGGTCGATGTGATCCTCGCCGGCGCGCTCAGCCGCCAGTAGGCGTTCGTCTCCTCCCCATGAGCGTCGCGAATGGGGAGGTGGCGCGGCGCGGCTTCGCGCCGTGACGGAGGGGGCGACGCCGGCCGGGCCGGTGGATCGCTGATCCCCTCGCATCGAGTCGCCCCCTCCGTCTCGCCGGCTGCGCCGACGATCCACCTCCCCATCGGCTGCGCCGACAGGGAGGAGACAGGATCAGGCCGCGGCCTTCAGCTTTTCCAGCGCAGAACTGCCGGCTTGACCGGATTGGCGAACGGCCGACCCTCGGCGCGGCTGCGGATCCATTCGCGCTTCAGCTGCTGGTACCATTTGGCCTGCTTGTCGGCGTCGTCGATCCAGATCAGGGCCGGGTCGTAGCGCAGCCCCTCGTTCTGCAGGTTCACCATGCCGCCGTCCTGTTTCAGGAAGGCGACCACGCCGAGTCTCAGGAACGGCCTGGCGAGCGCGAACACCCAGTGGTCGGACCAGAAGATCTGGGTGATCCGCGTCCTCGTCTCGCTGACGGGCGTCAGGCAGGTCAGGGCCAGCACCTGTTTCGGCCCCACCTGGATATGCTCCCAGCGATAGCCCGGCAGGCGGAAGGTGATCTCGGTCGCCGGCGCCCCGCCGAGGATCCTGTAGGCCCGGCTGTTCGACGACGGCGCGTGCCGCACCATGGCGAAGCCCTGGTCGCGCGGCTCGAAGGCCTTGGCCTTTTCGTGCATCGAATGCTCGGATCGCCACCACCATTGCTGATGCACATAGGGGCCGTGGGCCGGATCCATCAGGCCGACGACGGCGTGGTCGATGTGGGCGTCGAAATCCATCCATTCGACCAGCTTCGCGCCGCCGCCGACGACGCCGGGGAACTGCGGCGGCTCATGGTCCGGTTCGGCCGGATTGCGCGGGTCCGAGGCGGCCCAGACGAACACCATCCCCTGGCTCTCGCGCACCGGATAGCTGCGCACCCGGATGCGGTCCGGCTCATAGGCCTGCGCCTCGACCAGCGAGGGAATGGCGGCGCAGACCCCGTCGGGCCGGAAGCGCCAGCCGTGATAGCAGCACTCGATCGTCTCGCCCTCGCCCGGCTTTTCGACCAGCCGCCCGGCCGACAGCGGCGCGGCGCGGTGCGGGCAGATGTCGCGCATGGCGTAGACCTGACCCGCCCGCGTCCGGCCGATCAGCACCGGTTCGCCCAGCAGCTCGTGGCGCTTCAGCGACGCCGGCGCCACGTCGCGCGACAGGGCGACGAAATACCAGGCGTCCTGCACAAAGCCCTGGCCGAAGGCGGTCGGCGGGGCCTTGGCCTCGGGCGATTTTGCGGAAACGGGGGCGCTGTCGGCTGGGTTCATGGGATCAGTTTAGCGGGCTGGATGCGCGAAGTCTTGACCGGCTGCATCCGTTCGCGCCCTCTACGGCGACTTAGGGACAGGGACGGGCGCATCGCCCGTGCATTCGGGGATCCGACCATGAAGACCATGACCGCCGCCGCGGCGCTTTCCGCCGCTCTCACCGGAGCGCTCGCCATCCTCGCCACCCCCGCCCTGGCGCAGGAGCATCAGCATGAACCCCAGGCTCAGAGCGCCCCCGCCGCCCACGGCCACGCCCACGCCGCCTTTGAGTCCGGCCGCTTTCACGTCCGCGTCGACGGGCCCGAGCACCCGGTCGGCGACGTCATCCTGATTCCCGGCCTGTCGTCCTCGCCTGAGGTCTGGGACGGTCTGACGGAAGACCTGAAGGGCCGGTACCGCGTCCACCGCGTCCACATCCAGGGCTTCGCCGGCGCGGCCGCCGAGGACAACGCCACGGGTCCCGTCTCGGCCCCCGTGGCCGAGGACCTGGCCCGCTACATCGCCGAACAGGGGCTGAACAAGCCGGCCGTCATCGGCCATTCGATGGGCGGGACCATCGGCATGATGCTGGCCGCCCGTCATCCCGACAGCGTCGGCAAGCTGATGGTGGTCGACATGGTGCCGTTCATGGGCGCCATGTTCGGCGCGCCGGGCGCCACGGCGGAAAGCGTCGCCCCCATGGCCGACCAGATCTACACGGCCATGACCGCAGGCCCCGAGGAAGGCTACCGCCAGCAGGCCGCCGCCTCCGTCACCGGCATGATCAACACTGAGTCCTTGCGCGCCGGTCCGCTGGAAGACACGGCGAAAAGCGACCGGGCCGTCTCGGCGTCGGCCTTCCGGGAGCTCATCGTCACCGATCTTCGGCCCGAACTGCCGCGGATCACGGCCCCGACCACGGTCGTGTATGTGAAGTTCAACGACCCGCGCATGACCGACATGATGGTCGACGGCATCTACCAGGCCTCCTACGCGACCCTGCCCTCGGCAAAGCTCAAGCGCATCGACGACAGCGCCCACTTCATCATGCTGGACCAGCCCGCCGTATTCGCCGCCGAGGTGAACGCGTTTTTAGAATAGGCGGTCAAAGCGTCATGGTTTCGGCGGAAACGACCCTCACAGTCCTGTGATCGGTACGGGGGCGTTTCCGTTGACGGCCTGATCGGCTAGGACCGGTCAGGGTCAGATGAGGTTTTCATGGCGGGTTCCGGCTTCAGCTTCGGACGCGGCGGCGACGCCGGCGGTCCCCGGCCCGCGCGCACGCCGGTGCAGAGGCTGGTCTATTGGGCCGCGGTCCTGGCCGTCTGGGGCCTGATCTTCCTGGTGGTCTTCTTCGCGGTGTTCGCCCGCGACCTGCCCGACACCGCGACCCTGTACAATGTCGATCGCCAGCCCTCGATCACCTATCTGGACCGCAACGGGGCCCTGATCGCCGTGCGCGGCACCCAGCAGGCCCCGCCGGCGGACCTCGCCGCCCTGCCGGACTATGTCCCCGCCGCCTTCATCGCCATCGAGGACCGGCGCTTCTACCACCACCCCGGCTTCGACCCCGTCGGCATGACCCGCGCCATGGCCGCCAACATGCGCGCCGGGCGGGTGGTCCAGGGCGGCTCGACCCTGACCCAGCAGCTGGCCAAGAACCTGTTCCTCAGCCCGGACCAGAACATCAAGCGCAAGGTCCAGGAGCTGATGCTGGCCGTCTGGCTGGAGATGAAATTCTCCAAGGAAGAGATCCTCGCCCTCTATCTGAACCGCGTCTATTTCGGCGCCGGCGCCTATGGCATCGAGGCCGCGTCGCAACGCTATTTCGACAAGGGCGCCAAGGACCTGACCGTCGGCGAGGCCGCGCTGCTGGCCGGCCTGCTCAAGGCCCCCTCCCGCTATTCGCCGGTGTCCGAAAGCGAACGGGCCGGGGTCCGCGCCACCGTGGTGCTGAACGAAATGGTCGACGCCGGCGTCATCACCCCGGAACAGCGCGCCGAGGCCGCGGCCTCGCCCGTGCGGGTGTCGCGCACCCTGTCGAGTCAGCATGCGCAGTATTTCATCGACTGGCTGGACAAGCAGATCCGCGAGCTGGTCGGCGAACCGACCGAGGACATGGTGGTCGAGACCACCCTGGACCTGACCCTGCAGACCCAGGCCGAGCGGGCGGTGCATCGCATCCTCGTGCGCGACAGGTCCAAGGGCGTGCAGCAGGCGGCCCTGGTCGCGCTCGACGGCGACGGCCGGGTGCGGGCCATGATCGGCGGGGCCTCCTATGCCGACAGCCAGTTCAACCGCGCCGTCGACGCCCGCCGCCAGGCCGGCTCGGCCTTCAAGCCCTTCGTCTATCTGACCGCGCTGGAAAGCGGCTACACGCCCGAAACGCGGGTCAATGACGCGCCGATCCGCATCGGCAACTGGTCGCCGCGCAACTATTCGGGGACCTTCGCCGGCGAGATGAGCCTGGCCAACGCCGTGGCCCAGTCGACCAACACGGTCGCCGCCGGTCTCGCCGACCAGATCGGCCGCGACAACGTCGCCCGCACCGCCCGCCGCCTCGGCATCACCAGCCGCATCGGCCTCGAGCCCGCCATGGCCCTGGGCGCCGTCGAGGTCTCGCCGATGGAGATGGCCCAGGCCTTCGACGCCTTCGCCAACGGCGGCAAGCGCGTCCGCGCCTATGGCATCAGCCGCATCCGCACGCCGCAGGGGCGGGTGATCTACCAGCGCTCGGCCCGGGCCGACGGCGCGGTGCAGGCGATCTCCAACCCCTTCCTCTACTACCAGAACCAGATGCTGCGCGGCGTCATGACCTCGGGCACGGGCCGCTCGGCGGCCATCGCCGGCCGCGACGTGGCGGGCAAGACCGGCACCACCTCGGACTACAAGGACGCCTGGTTCGTCGGCTACACCGGCGGCTTCGTCACCGCCGTCTGGGTCGGCAAGGACGACAATACGGCCATGCGCGGCGTCACCGGCGGCTCGTCCCCGGCGGCCATCTGGCGCGGCTTCATGGAGGCGGCCCTGCCGCGCCTGAACGCCCCGGCCATACCCAACGGCCCGGCCATGCCCGAAGGCTGGCAGGCGCCCGTCAGTCCCGTCGAAAACCTGCTGGGCGAGATCGGCGACCTGTTCGGCGACAGCCCGCCGGCCGACGAGTCCGTCCCGCCCGAGGACCAGCCGACGCTCGAGCCGCGGCGCCCGGAGCCCGGTCCGCCCGTCGTCCGTCCGACCGCGCCCCAGCCCCAGCGCGATGTCCCGGACCAGCGCCCCGAGCCGGTCGCGCAACCCGAGAAGAAGGCCGACCCGCTGTTCTTCTGAAGCCTTTCCGACCGGGACAATCCGGGCTGGATAACCGGGACATCGCTACCGGGACAAGGGCGACAAGTGATACATCCGGGACAAAGGCCGACCGCTGTTCCCCTGGCGTATGTGGTCTCCTCCCCATTCGCTCCGCTCATGGGGAGGAGCGGTCAGCGCCCCACCGCGTGCAGCGCCGGCCCGTTGTCGCGCAGCCATTTGCGGAACGGGCGATGGTCGCCGACCAGCCGCTGCACCACCGACCAATAGGCCGGGCTATGGTCGGCGTGGACCAGATGGGCCACCTCGTGGGCGGCCAGATAGTCGATGACCGCCGGCGGGGCCATGACCACGCGCCAGCTGTAGCGGATGCTGCGATTGTGCGGGCTGCACGAGCCCCAGCGCGATTTGGGATCGGCGATCGACATCTTCACCGGCCGCTGGCCCAGGGTGCGCAGATGCACGTCGGTGCGGGTCTGCAGCGTGTCCCGCGCCACCCGTTTGAACAGGTTCTCGACCCGCCGGGCGTAGGCCTCGCCCTCGCCGCCCGAGACGATCACCGGGCCGTCCGCGTCCTCGGTCAGCCGGGCCGCCCCGGCGCCGCCCGTGGCGACCAGCCGCGTCGGCTGACCGAACAGGTCGATGACCGCTCCCGGCGCCAGCGGCGTCCCGTGCGGCCGCTCGGCCAGACGATCGCGCATCCAGGACGCCTTGGTGCGGGCGAAGGCGACGACGTCGGCCAGCTTGCGCTCCGAGGGCGCGATCAGCACCGCCTCTCCCGCGCGCGCGTCGATGCGGATCGAAAGCCGCCGGGCGCGCGGATTGACCGACAGCCGCGCGGCGACGCCGAGGCGGTCAGGTCCTTCAGGCGGCAGCCGCTGCCCGTTCCGGTACTGCACTGATGGCCTCGTGTCTGGCGATGAAATCGCGCACCGCCGGATAGATATCGTCGCGGAACCGGCGTCCGTTGAACACGCCATAATGACCGACGTCGGGATGGACATACAGGGTGCGCAGATCGTCCGGCAGGGCGCTGCACACGGTATGCGCCGCCTGGGTCTGGCCCACGCCCGAGATGTCGTCCTTGGCGCCCTCGACCGTCATCAGCCCGATGTCGGTGATCTTCGTCAGATCGACCTTGCGTCCCCGGTGCTCCAGCAGGCCGCGGGGCAGCAGGTGCTGCTGGAAGACGATGTCGATGGTCTGGAGATAGAATTCCTCTGTCAGGTCCAGCACCGACAGATATTCATTGTAGAATTCCTCGTGCTTCTCGACCCCGTCGCCATCGCCGTCGACCAGGTCCTGGAAATACTCGCGGTGGGCGTCGCGATGGCGTTCCTCGTTCATCGACATGAAGCTGTAGAGCTGGACAAAGCCTGGATAGACCCGCCGTCCAAAGCCCGGATAGGGCCAGGGGGCGGTGTGGATCATGTTCGATTTGAACCAGGTGAAGGGTTTGTCCTCCGCCAGCTGGTTGGTCACCGTCGGCGACAGGCGCGCGTCGATCGGCGAGCCCATGAAGGTCATCGAGGCCGGACGATTGGGATCCTCGTCCTCGGCCATCAGGGCGCAGGCGGCCAGCACCGGCGGACCCGGCTGGCAGACGCCGACGACGTGGGCGCGCGGCCCGATCACGGCCAGCATGGTGCGGACGTGGTCGATATAGTCGAAGAAGTCGAACCGCCCCTCCAGCATCGGCACCTGGCGGGCGTTGGTCCAGTCGGTGACATAGACGTCGTGGTCCTGCAGGAAGCCCTCGACCGTGCCGCGCAGCAGGGTGGCGTAGTGGCCCGACAAGGGCGCCACGATCAGCACCGCCGGCGCCGCGGCCGGCTTGCCGGCCCGCTTCACGTCGCCGATATGGCGCGCGAACCGCACCAGCCGGCACCAGGGCGAGGACCAGACGACCTGTTCGGTGGTCCGCACGGTCCGGTCGCCGACGGTGATGGTCTCAAGCCCCCAGGCGGGCTTGCCGTAACGGCGCGTCACACTCTCGAACAGCCCGGCCGAGGCGAAGGCCGTACGGGCGATCGCGGTGTCCGACGCCGGATTGAACGGAGAACTCCAGAACTGGCGGGCCATATGGGCCCCGAACCGGAAGGGTGTCGCCGAATGATAGGCGAGCTCGTGAAGCGAATAGAGCATGGAATCCTTGAAGCGGCCCCCGCCGTTACGCGGCAGAGCACCATAGAACGCACCGCACTGCAAAAAGATTATCAGGGCCATGCTTTCTCCCTCCCCCTCGCGGGGAGGGTGGCCGCGAAGCAGACGGGTGGGGAACCGCCGCACGGTCTGGCGCTGCCCTGTCGTACCCCACCCTGTCGTCGCTTCGCGCCGACATCCCTCCCCATGAAGGGGAGGGAGAGCGTTCGCTACCCCCGCGCCATGGCCCGTTCGATCACCTCAGCGGCCCGTTGCGGCCCCAGATCGTGGGCCAGGGCGCTGCGGAACTTGCCGTCCGGCCCCATCAGATAGACGGTCAGCGAGTGGTTCATGGTGTAGCCCTCGCCCTCTCCGACCTTCTGATAGTAGGCGCGGTAGACGTCCGCCGCCGCCTTCACCTGGTCCGCCGAGCCCGTCAGGCCGATGACGCCCTGCGGGAAGCCGTCGGATGACAGATAGTCCTTCAGCGCCTGCGGCGTGTCCCGCTCGGGATCGATGGAGATGAAGACGATCTGCAGGTCCTTCGCCCTGTCGCCCAGCTGCCGCTTCGTCGCCTCCAGCGCCGTCAGGGTGGTGGGGCAATAGTCGGGGCAATAGGTGAAGCCGAAGAAGACCAGCGACCACTTGCCGTCCAGCATCGTCTGGTCGACCGCCTGACCGTCCTGGTCGACCAGCTGGAACGGCCCGCCCACGGAGGGCTGGCCGGTCGAGCTGTCGATCGGCGGGATCGCGCCTTCGCGCTGGTTGACCACCACGATGGTCGAGACGGCGATGGCGACCGCCAGGGCGATGGCGGCCCCGGCGAACAGCAGGATGGAACGGCGCGGCATCACGGCCCCCCTTGAAAACGCGCACCGCGCGCGCGACCGGTCTATAGAAGACCGGTGAGCCTGTCCCAAGACCCTCTCTTGCCGCAGTCGGCGTCGCGATTCGCGCCGGACGATCCCGGCCGTTTTTCCGGATGGCGCAACATGCCGCGCCGCAGCCGGGGCCTCAGCCTGCGCACCCTCGTCATCCTGCGCTGGATGGCCATCGCGGGCCAGACCCTCACCGTGGCCATCGCCACCCTCTATTTCCATTTCGACCTGCCGCTGTGGGGCTGTCTGGCCGTGATCGCGGCCAGCGTGGCGATGAACCTGAACGCCACCGCCCGGCTGAAGCGCGTCGACGGCTCCCTGCCCGACGGGCGGATGACGGCGGCGCATCTGGGCTTCGACATCCTGCAGCTGTCGATCCTGCTGGCCCTGACCGGCGGCCTGCAGAACCCGTTCTGCCTGCTGCTGGTGGCGCCCGTGACCGTGGCCGCCGCCTCATTGCCGGGCCGTCAGGCGGCCTTCATGGGCTTTCTGGTGCTGGTCGCCACCACCACCCTGTTCTTCTTCTCCATGCCCCTGCCGTGGCAGGCCGGCACCGAGCTGAACCTGCCGCCGCTGTATCGCTTCGGCATCGGTCTGGCCCTGTTCACCGGCGTCATCTTCACCTCGGCCTATGCTTGGCGGGTCGCCGCCGACGCCGAGAAGCTGGAGCTGGCCCTCGCCACCACCCAGGACGTGCTGCAGCGGGAGCAGCGGCTGGCGGCCCTCGGCGGGCTGGCGGCCGCCGCCGCGCACGAGCTGGGCACGCCCCTGGCCACCATCCAGGTCGTGGCCCGCGAGCTGCTGCGCGCCTCGGCCAAGGGGGGCGCCGCCGCCGAGGACGCCGCCCTGATCCTGCAGCAGGCCGAACGCTGCCGCGACATCCTCAAACGCCTGTCGCAGCAGCCGGAGGAGGGCGATTCCGCCTTCGCCGAGGTCGGCCTCAAGGCCCTGCTGGAAGAAGTCATCGAGCCCCACCGCGGCTTCGATCTGGACTTCCAGGTCGAGGTCCGCACCGCCTCGGGCGAACCCGCCCCCCGCGTCCGCCGCCTGCCCGAGGTCGTCCACGGCCTGTCGACCCTGGTCGAGAACGCCGCTGATTTCGCCCATTCCCGGGTCCGGGTCCGCGCCATGGTCGACGCCGGCTTCATCGAGATTGAGGTGGTCGACGACGGCCCCGGCTTCCCCGCCGACATCCTGCCGCGTCTGGGCGAGCCCTATGTGACCAGCCGGCCCCAGGGCAAGGCGCGCCGCGCCCTGGCCGCCCAGATCGCCGCCTCGGTCGCCGCCGCCACCCCGGGCCGCAAGGCGAAAAAGGGCGCCCCGGCCCCCGAGCCCGAGGCCATCGCCCCCAGCCAGGGCGGCATGGGTCTGGGCTTCTTCATCGCCCGCACCCTGCTGGAGCGCACGGGGGGCAAGGTCTTCGTCGGCGCCGGCGAGGGCGGCAAGGGCCAGCCCAGGGGCGCCCGCGTCGCCGTGCGCTGGCCCCGGCCCGCGCTCGAGATTCCGTCGTGATGTCGCACCCCCGCAGCCGAACCTTGACCGCAGCCGTACTGTTACTGACTTGAGCCTCCAGGAGACCCAGATGCCCGACGCCGAAGACCGGATCGCCGCCCTCGCCGACAAGACCCTGCTGGTGCTCGATGACGACAACGCCTTGCGCACCCGTCTGGGCCGCGCGCTCGAGAGCCGGGGCTTCGTCGTCACCCTCGCGGCCTCCCTGGCCGAGGCCCATGAAGCCCTGAAGACCTCGGTCCCCGCCTTCGCCGTGCTGGACATGCGGCTCGAGGACGGCAACGGCCTCAAGATCGTCGAGGCCATCCGCGAGCGGCGCGAGGACGCCCGCATCGTCATGCTGACCGGCTACGGCGCCATCGCCACCGCCGTGGCGGCGGTCAAGGCCGGCGCCGTCGACTATCTGCAGAAGCCCGCCGACGCCGACGACGTGGTCAAGGCCCTGCTCTCGACCGGCGAGGCGCCCGAGCCGCCCGAAAATCCGATGAGCGCCGACCGGGTCCGCTGGGAGCATATCCAGCGCGTCTACGAACTGTGCGACCACAACGTCTCGGAAACGGCGCGGAGGCTGGGGATGCACAGGCGGACCCTGCAGCGGATACTGGCGAAGCGGGCGCCGCGGTAGACAGCAAAACACCGTGCATCCCCGCGAAGGCGGGGACCCAGGCTTTAGCCTCGCCACCGGCGCTTGAACGAGCGTCGGTTAGCCCAACCGCTCTGTCTGCCGCTCAAACCTGGGTCCCCGCCTTCGCGGGGATGCACGGTTTGGGGTGGGTCAGATCTCCTGATTATACGCCCCGACCTCGGGATATTTCGCCAGCCGCGGCTTCACCTCGTCGTGGAACAGCGCCCGCATGTCGTCGGCCGAGCGCATGCTTTCGACCACCACCACCAGCTCCGGCTTGTTCGAGGAGGCCCGGACCAGCACCCATGAGCCGTCCTCGAGGTGCACCCGCACGCCGTTGACGGTGATGGCCTCGACGATCCTGCGGCCCAGGATCGAGCCGCCGGCGTCGGCCAGGGCCTGATACTCGGCCACGATCCGCTCCAGCACCTCGTACTTCAGCTCGTCGTCGCAATGGGGGCTCATCGTCAGCGAGGTCCAGGCGTCGGGCAGGGCGGCCTTCAGCTCGCTGAGTTTCTTCCCGGGATTGCGGTCCAGCATGGCCAGCACCGCGCCCGCCGCGACGATGCCGTCGTCATAGCCATGGCCCAGCGGCGCATTGAAGAAGAAGTGCCCCGACTTCTCGAACCCGGCCAGGGCGCCCAGCTCGGCGGTCTTGCGCTTGATGTAGCTGTGGCCCGTCTTCCAGTAGACGGTGGTCGCGCCATTGGCCTTCAGCACCTCATCGGTCTTGTACAGGCCGGTCGATTTCACATCGACGACGAAGGTGGCGTTCGGATACAGGGCCGACAGGTCGCGGCCCAGCATCAGGCCGATCTTGTCGGCGAAGATCTCCTCGCCCGTGTCGTCCACCACGCCGCAGCGGTCGCCGTCGCCGTCGAAGCCCAGGGCCAGGTCGGCCCCCGTCTCGCGCACCCTGGCCGCCATCTGCATCAGCATGGCGTGGTCTTCCGGGTTCGGATTGTATTTGGGGAAGGTGTAGTCCAGCTCGGTGTCCATCTCGATCACCTCGGCCCCCATCCGGCGCAGGGCCTCGGGGGCGAAGGCGCCGGCCGTGCCGTTGCCGCAGGCGGCCACGACCTTGATCGGCCGGGTCAGCTTCACCTTGGAGACGATGTCGGCCAGATAGGCCTCGCGGAAGCCCTCGATCCGGGTCAGCGACCCGCCCTTGCGACCCACGCCCTCGCCGTTCAGCACGATGTCCTTCAGCCGGCCGATCTCGTCGGGGCCGAAGGTCAGCGGCGGCTGGGCTCCCATCTTCACCCCGGTCCAGCCGTTTTCGTTGTGGCTGGCGGTGACCATGGCGACGCACGGCGCGTCCAGCTCGAACTGGGCGAAATAGGCCGTCGGCGACAGGGCCAGGCCGATATCCAGCACCTCCATCCCGCCTTCCAGCAGGCCGAGGATCAGCGCCTGTTTCACCGACAGGGAATAGGAGCGGTAGTCGTGGCCGACGACGATGCGCGGAGTCTGGCCGATCTCGTGGACATAGGTCGCCAGGCCGAGGCCCAGCGCCTGGATGCCCAGGAGATTGATCTCCTTCTCAAGGATCCAGCGCGCGTCGTATTCGCGGAAGCCCGTCGGCTTCACCAGGGGCACGGTCTCATAGTCGGCCGTGTTGGGGCGAAGGTCCTGGCGGGGCTTGATCATGATCGGGTCCTGTTCGGAAGCGGGCCCGGTATAGCAGGCGGTCCCGGGGCCACAACAACGCCCGCCCCGGTTCTTGGCTGCAACGGGGCCTTCGCCGCCGGGCGTCGGCTTGACCCACGCCGCCGCCGGTCCTACGCCCGGAGTCCCGTTCGGAGACCTGAATGCCCCGCCTGATCCTGCTGCGCCATGGCCAAAGCCAGTGGAACCTCGAGAACCGTTTCACCGGCTGGGTCGACGTCGACCTGACGGCCGAGGGCGAGGCCCAGGCGCGGCGCGGCGGCGAACTGATCGCCCGGGCCGGTTTCACGCCGGACGTCATCTTCACCTCGGTGCTGAAGCGCGCGAAGCGGACCGGCGCCCTGGCGATGGATTCCGCCGGGCTCAAGGACATCCCCGTGATCGAGGACTGGCGCCTGAACGAGCGCCACTACGGCGGCCTGACCGGGCTCGACAAGGCCGAGACGGCGGCCCTGCACGGCGACGCCCAGGTGAAGATCTGGCGCCGCAGCTACGACATTCCGCCCCCGCCCCTGACGCCCGGCGGCGAATGGGATTTCGCCGGCGATCCGCGCTACGCCGGCCAGGCCATCCCCGACACCGAAAGTCTCAAGACCACGCTGGACCGCGTCCTGCCCTATTGGGAGGCCGAGATCGCGCCGCGGCTGAAGGCCGGTCAGGACGTGCTGATCGCCGCCCACGGCAACTCCTTGCGGGCCATCGTCAAACACCTGTTCGCCGTGCCGGACGACCGGATCGTCGGCGTCGAGATTCCGACCGGCAATCCGCTCGAAATCGACCTCGACCCCGATCTGAAGCCGGTCGCCGCCCGTTATCTGGACGCGGAGCGGGCGACGGACCTGCCGGACATCCCCGCATGACCACCGCGCGGCAGGCCTCGGACGACATCCGCTTCATGGCCCGGGCCATCGAGCTGGCCCGGGCGCGCATGGGCGAGACCTGGCCCAATCCGTCGGTCGGCTGCGTCATTGTCAGGGACGGCGAGGTGGTCGCCGAGGCCGCGACCGCGCCCGGCGGCCGGCCTCACGCCGAGGAACAGGCCGCCCCCGCCGCCGGCGACAAGGCCCGCGGCGCCACCGCCTATGTCACCATGGAGCCCTGCGGCGCCCGGTCGTCGGGCCGTAAATCCTGTTCCCACTTCCTGATGGACGCCGGCGTCAGCCGCGTCGTCGTCGCCGCCGTCGATCCCTCGCCCTTCGCGGCGGGCCGCGGCGTCGAAAGGCTGCGCAAGGCGGGGCTCGAGGTCGAGACCGGCCTGCTGGCCCGGGAGGCGGCGGTTCTCTACGAGGGCTATCTGCACCGGGTCGAGACCGGCCGTCCCATGGTCCGCGTCAGCGAGGACGGCGCGGGCTTCGACGCCCGCTTCGCCGCCTCGGCCAAGGCCGATCTGACGACGGAGCTTCAACGCCTCGGCGAGGCCGGTTATACAAGGGTCTGGGTCGGGCCCGGCGAACTGGCCGACGCCCTTCAGGCCCAGGGTCTTTTGACGGCCTGACAGCGAGGCTGCGGGCCGGAAATCCAGTGAGCGGCGGGACAAGGCTCCGCCGGTAACCATTTCAATCTTCCTTAAGCGCCGCCGTGCCAGAACGGGACCATGTCGCCCGCCCCCACCGCCTCTTCCCGCGCCAAACGGCGTCTCGACCAGACTGAACTGGACGCCATCTGCGCCCGGCACGATCGCCTGTGGCAAGCGAAGCCGGGTGGCGCCCGGGCCGTCCTCGCCTGGATGGACCTCTCCGGCCTCAGCCTCGCCGGCCGCAACCTGGCCGATGCGGACTTCGCCGCCGCCTCCCTGCACGGGACCGACCTGACCGGGGCGAAGCTCGACAACGCCACCTTCTTCGGCGCCGACATGCAGGACTGCATCCTGATCGACGCCAGCATGCGCAGGGCCGATCTTCGCGGCGCCTGCCTGCGGGGCGCGAACCTCAGCGGCGCGGATCTGTTCGAGGCCGATCTGCGCGAGGGCACGATCGCCGCCGCCGACGCCAAGCTGGGCTTCCGCGTGGTCGAGGCCAAGTCGCGTCAGGACACCCAGGCCCAGGGGGCCTGCCTGGCCGGAGCCAATCTGGAGCGCTCCAAACTGACCGGGATCGTCGCGGTGGCGGCGGACTTTTCCGACGCCATCATGAAGGACTGCAAGCTGGTCCGGGCCAATCTGAAACAGGCCAGCTTCCGCGGGGCGGATCTGGCCGGCGCCGATCTGTCGGGCGCCGACCTCTCGGGCGCGGACATGCGCGACGCGGTCCTGGTCGGGGTCAAGATGGCCATGTGGCGGACCGACGGGGCCAATATGGCCGGCTGTCTCACCGACGACCGCTCATCCGGCGCGCCCGTCGGCAAGATGCCCGCCGCCGAGATGCTGGCCGAACACGCCCAGTGGTGCGAGACGGGCGGCGTCCAGGGCCGGCCCTCGGTGTTCGACGGCGTTGACCTGCGGGCCCTGCGCTCCATCCACGGCTATAACCTGACCGCCCTGTCGGCCAAGGGCGCGGTCTTCTACGGTCTCGACATGGAGGGCGTTCAGCTTCAGGGCGCCCATCTTGAGGACGCGGACCTGCGCTCGGTCAATCTGAAGGGCGCGGACCTGCGCGGTGCGCGGCTGGGCCGGGCGCGGCTGAACGGGTCCGATCTGCGCGGCGCCAAGCTGGGGCCGCTCCTGATCGCCGCCGACCGGCTGCTGCCCGCCGACCTGACCGGGGCCTGCCTGCGCGGCGCGGACCTGTCCGGCGCCGATCTCAGCCGCGCGGTCCTGACCGGCGCCGATCTCAGCCGGGCCATGCTGCACGGCGCGACCATGACCCAGACCGACCTGACCGACGCCACGGTCCACGGCGCGCGCGGCATGCCCGAGCCGGCGCCCGTTTCCCGGATCTGAGGCACAAAAAAGGGCGGCGCGAACGCCGCCCTTTCGGCAAGTCTCCGGGTGGCTTACGCGGCTTTGGACTTCTTGCCTTCGATCAGCCGCTGGCCGGTGTTGATCTCGATCTGGCGGGGCTTGAGAGCTTCCGGCAGTTCGCGGGCCAGTTCGATCGACAGCAGGCCGTCGGCCAGGTCGGCGCCCTTGACCACCACATAGTCGGCCAGCTGGAACCGGCGCTCGAAGTCGCGCTCGGCCAGGCCGCGATGCAGATAGGTGCGTCCGGCGGCGTCGTCATTGGCCGTCTTGCGGCCGGTGACGGTCAGCAGGTTCTCCTTGACCTCGAGGGTCAGTTCGTCGGGCTTGAAGCCGGCGACCGCCACCTCGATGCGATAGGCGTTCTCGCCCGTCGTCTCGATATTGTAGGGCGGCCAGCCGTTTTCCTGACTGGTGCGCGCGGCGCTTTCCAGCAGGCCGGCCAGACGGTCGAAGCCGACGGCGGAACGGTACAGCGGGGTGAAATCATAGGTACGCATGGGTCATCCTCCTGAGGAACAGCAAGGTTGAACCGCCCCAGCGATTTGGAGCCCGGGACGGCGGTGGGAGTTCAGCCCCGGCGGTCCGAATATCGGCCCCGCCCGGTCTGGAGGCCCCGGAACCGGCGGCCTCGATCAGGATGTGGGAAGCTTCCGTTCGGCGTCAAGACCGCGCCAATCTGTCGCCATCGGATCCCGAGGCTTGCTCCCGTGCGCGGAGGCCGTAGGGTTCGCCCGCACATTTGTGGAGCCACCCATGCGCCTGCTCGCCCTCGCCGTGACCACCGCCCTCGCCCTGCCGTCGATCGCCGCGGCCCAGGCCCTGCCGGCGCTTCCGGCCCTGAACGAGACGGCGGCCCAGCGCACCGTCCGCCGCGCCGCCATGACGCCCCCGGTCCTGCAGGAGGACGCCGCCCTCCAGGCCGCCGTCGGCTCGGACGCCCGCCCCGCCGCCGACATCGCCCGCGACGTCCACCGCCATCCGTTCGAGACCCTGACCTTCTGGGGCCTGACGCCCGGGTCGACCGTGGTCGAGATCGAGCCGGGCCGCGCCGGCTGGTGGCGCAACATCCTGGAGCCCTACGCCCAGGCCACGGGCGGGACCTATGTCGCCGTCAACCGCCCGACCGAGAGCATGGGCGTGCCGGACGGGACGGCCGATCTGGTCGTCGTCGCCCGGGCCCTGCACAACTGGCACCGCGCCGGCCGCACCGCCCCCTATATGGCCGCCTTCTTCAAGGCGCTGAAACCGGGCGGCGTCCTGGCGATCGAACAGCACCGCGGCGCCGAGGGGCTGAACGCCGACGACACCGCCCCCACCGGCTATGTCTCCGAAAGCTACGTCATCCACGCCGCCCAGGCCGCCGGCTTCGTACTCGAGGCCCGCAGCGAGCTGAACGCCAATCCCCGGGACGACCACGACCATCCCTATGGCGTCTGGACCCTGCCCCCCGTCCGCACCAGCGCGCCGCGCGAAGGCAATGCGAACGATCGCCCCACGCCCCTGACCGAGGCCGAGCGCGCCGAATACGACGCTATCGGCGAAAGCGACCGCATGACCCTGCGATTCCGCAAGCCGGCCTGACCGCGCCCATGCCGGGAACCATTTTGACGGGGTCGGGGAACACGGTTAAGGCCTGCGGGCCGGGGCGGCGTCTGATCGGACAGGGCCGCTCTGCGGGGAGCGTGCATGGCTGAATCCGTTGAACGCCGTCGAGGATCGTTGTCACGCCGCGGCCTGCTGTCCGGCGTCGCGGTCCTCGCCGTCGCCGGTCTCGCCGCCTGCGGCCGCGAGGAAAAGACCGCCGAACCCCCGCCGACGCCCGACGGCCCGCCCAAGGGCTCGCTGGAATGGGCCGTCGCCGGCCCCTGGCGCGCCCAGGACAAGGCTCGCGACGCCGCCCGCCATCCGATGGAGACGCTGCGCTTCTTCGGCCTCCAGCCGCGCATGACGGTGGTCGAATTCTGGCCCGGCAGCGGCTGGTACACCGAGATTCTGGCCCCGTACCTCGCCGAGGGCGCCGGCAAATACGTCGCCGCCGGCTTCCAGACCGGCCCCGGCGCCGATCCGTCCCAGGTCGCCCTGATGGCCGCCTTCCAGCAGCGGTTCACGACCGACAAGCGCCTGTACGGCGAGATCGAGCTCAGCGCCTTCGGCCCGACCTCGGGCCCCGTCACCGCCCCGGGCACGGCCGACATGGTCCTGTTCATGCGCAACATCCACGCCTGGATGGCCGCCGGCATCGCCGAAAAGGCCTTCGCCGACGCCTGGGCCGCCCTGCGTCCCGGCGGAGTCCTCGGCGTCGAACAGCACCGCCTGGGGCCCGAGGAGGATCAGGACCCCGCCGCGGCGAACGGTTACGTCCAGGAGGCCTTCGTCAGACAACTGGCGGCCGAAGCGGGCTTCGCCTTCGTCGCCGCCTCGGAAATCAACGCGAATGAAAGGGATACCAAGGATCATCCGTTCGGGGTCGAGACCCTGCCGCCGATGTCGCTGACCGCCCCGCGCGGTTCGCCGCCGAACCCGGCCTTCGACCGGTCGAAGTATGACCGCATCGGAGAGAGTGACCGCATGACCTTGAGATTCAGGAAGCCAGAGTGAACCGAGCCGTCGCCTATGCCGCCAACGCGCCCCTGATGGGGGTTCCGGGCGCCTCCGCGCCTCCGGGCGGAACGGGCGAGTGGTTCCGCGGAGCCGGCGGCCTGCGCCTGCGCGCCGCCTTCTGGACCCCGTCGGCCCTGGTCGCGAAGAAGCCGCGCGGCACGGTGATCCTCAGCCCCGGCCGCACCGAACCGATCGAGAAATATTTCGAGGTCATCGGCAATTTCCTCGCCCGCGGCTGGTGCGTCCTGGCCCATGACTGGCGCGGCCAGGGCCTGTCGGCCCGGCTGCTGCCTGACCGGCTCAAGGGCCACGCCCGCGCGGTCGAGGAATTCCTCGACGACTACGCCCGCCTGCTGGACGCCTGGGAGGGCCGCGCGCCCAAGCCCTGGGTCATGGTCGGCCACTCGATGGGCGGCGTCTTCAACCTGATGACCCTGCAGGGCGGCGAGAGCCGCGTCTCGGGCGCGATCCTGACCAGCCCCATGCTGCGCATCAAGACGGGCAAGCGGTCGATGTGGTCGGTCAAGCTGGCGGTGCGCTGGAACCTGCGTCACGGCAAGGCGGGCGACTATGTGCTGGACGACGCCGACGATCCCTTCGACCACACCTTCGAAAAGGACGCCCTGACGTCCGACGAGAGCCGCTACGAACAGTGGCGGCAACAGCTGTACGCCTGCCCGCACCTGGCCGTCGGCGGCCCGACCTGGGGCTGGCTGGCCGTGGGGCTGGACGCCGGCGAACGCGCGCTCAAGCCCCGGGCCCTGAAGGCGGTCCAGATTCCGGTCGCCATCGTTCAGGCGGGCGAGGACGACCGCGTCTGGAAACAGACCAACAAATGGGCCGCCAAACGCCTGGGCCGCGGCCGCTATGTCGAGATCCCGGGGGCCAAACACGAGGTCATCATGGAGACCGACGACCTGCGCGCCGTCTTCCTCGAGGAGTTCGACGCCATGGCCGCCTATGTCTCCCCGGTCGAGGACCTGTCGCCGTTGCCGGTGAAGGAGCCGGTCCCGGAGCCGATCGAAGCGGCCTGAGTCCTACAGCGCCGCCCGCCTCAGCGTGACCAGCGCCTGCTCCCGGATTCCCACGTCGCCGACCGCCAGAATCTGTCCGCTCCCGTCCGGCGTTTCGCCGCGCCAGTTGCTGACCGCGCCGCCCGCCGCCTCGATGACCGGAACCAGGGCCGACCAGTCCCAGACCTTCAGGGCGCTCTCGGCGACCAGGTCGATCCGCCCCGCGGCCAGCATGGCGTAGGCGTAGGCGTCGCAGCCCAGCCGGGCCAGACGGGCGGCGGCCCTGACCTGGGTCCAGGCGCCCAGTTCCGGCCCGGTGAACAGGTCGGGGTCGGTGGTGGCGATCAGGGCGTCGTTGAGCCGGGGGCAGGGCCGCACGGCCAGCGCCGTCTCCGTCCCGCCGCGCAGCAGCCGCGCGCCCGACGGTCCGCCGAGGAAGATTTCATCCAGATAGGGCTGGCCGATCACCCCGACCGTGGGGCGGCCTTCAACCCTCAGGGCGATCAGATTGGTCCACAGCGGCAGGCCGGCCATGAAGGCGCGGGTGCCGTCGATGGGGTCGAGGATCCAGACGTGGTCGGCGTCCGGCCGGTCCTCGCCATATTCCTCGCCAATGACGCCGTGGTCGGGATAGCGGGCGGCGATCAGCCGGCGCAGGGCGGCCTCGGCCTCCTGGTCGGCCTGGGTGACCGGGTCGAAGGCGCCCGGCCCGCCCTTGTCGGACTGCGCATAGTCGCCCCGGAAATAGGGCAGGGACACGCGCGCGGCCTCGCGGGCCAGTTCGGCGGCGAACAGTTCAAACTCGGTCATGGCAGTGGCGAGTGGCGAGTGGCGAGTGGCGAGTCAAGGCAGACCCGTCATCGCCCCGCAATCACACCGCCACCACAGGCCGCCCTCGCCACTCGTCACTCGCCACTCCCTACGCCGCGTCGGCCTCGACGTGCAGCGACTTGGCCAGATCCAGCAGGCGCCGGCGCGGCTTCTCGTCCAGCTGATAATAGGCCTGGATCAGGTCGAGCGTTTCCTTGCGGGAAAACATCTCGCCGCCCTGGTTGGCGACCTCGCGGCGCTCGATGGCTTCTTCCAGACCGTCGTAGAAATAGCTGACGGGCGATTCCAGCGCCTCGGCCAGCTGCCACAGGCGGGCGGCCGAGATGCGGTTGGCGCCGCACTCGTATTTCTGGATCTGCTGGAAGCGGATGCCGACCTGGTTGGCCAGCTGTTGTTGCGTCAGGCCCAGCAGGCGCCGGCGGCGGCGCAGGCGGCGTCCCAGGTGCAGGTCAATGTCGGTGGCCATGGCCCCTATTCCCCGTGTTGCAGGCTGTCCCGAAGCGGGACGGCTCGCCCCTCACGCGGCAAGCACCATGCCGCGCTCGCGTGACGGGGGAGTATCGGTGAGCGACGTTCTGTGACCTGCATCGCAACCGTTACGGTTCACGTGCATTACCGCGAAAGAGCATTGGGCTTTAAAGGGAGACACCACATGGGCTTGGGAATTATTGGCTGGATCGTCATCGGCATCGTCGCCGGCTGGCTGGCTGAAAAAGTTATGGGCCGCAGCCACGGCCTGGTGACCAACCTGATCGTCGGCGTGATCGGCGCCCTGCTGGGCGGTTTCATCGCCAGCAACCTGCTGGGGATCGCCGTCGGCGGCTTCAACCTGATCACGCTGCTGGTCGCCTTCCTCGGCGCCTGCCTGCTGTTGTTCCTGGTGGGTCTGGTCAAGCGTCGCGGCTAAACGCTTCGCCTGTCTGAACGGACGAAGGGCGGCTCCATCCGGAGCCGCCCTTTTTTCATGCCGCGATCAAAGGATCAGGCGCCGGGTTTGTCCGGCGCCGCGGCTTCGTCGGAGTCCGGGGCAGGGGCCACCGGCGTGGGCTCGGTCGCGCCGGGCTCGGTCGGCATGCTGCCTTCCGTCGGCGCGGTCGGCTCGACCGGAGCGGCGTCGTCGGAAGCCGGAGTCGCTTCATCCTCGATCGCCGCGGCGGCCGAGAACTGGGCGCTGGACCAGCCCACGGCGACGCCGGCGCCGTCCTGGCGCACGCCGCCGGAGACCGGAATGCCGCGAAGTTCGCCGTCGGCGTCGCGCACGGTCAGCTCCTGACCGGCTTCGGTGTTGCGGGCGCCTTCAAGCCTGCCCAGCACGACTCCGTCCGAACCCTTGACGTCGGACCCGGGCTGCAGGGTCAGGTTCTGCGGTTCGGCCGCGGGCGGGGTCGCCGTGGCGGGAGCCGGTTGCGTCGCCGGAGCCGGCGGCGTTTGCGTGGCGGCGTCCTGGGCGAACGCGGGAGCGGTCATGAACAGCAAGCCGGCGACGCCAGTGAGGAGTGCGGTCTTTCGCATGATTTCAGCCTTATCCAAGCGAGCGGGGAGGGCTCGCACCGATTGGCTAACACGACCGGTGTCGGATTGTTTCGGCCGCCCCGAAATGACCTTGGGCCCGCCCGGATTGGCCGATTCCCGCTCCCGCGGCGCCACAAGCGTGGCGCGGGTTCAGTCTCCGGCGGGCTTCAGGGCCTCGATCACGACCCCCTCGGTCAGCAGCTGGGGCAGGATGCGCGGCCCGGCGGACCCCGGCGAATACAGCAGATACAGCGGCACGCCCGACCGGCCGTGGCGCTGCAGTTCAGTGGTGATGGCGTCGTCGCGCCGGGTCCAGTCGCCGACCAGATAGACGGCGTCAGCCCGCTCCAGGGCCGCCGCCACGGCGGGCGAGGTCAGGGAGGTCCGCTCGTTGATCTTGCAGGTCACGCACCAGTCGGCGGTGAAGTTGACCAGCACCGGCCGCCCCTCGGCCAGCGCCGCCTCGACGGCGGCGGGCGACCATGTGGCGGCTCGCGGCCCGGCCGGGGAATCGCCTGGCTCGGTGACGGGGATTTCCGCGGGCAGGACGGCCGCGAGCCAGCCCGCGCCCAGGGCCAGAACAAGGGCGACGACGCCCGTCGCCAGATGCAGCACGCCGCGCCGACCGGCCGCGCGCTCGGCCTGGGCCCCGCCGGCCAGCCACAGTCCGAGCGCCAGCAGCACGCTGGCTGCGAACAGCAGGGCCAGGGCGTCGGCCCCCGTCTGGCGGCTGAACACCCAGGCCAGCCACAGGGCCGTCGCATACAGGGGGAAGGCCAGCAGCCCCTTCAGCCGGTCCATCCACGGCCCGGGCCGCGGCAGGCGGCTCAACAGGCCCGGCGCCAGGCTGAGAGCCAGATAGGGCAGGGCCAGCCCCAGCCCCAGCCCCAGGAAGACCAGCAGGGCCATCGGCCACGGCATCACCAGCGCCGCCCCGAGGGCGAAGGCCATGAAGGGGGCGGTGCACGGGGCCGCCACCACGACCGCCAGCACGCCCGTGAAGAATGCGCCGAGCCCGCCGGGCAGACGCGCCAGCGGTCCCGATCCGGCGCCCTGCAGCCCGGCGCCGACGTGGAAGACGCCCGACAGGTTCAGGGCCACGGCCAGCATCAGCAGGGCCAGCCCCGCCGTCACCGGCGGCGACTGCAGCTGGAAGCCCCAGCCCACGGCCTCGCCCGCCGCGCGCAGGGCCAGCAGTCCGCCCGCCAGCAGCAGGAACGTGGTCAGCACCCCCGCCAGAAAGGCCAGGCCGTCGCGCCGGGCGTGGCGCGCGTCATGCGCCGAGGCCGCCAGCGCCGCCGCCTTCATCGCCAGTATGGGGAAGACGCAGGGCATCAGGTTCAGGATCAATCCGCCCAGAATCGCGAACAGCACGGCCTGGACGAAGATCGCCGGACCGGTCCCTGCCGCAGACCCGGCCGCTGCGTCGCCATCAGGGGCGGCCTCCAGATCGCCCGACCCGGAGGTTCCGGCCAGCGCCGCCCCGGGTTCGGCGGTGATCTCGAAGGCGCCCTGGGCCGTGGCCAGCACGCCCGCGACCGGACCCGACAGGCCGTCCGCCCGCGTCGCCCCGCCCGGCTGCAGCCGCAGCGTCAGCCCCCGCGGGCCCCAGGCGCCGGCCTGGGCGGCCGGATGGTCGATCACCCCGCCCTCGAAGGGGAAGAAATAGCTCGGTCCAGGATCGCGCCCGGCCAGCGGCCCGCCGGCGGCGCTGAGCATCAGGGCCCCGTTGTCCATCACGATGCGCGCCTCGATCCCCGCCGGCCGCGGCGCCGTCTCCAGCACGCGCGTGATCGCGGCGCCGTGGCGCGCGTCCAGCGGCGCGGCGCCCTCGCGCACCGGCAGGTCCAGGCGCAGGGTCAGTTCGTCCGGCACGCACATCTCGGCGCTGCAGACGAGGAACAGCGCCTTGACGGTCAGGGGCAGCACCGTCCCCGGGCGCGCCGTGGCGGGGATCTCGACCGGAACCGGCAGCCAGACCTCGCCGGAATAGCCGTAGTTCATCAGGCCCGACAGCCGCTGGCGTTGCGGCAGAGGCCAGACGATCTCCCCCGGCCTGACGCCTTGCGGGGCGGTCCAGGTCAGGGTCGTGGCCCCGCCGGAGTCGCCGGGGTTGCGCCAGTAGGTGTGCCATCCCGGCTGGATGGTCTGTTTCACCGCGATCACGGCCGTCGATCCCGGCGCGGCCCAGGCCGACATCGGGACCAGTTCTGCCTCGATCCGCTCGGTCCGCTGCGGCCCGGCCATGGCCGCGGGCTGCGCCATGGCCGCGCCGGCGAACGCCCACAGCAGGGCGGCGATCAGGATTCGGGAAAACAGGGACACGCGGGCTCCACGAGGCGTCGGCGCGACCTTAGCCGCCCCGACCCCGTCGCGTCACCAGCGGCGCGTCGCCTCAGCGCCGCGGAACGGCGTCGATCAGCACTTCGGTGCGGCGGCGCATCGGTTCGCGCACCCCGCCGGGGGTTTCGGCGCCGGTATCGCCGGCCGCGTCGACGTCGAACACGGGCGCCGGCCAGCCGGCCGCCGTCAGCGCCTCGGCCACCGCCTGGGCCCGGCGCTCCGACAGGTCCTGGTTCGCGGCGGCGCCGCCCCGCGCATCGGACAGACCCAGCACCTGCACCTTGCGGATGTCGCAGCCCTGCAGCTGCGCCGCCGTCATGCCGATGGCCTGGCGCGCCGACTCCGTCAGCCGCGCCTCGCTGTCGGCGAAATAGACCTCGAACCGCTTTTCGACGCAGGCCGACGGCTCCGCCACCAGATCGCTGCGGTTCTTGAACCCCGTCATGCTGCAGCCCGCCACAGCCACCGCCGCCAGACCCAGCCCCAGAATTGCTCGCTTCATCCTCACCCCTCCATCAACCCGTGAAAAGGGCGGCCCGCCAGTCGACGAACCGCCCTGATATTCAGTCGAAAAGCCTGCGCCTAGTAGCGACGCTGGCCATTCTCCCAATAGCATTCGTCCTGACGGCCATCGTAGCAATAGTAGTAGCGGTTCTGGCTGTCGCGGTAGCGTTGCTGGTTGGCGCGGTCCTGCTGCGAGCCGCGAATGGCGCCCGCCGCGCCGCCGACGACGGCGCCGATGGCCGCGCCGGTTCCGGCGTTGCCGCTGCCGACGTTGTTGCCGATGATGGCGCCGGCGACCGCGCCGAGGCCGGCGCCGATCGCGCCCTGACGAACCGTCCCATTGGTGCCGCCGTAGCCGTCGCTTGCACAGGCGCTGGCCAGCAGGCCGGTAGCCGCGATCGCGATGATTGCCTTGTTCATGGGTATGTCCTTCATCCCTTGGGTTCGCCCCTGCGGTGAGAACGCTGGATAAGCGTTGCGGTTCCACCTCTATAATGCGGGGCGGGCCTGTGTCAGGTCCGGACGGCGCCCCGTCAGACGCGGGCGCCGATGCTTCATGGGTAGAGACGGGGGTCTTGTATGCGTTTTTCTGAACCGGTCCGCATGGCGGATGATGGAGAGCACAGCCCGGTGTGGGCGCGCTCCAAACGCCGTTCGGGCAATCCGCTGGTAGGGATCATCGTGACCCTTCTGGCCTTGTTTGGCGTGCTGACGGCCGTGCTGGGCGTCAAGGAGCGTTCGCTGGCTGAGGGCGGAGCCGTCATGGACGGCTGGATCGCCAAGGGCGTCGCCACCGTGAAGGGCAAGGCGCCCGAGGCCGCCGACCAGGCTGCTGACGCGACGGTCGCCGCCGCCGAAAAAGCCGGTGACGCAGCCCAGGCCGGTGCGGCCGCCGCTTCGGACTCGTTGAAGAAGCAATAGCTGCGCTTGAGGCCGGAGGCGCCGGAACATCGCCTCGGCCGGGGCGTTCGGGCGGCATGACAGACGCCTTGAACACGACCGTTGATCCGACGGCCGCGCCGAATGGCGCGGCCGTCGAACCGCGCGCGCTGACGACCCATGTCGCCCTGGGGCGGATCATCTTGCTGGTCAATCCGCAGGCGGGCGGCGTGGGTCCGAACGCGGCGCAGGAGGCCGAGGCGATCCTGGCTGACTATGGCTGCGAAGCATCCGTGGTCGCTCTGGACTCCGGCGGCTTCGACGGCCAGATCCAGGCCGCTCTCGACGCCCGGCCCGATGTTCTGTTCGTTCTGGCGGGAGACGGCACCGCGGGCACGATCGCCTCGCGCGCGGGACCCGACGGGCCCCTGATCGCGCCGCTGCCGGGCGGCACCATGAATATGCTGCCCAAGGCGCTGTACGGCACCGCCGACTGGAAGGCCGCCCTCCGGCTCGCGCTCGAGCACGGCGCGCCGCAGTGCGTCGCCGGGGGCGAGGTTTCAGACGGCCAGACCTCGCGGGTCTTCTATTGCGCCGCCATCCTCGGCTCGCCCGCCCTGTGGGCCCCGGCGCGCGAGGCTGTACGGGATGGCCATCTGAAGCTGGCTTGGATGTATGGGCGCCGCGCCCTGCGCCGCGCCTTTTCGGGCAAGATGCGCTTCTCGCTGGACGGGAAGGCGGACCGCAAGGCCGAAGCGCTGGTGCTGATCAGCCCCCTCATCTCGAAAGCCATGGATGAGAACACGGGCCTGGAGGCCGCCGCCATGAATCCTTCCGACGCCGCCCAGGCCTTCCGGCTGGCTGCGCACGCTGTGTTCAGCGATTGGCGGCAGGACCCCGCCGTGACCACCAAGGCGATCCAGCGCGCCACCGTCCACGCCCGTTCGCGCATCCCGGCCGTGATCGATGGCGAACCGATCCTGCTGTCCCATGAGGCCAGGGTGAAATTCATCCGAAACGCCTTCCAGGCCCTGGCCCCCGCGCCGTCCGCGTCCGGGGACGCGGTCTAGTGGGGCGGATTCTCCAGTTCTCGGACATCCACTTCGGTTGTGAACACCAGCATGCGTGCGCCGCCGCGCTGGAGTATGCGCACGCCAATGCGCCCGACCTGGTCCTGATCACCGGCGACATCACCCAACAGGGGTTTCCGGAGGAGTTCGAGGCGGCGGGCCGATGGATCAACCAGATGCCGGATCCGCGCTTCGTCATCGTCGGCAATCACGACGTTCCCTACTGGAGCCTGTTCGCGCGGCTGTTCGCGCCCTGGAAGGCGTTCGAAAAGGCCACCGGCCACCCGGCTCACGACCACCAGTTCCTCAGCCCCACGGTCATGGTGCGCGGCGTCGTCACCGCGCGCGGCTGGCAGGCCCGGCCCAACTGGTCCAAGGGCGTCATCGACCTGATGCAGACCCGCAAGGCCGCCGAGGCCCTGCGCCAGGCCCCGGTCGGCGCCCTGCGCATCCTCGCCTGCCACCATCCTCTGGTCGAGATGATCGGCACGCCGATGACCGGCGAGGTCAAGCGCGGGGAGGCGGCCGCGCTGATCTTCGCCGAGGCCGGCGTGGACATCATCGCCACCGGTCACGTCCACGTGCCCTTCGCCCTGCCCATCGGCCTGGGCGACCACTGCTCCTATGCGATCGGTTGCGGGACCCTGTCGCACCGCGAACGCGGGGCGCCGCCCAGCTTCAACCAGATCGAATGGGACGCCCACAACATCACGGTGACCGCCATCGCCTGGGACGGCGAGGGGTTCAATCCCAGCCGGACCTGGACGCTGCCCCGTCGCCAGGACACCCGCATGACCGCCACCGCGCCCGATCCGAATGTGGCGGGTGAAAAGGAAAAGGCCGCGGTCTGAGCGACCGCGGCCTCGTCCGTATGGTTCGGTTTGAGCCGGTCTAGATCCGGCGTCCCCTGCCCGTGACGAAATGCACGATCAGCAGGATGATGAAGACGACGAACAGCACATAGGCGATGTTCATCGAAAGCCCGGCGACGCCTCCGGCGCCGAGGGCGCCGGCGACCAGCGCCAGAACGAGAAAGATGAGAGCCCAACGAAGCATCAGCGGTTCCTTCCAGAGCGATGGATCAAGGAGCGACAACCCCGCCGCGCCCGCCTGACCAACGTTCCGGAACCGGAGCCGTTCCGCTTACCCGCGGCGCCGTCCGTGGGGCTTCTCGGTGAAGGCGGCCGCGACCATGGTGGCCAGGGCCGGATTCCGGAGGAAGATCCAGCCGCCGGCCAGAGCCGCCACGGTCCCGAGGATGGGGCGCTGGCGGAACAGGCTGTAGGCGCGCTGGCCCAGCCCGACCGGCTCGTCATCGTCCAGGTCGTCCTCGGCTTCGCTGCGGACCACGAACATCGTCGCCACCCCGACAGCGATCAGGCCGAACAGCAGGAAGGTGATCGCCGCCGCCGCCAGAGGCACGACGACCAGCTGCAGGGCGAAGAAGATCGTCGCTCCCAGCGCCAGGACAGCCACAAGGGCGGCCCCCGCCGCGGCCGCAGCCGCGACGGCTTTCTTGACCAGACCCCTGGCCAGTCCTGCGCCGAACATCAGCGGCGACGGCCCGCGAGCAGCAGACCCAGCACAACGCCGACGCCGAGCGCGATGGCGGTCGACTGGACGGGACGCTCCTGCACCCGCTCGGTGATGTAGCGTTGGGCTTCGTCGAAGCGCTCCTGCGCCTCGTCATAGTATTCCTGACCGCGGACGCGGGCGGTGTCGTAATAGCCGCGGGCGCGGTCACGCATGACCTCGGACTGTTCGCGCAGCCGGGCTTCGGCCTCCGCGGCCTTGGCGCGCACGCGGGTTTCGGCCTCGGCGGCTTTCTCGCGCAGGCGCGCCTTTTCCTCGGCGCCCAGCACCTTCAGGTCGTCCTTCAGGGTATTGAGGTCGTTCTTTACGGCAGTTCGTGCCGCCTTGGTCGTGGCCATGATGCGCGCTCCGGTGTTCAAGCTTGGCTGTTAAATATAGAATTCATAGCGGAAACGCCACCGCGCGGCGCCGGTTCCGCATCGCACCATTTCCGACGGGTGGCGAAGCGCCGCATCCGGGCATAGACAGACACCATGACCGACTGGCTGTTCTCACCCGCCCCGACCCCCTCCCTGCCGATCCACGGGAGTCCGCAACGCTTCCCCGTCCGGCGCATCCTGTGCGTGGGTCAGAACTACGCCGCCCACGCCCGCGAGATGGGCCATGACCGCGCGGAGCCCTTCTTCTTCACCAAGCCCGCCGACGCCGTGGTCGTCGATGGGGCCGATCCGGTCTTTCCCCTGGCCACCGCGAACCTGCACCACGAGGTCGAGCTGGTCTGCGCCGTCGGCGTCGGCGGGACGATCGCCGGCTGGGCCGTCGGCTGCGACCTGACCCGGCGCGACCTCCAGGCCGCCGCCAAGGACAAGGGCCGTCCGTGGGACGCGGCCAAGGGCTTCGACCAGTCCGCTCCCTGCGGTCCGATCACCCCAGGCCCCCTGCCGGATCCGGCGGCCCTCATCGCCCTGTCGGTGAACGGCGAGGTCCGCCAGTCGGGCCGGCTGGACGACATGGTCTGGAACCCCGATGAAATCCTCGCCAAGGCGCGCACCCTCTGGGACGTGCGGCCCGGCGATCTGATCTTCACCGGCACGCCGGAAGGCGTCGGCCCGCTGCAGCCCGGCGACCGGGTCGAGGCCTCCATCGGCGGTCTCGAGCCGCTCGTCTTCACGGTGAAGCCGCGATGATCCTGCACGGCTACTGGCGCTCGGGCGCCGCATATCGCGTCCGTATCGCGCTGAATCTGAAGGGCGTGAGCTACGACCAGCAGGGCGTCGACCTGCGCACCGGAGCCCAGGGTTCCGACGTCTTCGTCGCCCTCAACCCGCAGGGCATGGTGCCCGCGCTCGAGGTGGACGGCGCCGTCCTGACCCAGAGCCCCGCCATTCTCGAATGGCTGGAGGAGACCCATCCGCAACCGCCGCTGCTTCCCGCGGATCCGGTCGAGCGTGCGCAGGTCCGCGCCATGGCTGCGGTAATCGGCTGCGACATCCATCCGCTCAACAACCTGCGCGTCGGCAAGGCCCTGCGCGAAACCTTCGGCGCGGATCAGGCGGCCGTCGACGCCTGGGCCGCCCGCTGGATCGTTCCCGGTTTCACCGCCCTCGAAGCGCTGGTCGCGCGGCAGGGCGCGGGCTGGTGTTTCGGCGACGCCCCGACCCTGGCCGACTGCTATCTGATCCCGCAGATCTATTCCGCCCGGCGCTTCAATGTCGCCCTGGACGCCTTCCCGCGCCTGCTGGCCATCGACGAGGCGGCGAAACAGCATCCCGCCTTCGCCGCCGCCCATCCGGACGTCCAGCCCGACGCCGACTAGGCCAGGAACCGCTCTACCGCCGCCAGGAACCGCCGCGGCTGGTCGATCATCACCATATGTTCGGCCCCTTCGATCCGCTCGAAGGTCGCGGGCCGGCGCAGGCGCGAATAGGCCCCGCGGAACAGGCTGTCGGCCCGGGCGCGCGGCGAATTCTGGTCGGCGCTCCAGCCATAGACCACCGTCACGGGCGCTGTGATGTCGGGCAGGCGGCGGCGCAGATCGACCGTCATCACCTCGTACAGCGACTGGGCCAGCACCCGGCGGTCGCCGCCCTGCCAGCCCATGGAGCCGAACACCGCGTCCGTCGCCCCGCCCAGGTCCAGGCCCATGGACCGTCCCCGGGTCCGCAGCGCCTCGTCGCCCAGGAACTGGATCGCCTGATAGGCCAGCTGGGCGATCGGCTCGACGTCGCCGACCGTCGCCGCCGGGCTGATCAGGGCGGCGAAGAAGGGCGAGGAGTCCACCGCCATGACGCGCCCCACACGCGCGCCGGCGTCGGCCGCGACCCGGATGCCGACCTGGCCGCCCATCGAGTGGCCGATGATGGCGGGCCGATCGAGTCCTTGCTCGGTGATATAGCGGCGCACCTCATTGGCCACGCCGGGCATGACCGAACCGTCGGCGTTGCCCTGGGCCGCCAGATCGCCGAAACCGCGCACCGAGACCAGATGCAGCCGCCGTCGGCCTTCAAGCTGGGCCGCCAGCCCGCGCCACACCTCGGCCGTCGAGGCCAGGCCGGGGATCAGGACGATGTCGGGGCCCCGCCCGCGCGTCGTCACGGTGACGCGGCCCGAGCGGAAGGGGGTCTGCGCCCACGCGCCCGACCCCGCGCTCCAGAGCGCCGCGCCGGCGGCCAGCCCCTTCAGAATGTTTCGCCTTTGTTCCATGCCGTCTTTGAGTCTAGCTTGCCGGGGCAAACGCGAGGGAGGTCACAATGAGCCAGCCGTCCGACGAGATCGTCTTCTACACCAACCCCATGTCGCGCGGGCGTATCGCGCGCTGGATGCTGGAGGAGGTCGGCCGCCCCTACCGCACCGTGGTGCTGGATTACGGCACGACGATGAAGGCCCCCGAGTATCTGGCCATCAATCCGATGGGCAAGGTGCCGGCCATCACCCATCGCGGCGTGACCGTCACCGAATGCGCGGCCGTCTGCGCCTATCTGGCGGACGCCTTTCCCGAAGCCGGTCTGGCTCCGTCACTCGACGACCCGAAACGCGGCCCCTATCTGCGCTGGATGTTCTTCGGCGCGGGACCGCTGGAGGCGGCGGTGACGGCCCGGTCGCTGAACCTTCTGGCCCCGGCCGACAAGGCCGCCATGGCCGGCTACGGCAGTTTCGACCAGGTGGTCGACGCGCTCGAATACGCCGTGACCAGCAGCGGCGGGCCCTGGCTTCTGGGCGACCGGTTCAGCGCGCTGGACGTCTATCTGGGCAGCCAGATCGGCTGGGGCCTGCAGTTCAAATCCATCCCCGAGCGGGACGCCTTCAAGGCCTACGCGGGTCGGCTGTTCCAGCGTGAGGCGGCCGTCCGGGCGCGCGGGATCGATGACGCCCTGATCGCGGCGGCCCATGCGGAGGGTTGAGGAGACCTAGCCCTGGGCGGGTCGCAGGCCGGCCGACGTCGGGGCGGCGGGAGCCGCCAGGGCCGCGCGCTGGACCTGCGGGCGGCGTTCGCCGCCGGCGGCGCGGATGCGGTCGATGCGGGCCTTTTCGGCCTTGAAAGCGGTCAGGTCGGCCCCGGCGAGGATGGTGCCCTCGGTGGTGCGCACGCCGGCGGGATTGATCCGCTGGCCGCCGCGCCAGAGTTCATAGTGCAGGTGCGGCCCGGTCGAGGCGCCGGTCGAGCCGACATAGGCGACGATCTGGCCCTGACGGACGCGCTGGCCGGCGCGGACGCCCGAGGCGTAGCGCGACAGGTGACCGTAGCCGCTGTCCAGGCCGTTGGCGTGGCGGATGCGAAGCCAGTTGCCATAGCCGCCCCAGCGGCGCGCCTCGACGACGACGCCGTCGGCGGGCGCCACCACCGGCGTGCCCATGCCCGCGGCGAAGTCGATGCCCTGGTGCATCTTGCGATAGCCGGCGATCGGGTGACGGCGGAAGCCGAACGAGGACGAGACCCGGAAGCCCCGCTCCAGCGGCGTGCGCATGAAGGCCGAACGGGTGTTCTTGCCCGTGGCGTCGAAATACTGCGGCTCCTTCGCCCCGGCGGGCTGGAAGCGGTAGAAGGCCACGCCCTTCAGTTCGGCGTAGAGCAGACCGTCGGTGCCGATGGTGCGACCGTTTTCCGTGACGGTGCGGCCGAACACATAGGTGAATTCGTCGTTCGACCGGATGTCCCGATCCATGTCGAACTTGTGCGAGAACAGGCGGCCGGCGGCGCGGGCGACGTCGGCCGGGGCGCCTTCGCGCCGCGCCGTGCGCGACAGCGAGCCCTCGACCTTGCCGGTCAGGACCACGGTCTCGTGCGTGACCTTCTCTTCCAGGGCGCGCAGGCGCAGGGCGCCGTCGAAGCTGCGCGAGACGGTCAACTGGGTCGCGGGGCCCGTGCGCATGGTCAGGCCGATCAGGCGGGCGTCGCCCCGGCCGCCGCGCGGTTTGGAGATGGCGGTTTCGAAGCGCTGGCCGACCCGCATCGCGGTGACGTCCATGGCGTTTGAAAGGGTGGCGGCGACGGCGGAGGCTTCTTCCGGCGCGATGCCGGTGCGGCGCACGGCCTGCTCGAAGGTCTCGCCGCGGCGAATCTGGACCGGAATGGCTTCCGGGGTGGTCAGGCCGGCCGGGGTCCCGGCGGCGGCGAACGCCTGATCGGCGAGAGCGGAAATTTGAATCTGCGTGAGAGGCGGAGCCTCTTGCGCTTTCGCGGGTTGGTATACGCGTCCGGCAAGGAGCGCCACCGAGATCGCGGCCACCGCCGTGAGGGCGTGAGGCGCGATGCGCATCGGTTGGCGACGTGGATCGAACTGAGCCATCGGTCCCCGAAAAACGACGACGCCGTTCGGCGCCAAGCCACTGGAAGCAAGCTTCGCGCCGGAACAGCCCCCGCCGCGAAGACAGGCCCTATAGCCCGTCCGTCCCAACATGGGAAGAAGGTTCGTTACAGACCGTTAACCGGAGCCGTTCGCGCCGGTAAAGCTTGCGTGAGCCGAGAGAATATCGTGCGACTTGAACAGTGTATTCGCGATGGTGCGAACAGGAGTCGGCTCTGACGTGTGTGATCCATCCCGGCCCGACTCTGGTTGCATTCAAAGTGGCCGATGCGCCACTCAACCGTGCTTCGACAGACACGCTTATAGTATTCGACCGTTTCCACGCTTTGTTCAGCGGGCTTCCCGCAAGGCGTCCCGTCCGGCTATGAGCGGCTCATGAGCGCCGACGCTTCGCCCGCCCCCGTTCCCCGGCGTCCTCGCGGCCGCCCCGTGCTGATTGTCGCGGGCGCCGTGCTGGGCGTTCTGCTGATCCTTGTCGCCATGCTGTGGCTCAATCGCCGCGCCGCCACGCGCCAGGTTCTGATCGGCTGGCTGGAGCAGCAGGGCGTGGACGCCGATATGCAGATCGAACGGCTGGAGATGGACAGCCTCGTCGCCAGCGTCCGCATCGGCGATCCCGCCAACCCCGATGTGACCATCGAACGGGTCGAGGTCGACTATGGCCTCGCCGCCCCCTGGTCGAAGGGGGGGCTTGGCGTCACCCCGACGCGAATCCGTCTGGTCCGCCCGGTGGTCCGCGCCAGCGTGCGCGGCGGCAAGCTGACCTTCGGCTCGCTGGACCCGCTGGTCGAACGCTTCACCGGCCAGCCGCCCCGGCCCGACAGTCGCAGCCCCCTCGTCATCGTCGAAAGCGCCCGGGTGCGACTCGACACCGACTACGGCCCGACCAACATCCTCGGCGACGCGCGGATCGACAACGGCAAGCTGATGCGGCTGACCGCCCGCATGCCCGCCGCCGCCTTCAAGAGCGGGGATATCGAGGCGCGCGGCCTGCAGGCCGCCGTCGACCTGACCACCACCGGCGACCGCATCGTCGTCCGGCTCGACGCCGCCGCCGAACGGGCTGCGCTGCCAGGGCTCGAAGGCGAGACCGCCCAACTCGTCCTCACCGGAAACCTGCCCTATCCCGATCTGAAGGGGCGCCGGGGCGACGGCCGCGCCGCCGTGAACGGCGCCTTTACGGCGGCCCGCCTGTCCTCGGGCGAGACCACCGCCCGGGGCGCTGAGGTCCGCCTGAAATTCGCGGGCCAGACCGCCGGCTGGATCGAAACCTTCCGCATCGACGGCGTCGGCGACCTCGACGCCCGGGCCGCCCGGATCGAGGGGCCCGCCTCCGTCTCGACGGCCCGGCTCCGTCTGGATCGCGCCCGGGCGGTGCTCAACCGCGACGCCAGGGGCGTGGGCTGGCGGCTGGAAGGTCCCGCGACCGCCTCCGCCGCCCGTGCGTCCGGCGGGGGCCTCGACGGGACCGCCCTGACCCTGAACTCGACCCGTTTCCTGCTCGGGGGCCGCGACGCCGCGTTCGAGGCCGAGGGACCCTTGTCCCTGTCGGCGACGCGTCTGGCGTGGGATGATCTGGTCCTGAACGGCGTAAGCGGCGGCGGCCGTCTCGACCTCGTCGCCGACGGCGGACTGCGCGTCGAGGCGACCGGATCGCTCGCGGCGGCGCGGGGCAGTTGGCCGCTGTTCGGCCCGACCGGGTCTGAGGACGTGCCCGAACTGGCCGGGATGAAACAGGCGCTGTCGGCCTTCGCCGTCGACATTCCGGCCTTCAGCCTCACCGCCGGTTCCTCGGGCGCCCGCGTCGCCCTGACCCGTCCCGCGACCCTGCGGCCCGCCAACGGCGGCGTCCTGACCCTGCATCCCGCCGCCACGCCCATCTTCGCCGCCGCGCGCGGTCAGGCCGGAGGCGGGGCTCTCAGCCTGAGCGCGACCCGGGGCCGGGGCCTGCCCGAGGCCGCCTTCGCCATTCCCGCCTGGCGCCTGACCCCGAACGGCTTCACCGCGACTTTGGACGGCCGCGCCGCCCTCGACTTCGGCCTCGCGAGGGGGATCGTCGTCCAGACCCGGGGCGAGCTGACCTCGTCAAACGGTCGCGTGACCTATGTCGCCGCGGGTTGCGGCCCCGTCACGGTCGAACGTCTGGAACTGGACGAGAGCGACGTCACCGATCTCGCCGGCCAGATCTGCCCCGCGGCCCGCCCCCTAGCCAGCATCGCCGACGGCGGCTGGCGCTCCGACGGATCGATGCAGGGCTTCAGCGCCAACGCCCCCTTCCTCGCCCTTGGCTTCCGGGACATCCAGGGCGGCTTCACCGCCGTCGGACGCCCCGCGGGCATCGATCTCGACGTCCGCGTCGCCAGCGCCTCGGTCGTGGATGCGACCACGCCCCTGCGCTTCAATCCCCTCGCCGCCGCCGGTTCGGCCCGTATGAGCGGCGAGGACTGGACCGGCGCCTTCGACCTGACCCGCAACGGCGCGGCCCTCGGCCGTCTGACCCTCGCCCATGACGGCGGCGCCGGCGCGGGGGGGATCGTCATCGACGCCCCTTCGCTGGTCTTCGCCGAGGGCGGCCTGCAGCCCGCCGATCTCAGCCCCCTGGTCGCCGACTTCGTCGCCTCGCCGGCGGTCGGCTCGGTCGGCTTCAGCGGCCGCATCGACTGGCGCGCGGACGAGGCGGGGACCAGCTCCGGCCGCCTGACCATCCCCGGCCTCGACTTCGTCAGCCCGGCCGGCCCGGTGAAGGGGCTGCGCGGAACGGTCGACTTCATCAACCTGGCCCCGCTGACGGCCGCGCCCGGCCAGCGCCTCACGGCCGACAGTCTGGACTCGGTCACGCCGCTGACGGACATCGAACTGACCTTCGGCCTCGACAAGGCGGCGGTGACCATCCAGGCCGGAGACCTCGCCGTGGCCGGCGGCCGCGTCAGCATTGAGCCCTTCGCCGTCTCGCTGGACCCGACCCAGCCGATCACCGGCGTCATCGTTCTCGACAAGGTTCAGCTGGGCGACATCATCGCCGGCGCGGGCTTCGGCGAAAAGGTCAAGCTCGACGCCCTCGTCTCGGGCCGCCTGCCCTTCACCTCGACGCGGGAGGGCGGCGTCCGCATCACCGGCGGAACCCTGGCCGCCGTCCAGCCCGGCCGTCTGTCGATCGCCCGCGAGGCTCTCAGCGGGCTCGAGGCCGGCGGCGGCGGCGAGGCCGTGCCGCCCAACACCATCCAGGACCTCGCCTATCAGGCGATGGAGAATCTGTCCTTCGACCTGCTCTCGGCCGAGGTGAACAGTCTCGACGAAGGCCGGATCGGCGTGCTGTTCCGCATCCGCGGCCGCCACGATCCGCCGGTTCAACAGGAACTGCGCATCTCGCTCGCCGACTTCATCAGCCGGGAGTTCCTGAACCGCGAACTGCCCCTGCCGTCCGGCACCGGGATCGATCTGACGCTGGACACCACCCTGAACCTCAACCAGCTGGTCGGCGATCTGCTGCAGATGAACCGCGCCCGCAACGGCCAGACTTCGGATGTTCCGACTCCCTCGCCGGAGACGCCGTGATCCCGCCGCCATCTTCGTTCAGAACCCGTTCACCCGCCGGGGCGTTAAGTCGCCGTGGATTGAAGACCGGAGACCACCGACCATGACCCGGACGCGCACACGCCTCGCCCTTTTCGGCCTCGTCGCCGCCCTTGGAGCGAGCGCCTGCACGCCCACGATCCGGCTGCAGGTCGATCCGATCCAGATCTACGCCAAACTGGACGCCGACGTTCGCGTGCGTCTCGACAAGGAGCTGCAGGACCTCCTCGTCGAAAACCCCAACCTGTTCTGACGCGAAAGTTGACCCAGATGTCTTTCCGCAAGTTCTTCGTCGTCGCCGCGGCCGTCGCGGCTCTCGGCGTCGCCGCGGGCGCGGCCTTCGCCCAGACTTCCGCCCAGAAGTCGATGATTGACGCCGCCAAGGCGCAAGGCGCGGTCGGCGAACAGGCCGACGGCTATCTCGGCTTCCGCGTCCCGGCGTCCGACCCGGCCCTGACCCAGGCGGTCCAGGCCACCAACGCCGCGCGGCGCGAGGCCTACGCCCGCAGCGCCCAGGCGGCCGGCACCACGGCCGACGTCGCCGGCGCCCGGATGTTCGAAGGTCAGCTCCTGCCCCGCATCAGCTCGGGCCAGTGGTACCGCAACGCCCAGGGCCAGTGGGTCCAGCGCTAGCCCGGCCTCGCGGACGCCTTGATCCGCGGCCGCCGTCCCGACGGCTCCGGGGCGCGGCCTTTGCACGCACAGCTATCCGCTCGCATCCCGCGCCCCGGGTCGCTACAGCTCCTGCATGGCCGTCCGCTTTCTGCGCAACCTCCTGATCGCCGCCGGCGTCTCGGCGGCCGCCACCGGTCTGATCAGCCTGTTCTGGAAGATGATCGGCGGGGGAGACCTGCCGCTGCATGGCTGGATCGCCCTGCTGCTGGGCGTTCTCGGCACGGTGACCCTCGCCTGGGTGCTGATGGGGCTGGCCTTCAAGTCGGATCGCGAAGGCTGGGACGACCGGGTCGACAACTCGCTGGACCCGGGCCGCGACGACGCGGGTGACGGCCGGGGCGACGACGGGCGCTGACCCGCTCTTGAGCCGGGGCTCCGCCCGCGCGATAGGTCGCGGATGACCGACGCGCCCGCCCATCCCTCCGACCTCACCTACGCCAGCTATCTGGCCCTCGACGACCTGCTGGCCGCCCAGCATCCGGTCTCGGACGAGCACGACGAAATGCTGTTCGTCATCATCCACCAGACCAAGGAGCTGTGGCTCAAACAGATCCTGCACGAGGTGACCCTGGCCGGGACCCTGGTCCGCGCCGGCGACCTGGTTCCCGCCTACAAGAGCCTCGCCCGCGTCAGCCGCATCCAGGCCGTCATGACCATGAGCTGGGACATCCTGGCCACCATGACCCCGGCGGACTATCTGCGCTTCCGCGGCGTGCTGGGCTCGTCGTCCGGTTTCCAGAGCGACCAGTTCCGCCGTCTGGAATTCATGCTGGGACTGAAGGACGAGCGCTTCCTTCGCTTCCACGAGGACCGGCCCGAGGCCCACGCCGCCCTGCGCGCCGCCCTGGCCGCGCCCAGCCTCTATGACGACGCCCTGCATCAGCTCGCCGCCGCCGGCCTGCCGGTCCCGGCCGAGGCCCTGCACCGCGACGTCAGCCAGCCGTGGACGCCGTCCGAGGGCGTCGAGGCCGCCTGGCTGGAGGTCTATCGCGACACCACCCGCTGGTGGCCGTTCTACCAGTTGGCGGAGAAACTGGTCGATCTGGACGACGCCCTGCTGACCTGGCGGCACAAGCATGTCGTCACCGTCGAACGCATCATCGGGCGTCGCCGCGGCACCGGCGGCACCGAGGGCGTCGCCTATCTGACCGAGACGCTGCAGCGCCGCTGCTTCCCCGAGCTCTGGTCGCTGCGCACGAAATTGTAGAACGGCGAAGCTGAAACCTTTTGCGGCGGCTCCGCGCTTTCAGGTCTCCTCCCAACAGTGAAGGCCGATCCCATGAGCACGCCCAACCATCACGACATCCATGTCCTGAACAGCCTGATCGAGACCACCATCGACAGCGCCGACGGCTATCGCGAAGCGGCGAAGGAAACGGACAAGCCCAACTATCGCACCCTGTTCGAGGCCCGCAGCTTCGAGCGCCAGCAGGTCGCCTCCGACCTTCAGGGCGCCGTCCGCAGCCTCGGCGGCGATCCCGAGGACGACGGCACCATCCTGGCCAAGGCCCACCGCGCCTTCCTGGACGTCAAACACGCCCTGCTGCGAGACGAACAGGCCGTGGTGAACTCGGTCGAGAACGGCGAGGACTTCATCAAGGGCAAGTTCGAAACCGCCCTTGAGGACTCCAACGTCTCGTCCACCACCCGCGAAACCATCCGCCGCGCCTACGGCACGGTGAAGGACGGCCACGACCAGATGCGCGACCTCAAGCGCAGCCTGGAAGGCCAGAAGGACGCCGACAACCGCCTGCATCCGAACTGATCCCGGCGCGACTCCCTCCCCGCGAGGGGAGGGAGTCGCGCCCCGAAGACCACGATCGCATTATTGGCCCGGCCGCTGCGGCTGTCCGACAACGGCGCGGATCCCCAGCGGCTGGGCATGCTCGAACGTCAGCGTCAGCGAGACCTGTTCGCCGGCCTTCAGCGGCTGTTTGACCCCCAGCAGCATGATGTGGTCGCCTCCCGGCCGCAGGACGACCGCTTCGCCGGCCGGAAGGGCGAGACCGTCCTTGAGCTCTGCCATCGACATGACGCCGTCCACGATCTTCATCTCATGGATCTGGCCCTCGGCCGCCGCGGGACTGGCGACCGACACCAGGCGATCGTCACGGCTCGATGTCAGGGTCAGATAGCAGCCGGTGATGTCGCGGCCGTTGGGCGTCGGCCGGCAGAGGGCGTCGGACGGGGAGACGACCGCCGGGGTGTCGGCGGCCGGGGGCCGGTCGCAGCCGGCGAGCGCCAGCAGGACGGCGGGAACGAGCAGGTGTTTCATGGGTCTGGGGTCCTTCAGGTGAAAGCGAAACGGCGACGCAGGAGCGACACGGCCCGCTCGAGCGCGAGGGCGACGATCAGGCTGAGGCCGGTGAGGGGAAAGAGGATGGCCAGGGGCAGGACGATGCCGAGCACGGCGGCGCGGACCCGGGGTCCCGGCGGCGCCTCGGGCGCGCCGAGCCGGCCCTTCGAAAGCCGGGGCGGGCGACGCTTCCACCACATCATCACGCCGCTGATCGCCAGCAGCCAGATGCCGATGCAGCCGCCCAGCATGACGGAACGGTTGATCCAGCCGTATTGCGTACCCTGATGGACGGCGATGCCCCATTCGAAGGCCTTCGCTCCGACCCCGAACTGGCCGTAGCGGATGTCGGCCCGCACCGCCCCGGTGGTCGCATCGATATACAGGGCGCGCGTGTCCTCGACCTGCCGCACCTGCCGCGCGACGGTCCAGGCCAGGCCGGGATCGGACGGGATCGACACCATCCAGGGCCGGGCCAGACCTTGCCGCTCCGCGGTGGCGATCACCGTGGACAGTCGCCCCGGGCCGGCGGGGGGGCCGGGCATGACCATCCCCTCCATGGTCCAGCCGACGCCCGCCGGGGCGTCCCGATGTTCGGCGTGGGCGAAGGGGCTGGCGGCGCTCGGAGCCGCCGGTCGGCCGAGGCCGTGATCCTTCACCCAGGCCATGTACTGGTCGCCCCAGAAGGCCGACCACGGCATTCCGGTGAGGGCGAGGAAGGCGATGACGCCGCCCGCGTACAGTCCGGTGACCGCATGCAGGTCGCGCCAGAACGGGCGACGTCCCGGGTCCCCGGCCTTGATCGCCACCACGCCGACGCCGCGTCCGCGCGGCCACCACAGGAACAGTCCGGTCGCGACCAGGATGATGGCCCAGCCCGCGACGATCTCGACGACATAGTTGGCCCAGGGCCCGAGCAGGATCAGGCTGTGCAACTGTTTGACCGTCTCCATCACCCCGCCGAACGGGGTCGATCCGATCAGTTGCGCGTCGTGGGGATCGACGAAGGCGGTGCGTTTGCCGCCGTCCGGCCGGTTGACGGTCAGGCGGACGGCCTCGCCCGGTCCGGCCGGGACCAGCACATTGGCCACCGCGCCGCCCAGCCCGGCTTCGGCGGAGGCCGCCCAGCGGTCGGGCGAGGCTGCGGCGGCGCGCGGCGCGACGCGGGACAGGTCGCGATAGACCGCGCCGTCGATCTCGTCCGCGAACAGATAGAGGGCGCCGGTCAGCGCCATCAGCATGAGGAAGGGCAGCACCAGCAGGCCGGCGTAAAAATGCCAGCGCCACACCGCGCGAAAGGCCCCCGACAGGGGACGATCAGGTTTGTATTCTGTCATCTTGAACTCCGTCGGGGCGGACCTTCCGGCCCGCCCCGGTTTCGGATCACCAGGTCAGGCGCAGGCCGACGAAGGCCGAGCGACCCTCGCCCGGGAAGAAGGCCGCGGTCGAGGCGGTGCGGGCGTCGGTGACGGCGGAGAATTCGCCCACATATCGCTCGTCCGTCAGGTTGCGGGCATCGACATAGATCGTCGCCCCCTGACCCAGCGCGAAACCGGCGTTGAGGCCCAGCAGGGTGTAGGCCGGCGCCTTCAGCGTGTTGGCGTAGTCGACCTGGACGTCCGAGATGCGCCACTCCACCGAGGGGGTCACGAACAGCCCCGACGGATGCCGCCAGGTCAGCTCGGCCCGGTACTGATGTTCGGGCACGACGGGCAGGGTGTTGTCGCCCCAGCGCGCGTCGTCGACGAAGTGAAAATCGCTGAACGCATAGGTCTGGCGCAGCAGCATCGACCCGTCCGCCAGCTCGACCGGCAGGCGCCAGTCCAGCCCCGCCTCGACGCCCTGGTGCACCGTCTCGTCCGCGTTGAAGGTGGCGGCCGGGACGTCGGGTCCGACGATGAAATTCAGGATCTCGCCGTCAATCTCGCTGCGATAGATCGTCAGATCCCAGGCGAAGGCCCCGCGGCGGCCGCGCGTTCCGGCCTCGGCGGTCCAGGCGTCCTGGATATCCACCGGGGTGAAGCCGGTCAGCGGCGCCTGGACCAGGGCGCCGTAGGTCGGCGGCTCGACCGAGCGCGTGACATTGGCGAAGACCTGGACGCCCTCTCCGGAGTCCCACAACAGGCCGAGACGCGGCGAGAACCACTCATAGTCGACGCCGTCGTTGTTGGCGGCGTTCAGCCGGTCGACATAGTCACGCGTGGCGCGGCCGTATGAGCCGCCGGCGACCAGGGCCAGACGGTCGGTGACGAACAGCCGTCCCTCGCCGAAGACGTCCAGGCCGTCGGCCTCCTGAAAGCCGTTCGTCGTCAGGGCGCCGCGGAAGCCGCGGACATTGACGTAGCGCAGGGCGTCGACCTGGCCGTCGCGCCAGCTGAGGCCGTAGAAGGCGTCTGCCCGCAGGCCGCCGACGGCGCCGGTCCAGTCGATGCGGGCGAAGGCGCCGCGCGTCTCGCTTTCCTGATCCACCACCTGGAAGATCGGGTGATAGAGCGACTTCTCCCAGCCCCAGATCGCGCCCTCGAACAGGGTGTTGTCGTCGAACCGCCAGCGCGTCTGCAGCGTCAGCCGCCTCAGGGTCTGGTCGCGGGCGTTGTCGTTGAGGATGTTGTTGGCCGGCGCCATCCGGGGCGTGGTCAGGGCCTGCTGGAGGGTCAGCGCGCCGGGAACCGACTGCTGGATGTCGGCGGCCTGCACGATCAGGCGGACCTCCCGGTCCTCGCCGAAACTGTGTCCGAGGCTGGCGGTCAGCCGGCCCTGGCTCTGGTCGCTTTGCTGACGGTAGCCGTCGGCTTCCATGGCCGTGACGCTGACGAAGGCGTCCCAGTCGCCTCGTTCGCCGGCGACCTCGCCGTGCACCCGGCGAAAGCCGAACGATCCGCCTTCCAGCTGCAGCACCAGATCGTCAGCGGCGGTCCGCCCGGCGGGGGTGACCAGATTGATCGCCCCGCCCAGCTGGGCCCCGCCGAACCGCAGGGTGTTGGACCCCTTGTAGACCTCGATGTAGCGGGCGCTCAGCTGATCCACCCCCTGGAAGTCCGAGAAGCCGTCGGCGTCGGCGAAGGGGACGCCGTCCTGGGCGAACAGGACCCCGCGCTGGTGGAAGCCCTGGGCGATGCCCGAGCCGCGGATGGAGAGTCGGCTTTCCTCGCCATAGCGCTTCTGGGCCAGGACGCCTGGCACGTTGCGCAGCGTGTCGGAGAAGCCCTGGGCGAAGCGGGTCTCGAAGCTTTCCGACGAGACGACGGCGACGGCGCCGGGCGTGCGGCTCAGCAGGGCGCGGGCGTCGGCGACGACGGGCGGGTCCTCGGGATTGCGGACGCCGGTGACGATGACGCTGTCCAGCGTCGTTACGCCGGACGGATCAGGCGCGGATTGGGCGAGGGCGGGGGCCGCCAGGGCGGCGGCGAGCAGCAGCGCGCACGGCGCCGCGGTGGTCTCGAGGGACATGGATCATTTCCTGAACAGGGGAGCGGGCGCGCCGACGATGCGAGGGCGCGCGGACGGACTGGGCTGTTCAGGCCTGGGGCGGAGCGGTGGACGGCGGGCGCGGGCCCGGACGCGCGCAGCGCGGGGGCAGGCTGGTCCGGACCGCTGTCGGCTGTACGGCCGCGATGCGCGGCGGGACGACGGGATGGACGGGCGGAGGCGGGGGCAGGGTGGTGAAGGCGGCCAGGATGCAGGACGCGCACGTCAGGCTGTCCATCGGCGAAGGCTTTTCAGGCCGCGTTGCACCGCCATCGACGACGAAGATCTCGTCGCCGGAGCACAGCATGACCGGAGAACCCGTGGCGGCCGTTGCGGCCACGGCCGAGGGCAGCATGGCGCCCAGCATGATGGCGAACGTCGCGGCGAGGAACGCCAGCGAACGGAACAACGACCAGGGCTCGGGCGAACGGGCTGACACGAGGGCGGCCATAGCGGCTTCGCTTGCCGAAGGGAAGACGCCGGCGCCGCGCCGTTCGCGCCGCGCCCGACACGAAAAAGGCCCCGGCGTTTCCGCCGGGGCCCTCGTCATTCTGATGGCCGAAAGCGGATTATGCTTCGGTGTCGGCGGCCGTTTCGGCCTTGCCGGTCTCCGGCACCACCACGCCCTTGACCGGACGCACGGTCTGCTTCTCGGCGATCCGGGCCGACTTGCCGCGACGGTCACGCAGGTAATACAGCTTGGCGCGCCGCACGACGCCGCGACGCTTCACTTCGATGGCGTCGATGTTCGGCGACATCAGCGGGAAGACGCGCTCGACGCCCTCGCCGAAGCTGATCTTGCGCACGGTGAAATTCTCGTTGATCCCGCCGCCGGCGCGGGCGATGCACACGCCCTCGAAGGCCTGGATGCGTTCGCGCTCGCCTTCCTTGATCTTGACCATGACCCGCAGCGTGTCGCCGGGCTGGAAGTCGGGGATCGCGCGGATGGCGACCAGGCGGGCTTTTTCTTCGGCTTCGATCGTCTGAAGGATGTTCATTCTATTCTCCTCGAGCTTTTGCGCTCTTTACCTGTGATTTGGCGGGCTCAAGTCCCGCATTTGTCTTGTCCGGATACGCCGCCCAGAGGTCTGGCCGCCGCTCCCGGGTCGTCGCTCGCCGCTGCTCTTCGCGCCATTGTGCGACCTTCTTGTGGTCGCCCGACAGAAGAACCTCGGGTATCTCCAGCCCCTCGAACGTCCGCGGTCGCGTGTACTGCGGATGTTCCAGAAGACCGTCCTCGAAGCTTTCCGAACTCAGGCTCTCGGCCTGGCCCAGCACCCCGGGGATCAATCGCACGCACGCCTCGATCACCACCATCGCCGCCGCCTCGCCGCCGGCGAGAACCGCGTCTCCGACGGAGACCTCCTCGAACCCGCGCGCGTCCAGCACGCGCTGATCCACCCCCTCGAACCGGCCGCAGAGGACGGTGATCCCGTCCGCCTTGGCCCAGTCCTTGACGCGCGCCTGGGTCAGGGGCCGACCCCGGGCGCTCATGTACAAAAGCGGCCGGGGCGGGCCCGAAACGCTGTCGAGCGCCCTGGCCACCACGTCCGCTTTCAGCACGGCTCCCGGCCCGCCACCCGCGGGGGTGTCGTCCAGGAAGCCGCGCGTATCTGTGGAAAAGGCCCGAATGTCAACCGTTTCAAGGCTCCAGAGCCCGCGCTCGCGCCACGCCGTGCCGATCAGCGACACGCCGAGCGGCCCCGGAAACGCCTCGGGAAACATGGTCAGGACGGTGGCGGTGAAGGGCATGGGATGTGGGGTGTGGGGGGTGGGGTGTGGAGACTGGGGATCAGCTTCTAGGGGGCGGGGGTGAAGAGGGGAACACCCCACACCCCATCCCCCACACCCCATGCCCTAGCAAACCTGCCCCGCCGCCCAGCCCGACGACCAGGCCCACTGGAAATTGTACCCGCCCAGCCAGCCGGTCACATCGACCGCCTCGCCGATGACGTACAGCCCGGGCGCGGCCTTCGCCTCCATCGTCTGCTGGTCCAGCGCCGCCGTATCGACCCCGCCCAGCGTCACCTCGGCGGTGCGATAGCCCTCGGACCCCACCGGCTTGACCGTCCAGGCGTTCACCGCCGCGTCCAGCCGGCGCAGGGTCTTGTCCCCGACCTCGGCCAGCTTGCCTTTGACGCCCTCACGCTCGCAGACGCTCTCGGCCAGCCGGCGCGGGACGATGTGCCCCATGGCCGTATGCACCATCTGTTTCCCGTTCTCCTCCTTGGCCGCCTTGAGCCGGGCGTACACGTCCTCGCCCGGCGCCATGGCCACGGTGATCGCCTCGCCCTCGCGCCAGTAGGAGCTGATCTGCAGGATCGCCGGCCCCGACAGCCCGCGATGCGTGAACAGCATGGCCTCCTTGAAAGTGGGCCTACCGCCCTGCGGGCTACTTGAGGCCGTGGAGACCACCGCATCCACCGCCACCCCCGCCAGCGGCGTCAGCTGCTCCAGCAGCCCCGCCTCGAAGGTCAGCGGGACCAGCGCCGGCCGCGTCTCCGTCACCCGCAGCCCGAACCCCCGAGCCGCGTCATAGGCCCAGCCCGTCGCCCCCATCTTGGGGATCGACTTGCCCCCGGTCGCCAGCACCAGCGCCCGCGCCCGCACCACCGACCCGTCCGACAGCGCCGCCTCATACCCGTCGCCCGCGCGCTCGACCCGCTCGACCGAGACCCCCAGCGACAGCTCAACCCCCGCCGCCCGCATGTCGTCGGTCAGCAGGCGGATGATCTGTTTCGCCGAGTCGTCGCAGAACAGCTGCCCCAGGGTCTTCTCGTGCCAGGCGATCCCCGCCCGGTCGACCCGCTTGACGAAGTCATGCTGCGTGAACCGCTTCAGGGCCGAGGTCGCGAACCGCGGGTTCTCGCCGAGAAAATTTCCCGGCCCGGTCCCCAGGTTGGTGAAATTGCACCGCCCCCCGCCCGAGATGCGGATCTTCTCCCCCGGCGCCCGCGCATGGTCGATCACCCGCACGGAGCGCCCGCGCCGCCCCGCCTCGATGGCGCACATCATCCCGGCCGCGCCGGCGCCGACGATCAGGACATCCACGGTCTGGGGCTTCATGCGCCTGCGTTAGCAGGCTGGCGCTCAAGCAGCGAGGCCCCGCGGGCCGAGCGTTAGCGCTCCAGGATCAATGCGCCTCGTCCCAGTTGGCGGCGGCCCTTGCATCCACCACCAGAGGCACGGTCAGGGCCACGGCGGGTTCCGCCGCCCCCTCCATGGTGCGTTTGATCACGGCGATGGCGCGCTCCGCCTCCGCCTCCGGGGCCTCGAACACCAGTTCGTCGTGGACCTGCAGCAGCATGAGGGTCGACAGGCCGGCGTCCACCAGCGCCCCCGGCATGCGGATCATGGCGCGGCGGATGATGTCGGCGGCGGCGCCCTGGATGGGGGCGTTGATGGCGGCGCGCTCGCCGAACTGGCGCTCGGCCCCCGATTTGGAATGGATGGCGGGAATGTGGATGCGGCGGCCGAAGACGGTCGAGACCATGCCCGTCTCGCGCACCTGGACCTTGGTCGCGTCCATATAGGCGCGGATGCCGGGGAAGCGCTCGAAATAGGTCTTGATATAGGCCCCGGCCTCGCCCTGGTCGATGTTCAGCTGGGCGGCCAGGCCGAAGGCCGAGATGCCGTAGACGATGCCGAAATTGATCGCCTTGGCGCGGCGCCGCGTCTCGGGGTCCATCCGGTCGACGGGGACGCCGAACATCTCCGAGGCCGTGGCGGTGTGGATGTCGATGCCGGCGGCGAAGGCGCGCTTCAGCTCGGGGATGTCGCCGATATGGGCCAGCAGGCGCAGCTCGATCTGGCTGTAGTCGGCGCTGATCAGGACATGGCCGGGGGCGGCGATGAAGGCCTGGCGGATCTGGCGGCCGGTCTCGGTGCGGATCGGGATGTTCTGCAGATTGGGGTCCGACGAGGCCAGGCGGCCGGTGGTGGCGGCCGCTAATTGGTAGCTGGTATGCACGCGGTCGGTGGTCTTGTCGGCGGCCTCGATCAGGGCGTCGGTGTATGTGCCCTTCAGCTTGGCCAGCTGGCGCCAGTCCAGCAGGACGCGCGGCAGGTCGTGGGTCAGGGCCAGTTCTTCGAGGACCGAGGCGTCGGTGCCCCACTGGCCCGAGGCGGTCTTCTTGCCGCCGGTCAGGTTCATCTCGCCGAACAGGATGTCGCCGATCTGGCGCGGGCTGCCGATGTTGAAGGGGCGGCCGGCCATCTGGTGGGCCTGGGTCTCCAGCTCGGCCATGCGCATGCCGAACTCCGACGACAGGCGTTTGAGCCGGTCGGGATCGACGCGGATCCCGGCCCGCTCCATGTCGGCCAGCACCGCGGGCATGCCGCGCTCCAGCGTCTCATAGACCGTGGTCAGGCGTTGCTCCGCCAGCCGGGGCCTGAGGATGCGCCAGAGACGGAGGGTCACGTCCGCATCCTCGGCGGCGTAGCAGGTGGCCGGTTTCAGCTCGACATGTTTGAACGACTTCTGGGACTTGCCCGTGCCCGCCACCTGTTTGAACGGGATCGGCTCGTGGCCGAGGTGCAGCCTGGCCAGCTCGTCCATCCCGTGCCCGTGCAGCCCGCCCTCCAGCACGTAGGAGATCAGCATGGTGTCGTCGATCGGCCCCACGCGGATGCCGCGCTGCGCCATGACGGCCATGTCGTACTTGCCGTTCTGGGTGACCTTCAGCACCGCCGGATTCTCCAGCAGACCCTTCAGCCGCTTCAGCGCCTCGGCCTTGTCGACCTGGGTGATCGCCTCCCGCTGCTCCGGTTCCCCCCCGAAATCCAGCCCCCCCGCATCCGCCGCCGGCTCATGCTCATGCGTCAGCGGCACATAGCAGGCCTCGTTCGGCCCCACCGCCAGCGACACCCCGCACAGCCCCGCATGCGTCGCCGACAGCGCGTCCGTCTCGCAATCGAACCCGACGACGCCGGCCTCGGTCGCCCGGGCGATCCAGGCGTCCAGCTCCTCCAGCGTCTGGACGCAGCGATAGGCCTCGATGTCGACCCTCTGGGCCTCGGCCGGGCCGGTCGCGACCTGGCCATAGCGCGGCGTGGCCACGGGGGCGCTCGGGACCTTCGGCCGGGCGACGAAGGCCGTGCCGTCCTTGGCCGGCGCCTTGCCGTCGCCGACGCGGCTGCGCAGGCCGCGGAACTCCATCCTGTCGAGGAAGGCGGCGAGGGTCTCGGGGTCAGGGTGGCGGATGGCGAAATCGTCGATCGGCTCGGAGGCGGGAGCGTTGCAGTCCAGCCGGCACAGCTCGCGCGAGAGGCGGATCTGGTCGGCGAATTCCATCAGGGTCTCGCGCCGCTTCGGCTGTTTGATCTCTCCGGCGCGGGCCAGCAGGGTGTCGAGGTCGCCGTATTCGAGGATCAGCTGGGCCGCGGTCTTGGGGCCGATGCCGGGGGCGCCGGGGACGTTGTCGACGCTGTCGCCGATCAGGGCCTGGACCTCGACCACCTTGTCGGGGGTGACGCCGAATTTCTCGAACACGGCTTCTTCGGCGAGGCGGCGCTCCTTCATCGGGTCCCACATGACGACCGAGGGGCCGATCAGCTGCATCAGGTCCTTGTCGGAGGAGACGATGACCGCCTCGCCGCCGGCGTCGCGCGCCTTGCAGGCGTAGGTGGCGATCAGGTCGTCGGCCTCGTAGCCGGGCAATTCGATGCAGTGGACGCCGAAGGCCGCCGTGGCCTCGCGCACCAGCGGGAATTGCGGGATCAGGTCCTCGGGCGGGGCCGAGCGGTTGGCCTTGTACTGGTCGTACATGGCGTTGCGGAAGGTCTTCTCCGAATGGTCGAATACGGCGACGAGATGGGTCGGGCCGTCGTCGCCCTTCATGTCGCGGATCAGCTTCCACAGCATGTTGCAGTAGCCCTGCACGGCGCCGACGGGCAGGCCGTCGGACTTGCGCGTCAGGGGCGGCAGGGCGTGATAGGCGCGGAAGATGTAGGCCGAGGCGTCGATCATCCACAGCCGCACGGCGGGGCCGTCCTGGGTGAGGGGGCGGTCGGCGGATTCAGCGGCTGTGTCGGTCATGCGGCGAACATAGGGGGGCGCGGCCCCGCCGTCACCGGCTGACGACTACGAGACCCAGGTGTTGCGGCAGGAGCCTTCGGGGACCGTCCATCCCGCGAAGCCCGAGATCACCCGGCACTCATAGCCCATGCCAGCGAGGGGGCCGTGCATGATGCCGGTCGCCACCAGGGCGCCGCCTCCGTCATAGACCGGCCGGGCGAAACTGACCCAGCGCACCCGCTGGCGTGGATCGCCGGTCGCGTCGGGATCCCAAGCTTCGAAGGCCAGGCCGTATCGGCTCCAGTCGCATCGCGGGGCGTAGTCGCTCTCGAACCGGATCGGCGGCGGCCGGTTGTCGGTGGTGTTGAAGCGGTAGTGCTCCTTCGCCACGGCGGCGATGACGGCGCAGTCATCGCCGTTCTGCGCCGTCTGCGGCACGCCCGGCGCGGGCTCCATTGGCGTGGCGCAGCCGGTCAGCAGGGCGGCGGCGATCAGGGCGAGGACGGGACGCATGGCGGCTCCTCTCAGGAACGCAGGCCGGTGATCGTGCGGTTGGGCGCGATATCCTCGGCCGAGGTGATCAGGTGAACGAGGGCGGGCCGGCCGGCGTTCCGCGCGGCCTGGAGGGCGGCGGGGAAGTCGGCGGTGGTCTCGCAGCGCAGGCCGAGGGCCCCGAAGGCCTCGGCGTATTTGACGAAGTCGGGGTTCTTCAGGTCGGTGGCGATGGTCCGTTCCGCGCCCGGATAGTGGCTCTCCTGGTGCATGCGGATGGTGCCGTAGGTCCCGTTGTCGACGACCACGACCACGACGTTGATCCCGTACTGGACCGCGGTGGCGATCTCCTGCCCGGTCATCAGATAGTCCCCGTCGCCGGCGATGCAGATCACCTCGCGGTCGGGATGGACTGACTTGGCGGCGAGGGCGGCGGGATAGCCGTAGCCCATGGCGCCCGAGGTCGGGGCCAGCTGGGTACGGCAGGCGCGGTGGCGATAGAAGCGGTGCAGCCAGGCGGCGAAATTGCCCGCGCCGTTGGTGACGATGGCCGTCGGCGGCAGGGTCTCGCCGAGGTGGGCCATGCACTCGCTCATATTGACCGCCCCGGTCACCGGCACGGGCGTCGAAAAGGCCTGATAGTCGGCGTGGGCGGCGGTCGCCTCGTCATGCCAGGTCCGGCCGGGATCGGTCGCGGCGAGGGTGTGGGCGGCCAGGGAATTGTCCGCCGTGGCGCTCATCAGCGGGGTCCAGACCCGGCCCAGCTCCTCCGCGCCGGGATGGATATGGATCAGCGTCTCCGCCGTCCGGGCGCGGTCGAACAGGGTGTAGCCCTGGGTCGGGTTCTCGCCCAGCCGGGCGCCGATGGCGAGGATCAGGTCGGCCGCCTTCGCTCGCGCCGTCAGCCTGGGATTGCAGCCGAGGCCGAGGTCGCCGGCGTAGTTGGGCCGGTCGTTGGACAGGATGTCCTTGCGCCGGAAGGATAGGGTGACCGGCAGGCCCAGCCGTTCGGACCAGTCGCCGATGGCGGCGGCGGCCTCCTCGGTCCAGCCCGAGCCGCCCAGCACGAGCAGGGGGCGTTCGGCCTTCGCCAGCCGCGCCCGCACCTGTTCGACGAAGGCCGGATCCAGCGCTGCTTTCGCGGGCGTCACCGGACGGATCGGCGCCGGGCCCCCGTCGGCGTGCAGGATGTCCTCGGGCAGGGCGATGACCACAGGTCCCATCCGGCCCTGAAGGGCGGTGGCGAAGGCGCGTTCGACCACCTCGACCGTCCGTTCCGGGCTCTCGATCTCGGTGGCCCATTTGGCTAGGCCGCCGAAGACCTCGCGGTAGTCGACCTCCTGGAAGGCGCCGCGGCCGCGGTCGGTCAGGGCGATCTGGCCGACGAACAGGATCATCGGGGTGGAGTCCTGATGCGCCGTGTGCACGCCGATGGAGGCGTGGGTCGCGCCCGGCCCCCGCGTGACCATGCAGACGCCCGGCCTGCCGGTCAGCTTGCCGTACGCCTCGGCCATGTTGGCGGCGCCCGCCTCATGCCGGCAGGCGATGACCTGGATGCGGTCGCGTACGTCGGCCAGGGCGTCGAGCACGGCCAGATAGCTTTCCCCCGGGACGCAGAAGACGCGGTCGATGCCGTTCATGACGAGGGTTTCGACAAGGCGGCGGGCGGCGGTGTTCGCGGGCTGGGTCATGCGGGCGAGTTAGCAGATCAGCCCCGGCCTTGGCCATGCAACCCCTCGGCGTCGCCCGCGTTTATGGCCAAGGTTCACACCAAAAGGGGATTCCCATGAAAAAGATCATTGCTCTGACTCTCGTCGCCGCCGCCATCGCCGTTACGGGCTGCAACACCATCTCGGGCGCCGGCCGCGACGTCTCGGCCGCCGGCAGCGCCGTCACTTCGGGCGCCGAAGAAGCCAAGAACTAGGTTTCGCCTCACCGCGAAAAATGAAGGGCCCGCCGGTCTCCGGCGGGCCCTTTTTCATTCCGGATAAACCACGCCCGTCAGGTACAGCCCGTCCGACGGGGCCACCGGCCCGCAGGCCGCGCGGTCGCGCGCCGTCAGCGCCGCCGCCACATCCTCGACCGCCCAGCGGCCCTGACCCACTTCCGCCAGGGTGCCGGTCATGGAGCGGACCTGCCGGTGCAGGAAGCTGCGCGCCTCGAACACCAGACGCACCTCGTCGCCGCTGCGCGTCACGCGGGCGACGTCCAGCGTCTTCTCCGGCGACTTCGACTGGCAGTTCACATCGCGGAAGGTGGTGAAGTCGTGCAGCCCGACCAGCGCCTCGGCCGCCGCCTGCATGGCCTCGGCGTCCAGGGCCTTGCGGATATGCCAGACCTTGCCCTTGTCCAGCGCCGGCGGGCCCGGCCGGCTGAGGATGCGATACAGATAGCATCGGCCCGTCGCCGAGAACCGGGCATGGAAGGCGTCGTCCACGGCGGCGCAGTCCAGCACCGACACGGCCTCGCCGACCAGATGGGCGTTCAGGGCGTTCATCACCGTGCGCTCGGGCCAGGCCTTGTCGAGATCAAAACTGATGACCTGACCGGTGGCGTGAACGCCGGTGTCCGTCCGCCCGGCGGCGGCGATGCGCACGGTCTGGCCGCAGAAGGCGGTGATGGCCGTCTCGATCGCGCCCTGCACCGTCGGCTGGTCGGGCTGGGCCTGAAAGCCGTTATAGCCCGAGCCGTTGTACTCCAGCGTCAACCGGTAGCGCGCCATGCAGGAGTCCCTATCGCTCGCCGCGCGGCGGCTCGCTGCTTGAGGAAAGCACCGTCCCGGCCGGCAGCGCAAAACCGCGCAGCATCTCGTCCGGCGTCTGGGCCGCCTTGCCCGCCCGCTGCACCCGCAGCAGCCGCACCACGCCGTCGCCGCAGGCGATGCGCAGATCGCCGTCCAGCACCTCGCCCGGCGCGCCGGAGCCCTGCAGCGAGACCCGCGACATCAGCGCCTTGATCCGCACCGGGCCCTCGGGTCCCGGGGCCTCGAACCATGCGCCGGGGAAGGGCGACAGGCCGCGGATATGGGCGTCGACCTCGGCCGCCGGGCGGGTCCAGTCGATACGCGCCTCGGCCGTCGTGATCTTCTTGGCATAGGTCGGCTCCCCGACCTGTTCCGTCCCCTCGACCCCGCCGCGTTCGATCGCCGCCAGGGCGCGCGGCCACAGGCTGGCGCCGGTGTGCGACATCCGCTCGGACAGGGACGCGGCCGTGTCGTCGGGCCGGATGTCCATCACCTCGGACAGCAGGATCGGACCCTCGTCCAGCCCCTCTGACATGCGCATGATCTGGACCCCGGTCTGGCGGTCGCCCGCCATGATGGCGCGCTGGATCGGGGCGGCCCCGCGCCAGCGCGGCAGCAGCGAGCCATGCAGGTTGAAACAGCCGAGGCGCGGGGCCTCCAGCACCTCGCGCTTCAGGATCTGGCCGTAGGCGACCACGCAGGCGGCGTCGACGTCCAGGCTCCGGAAGGCCGCGATGGCGTCCGCGGACTTCATCGACTCCGGTGCGAACACCGGCAGGCCCATGGTCTCGGCGAAGGCGTGGACCGGCGACGGCGTCAGCTTCTGGCCGCGTCCGCGCGGCTTCGGCGGCTGGCTGTAGACGGCGACGATCTCGTGGCCGCTGGCGATCAACTCGGCCAGCGAGGCGACGGCGAAATCGGGAGTTCCCATGAAGGCGAGGCGCATCGGCGGTTCCGGAAGGAGCAGTCCGCGCTCAAGTAGCGCGAAGCGCGGTAGCGCCCAACAAAAAGCAGTCCGCGCTCAAGTAGCGCGAAGCGCGGTAGCGCCCGAAAAGAGGCTTACTGCCAGCGGGTCGAGACGCCGCCGCCCTCGTCCCATTCGCCGCCGGCGTCCAGGGCGTCGTCGAAATCGAGCAGCCGGTCCAGGATCACCCCGGCGACGACGCCCAGCAGGGCCACGCCCACCAGGGTCGCGACGCTGGCCACGCCGACCTTCTCGTTGCGCGTCAGCCGACGGCGGCCGGACGGGTCGATGATGCGGTCGCGGGCGCGCTTGAGGCGGGTCGCGGGGCGGGCCATCAGGCGGCCAGCCTTGCGTTCTTCTTGACCTTGGCCACGGCGCGGTCTCGCTTCAGCCGGGACAGGTGGTCGATGAACAGGACGCCGTTCAGGTGATCCATCTCGTGCTGGATGCAGACGGCGTACAGGCCCTCGCACTCTTCCTCGATGGATTGGCCGTCGTAGTCCAGATAGCGGATGCGCGCCCGGGCCGGCCGCTCGACCTGGTCGAAATACTCAGGGATGGACAGACAGCCTTCCTCGTAGGGAAGGGTCTCGTCCGAAGTCCATAGAATCTCGGGATTGACGAAGAAGCGCGGATTGCGGCGCTCGGCGTCCCACTTCGCCCGATCCTCGTCGCTCATTTCGGCGGGGTCGACGTCGCACTCGGCGCCGTCCTTGTCCCCGAGGTCCATGACGATGACCCGGCGGGTGTCGCCGACCTGCACGGCGGCCAGGCCGATGCCGGGCGCGTCGTACATCGTCTCCAGCATGTCATCCATCAGGCGACGCAGCTCAGCGGTCACCGGCCCTTCGACGGGGGTGGAAACCTGTTTCAGCACCGCCAGGTCGGCGGCGTTGTCGATGGTGAGGATGCGACGGACGGACATGACCGCGAGGTAGGCACGGCGAGCCCAAAGGTCAAGATTTCCCGGCGCCCTGCCGGGTTATGCCGCAGGGTCCGGCAGGGCCCTGGGCTTGCGGTCGTCGTCAATGGCGACATAGGTGAAGACGCCCTCCGTCACCCGCACCGAAGCGGCCTGGGCCTGATCGCGCGGCCGTTTCCACGCCTCGACATGGACGCGGATCGAGGTCCGGCCGGTCTTGATCACCCTGGCGTAGATCGACACCTCGTCGCCGACCGAGACCGGCTGGTGGAACACCATGCCGTCCAAGGCGATGGTCACGCAGCGTCCCTGGGCCAGTTCGAACGCCGGCGTCGCCCCGGCCAGATCCATATGCGCCAGCAGCCAGCCGCCGAAGATGTCGCCCTCGGGATTGGTGTCCGCCGGCATGGCGATGACGCGCCCGACGGGCTGGCCGGTCGGCTGGGTCGGCAGGGCGTCGGTCACGCGCTCTGGCTCCGGTTCGGGGAAGAAGAATGGCGCACCCGACAGGATTCGAACCTGTGACCCCTGCCTTCGGAGGGCAGTACTCTATCCAGCTGAGCTACGGGTGCGTCGGCGGCGAAACGCCGGACGAAGGGCCTTACAGCAGGACCGCCCCGCCCTCAATCCCGAATGCGCGCGCCCCGAACCAAAGCCGGCCGGGACGATTTACCCGGTTCCGGCCCGGCGCGTCGTGATCTAGCGTGCGCCCGCTTCGCCGATGCCCGCTCTATTGCCGATGGAGGTCCCGATGCGCGCCTTTCTGCTTGGACTGCTGATGCTGCTGGGCGCCTGCGCCACGGCGCCAACCCCGGCGGCCTTGCCGGCGACCCCTGATCCGTCCGTCGAGAGCATGGGCGCCATCGCCAGGGACTATGTCGCCCTGATCCTCGAGATCGGCGAGCGCGAACCCGGCTATGTGGACGCCTACTACGGCCCGGCGGAGTGGCAGGAGGTCGCCAGGGCCAGGCCGCGAACCGTGCCGCAGCTGATCCAGGGCGCGGCCGATCTCACCGAACGTCTGAACGCGGTCTCGACCCGGGGCGAGGATCCGGCGGTGGTCCAGCGCCGCGCCTATCTGCTGGCCCATGTCTCCGCCGCCTCGGCGCGGCTGCGCATGCTGTCCGGCGAGAAGATGGGCTTCGCCGACGAGGCCGAGGCCCTGTTCGGCATCCGCCCCGAGCTCCTGCCGCTGTCGACCTGGGATCCCGTCCTCGCCGAGATCGACGCCCTGCTGCCGGGCCCCGGCTCCCTGACCGACCGGGTCACCGCCTTCAAGGCCCACTATGTCATTCCGAAGGACCGGCTCCAGCCGGTCATGGACGCGGCCATCGCCGAATGCCGCCGCCGCACCGTCCGCCACATCGCCCTGCCGGCCGATGAGCGGTTCACCCTCAGCTTCGTCGGCGACAAGCCGTGGTCGGGGTACAACTACTATCTCGGCGACGCGGCCAGCCGGATCGAGATCAACGCCGACTTCCCCATCTACACCGAGCGGGCGATCGATCTGGGTTGCCACGAGGGCTACCCGGGCCACCATGTCTACAACGCCCTGCTGGAAAAGACCTTCGTGCGCGACCGCGGCTGGGTCGAGATGAGCGTCTATCCGCTGTTCAGCCCCATGTCCTTCGTGGCCGAGGGCAGCGCCAACTACGGCGTCGACCTGGCCTTCCCCGGGGACGAGGGCACGGCCTTCGAGCGCGACGTGCTCTATCCCCTCGCCGGTCTGGATCCGTCGACGGCGGAGAAGAAGGCCCGTCTGGGCGTCCTGCAGCGCCGTCTGGCCCGCGCCGAATACACCATCGCCGACGACTGGCTGTCGGGGCGGGTGGGGCGCGACGAGACCATCGCCCGCCTGTCGAAATACACCCTCGCCGAGCCGGCCAAGGCCGCCCAGCGTCTGCGCTTCATCGATGCGTATCGCAGCTACATCATCAACTACGGCCTCGGCCGCGACGTGGTCCAGGCCTGGGTCGAACGCCAGGGCCCGAACCGCTGGGACGGCATGGAGACCCTGTTGTCCAGCCAGATCCTGCCCGCCGACCTGCTGCCCTGATCCATGCCCGAGCTTCCCGAGGTCGAAACCGTCCGCCGCGGCCTCGAGCCGGTCCTGACCGGCGCCCGCCTGACCGGCGTGCGCCAGAACCGGCCCGACCTGCGCTTCCCGTTTCCCGACCGGTTCGTCGCCCGGCTGGAGGGGGCGACCGTCGAACGCATCGACCGCCGCGCCAAATACCTTCTCATGCCCCTGTCGACCGGCGAGACCTGGGTCAGCCATCTCGGCATGACCGGCCGCTTCACCCTCGACGGCGAACAGCTGGGCGAGTTCGAGGAGCCCGCGCCCATCGCCGGCAAGCACGAACACCTCAGCCTGTGCGCGGTGAAGGGAAACACCCGCACCCGTCTCGGCTTCGCCGACGCCCGCCGCTTCGGTTTCATGGGCCTGATCCCGACCGGCGAGGTCGACGCCCATCCCTGGTTCGCCGGCCTCGGTCCGGAACCGCTGGGCAACGGCTTCTCGGGCGCGCATCTGGCCGAGGCCTTCGCGGGCAAGAAGCAGAACATCAAGGTCAGCCTGCTAGACCAGCGCATCGTCGCCGGCCTCGGCAACATCTATGTCTGCGAGGCCCTCTATCGCGCCCGCATCTCGCCCCTGATCGCGGCGGGCAAGGTGTCGAAGCCCCGGCTCGAAACCCTGGCCGCCGTGGTCCGCGACGTGCTCAACGACGCCATCGCCGCCGGCGGCTCGACGCTGAAGGATTTCGCCAACGCCGACGGCGGGCAGGGCTATTTCCAGCACCGCTTCGACGTCTACGGCCGCGAGGGCGAGCCGTGTTCCGGAGAGGGCTGCACCGGCGTCGTCAAACGCATCGTCCAGGCCGGCCGCTCGACCTTCTACTGCCCGAGTCGCCAGCGGTGGTGAGGGAAGGGGTCAGGTTTTAGGGATTAGGGAGTAGGGATTAGGGCCAGGCAACACATCAGGGATCACCGACCCTAACCCCTAACCCCTAACTCCTCCTCATGACCCACCGCATCATCCTGTTCCGCGGCATCAACACCGGGGGCGTCCGCGCCCCGGTGTCAGAGCTGCGCGCCATGGCCGCCGACATGGGGCTGGGCGATCCGCGCACCCTCGCGGCCAGCGGCAATCTGGTGGTCGAGAGCGACAGGGCGGCGGATGGGCTCGAAGCGGACATCGAGGCCGCGATGGACAGGACCTTCGGCCTCAAGGTCGCGGCCATGGTCCGCACGCCCGAACAGTGGGCCCGGCTGGTCGCCGCCAATCCCTTCCCGGACGAGGCCGCCGCCCATCCGGCCAAGGTCGTGGCCATGGTCATGAAGGACGGGATCCGGGACGGCGCCGTGGACGCCTGCCGCGCGCTCACGGAGGGCGGCGAGGCGGTCGAGGCCATCGACGGCGTTCTCTGGTTCTGGTTCCCGAACGGTCAGGCCGAGTCCGGCATCTTCAAAAAGGCCACGCCGCGCATGCTCGGCATGGGGACCGGCCGCAACTGGAACACGGTGCTCAAGCTCGCGGACATGGCCGGGCTGAAGCGGTAAGGAGCGGCGCATGACCCATCGCCGCACCCACCTCTGGATCAGTCTCGTTGTCGGCCTCGCCGTCTGGGGTGCCTATTTCGGCCATTTCCTGCAGCAGATGCGGCGCGGCGAGACCGGCGGACTGGTCTTCTGGTTCCTCGGCGCCCTGGTCGTGATCGTGCTCGCCGAAACGGTCGCCGTCAGCCTGATCGCCTGGCTGTTCCGCCGCCGCGCCCGCGCCCTCGACGAAGGCCCGACGCTGCAGGCGGCGCTCAAGGCCAGCCATGTCGCCCTCATGCTGCTGATCGTCCTCATCCTCGCCGCCGCCGGCCTCCTCGCCTCCGCCTCCCTGTTCGGCTGGAGTCTCGACCTGTCGGGCGCCCGCGGCCAGGTCATCGCCGCCAACGCCCTGCTGGCCATGGTGGTCGCCGCCGAACTGCTCCGGGCGGGCCTGACGCTGGCGCTGCTGCCGAGACGGTAGCGCTCGATCCGTGCATCCCGGCTTTCGCCTGGATGAGCGGGTCGGTAAGTAGGGCGCACACTCCGGAGCGCCCCCATGGCCGACACCTATTCCACCCTGCTCATCGAACGCCACGCCGACGGCTATGCGCTGGTGACCCTGAACCGGCCCGAGGCGCTCAACGCCCTCAACTCGGCCCTGTTCAAGGATCTGTCGGACTTCCTCGACGCCGTCGAGCATGACGACAGCGTGCGCTGCCTGATCCTGACCGGCTCGGGCGACAAGGCCTTCGCCGCCGGCGCCGACATCAAGGAGATGCAGGACCAGACCTACGCCGACATGTACAAGGCCAATTTCTTCGCCCTCGGCCACGACCGCATCGTCCGTTTCCGCAAACCGATCATCGCCGCGGTCAACGGCTTCGCCCTCGGCGGCGGCTGCGAGCTGGCCATGCTGTGCGACTTCATCGTCGCCTCGGACAAGGCGAAGTTCGGCCAGCCCGAGATCAACCTCGGCGTCGCCCCCGGCATCGGCGGCTCCCAGCGTCTGACCCGTCTGGTCGGCAAGGCCAAGGCCATGGACATGGTCCTGACCGCCCGGATGATGGACGCCGCCGAAGCCGAACGCGCCGGCCTCGCCAGCCGCGTCGTCCCGCACGAAACCCTGCTGGACGAGGTCCGCAAGATCGCCGCCAGGATCGCCTCGCAAAGCCCCCTGGCCGTCATGGCCAACAAGGAGATGGTCAACGCCGCCCTTGAGACGACGCTGACCCAGGGCGTCCAGTTCGAACGCCGCCTGTTCCACTCCCTCTTCGCCTTCGAGGACCAGAAGGAGGGGATGGCGGCGTTCGTGGAGAAGCGGAAGCCGGTGTTTACGGGGCGCTGAGGTTCAGGCCGCAGGCGCCAGGGTCACCGCTGCTCTCACAGGCCGGTTCGCGGCGGTGACCCGGACCGGCGTGGTGGTGGTCATGATCACGCGACTATCGGCGTCACGGATTTCGGCGGTGATCACGTAGTCCTCGGGCGTTGCGGCGCTGCCCTTGACCGCGACGGCCATGGGAATCGGATCGAAGCTCCCGCCGACCGCGAACTGAAGGCGCGTCGACGCCCGACCGTCCGTCGGCCGGATGCGGACCATCAGAGTGCCGTCGGGAGTCGTCTGGAGGCCGGGCGCGAGATCGATGTCGAGCGTCAGCAGGACGCTGTCACCGGTGACACCGCCGGCCGCGCCGAGCGCCGCCGCCTCTTCCCGGTCGATCGGGCGGGCCATGACGTTTGCAGGAACAATGGATCCGACCACCTGACCCGCCGCCGCGCCGCAGGGATAGGCGCGCGCCAGGGCGGACCGCGCCACGTCGAACGCAGTGTCATCCGACCGGACGGGTCCCCGCGCAATTTCGGCCTTGCCGCGTTCGACCAGGGCCATCAGAGCCACGCGACGGGCGACCTCATCAGCCCGATCGAGCGCCGCAGGCGGACAGACCCCGAACCGTGTGGCGTCCTGCAGCACGGAGAACATCACGCCCGCGCAGAAGCCGTCATCCCCCGGATCCCGCGAGGCGCACAGAGTCTGGTACTGCCGCCCGTCGGGATTGCGGTAGTCCGCCTGCTGCCCGGGGGTCAGGTGATTTTCCTTCGGCGCCGGCGTGGCGGCGTCCCGGCGCACGCGACGCACCTCGGATTCGGTTTTCAGTGTGTAGCGCACATGATCGCCGATGACCTCCACCCGCGCCACGGCGTCAGGGTTGACCCCGCCGGCGGGAAAGCCCGCCGGCATGCGGCGGCCGTTGACGCTGACCGGCGACGAGCCGGTGAACGGCAGGATGAGATTCACCTCGCCTGACCCCGCCGGGGCCGTGCGCACGTCGATCCGCTCGGCGGCCACGGCCCACATCGGCAGACCCTCCGGCAGCGGCTCGCCGTTCAAAAGGGTGCGCGCGCCCGCGCCCAGCGCGATGCTACGGGGTTGTTCCACAGGCAGAATCGGGGGGGTTGCAATGGCGTGCGGTGGCCGGACCACGGCTTCGCGCTCCCCGGCCACCGCCAGCGATCCGGCCCCGGCCAGGGCGACCATCAGGCCAGCGAGGCCCAGGGCCATCAGGCGGGGGCCGCGACCGGCGGCGGGGGCGGGGCTCAATACGGCTTTCAGGCGGTGCATGGCGGTGGTCCTCCCCGCGCCGGTGAAGGTCAGGGCGGGCAGGCCGCCGGACGCCTGCGGACCGGCGCGGTCCCGCAAGGCCTCGATCAGGGACCGGGCGTAGGCCCGGCGCGTCTCCGCGACGGCGTCGCCCAGGGCCAGGGCGTCGCACGCCTCCTCGCGGGCCGCGGCGCGCCGCGCGCGCAGCATCGGCATCAGCGGATTGACGGCCAGCAGCGCCAGCAGCGCCTCCTCCTGCCACAGGGCGTGATGATCGCCGCGTTTCAGATGCGCCAGCTCATGGCCGACCACGGCGCTGGCGGCGACCGTGTCGGCCCCGTCGGTCAGGCCGCGGGGCAGGATCAGATGAACGCGGCCCAGATGGGCCAGCAGCGCCTCGGACGTCGCCGCGCTGACCCGGACCCGGGGCGTGCGGATGGCCAGTTCAAGGGCGGCCGTCTCGACCATCGCCGTCACCGCCGCGCCGGGCGCCTCGGCCTGGCGGACGATCCGGACCAGCCGTCGGGCGCGGATCGCCAGCGCCGTCAGCCGCGCGGCGGTCAGCAGGGCGGCCAACCCCAGCACGGCCCACGCGGCCATGGCGGGATCAAAAACGAACGACGGCGCGGGGGCGATTGCGGCGAACTCCGCCGGCGCCGTGACGAGGGCCGTGGGCAAAGCGCTGGAGGCTGCGGGGAGGTTTCGCACCGGCGCGGGCGTCAGCAGCAGCAGGCCGACGGCCAGCGGCGGCAGGGCCGGAAGGATCAGGGCGGCGGCCCAGACCCGGTCCCTCAGCCGGGGATCGGCGCTCAGCCGCTCCACCAGCCGGCCACTCGCCCAGGCCAGCGCCGCTGTCGCGACCGACAGGCCCAGCGACAGCGCGAGAAGTTCGGGGGCGCCCATCAGCGGTCCTCCCTGTCGGCGTCGGGCGCGGACAGGGCCGCTTCCAGCTCGGCGATGTCTCCGGCGTCGAGGATCTGGCTGCCCGAGAAGGCCGCCGCGGGCAGGGGGCCGTCGAGGTCCAGCAGGGCGCCCAGCCGTTTCATCAGCCCGCCGATCACCGCCGTCTTGGGCTGGGCCGTCGAATAGACCGCCATGCCATGGGCGTCGCGCCGGCTCAGCAGGCCCTTGGCCCGCATCCGCTCCAGCACCGTCCGGGTCGTGGACGACGACCAGCCCAGGCTCCCGGCAATCCGGTCCTGCACCTCCCGCGCGGACAGGTCGCCGTCGCGCCAGAAGCATTTCAGGACGTCCAGTTCGGACTCGCTGGGGGCTGTGGGTTCGGCCATGACGGAGATCTCACGAGGAATGTAACGACAACGCTACAATTGTAACCCGACGACGTCAACTGTCGCTTTCAGCGGCCGTGGCGCGGATAGCTGAGGCGCGGTGTCGGACTCTCGTTGACCCCCTGACCCCTTTCCGCTATAGCCGCGCGCTCTTCGAGATTTCCCCGCCGTGGACCGTGCTCCGCGGCGTTTCCGTTCGTAAGGTTTGACTGATGGCCAACAATGCCGGCGCCAAGAAAGCGATCCGCAAGATCGCTGCCCGCACCGAAGTGAACAAGGCGCGCCGCACGCGTGTCCGCACCTTCCTGCGCAAATTCCAGGAAGCCGTCACGGGCGGCGACGCCGGTGCGGCCAAGACCGCCTTCGTCGAGGCGCAATCCGAGCTGATGCGCGCCGTCTCCAAGGGCGTGGTTCACAAGAACACGGGTTCGCGGAAGGTCGGTCGCCTGGCCGCCCAGCTGAAGAAAATGTCGGTCGCCTGACACGACGGGCTACGGACGGCCTTTTACAGGCCTGTCATAGTTAATATCAGCGATTTCAACGGCGAGGGAGCGAACGCTTCCTCGCCGTTTGCACGTGTGCGTCTAACCGCCCAGACGGGAATTCGCTCTCCCGTCTGTGGCGAAATACGGTTTTTCGTTGACTGCGTTTGGCTTTAGCGGAGTCAACAATTTTAAGTGCGAATCGACTCGCGAATCAGCGTTGACGCCCCCCTCGCCGGGCGTAAGTTTGGGGCGCTGACGCACTTCCATCCCCACACGGATGAAGACGGCGCGGAACCTGATTTCGTGTCGGCGTGAGACGTCTGTTCGAGAGTTCGACCCCACCTGCGCGGCGCCATCGCCACGCGGGACAGGAGAAGTCGTCCCCGATTCCGGCGTGCTCGAAGGGTGTCGGCGTGTGATGGATTGAGCGGGTGGCTGATGTTTACGGGGAGCGCTGAAATGGCGGGGATGACGGATCCGGATCGTATCTGGACCGAGGCGGCGGGCCGTCTTCGCACGGAAATCGGCGAGGGGCCGTTCAGCTCCTATATCGCGCCGTCGGCCGTCCGCGCCGACGGTTCGGGCCAGCTGATCCTCGTCACCCCGACCGCCTACGCCCGTGACTGGGTGCGCAAGAACGCCCTGCGCCGCATGAACGAGCTGTGGCTGGGCCTCGACGGCCTGTCGCGCCGTCTCGACGTGCGTTGCCGCGCCGAAATGGGCTCGACCCCTTCCGCCTCCCAGGTCGCCGCCGGCCGCGCCGAGGGCGCCGCCCCCATCCCGTTCCAGTCGCTTCCCCAGGCCATGCCGATGGCCACCGTTCCCCCGGTCGCCGACGGGGCCCGCGCCGTGCGCGCCGCCGGCCTGCAGGACCGCCTGACCTTCGACAGCTTCGTCGAAGGACAGGGCAACGCCTTCGCCCTGGCCATCGCCCGTCAGGCCGCGGCCTGGGCCGACGGCCACTTCAACCCGATCTTCTTCTGCGGCCCCTATGGCTACGGCAAGACCCACCTGCTGAACGCCATCGCCTGGGAAGCCCAGCGGCTTCGCCCGGACGCCAGGGTCGTCTATCTGACCGCCGAACGCTTCCTGTCGACCTTCGTGCGCGCCGCCCAGGACCGCACCATGGCCGCGTTCAAGGACAGCCTGCGCGGCGCCGACATGCTGCTGATCGACGACGTCCAGTTCGTCGGAGGCAAGGCCGGCACCCAGGAAGAGCTGCTGTCGACGCTGACCGCCCTGATCGAGGACGGCAAGAAGATCATCATCTCGGCCGACCGCCCGCCCATGGCCCTGACCGAGGTCGAGCCGCGCTTGCGCAGCCATCTGGCCTCGGGCCTGACCTGCCCGGTCGAGCCCGCCGACCGCGCCCTCAAGCTGGCCGTGGCCCGCAACCGCATCCAGGCGCTGGCCAATCTCGGCGTCGTCTCCGGCGAGGCCCAGGCCGAGGTGCTCGAACACCTCGTCGACCGCACCCCCGGCTCGATGCGCGAGCTCGAAGGCGCCGTGAACACCCTGGCCGCCGTCGCCGGCGCCCGCCTGTCGTCGCTCAGCGTCGACGAGACCCAGGCCCTGCTCGGCTCGGCCCTGCGCGGCGGGCCCGAGCGCCGCATCACCGTCGACGAGATCCAGAAGACCGTCGCCGACCACTTCAGCCTCAAACAGGCCGACCTGCTCAGCGAGCGCCGCACCCGCGCCGTGGCCCGTCCGCGCCAGATCGCCATGTGGCTGTGCAAGCAGCACACGACCCGCTCCTATCCCGACATCGGCCGCCGATTTGGAGGCAGGGACCACACCACGGTCCTGCACGGCGTGCGCAAGATCGAGGAACTGATGGGCCTCGACGACCAGATCGCCCGCGACGTCGAGACGCTGACAAGGAAGCTGAGGGGCTAGGGTCGAGGGATTAGGGATTAGGTTTTGGCCCGTGTGCGTTCGGCGGGGGATTATCCACACATCGATGGGGCGGCGTCCCTAATCCCTAATCCCTCATCCCCAGTCCCTTCCTTGCCCCGCCCGCTCAATCCGCTAGTGTCCAAGGCCCTCCAGTCGTGGTGACGCTTTGAGTCGCCGCACCCCGGGCGAGACGACATGCAACTGACCATCGAACGATCCGCGCTCCTCAAGGCCCTCGGCCACGTTCAGAGCGTCGTCGAACGCCGCAACACCATCCCGATCCTGTCCAACGTCCTGCTCAGCGCCGGACGCGACAAGCTCAGCTTCGCCGCCACCGACCTCGACATGGAGATGGTCGACGAGGCCGAGGCCCAGGTGAATGTCGAGGGCCAGATCACCGCCCCGGCCCACACCCTCTATGAAATCGTCCGCAAGCTGCCCGACGGCGCCGAGGTCTCGCTGAGCTACAACGGCGACGACCCCCGTCTGGTGGTCCAGGCCGGCCGTTCGAAATTCAACCTGCCGGTCCTGCCGGCCGGCGATTTCCCGGTGATGTCGACCGAGACCAGCGGCACGCGCTTCACCCTGCCCAAGGAAGACCTCGCCCGGCTGATCGACAAGACCCGCTTCGCCGTCTCGACCGAGGAGACGCGCTACTATCTGAACGGCCTGTATCTGCACACCGTGGCCGACAACGGCATTCCCCTGCTGCGCGCCGTGGCCACCGACGGCCACCGCCTGGCCCTGGCCGAGACCCCGGCCCCCGAGGGCGCCGCCGGCGGCCCCGGCGTCATCGTCCCGCGCAAGACCATCGACCAGGTCCGCCGCCTGCTCGACGACGGCTCCGGCCCGGTCGAGGTCATGGTCAGCCCGCAGAAGATCCGCTTCGAATTCGGCCAGGCCTCCCTGACCTCCAAGGTCATCGACGGCGCCTTCCCCGACTACATGCGCGTCATCCCCAAGGGGAACGACAAACAGGCCGACATCGACAACGCCCTGTTCGCCCAGGCCGTCGACCGCGTCGCCACCATCTCGGCCGAGAAGAGCCGCAGCGTGAAACTGGCCTTCGAGCTGGACCGCGTGACCCTGACGGTGCGCAACATGGAGGCCGGGCAGGGGGTCGAGGAGGTCGAGATCGGCTATTCCGAAGAGCCCTTCGAGATCGGCTTCAACGCCCGCTATCTGCTCGACGTCGCTGGCCAGATCACCGGCGAGACGGCGCACTTCAAATTCGCCGACCCGGCCAGCCCGACCCTGGTCCTCGATCCGGGCGATCCGGGCGTCCAGTATGTGCTGATGCCGCTGCGGGTGTGAGCTGGAGTGAATGGTGAGTAGTGACTGGTGAGTGGTTCGATCGTGAGCGGGATCAGCTGCCGCATCAGCGCCGACGCTCTACTCACTAGTCACAAATCACTCTTCACCCCTTGATCACCGCCCTGACCCTCACCGATTTCCGCTCCTACGCGAGCGCGACCCTGCCCATCGCGGCGGGCGCGGTGGTGCTCCACGGCCCCAACGGCGCCGGCAAGACTAACCTACTGGAAGCTCTCAGCCTGTTCACCCCGGGCAAGGGCCTGCGCGGGGCCACGGCGCCCGAGATGGGCCGCCGCGAACCCGGCGAGGCGACCGGCCGCGCCTGGGCTGTCGCCGCCGTCCTGACCGACGGGGACGGGGAGACGAAGCTGGGCACCGGCGTCCAGTCCGCCGGCGCCGCCCGCCGCATCGTCCGCATCGACGGCGAGACGGCCCAGCCGGGCCGGCTTCTCGACCATCTGCGCCCCGTCTGGGCCACGCCCGAGCAGGACCGGCTGTTCTCGGACGCCCGCGCCGCCCGGCTTCGCTTCTTCGACCGGCTGGTGTTCGCCGCCGACCCCGCCCACGCCGCCTCGGTCTCGGCCTATGAAAAGGCCTTGCGCGAACGCCTGCGGCTGCTGACGGAGGGCGCAGAAGGCCGCGCCGCGGACCCCCTGTGGCTCGATGCGCTGGAAATCCGGCTGGGCGAGGCAGGGGCCGCCGCCGCCGCCGCCCGCGCCGCCGCCCTGACCACGCTCCAGGCCGCCATCGACGCGCGGTCCGACCGGCCCTTCCCCCAGGCCGATCTCGGCCTGACCGGCGAGGCCGAGACCCTGGCCGCCTCGGGCGCCGACGCGACCGCCATCGCCGCCCTCATCCGCGACGGCATGGGCCGCTCGCGCGCCCGCGACGCCGCCGCCGGCCGCTCGCTGTACGGCCCGCACCGCTCCGACCTGACCGCCCTGCACCGCGAGAAGAACCGCCCCGCCGCCGAGGGCTCCTCGGGCGAGCAGAAGGCCCTGGTCCTCAACCTGATCCTCGCCCAGATCGCCCGGCTGGCCGACCAGCCGGCCCCGCCCGTCCTGTTGCTCGACGAGGCCCCCGCCCACCTCGACACGGCCCGCCGCGCCGCCCTGTTCGACGAGATCGAGGCCCTGGGCCTGCAGGCCTTCATGACCGGCACGGAGGCTGAACTGTTCGCGCCGCTGCGCGGTCGGGCGCAGTTCGTGCGGGTGGAGGGCGGGGTGCTCACCGTCGAATAGTTTTCCTTCCCCCATTTCGGCGGAAGGTGGCAGGCGAAGCCTGACGGATGGGGGCTGTTTGCGGCGATCTCCCGTCGCGCCGGCTGTGACGCCGACAGAGCCCCCATCCGAGCCGCTGCGCGGCCCACCTTCCCCCGAAATGGGGGAAGGATTCAGAGGGCCGACCCACCCCGCTTTTCCTCGCAATTCCGCCCTGAATCCCTATATGTTGACGGCCTCGGCGCGGATCGGATTCGCGCCCTGAAAACCGTCCGTTCAAGGCGGCCCCGCCGCCGCCTTCAGAGGCCCTCCGCGAGGGCGTTTCACCGACCGAATATATGACCGATCAGACCCCGACCGCGCGCAACGTCGACACCGCCGAAGAGGCCGCCTACGGCGCCGATTCCATCAAGGTCCTCAAGGGCCTGGACGCGGTCCGCAAACGGCCCGGCATGTATATCGGCGACACCGACGACGGCTCGGGCCTGCACCACATGGTCTATGAGGTGGTCGACAACGCCATCGACGAGGCCCTGGCCGGTCACGCCGACCTGGTCCAGGTCATCCTCAACGCCGACGGCTCGGTCACCGTCACCGACAACGGCCGCGGCATACCCACCGACATCCACGAGGGCGAGGGCGTCTCGGCGGCCGAGGTCATCATGACCCAGTTGCACGCCGGCGGTAAGTTCGACCAGAATTCCTACAAGGTCTCGGGCGGCCTGCACGGCGTCGGCGTCTCGGTCGTCAACGCCCTCAGCGACTGGCTCAAACTGGTCATCTATCGCAACGGCAAACGCCACGAGATGAAGTTCGCGCGCGGCGACACGGTCGAGAGCCTGAAGGTCACCGGCGACGCCCCCCTGCGCGACAACGGCAAGGTCCTGTCGGGCACCGAGGTCACCTTCTATCCCTCGGTCACCACCTTCGCCCATATCGATTTCGACCTGAAGACGCTCGAGCATCGCCTGCGCGAGCTGGCCTTCCTGAACTCGGGCGTGGTCATCAAGCTGCAGGACCATCGCGGAGCCGAGAAATTCGAGGAGATCCTGCACTATGAGGGCGGCGTCGAGGCCTTCGTGCGCCATCTCGACAAGTCCAAGACGCCCATCCTCAAGGACGTCATCGTCATCCGCGGCAAGAAGGAGGGGATCGAGATCGATCTCGCCCTGTGGTGGAACGACTCCTACCACGAGACCATGCTGTGCTTCACCAACAACATCCCCCAGCGGGATGGAGGCACCCATTTGTCGGCCTTCCGCGCGTCGCTGACGCGGGTCATGGGCGGCTATATCGAAGCCGCCGGCGCGGCCAAGAAGGAGAAGGTCTCGGTCTCGGGCGAGGACGCCCGCGAAGGCCTGACCTGCGTCCTGTCGGTCAAGGTGCCGGATCCGAAATTCTCGTCGCAAACCAAGGACAAGCTGGTCTCGTCAGAGGTGCGTCCGGCCGTGGAAGGCCTGTGTTCCGAGGGCCTGTCGACCTGGTTCGAGGAGCATCCGGTCGAGGCCAAACAGGTCGTCGCCAAGATCATCGAGGCCGCCGCCGCCCGCGAGGCCGCGCGCAAGGCCCGCGACCTGACCCGGCGCAAGTCGGCGATGGAGATCTCGTCCCTGCCCGGCAAGCTGGCCGACTGCCAGGAACGCGATCCGGCCAAGTCCGAACTGTTCATCGTCGAGGGCGATTCCGCCGGCGGCTCGGCCAAACAGGCCCGCAACCGTGAGAACCAGGCCGTCCTGCCCCTGCGCGGCAAGATCCTCAACGTCGAGCGCGCCCGCTTCGACCGCATGCTGTCGTCGGAACTGATCGGCACCCTGATCCTGGCGCTCGGCACCGGCATCGGCCGCGACGACTTCAACGCCGACAAGCTGCGCTATCACAAGATCATTCTGATGGCCGACGCCGACGTCGACGGCGCCCACATCCGGACCCTGCTGCTGACCTTCTTCTATCGCCAGATGCCCGAGCTGATCGAGCGCGGCCACGTCTATATCGCCCAGCCGCCGCTCTACAAGGTCTCCAAGGGCAAGCAGTCGCGCTACCTCAAGGACCAGTCCGAGATGGACTCCTACCTGATCGAGGAGGGGGCGTCCGAGGCCGAGCTGGACCTGCCCAACGGCGAACGCCGCGTGGGTCTCGACCTCCAGGCGCTGGTGCGTGAAGCCAAGGCCTTCAAGGCCGGCGTCGACCGCCTGTCGCAACGCGCCCCCGTCTTCGCCATCGAACAGGCGGCGCTCGCCGGCCTGTTCGATGAGGACCCCGCCGATCCGTCGAAGGCCGCCACCCGTCTGAATCTGTACGCCGAGGAAGGCGACGGCGACTGGACCGGCTCGCCGGGCGCCCAGGGGGCCGTGGCCTTCGAGCGCGTGCGCCGCGCCGTGACTGAACGCATCGTCCTGGAAGAGGCGCTGATCCGCTCGCTGGACGCCCGCCGTCTGGCCGAACGCTCGACCGCCTTCGAGGGTCTGTTCGACAAGCCGGCCATCTTCCGCCGCAAGGACAAGGCCGTGACGATCCGGGGTCCGCTCGACCTGCTCGAGGCGGTGCTGGACGCGGGCAAGAAGGGCCTCGCCATCCAGCGCTACAAGGGTCTGGGCGAGATGAACCCGGAACAGCTGTGGGAGACCACCCTGGACGTCAACGCCCGCACCCTGCTGAAGGTGCAGGTCGAGCACCAGGAGGACGCGTCGGACCTGTTCGCCAAGCTGATGGGCGACGTGGTCGAGCCGCGCCGCGAATTCATCCAGGCCAACGCCCTGGACGCGGCGGTCGACGCCTAGGCCCGACCGTCAGGTGCGACCGGCGTCGACGAACGCCTTGATCGTCGGCCAGACCGGCGGCTGGGCGCGCGACCCCTTGCAGACGATGTTGTTGAGGAATTCGGGCGAGGTGTTCGGACGCACATCCTCCCACGCCGCGCCTTCCTCCGGATAGGTGTCCATCTCCGCGCCGTCGGGGCCGTATTCCACCATCCCGGCCGTGCGCCATTTGCCGGTGGCGCACTGGATTTCATAGGTCTCGACCGTATGGCTGTAGTCGCCCGGCGTTCCGGTCCGTGGCGCCGTCGCCACATGGACGGAGGTGATGTCGCCATTGACCACGATGCTGTCGACGTCGGCCATGAAGACATTGCTCTGGCTGCGCGAGAACGGATGCCAGCTTTCGGCCGCCGCCGGCGTGGCGCCCGCCGCCAGAACGACAAGGCTTAGTGCAAGATATTTCACGTTGATCTCCCCAGACCCCTGAACCCTGATGATGCTCCGCTGTGCGGCTTTGGCAAGGGGCGGCGCCGCGATCAGGCCGCGCGGCGCGCGCCGGCGGCGGCTTTCAGGATGGGCTCGAACAGCCATTCCGCCAGATGGCGGACGACCGGCACGGCCACCCCGTCTCCCGTCAGCCGCCAGGCCGCGCTGCTGGAGGCCGGCAGGCTGTAGCTGTCGGCCAGCCCCATCAGCCGCGCCGTCTCACGCGCCGATATCAGCCGCGAGCGCACCACGCCCCGGTCGACGACCAGCACCGTCTGTCGGCTGGAGCCCCCGGCCGGGGTGCGCAGGCAGCCGGCGATGTCGAACCGCACCTCGGCCCGCTGCACCTTGCGGCCATCCGCCTCCTGCCGCGTTCGCCGGTACAGGGCCCCGACGCGCCGTCCGCCGTCGCGGCGCGCCTGTTCCACCTTGGCCAGATTGACCGGCGACATCAGGGCCAGCAGCCCCGCCGTCCGTTCCGGCGGGCTCCATGGCGCATCGGCGGGATTGTCCTCGATCAGGGCCGCCAGCGCCGTCGGTCGCGCGCCCGGTTCGGGCAACCGCCACCAGACCATCCGGGCGCGCAACGCCTCCGGCAGCCGGTCGACGGCGCGGCGCAGGGCGGCGGGGTGGAAGGGCTCCAGCGGTCCCGGCGCGATCAGCCCGGGCGGCGCCGGCAGATCGCCCCTGACGCCGATCACGAAAAGCCGGGGCCGCGACTGGGGCAGGAACCGGTCCGCATTGATGACCAGGGCGCCCCAGCGATAGCCGGCGTCGACATAGGTCTGGCAGACGATCTCGAAATCCCGTCCGCCCCGCGACGTCAGCGCGCCGCACACGTTCTCGACCGCCACGATCGCCGGCGCCCGCCCCTCGGCCGCCAGTCCCCGGGCGACGTCCCAGAAGGCGTGAAACGTCCCCGACCGGCGTCCGCCCAGGCCCGCGCCCACGCCCGCCAGCGACAGATCCTGGCACGGGAACGAGCCCCACATCAGCCCGGCCGCGCCCGGCAGATCGGCTGCGGTCACCGCGCCGATGTCGCCGGGATGGAAGTCGCCGGCGCCCCAGTTGGCGCGATAGGCCTGCGCCTTGCCGGCGTCGATGTCGTTGGCGAACAGGCATCGCCAGCCCTCGCCCAGCCCGGCCCTGACCATCCCCCCGCCCGCGAAGAATTCGTAGAAGCCGGGCCGCCGGTCGTCGAGCGGGTGAACGGACGATTCGATCATGAGCCGACGCTGACGCGCCGGCGCCGCCAAGTCCAATCATCTGTGCCGGATCATGGCCCTGCCGTGACCCGAAGACGTGCCGCGCGAGGCGCCGCATTTTGGTTCACTCATGAAAATAGTTTCACCTGTCGTGATGAAAATGGTTGACTACCAGCCTGTCCTGGATGCCTCTTGATGCAGCAAGCGCCGGAACAGGCGCGCGGGAAACGTCGACGATCATGGTTGAGGCTCCGATCATTTCGGATCGCGCGCGCGGCGCCACGCTCCCGGGAGTGCGGGGGTGAAGCCGTCGCGTCGCGGTATTCTGAAAGGATCGGCCCTGTCCGCGGCCGCCCTCGGGCTTCCACGGTCGGCTCAGGCCCGGGCTGAAAGCCCGTCAAACATGGCGCGCCGCCGTTCAAGGCTGTCGTTCGGCTGGCGTTTCCATCTCGGCCACGCCCAGGATCCGGCGCGCGATTTCGATTTCGGCCTCGACCAGAGAACCTACGCCAAGGCGGGCACCAAGGTGGCGACGGCCGCCGCTGCTGATTTCGACGACAGCGGCTGGCAGGCGGTGCAGCTGCCTCACGACTGGGCCATCGATCTGCCCTTTGTGGACAATCCCGACCCGCCGCCGATCGGCGAGGACGATCCGAAGGCCGCGCACGGTTTCAAGCCGCTGGGTCGCGAGCATCCGGAGACCAGCGTCGGCTGGTACCGTCATCCTCTCGCCATTCCGGCCGACATGGCCGGTCAGCGGCTGTCGCTGGAATTCGACGGCGCCTTCCGCGATGTGGTCGTGTTGCTGAACGGCTTCATCGTGCACGAGCATGAGGGCGGCTATTCGCCGTTCCGGGTCGACATCACCGATGTCGCCGTCCCCGGCGAGACCAACATCCTGACCGTCCGTGTCGATGCGAGTCTGGGGGAGGGCTGGTTCTACGAGGGCGCCGGCCTTTACCGCCATGTCTGGCTGGTGGCGACCGACCCGGTTCATGTGCCGCAATGGGGCGTGTGGGTTCGGGCGGAGCCCGCCGGGGCAGGCGCGAAGGCTGTCGTCGTCGTTGATGTGAAGAACGAGGCCGGGCCCCCGGCGGCCTGCGAGGTCGCGATGCGGATCGTCGATCCGGACGGGGCGCCGGTGGCGGAGGGTTCGGCGAACACGACCCTCGCGGGCTGGAGCGAGGGCGCGGTCGAGACCACGCTCAGCTGGGATCGGGTCCTGCTGTGGTCCACGCAGACGCCGCGCCTGTACCGGCTGATCGCCGAGGTGCGCGTGGCGGGGCGGATCGTCGATCGATACGAACAGCCGTTCGGCGTCCGGACCGCCGTGTTCGACGCGCGCCGCGGCTTCTTCCTCAACGGTCAGCCTCTGAAGCTGCTGGGCGCCTGCTGCCATCAGGACCACGCCGGCGTCGGGGCCGCGATCCCGGACCGGCTGCAGGCCTGGCGGCTGGAACAGCTGAAGGCCATGGGCTGCAACGCGTATCGCGCCTCGCACAATCCGCCGACGCCCGAACTGATGGACGCCTGCGACGCCTTGGGCGTTCTGGTGATCTCTGAAACGCGCCGCATGGCCTCGGACACCGCGGCCATGGCCGAGCTGGAATCGCTGGTCCGGCGCGACCGCAACCGGCCGTCGGTCATCGCCTGGTCGATCGGCAACGAGGAGCAGGCGATCCAGGGTACGCAGCGCGGGGCCCGGATCGCCACGACCATGGTCCGGCGGGTCAACCGGCTGGATCCGACGCGGCCGACGACGGCGGCGCTGGACCAGAATTTCGGCGACGGCGTGTCGCGGGTCGTCGACATCCTGGGCTTCAACTACCGCACGCCGCAGATGGAGCCCTATCACGCCCGCTTCCCCGACCAGCCGATCCTCGGCAGCGAGACGGGCAGCACCGTCCAGACGCGCGGCGAATACGTCCGCGACGACGCCCGCCATATCGTGCCCGCCTACGACACCGAACACCCTTGGTGGGCCTCAACCGCCGAGGACTGGTGGACCATCGCGGCGGAGCGCCCCTATATCGCCGGCGGGTTCATCTGGACGGGCTTCGACTATCGCGGCGAGCCGACGCCGTTCAACCGCTGGCCCAGCGTCGCTTCGTATTTCGGCGCGATGGATTCCTGCGGATTCCCCAAGGACAACTACTGGTACTACCGCGCCTGGTGGCGGCCGGAGCCGCTGGTCCATCTGTTCCCGCACTGGAACTGGGAGGGCCGCGAGGGCGAGGCGATACCCGTCTGGGTCCATGCCAATGTCGATCGGGTCGAGCTGTTTCTGAACGGTCGCTCGCTGGGTTCGAGGGACGTTGTGCGGAACCGGCATCTGGAATGGTCCGTGCCCTGGGCGCCCGGCGTGATCGAGGCCCGAGGCTACAAGGACGGCCGCGCCCTGCCGCCGGTGCGCCGCGAGACGGCGGGGCCGGCTTCGCGGATCGAGCTGACCACGGACCGGTCCCGCCTGCGCGGCGACGGCCAGGACGTGGCGATGCTGGCGGTGCGCCTGCTGGACCAGCGGGGCCGTCCCGCGCCCCGGGCGGCGGAGCAGATCACCTTCGAGGTCCAGGGGCCGGGGCGGATTATCGGCGTCGGTAATGGAAATCCCACCAGCCACGAACCGGACCGCGCCACGACGCGCAAGACCTTCAACGCCCTGGCCCAGGCCATCCTTCAGACCGACCGCGCAAGCGGCGAGATTTCAGTAACGGCCACCGGGCCGGGCCTCCGGCCCGCGACCCTCAGGCTGCGCGCCGCGTGAGACACGGACCAACACAGACGCCGGACAACGGCGGACCATCGGGGAAGAAGACCATGACCGGATTTCAGAACAGATTGCTCGGCGCCTCGGCGCTGACGGCGGCGTTCCTGCTGGCGCCGGCGCTCGCCAGCGCACAGACTGCGCCAACCCAGGAACCCGACGCGACCGAGATCGACGAGGTGATCGTCACCGGCATCCGGGCCTCGCTGCGCGACTCCATCGCCGTCAAGCGCCGGTCGCCGCTGGTCATCGAGGCGATCTCGTCCGAGGACATCGGCCAGCTGCCGAATGTGACCATCGCCGAGGAGCTCGTGCGCCTGCCCGGCATCAACGGCACCCGCGACCGCGGCAACCAGAGCCAGGCGGCGATCCGCGGCCTCGGCCCGCGTCTGGTGCTGGGTCTCGTCAACGACCGCGAGGTGGCCTCGTCCGAGCCCGACCGCAACGTGCGCTGGGAAATCTATCCGTCCGAGGTCGTCTCCGGCGTCGAGGTCTACAAATCGCAGTCGGCCGACCTCATCGCCGGCGGCGTGGCCGGCACGATCAACATCCGCACGGTCAAGCCGCTGGACTATTCCGGGCCCGCCATCGCGGCCAGCGCCGGCGCCGTCTATTACGAGTCCGGCGAAAATCTGCCGGACTACGACCCCCTCGGCTATCGCGCGGCCGCCAGCTTCACGGAAAGCCTGTCCGACACCTTCGGCGTCAATCTGGGCGTCAGCCGTCAGGAACAGAGGAACGGTTTCGCCTCCTTCCAGGGCTGGGGTTTCAATGACGAGGACACCGGCGGACAGCCGGGCGACGTCGATGGCGACGGCGATCTGGACGCCACGCCCTGGGGCGCCCAGACCGAGGTCAAGCGGCTGGCCGAGGACCGCACCGGCGTCAACGGCGCCGTCCAGTGGCGTCCGAACGACAGCTTCGAACTGAACTTCGACGCCCTCTATTCCCAGATCGATATCGGCGAGGATCAGAACCAGGCCTGGTATGGCCGGAACGGCGCCATCGGCAACTGGGCCGGCGGCTCGGGCTGGGCCTACAACGACCCCGGCGCCTCCTACACCATCATCGACAACACCGTCGTCGCGGCCACCCTGCCGTTCGTCTCGGTCACCAACGTCATCGCCCGCTACGTCGAGGACAAGACCCTGTTCGTGACCGGGCTGAACGGCCGCTGGACGACCGGCGACTGGACCGTGCTGGGCGACCTCTCCTATTCGAAGGCCGAACGCGACAACACCTGGCAGGCCGTGTTCACCGAGGTCTATCCAAACTCGCTGTCGTTCGACATGCGCTCGGGCGTGACGCCGTCGGTGTCGACCAGCTCGGACCCCGCCGATCCCGCCATCCAGAGCCTGCCCGGCTGGGTGCCGGGCCAGACGGATGGCGGTCATCTGGAAGACGAACTGATGGCCGGGCGCTTCGACGCCCGCCGCTGGCTGGGCGACACCGGCATGACCGAGGTCTCGTTCGGGGCGCGGATATCGGACCGGGCCAAGGGCTATCGCCGGACCCAGTGGTTCCAGGCGCCGATCGCCGGCGCCCTGCCGGCCAATCTGCTTAGCAGCTTCACGGTCGATGACTTCACCGCCCCGCCGCTGCTGAACGGCGATTTCGACGCCCTGGCGCAGGCGGCCTACGGCGGCTTCACCGAGCCGGCGAACTCCGAAGTGCTGGGCTCGCGTTGGGATGTCGAGGAACAGGTCGCCGAGGCCTATGTGAAGGCCGACTTCTCCAGCCAGTGGGGCGGCATGCCGCTGACCGGCAACGTCGGCGTCCGGGTGGTTGCGACCGAGACGACCAGCAGCGGCTACGAGTCCGTCAACGGCGGTCCGCTGACGGCGGTCAGCATCGACAACGACTATGTCGAGGTCCTGCCCAGCCTGAACCTGACGCTCGCCCTGGCCGAAGACAAGCAGCTGCGCTTCGGTGCGGCCCGCACCATCGCCCGGCCTCCGCTGGACGAGCTGCGCGCCGGACGGACCCTGTGGAACACCGCCCCGCCGCCGACGGGCAGCGCCGGCAATCCCCTGCTCGAGCCGTTCCGCGCCACCCAGTTCGACGTGTCCTACGAGTGGTATTTCGCGCCCGAGGCCCTGTTCGCCGCGGCCGTCTATTACAAGGACGTCGACAGCCACATCGGCTATTCGACCCAGCCGGTCGCCATCGGCGGCGTGACCTACAACGTCACCGGGCCGTTCAACGGCGACGGCGGCGGCATCTCGGGCGCCGAGTTCACCTTCCAGACCCCCTTCAGCTTCATCCCGGGTCTGCAGGACTTCGGCATCTACACCAACTTCGCCTATGTCGATTCCGACGTGAAGGAGTTCTATCCCGCCAACGATCCGCTGGAGGGAACGGGGCTGGCGGAACGGACCGCCACCATCGACCTGTGGTACAGCAACGGCCGGTTCGAGAGCCGGCTGGGCTACAAGTATCACAGCCCCTTCACCATCATCGCCGGCTGGGACGGATCGGCCCTGCGAACGCTCGAGAGCGAGGGCATCCTCGACTTCAGCGCGTCGTATCAGGTCAACGACCAGATCGGCCTGCGCTTCCAGGCCGGCAACCTCACCGACGAGCCGGTGCGGGTCCACTACGACAACAGCACCGACCGGCTGGCGCGCTACGACCACTATGGCCGTCGTTTCAGCTTCGACATCACCCTGCGCTACTGAGTGCGCCCGGCGGGCGGCGCCGACGCCGCCCGCCGGCTTTCGAGGCCCTGTTCCATGATGCGTTTCCTGCCCCCGGCCCTGGCCGCCCTGATGGTCGCGACCGCCGGTCCCGCCGCCGCCCAGACCGCGCCCCGCTTCTATTTCGGCGCGGACCTGTCCTATGTGAACGAGATGGAGGACTGCGGCGCCGTCTATCGCGTGGGCGGGCAGGCCTATGATCCCTACGCCATCTTCGCGGAGACCGGCCACAATCTGGTGCGCGTGCGTCTGTGGAACGACGCGGAATGGACCGACTACAGCGACCTCGACGACGTCCGGGAGACGATCCGCCGGGCGAGGGCCGAGGGCATGCAGGTGCTGCTGGACTTTCACTATTCCGACGACTGGGCCGACGGCGACAAGCAGATCGTGCCCAAGGCCTGGCGGCCCATCCGCGACGACGTCCCGGCCCTGTCCCAGGCGCTGTACGACTATACGCTCCGGACGCTGAACGCCCTGGCGGCGGAGGGTCTGATGCCCGAGATGGTCCAGGTCGGCAACGAGACCAATCCCGAACTGATGGGCGAGCTGGACTGGAAGGAAAAGCGCGAGGGCATCAACTGGCCGCGCAACGCCGCCCTGCTCAACGCCGGGATCAAGGCCGTCCGCGACGCCTCGGCCGGGAGCGCCATCCAGCCGCGCGTCATGCTGCACATCGCCCAGCCCGAGAACGTCGAGCCGTGGTTCGCCGCCGCCACCGAGCATGGCGTGACCGACTATGACCTGATCGGCGTCAGCTATTACCGCAAATGGTCGACCAACGACCTGGCCGGCCTCGGCTCGACGATCCAGCGCCTGACCGCCGCCTATGACGCCGATGTGGTGGTTGTGGAGACCTCCTATCCCTTCACCAACGACGGGGCCGATGCGTCGCCGAACCTGCTCGGGCCCGACACCCTGCTGCCGCAGTATCCGGCGACCGAGCAGGGCCAGCTGAAATACATGACCGACATCACCCAGACCGTGATCACCAACGGCGGGACCGGCGTCGTCTACTGGGAGCCGGCCTGGGTCTCGACGCGCTGTTCGACGCGCTGGGGCCGGGGTTCGAACTGGGAGAACGCGACCTTCTTCGACTGGCGTCGCGGCAATGAACTGACCATGGCCGGACATTGGCCCACGGCCGAATACCGCTGGCCTTCCCCTGTCGGGAAATAGGGGGTCAGACCGCCGGACCGGCCCGCCAGGCGGCCACAAAGGCGGCCGCCGATGCGCCGGCCTGTTCGGCCGGAACGCCCGGCCTGAACAGGGCCGAGCCGATGCCGAAGCCTGAGGCGCCGGCCTTGCGCCAGCCCGCCACGCCGTCCGGATCGACCCCGCCCACGGCGTAGACGCGTGTCCCGGCCGGCAGGACGGCGCGCACCGCCTTCAACCCGGCCGGACCGGCGACCTCGGCCGGAAACAGTTTGAGGACGTCCGCGCCCGCATCCAGCGCCTGAAAGGCTTCGGACGGCGTGAAAAAGCCCGGCATCGACAGCAGCCCCATCGCCCTGGCCGCGCCGATCACCTCGGGGTTGGTGTTGGGCGAGATGATGATCTGGCCGCCCGCCGCGGCTACTTCGCGCGCGGCCGCGACGGTCAGGACCGTGCCCGCCCCGACCAGCGCCCGCCCGTCCAGCGCCTGGCGCAGCCGACGGATGCTCTCCAGCGGTTCGGGCGAGTTCAACGGCACTTCCAGACAGACGAAGCCCGCGGCGACGATGGCCTCGCCCACCGCGACGGCCTCGTCGGGCTCGAGCCCGCGCAGGATGGCCACCAGGGGCAGGGCGTCCAGGGTTTCGACGGAGCAGGGGATCATCGGCGGGCCGCCTCGTGAATGCGCCACAGGCCGCGCGCCGTGGCGGTCGGGCCGTCCGCGACGCGGACCTCGGTGAAGCCCGCCAGCGACAGCGCCGTCGCATAGCGTCGATTGAGCGCCGCGGCGCCGACCAGGGTCACGGGCCGCATCCTGCCGCCGAGCCGGGCCGCGATCTCGGCTCCGATCAGCAGTCCGGACAGATAGTCGGCCGCGGACTCGACCGACAGCCGGTCGGCCAGGCTCTCGACCCGGACGGAAAACAGCAAGGCCGTCAAGGCCGGATCGGCCAGGGCTCGCGTCACCCCCGCTTCAAACGCCGCGGCGTCCATGTCGGGCTCGCCCATGCCCGCGCCCATGACCGTCCCGGTCCGGATCGCGGCGAACAGTTCTCCGGTCATGAAGGTGCGGAAATCGGTGATCGACCCGGCCTGGACGCTGATCCATTTGCTGTGGGTTCCCGGCGCGACCACGCAGTCATCGTCCCGGTCAAGCTCGAGGCCCATGATCTGGGTTTCCTCGCCGCGCATGACATCGACCATCCGGCCGTCAGACATCGCCCGGACCCCCGGCACGATCGACACCCCGGGCGCCCCCGGAGGCGACCCCAGGGCGGCGGCCAGATCTTCCAGCGTCACCGGCGTCGACTGATAGGGCATTTCCCGCCACTTGCCGCGCCCGCCGGCCATGCCGCAGGCGAGAACGGGCAAGCCCTCGGCCAGCCAGTCGCCGGCGACGTCGGTCAGAACGCCGGGAAAGGCGTCCGGGGCCAGCCCCCCCGCCCCCCGCGGGTCCGATCTGGCGTCCATGACGGCGCCGCCCCGCGCGATCCGCATGACGCGCAGATTGCTGGTGCCCCAGTCGACGCCGATCAGTCGGGCCCCGTCGCTCACCTCACCACCAGATGGCGTAGACGGCGATCAGGAAGGCGATCACGCCCGCGCCCGCGATGTTGAAGCCGATCGAGGTCCTGTAGCTGACGCCGTCCAGCCGGATCTGCATCGTCCCCTCCTTGGGCGGGGAGAGCAGGGAGACGATCACCGCCGCCGCCAGGGCGGCCAGGAAGACCACGCCCACCCGGTTCATGAACGGCAGGGTGAAGACCCCCTCGCGGTCCAGCCACCACATCAGGCCGGACAGGGCGACGCCGCCGATGGCGGCCGTCAGGGCGCCCGCTTCCGACGCCCGCTTCCAGAACAGGCCGAGGATGAAGATCACCACGATCGACGGGGTGAAGAAGCCGGTGAAGTCCTGGATGAACTGGAACGCCTGGCTGAAGCCGCCCAGCAGCGGGCGCGCGACCAGGACGCCGATGACCATGGCGCTGACGGCGGCGATGCGGCCCACCAGCACAAGATGCTGTTCGGACGCGCCCTTGTTGGCCTTGGCGTACAGGTCGAGCGTGAAGATGGTCGAGATCGAATTCACCTTGGACGCCAGCGAGGCGACGATGGCCGCGATCAGGGCCGCGAACACCAGCCCCTTCAGTCCCGCCGGCAGCAGGTTCATCATCGTCGGATAGGCCTGATCGGGCGCGGAGAGCGTCGGAGCCAGCACCAGGGCCGCCATGCCCGGCAGCACCACGATCACCGGCATCAGCAGCTTCAGATAGGCGGCGAAGGCGATTCCCTTCTGGGCCTCGCCCAGTGACTTCGCCGCCAGCGCCCGCTGGATGATGTACTGGTTGAAGCCCCAGTAGCTGATGTTCATGATCCACAGCCCGCCCAGCAGCACGGCGATGCCGGGCAGTTCCTTGAAGTTGGGATTGTCGGGCGACAGGATCATGTCGAACTTGTCGGGGAATTCCGTCAGCAGGGTCTGGAAGCCCACGACCGGACCGCCGGCTCCGCCGATCTGACCCAGCGCCATGAAGCCGATGATCAGGCCGCCCGCGACCAGCAGGGCCACCTGGACGATATCGGTCAGGGCGACCGCCTTCAGCCCGCCCCACAGCTGATAGGCCAGGGCGAACACGCCGATGGCGACGATGGCGTACATCTGGTCCAGACCGGTGACCGTGTTCACGGCGATCGAGCCCAGCCACAGGATCGAGGTCACGTTCACGAAGACGTAGAGCAGCAGCCAGAACACCGCCATGACGTTGCGGATCGTCGGGCCGTACCGCTGCTGCAGGAACTGCGGCATGGTGACGATGTCGTTGCGCAGGAAGATCGGCAGGAAGAATTTGCCCACGATCAACAGGGTCAGGGCCGCCATCCATTCGTAGGAGGCGATACCGAGGCCGATCACATAGCCCGAGCCCGACATGCCGATGATCTGTTCGGCCGAGATGTTGGCGGCGATCAGCGAGGCGCCGATGGCCCACCACGGCAGGTTCTTCGAGGCCAGGAAATAGTCGGTCGAGGTCTTCCTCGCGCCCCCCTTGTCGCGCGACACCCACTGGGCCAGGCCGAAGATCAGCACGGCGTAGACGGCCAGAATGACCAGATCGATGGTCGCGAGCGACATGCGGTGCCCTCCCCAGGCATGTCCCGGTTGACCGGGCTCCTCGCGACGCTAGGTCAGGGGATCAGGTCGCGCAACTATTTTTCATATGTGTATGTTGGTTTCACTAGCGACAATATTTGCTCCGCGAGGGATAATCGCCCTTCACCCGACCGCGCGCGCCCGCTAGCGTCCGGAACGCTTGAAACGGACGCTGGAATGACGCTGCAGGACGACGCCGAGGATCGCAAATATCGCGCACCCGCCCTCGAGAAGGGGCTGGACGTGCTGGAGTTGCTGTCGGCCCAGGGCGAGCCGATGACGCCGTCCCAGATGTCCGCGACCCTCGGCCGGTCGGTCAGTGAACTGTTCCGCATGATCCAGGTGCTGGAGTTTCGCGGCTATATCGAACAGTCGTCCGGCGCCTATCGGCTGACCAACCGGCTGTTCACGCTCGGCATGTCGCAGGCGCCGATCAAGTCGCTCGTCGATGTGGCCCTGCCGGTGATGCGCGATCTGGCGGCGGCGACGTCGCAGTCCTGCCATCTCGTGGTGCCGACCGGGGATCAGATCGTGGTTATCGCCCGGATCGAGGGGCCGGGCGATCTCGGCTATTCGGTTCGCATCGGCTACCGCCGCAACATCATCGAGGCGACCTCGGGCCTGATGTTCTACGGCTGCGCCAACGAGCGGGCCAGAACCCAGCTGCACCAGATGCTGGTCGACGGGTCCGGCGTGCAGAAGGTCCGGAAATTCGCCGCCGCCGCCCTGGCCGCGGCCGAGGCCGGCCATGTCGAGCGCCCCAGCGATTTCGTGAAGGGCGTCACCGATCTGGTCGCGCCCGTCATGGGCGCCGACGGCATCATCGCCACCCTGATCACGCCTTACATCGAGCGCATGCCGCCGACCTGCCCGATGCGGGAAGCGGTCTCGCGGCTTCGCGAGGCGGCGGAGACCATCTCGGGGGATATGAGCGCGGTGTCCCAGGCCTGACGCGCGCCGTTGACTTCGACGGCCTGGTACAGCATTTTCGCCCGCAGAAATCTGTTTCACTTGTAAAATAACAAGAGTCGCCGTTCGGACGACAGACGCCAGGGAGGCGCGCGAGGCATGGGGGCCATCTACCCGGACCTGAAGGATCGCGTCGTCGTCGTCACCGGCGGCGCGGGCGGTATCGGCGAGGCGATTTCGCGAGCCTTTCACGCCCAGGGCTGCAAGGTCGGCGTTCTCGACATCGACGTCACGCGGGGCGAGCGCCTGCAGGACGAACTGGGCGACCGCCTGCGGTTCGTCGCCTGCGACCTGACCGACATTCCGGCGCTGAAGAGCGCGATCGGCGCGGTGCGCGAGGGCTTCGGTGCGATCGACATCCTGATCAACAACGCCGCCCATGACGAGCGCCACGAGACGCTGGAGGTCACCGAGGCCTATTGGGACGGCCGTATCGCGGTCAATCTGAAGCACCAGTTCTTCGCCGCCCAGGCCGTGCTGCCGGACATGAAGGCGTCGGGCGGCGGATCCATCGTCAACCTGGGTTCGACCTCCTGGATCATCGGGCAAGGGGGCATGGCGGCCTATACGGCCAGCAAGTCCGCGGTGCTGGGCCTGACGCGCTCGCTCGCGCGCGATTTCGGCGCGTTCGGCGTGCGCGTGAACGCGGTGGCGCCCGGCTGGATCATGACCGAGCGCCAGCTGGCCCTGTGGGTCACGCCCGAAACCGAACAGGACATCTACAAGAACCAGTGCCTGAAGCGTCGGCTGACGCCCGACGACATAGCCCGGGTGGTCGTCTTCATGAGTTCCGACGAGGCCGGCGCCATCACCAACCAGCACTATGTCGTCGACGGCGGCTGGACCTGATCCGATGAAGACGCCCCCCGCCAAGGGCCTGCGCAGCCGGGCCTGGTTCGACAACCCCGACAACCCCGACATGACCGCGCTCTATCTGGAGCGCTATCTGAACTACGGCCTGACCCGGCGCGAGCTTCAGTCCGGCAAGCCGATCATCGGCATCGCCCAGACCGGCTCGGACCTCAGCCCCTGCAACCGGCACCACCTGGTTCTGGCCGAGCGCGTCCGCGAAGGCATACGCGAGGCCGGCGGCATCGCCATGGAGTTCCCGGTCCACCCGATCCAGGAAACCGGCAAGCGTCCGACGGCCGGGCTCGACCGCAACCTCGCCTACCTGGGTCTGGTCGAGAGCCTGTACGGCTATCCGCTGGACGGGGTGGTGCTGACCATCGGCTGCGACAAGACCACGCCCGCCTGTCTGATGGCGGCCGCGACGGTGGACATGCCCGCCATCGCCCTGTCGGTCGGGCCGATGCTGAACGGCTGGCACAAGGGCGAGCGCACCGGGTCGGGCACCATCATCTGGAAGGCGCGCCAGATGCTGGCCGCCGGAGAGATCGACTACGACGGCTTCCTCGAGCTGGTGGCGTCATCGGCGCCGTCCGTCGGCTATTGCAACACCATGGGCACGGCCACGACGATGAACTCCCTGACCGAGGCGCTGGGGATGTCTCTGCCCGGTTCGGCCGCCATCCCGGCGCCGTACCGCGAGCGGGCCCAGGTCGCCTATGAGACGGGGCTGCGGATCGTCGACATGGTGCGCGAGGATCTGAAGCCGTCGGACATCCTGACGCGCGAGGCCTTCCTCAACGCCATCGTCGTCAACTCCGCCATCGGCGGCTCGACCAACGCCCCGGTGCATCTGACGGCCCTGGCGCGCCACGCCCACATCGACCTGCCGCTGCAGGACTGGCAGACGCATGGGCTGGACGTCCCCCTGCTGGTCAATCTGCAGCCCGCCGGCGCCTATCTGGGCGAGGACTATTTCCATGCCGGCGGCGTGCCGGCGGTGGTCCACGAACTGACGAAACAGGGACTGATCCACCTCGACGCCCTGACGGTGACCGGTCGGTCGATCGGCGAGAACTGCGCCGGCCGCGCCACCGGCATGCCGGACGTGATCCGGCCGATCGACCAGCCGCTGAAGCCCCAGGGGGGCTTCCTGGTCTTCACCGGCAATCTGTTCAGCACCGCCATCATGAAGCTGAGCGTGATCAGCCCCGAGTTCCGCACGCGCTATCTGTCCGACCCGGCCGACCCCAACGCCTTCGAAGGGCCTGTCGTCGTGTTCGACGGACCCGAGGACTATCATCGCCGCATCGACGACCCCGCCCTCGGCGTCACCGAGCGGACCCTGCTGTTCATGCGCGGGGCCGGGCCGATCGGCTATCCGGGCGCGGCCGAGGTCGTGAACATGCGGCCGCCGGACTATCTCATCAAACAGGGGGTGACCGCCCTGGCCTGTATCGGCGACGGACGTCAGTCGGGCACCTCGGGCTCGGCCTCGATCCTGAACGCCTCGCCGGAAGCGGCGGCCGGCGGGGCCATCGCCCTGCTCCGGACCGGCGACCGGGTGCGCATCGACCTGAACACGGGTCGGGCCGATGTGCTGATCCCGGACGAGGAACTGGCCGGGCGCCGCGCCCTCTTCGAGGCCGGGGGCGGTTACGCCTGTCCCGCCTCCCAGACGCCGTGGCAGGAGATCCAGCGCGGAATGGTCAGCCAGCTGGAGACCGGCGCGGTGCTGGAGCCGGCGGTGAAATACCACCGCATCATCGACCGCTTCGGCCTGCCGCGCGACAGCCACTGACGGAGCCGACATGGCCGATACCGAAGCGCCCGAACTGGTCTGGGACCTGAGGGCCGAACTGGCCGAGGGGCCCGTCTGGGTGGCCCGGGACCGCGCCGTCTGGTTCGTCGACATCAAGGGCCGCAAACTGCACCGCTACGGCGTGGACGACGGGTCGAAGACATCGTGGGACACGCCTGACCAGACGGGTTTCGCCCTGCCGGCCGTGGACGGCTCACTGATCTGCGGGGTGCGCGGCGGCCTGCATCGGTTCGATCCGGCGACCGGCCGGTTCACCCGGCTGATCGCGGTCGAGGCGGACCGGCCGCAGAACCGGATCAACGACGGCTTCGTCGCCCCGGACGGCAGCCTGTGGTTCGGGACCATGGACGACTCCGAGGCCACGGTCAGCGGCGCCCTGTACCGTTACGCCGACGGGGCGCTGGTCCGTCACGACGACGGCTATCGCGTCACCAACGGCCCGGCGATGAGCCCGGACGGACGCACCCTCTACCACAACGACACGGTCAACCGCCGTATCCATGCCTTCGATCACGCCGACGGCGTCCTGACCAACAGGCGGGTCTTCGCCGAGACCGCGGACGGCTTCCCTGACGGCCCGAGCGTCGACAGCGCCGGCGTGGTGCACGTCGGCCTGTTCAACGGCTCGGGCGTGGCGCGCTTCGCCCCCTCGGGAGAGAGCCTGGGCCTGATCCGCTTCCCCGTGGCGACGGTGACCAAGGCGGCCTTCGCCGGCGACGACCTGCGCACGATGTTTTGCACCACGGCCTGGCTCGGCCAGTCAGAGGCTGTCCGCCTCCAGCAGCCGACGCTCGGCGGCCTCTACCGTCTTCGGGCGGGCACGCCGGGCCTGCCTCAGAACCTCGTCAGAGTGTGAAGGGCCCCGAAGGCGGCGGCGTCGCGACAAGGGCGCAGACCGGGGAAGCGGTCTCGCGCGTCGCCTTAAGGCCGGGAATTACGAAGAAAATGGCGCGCCCGGAACGACTCAAACGCCATAGGCTTCGATGATCGGCTAACGTGCTGAAGTCAAAAAAGATCGTTATATTTCAGATATTTTAGAGCTTGTGGGTTGGGCATTCCGTTGTAAATGACGTTGAGTTTTTGTCAGTATGAGTGTCCTCGATGGGTCGGAAGCGCGCGGCAGGGAATGAGGATTTCGGCAAATATGTTCAGCGTCGTTCCAGTGGGATCCTTGAAGTCAGGTTCCCCCTTCCCGAGGAGGTTCGGTATGCATTTCCCGATGCCAAGGGTCGACCTAGGGCCGCGATCATCAAGTCGCTCGGGACAACCGACATAAAACTCGCCAATGCGAAGGCAGAGGCAATAAAAACCCAGCTTCGCGTCGATATTCGGCGTGCCTCGGAAGCTCGGGGCTCCAACGACCTATCGGACTACCTCCAATGGCTCTTCGACTATGACCTTTCGTCGTTTGCGGCGGAGGAGGCGGACCGTGATGCCTACGTTTTCGTTCTTGGCGTCCCGCACATCAGCGGTGCCATCACCGCAAGCGCGGAGGCCGGCCTCCCGCACATGTTGGCGACGACCAACATGTTGTTGCACGGAGTGGAGGACCCCACCTTCGTGGCGAGATCCATGTAATCCCGCACAAGGGGTGCCGAGGCTTTGCGAACCTTGGGGCAGGTTGAGGGAGTAGCTCGGTCCTCACCCTCGATGAACGTCCAGATTTTCTGATTTCCAATGATGTCCATGCTCAGGCCGTCTGGTCGTAGAGTGCCGCCTGCATCTCATGGACAGCCTGCTCATAGCCCGGCCGCCCGCCGAATGTTTTCACGAGCTGGATCGCCGTTCCCATCCTGTCGAAGGGGGCGATTTTCAGCACCTGGACATCGTCCAGGTTTAGCAGTCCCTCGTCCTCGTATTTGGTCAGGAGGGCTTCCAGAACCGCGCGCGCCTGCGGTCCGTAGCGGGTGAACACATCGCGCTTGCGGACTAGGTCGGCGCGTTCCTGACGGGTCAGCGGCGGCTGGTCGAAGGCGACGTGGCAGATCAGATCGAAGGGGTCGAGGTTCTTGCCGGCAAGGTCGCTCAGCACCTCAAGCGGCAGTCCTTCGTCGGCCAGTTCGTCGATGATCGCCTGCTTGCGGTCGACCTCGTTCCAGCGCCGCAGGAAGGCGTCGAGCGACACGTATCGTTTGCGAAGCGTGTTGCGCGTGAAGTCGCGCAGGCTCTCCGTGACCAGCTTGCCGTTGGCGTCGAGATATTCGATCCGTTCCGAAACCACCGACACAGCGACTCCGTCCACGTAGACCTTCTTCTGCTTCTCGCCGAAGCCTTCCGGGAGCGTGATGTCGGGCCTATCGACGATGGTCTCGGCATACGCCAGGGCCTGCTGGATGCCGTCACCGACGTTGTGTTTGTTGTCCTTCGCCTCGATCAGCGCGATCGGCAGGTTCGGCTTGAAATAGAGCACATAGTCCGCGCGCTTGGCCTTGCCCCGGGTGACCAGCTTGCCGCGCACGATGATGCGGCCCTTGGTGAAGCTGACCTCCTCGCGGATTTGAGTCAGGAGGTCCCAGCCCGCACCCGTGAGGGCGGGGGTGATGAACTTCGAGCAGATGTCGCGCTCGCTCATGGACGATCCGGTCATGCTCGCAGAAAGTCCCGTTTGCCGCGAGCGCAGGACTTGCCCATTCGAATGATCATCCGCGCGCCCTCCCGTCGGTTCTACCAGAGCAAGAACGTCCGGCTACGGCAAGTCGCCGCCAATGTTCAGGATACGGCTAGGTCGCAATCCGCTCGACGGCCATCAGGATGTTGCGCGACGAGGTGCTGATGATGATCGCGGCGTGCGAAGAAGCGGTCTCGCGCGAGGAGTCCGCTGGAGCGGTTTTACGCTGTTCGCTCGCTATGTGACCGGAACACCGGAGTTGCGCGTCCAGCACCGGTTCGGAGCGATTGTAGACGACATGCGGAGTGCGTTGTTGTTCGACAGCTGACAGACGATGGTCCGGCAAGTTGGTCTGTGAACAACATCGCCGACAGCGGGACTAAATAGTCAGTGTATGAAAGCTGCTTGAACGATTGGTTCAACAGAAAGAAAAAAATGTCTAAAGCTGGCCGTCCGCGCGTAAACTCAAAATCTGCTGTTCCTTCCCCGTTGTCCGAGTTTTTGGACTCCCACTGGGACACAACAGGTCTGACGAATGATCAAGCTGCAGGAAAGTTTGGGTTCCTCGCGTCAAACGTCATCTCCATGTGGAGGACCGGGAGGACGGCCGTCCCCATATCACGCCTTCCGATGATCGCTGACCTCCTCAAGGTCGATATGGCCATGCTGTGGGTTCTCTGGCTCAAGCAGTCCAAGCTCAGAAACGATGGTGTGCCGGCCACACTCATTGAGGTCTTGGAAAGGCGGCTGGTGACTGCCAACGAGGCTGAGGTGATCAATACGCTGCGGCATGCGACCAAGAACGCTGACCCGTCATTCTCCGCGTCGGCTCTCGGGGCGATCGCCAGAGCGGCCGCCCCATAGCAGGCACGGGAGAGAATGCGCCGGGCCGCCGGATCAATCAACGCCAAATGGCGACGATAATCGAAGCGCGAGCACCGGATGGAGCCCGGTGCCGGACGATGTTCAACACGTTGTAAATCCAGTTGACAAACTCATCGCCGGGGCTCCGGAAAGATGAGTAAAAACAACACTTAAAGAAGAATGGCGCGCCCGGAACGATTCGAACGTCCGACCCTCAGATTCGTAGTCTGATGCTCTATCCAGCTGAGCTACGGGCGCGCTTGGCCGCTAACGGCGAGGGCGGGTATCTAGCGGACGGGCGACGACGGGGCAAGGCCCCGATGACGGGTTTTCGGTCCGGCCGCATCCCGGGGCGACAGAAGGGCGCGTCGCGGGGCTTTCGTTCGCGCGGGCGGCGGGGCAGGGTGACCCGCTTCCCTCCCGACGCCCCGTTCAAGAGCCCGCCATGATCTCCTTCCCGCACCGGCCCGTCCGCGCCCTCACGGCTGTGTTCGTCGCGGCCGGCCTGGCGTTGGGCGGTTGCGGCGGCGCCGTCGGCGAAATGACCCGTCCCACGGGCCTCGCGGACCGCCCCGCCGCCGCGCCCGCGGCGCGGGGACCCTTTGTGGCGGCCGCCAATCCGCTGGCGGTGGAGGCGGGGCTGAAGGTGCTGCGCGACGGAGGGTCGGCCGTCGACGCCGCCGTGGCCATCCAGGCGGTGCTGGGCCTGGTCGAGCCGCAGTCTTCGGGGCTGGGCGGCGGGGCCTTCATGATGGTGTTCGACGCGGCGACCGGCGAGATCACCAGCTATGACGGGCGCGAGACGGCCCCGGCGGCGGCGACGCCGGAACTGTTCTACGACAACGGGCGGGCCCTGCCGTTCGGCGAGGCGGTGCTGAGCGGCCGCTCGACCGGCGCGCCCGGGGCCGTGGCCATGCTGGCCATGGCCCAGAAGGCGCACGGCCGGCTGCCGTGGAGCGCCCTGTTCGGCGACGCCGGGCGGCTGGCGCGCGACGGCTTCGTGGTCAGCCCGCGGCTGGCCGGCTTCATCGCCGCGACCCGGGGACAGGCTCGGACCCGCTGGGCCGACGCCTATTTCACCCGGGCGGACGGCGCCCGCTACGTCGCCGGCGACGTGTTGAGGAACCCCGCCTATGCCGAAACCGTGGCCGAGCTGGCGGCCGGCGGGGCCGAGGCCTTCTACAAGGGGCGGATCGCGCGCGAGATCGCCGATACGGTGGCGCAGGAGCCCCGGCCCGGGGCCCTGACCGCCGCCGACATCGCCGGCTATGCGCCGGTCGAGCGCGGGGCCCTGTGCCGGCCCTACCGGATCTACATCGTCTGCGTGCCGCCGCCGCCGTCCAGCGGGGTGGCCCTGCTCCAGCTTCTGGCCATGGCCGAGCGGACGCCTGACATCGACGGCGGGCCCGGCGACGCCGCCGCCTGGGCCGCCTTCGGACAGTTGCAGCGGCTCATGTACGCCGACCGCGACCGCTATGTCGGCGACCCGGGCTTCGTCGGCGTCCCCGTCCAGGGCCTGCTGGATCCGGACTATGTCGCGGCCCGCGCGGCCCTGGCGCCCGGCCTGACCGGCGCGGCCGAACCGGGATCGCCCCCGGGCGGCGTGTTCGTCGGTCCCGACGCCACGCGCGAGCCGGCGGGAACCTCGCATTTCGTCGTCGTGGATGCTCAGGGCAATGCGGTCAGCATGACCACGACGGTCGAAAGCGTGTTCGGCTCGGGCCGGATGGCGGCCGGCTTCTTTCTCAACAACCAGCTGACCGACTTCTCGTTCACGCCCGCCCGCGAAGACGGCGGCCCGGCGGCCAATGCGGTGGCGCCGGGCAAGCGGCCCCGGTCGTCCATGGCCCCGGTTATCGTCCTGGATCGTCAGGGACGACTGGTCGGAGCGTTCGGCTCGCCCGGCGGGCCCTCCATCCTGGCCTATAACGCCAGGGCCCTGATCGCGGTGCTGGACTGGGGCCTGCCGGTGCAGGCGGCGTTCGATCTGCCCAATCTGGTGGCGAGAGGCGACGGGTTCGGCGCGGATACCGAGCGGTTCCCCGAGGACCTTCGCGCGGGTCTGGCGGCGCGAGGCGTGGCCCTGAGCCCCAATGCGAGCGAGAACTCCGGCCTTCACGGCGGCGTCTGGCGCCTGGGCGCGGCGGGCTGGGGCTGGGACGGCGGCGCGGACGACCGGCGCGAGGGCGTGGCCCGGACGCAGTAGTCTCGCGCGTCTATTCCGGTTTTATCGACAGCTGGAAGGCGATCACGCCCTCGGAGACGTCGGTGTCGACGCCGTGGCCCGCGCGCAGGCCCTCGGTCTCGATCTCGCGATAGACGACGCTCAGCGAGCTGTGCACCGGACCCCGGCGCATGGCCACGCCGACGGAGGCGTCGCCGAGGAAATTGCCCGAATCCTGGCTGACGCCGGACCGGGCGAAATCGCCGTCGCGGTTGCGGGCGAAATTATAGCCGACGGCGCGGCCCGAGCCCGCGGCGTACAGATACCAGCGCGGTCGCTCGCCGAAGGCGTCGCCGCCGTCGGGGACCAGCCTTTCGATGCCGCGGCCGATGCGCAGGGTGGCGCCGGCCTCGGTCGTGCCGCCGCGTGAGCCCACGCCGACGCCGACGTGCGGCGTCAGGGTGACGTCCAGACCGGAGGCGGTCTGGCCCAGCGTCCCGGTCCAGCCGCGGGTATAGGTCAGGTCATAGTGTTCGGCGTCGAAGGTCGCGGGGTCCAGCGGTCCGGGCGGAAGGGGCGACCCGTCGAGGCGGCGTACGGACCCTTCGGTGCGCAGACGCAGCCGATCGTCAAAACCGGCGCTCTCGAACCAGACATCTCGGTTTGACGCGGCCCATTGGGAAGGGCGGTCGGGGGCGTAGCCGATCCGCCCGTCGGCGGCTTCCCACGCGCGGTCCTGGGCATACCGGTCGTCGCGGTCGAGGCGGGTGAGAAGGTCGGCGATGCTGGTCGGGCGCTCGGGGGCGACCCTCCAGGGGTCGGTCGGGGCCGTCTGCGCGGCCAGGGCGTCCTGGAATGCGCCGGCGAACGCCGGGGCCGCGAGGGCCACAGTCGCCAACACTCCGGCAAGGATCGCCGCTTTACGCATCAACGGTTCCTCCCCGATCCGTTAACGACTCCGACCCTGCACGATGTGGGCCATCTCGCCAACAGACTTCTCTCCTGACGCCGAAACGTAGGGCCGGGGCAGGGAGTTCCGGCGGGCAGGCCGGGCGGGTCACCGTCCTATTGGCAGGCCAGGCACTCGTCGTAGTCGGTCTGCGCCGCCGAGAAGAGGTCGGGCTGGTTCGGATCGATCTCGGCCTCGACCTTGTCCTCGGCGCCGGCGAAGGCGGCCCGCTGAACCGATTTGGAGCGCAGGTAGTAGAGCGACTTGACGCCCTTCTCCCAGGCCGACCAGTGCAGCATGTGCAGGTCCCATTTGTTCACGTCGCCCGGGATGAACAGGTTGATCGACTGGGCCTGGCAGATTTCCGGGGCCCGGTCGGCCGACAGTTCGACGATCCAGCGCTGGTCCAGCTCGAAGGCGGTCTTGAAGATGGCCTTCTCGTCGTCGGTCAGGCCCTCGAGGTGCTGCACCGAACCCTCGTGCTCCAGGATGGAGGACCAGACCTCGGTGGTGTCGATGCCCTTCTCGCCGAGGATCTTCTCCAGATAGGGGTTCTTGACCGCGAACGAGCCCGACAGGGTCTTGTGGGTGTAGATATTGGCCGGGATCGGCTCGATGCCGGCCGAGGTGCCGCCGCAGATGATCGAGATCGAGGCGGTCGGGGCGATCGCCATCTTGTGGCTGAACCGCTCCAGCACGCCGCGCTCGGCGGCGTCCTCGCAGGCGCCCTTCTCTTCCGCCAGCACGCGGCTGGCCTTGTCGGCCTCGCGGCGCAGATGCTTGAACAGCCGCATGTTCCAGGACTTGGCCATGGCGCTTTCGAAGGCCACGCCCTGCTGCTGCAGGAAGGAATGGAAGCCCATCAGGCCGAGGCCGACCGAACGCTCGCGCTTGGCCGAATAGACGGCGGCGGCCATGGCCGGCGGGGCGCGGCGGATGAAGTCTTCCAGCACATTGTCGAGGAAACGCATGACGTCCTCGACGAATTTCGGCTCCTCGCGCCACTCCAGGAACATCTCGGCGTTGACCGAGGACAGGCAGCAGACGGCGGTGCGGTCGACGCCGAGGTGGTCGCGGCCGGTGTGCAGCATGATCTCGGCGCACAGGTTGGACTGTTTGACCGACAGGCCCAGCTCGCGCTGGTGCGGGGCCATCTGGCGGTTCACCGTGTCGGAGAAGATCAGATAGGGCTCGCCGGTCTGCAGGCGGATCTCGAGGATCTTCTGCCACAGGGCGCGGGCGTCGACGGTCTTCACCACCGCCTGGTCCTTGGGCGACAGCAGGTCGAATGTCCGGCCGTCGCGGACGGCCTCCATGAAGGCGTCGGAGATGTTGATGCCGTGGTGCAGGTTCAGGGACTTGCGGTTGAAGTCGCCCGACGGTTTGCGGATCTCGAGGAACTCCTCGATCTCGGGGTGGTGCACGTCGAGATAGACGGCGGCCGAACCGCGGCGCAGCGACCCCTGGCTGATCGCCAGCGTCAGGGAGTCCATCACGCGGATGAAGGGGATGATGCCCGAGGTCTGGCCCGCGCCCTTGACCTTCTCGCCGATCGACCGGACGCCGCCCCAGTAGGTGCCGATGCCGCCGCCGTTCGAGGCCAGGGCGACGTTCTCGTTCCAGACCGACTGGATGCCGTCCAGGCTGTCGGCCACGGCGTTGAGGAAGCAGCTGATCGGCAGGCCGCGGTCCGCGCCGCCGTTCGACAGCACCGGCGTCGAGGGCATGAACCACAGCTTGGACATATAGTCATAGACGCGCTGGGCGTGATCGTGGTCGTCGGCATAGGCCGTGGCGACGCGCGCGAACATGTCCTGATAGCTTTCGCCCGGCAGCAGATAGCGATCCTCGAGCGTCTTCTTGCCGAAGTCGGTCAGCAGATCGTCGCGGGTCCGGTCGAGCTGGAGGGATTTCACCACGGACAGATGGGGTCGCGCAGCCGCCTCGCCGTCTGCCGCGGAAAGGAAATCAACCGTCTTCAACGCTTCGCCGCCAGCCATGGTATTCGCCGCCCTGAACAAAAATCGAATGGTGAGCCCCACGCCCGAAACCACATCATCTAGTGGCCCAAGCGCTCCCCAAGCCCACATATGGGGCGCAGATGGCTAACCAACCGTCAACGGGGTTGACGATCACTTTCTGGGCGAATCGGCATCAAGGCGGGGGATGAGCCTGTGGACAGGCCGCGACGAGGGCGTGACAAGGCCTGGCGTCCAGGAATCACGAACGCGTGATTGGAACGTCACACAAGCGGGACCGTTAGCGACCGATGACCCCCCCACAGACCATCACCTTCCTGCGCCGGATGCTGCGCATCGCGCGCACGGAAATCGCCGCCCTGAGCGCGCTCTTCATCATCGCCCTGGGCGTCATGACCTTTGTCGAGGTGGCGGACGACATGACCGAGGCCGACGGCCAGGCCTTCGACCAGGCGGTGCTCGCCTGGATGCAGCCGGTTCCCGGCGAACCGCGGGGGCCATGGTGGCTCAAGGAGGCGGCGGCGGACCTGACCTCCCTGGGCGGCATATCCGTGCTGGCCCTGTTCGCGGTCATCGCCGTCGCCTTCCTGCTGATCCAGCGCAAACGGCTGTCGGCCCTGCTGCTGGTGCTCGGCCTCGCCGGCGGCGTCGCCCTCAGCGAAGGCCTCAAGGATCTGTTCGGCCGCCAGCGGCCGCCCTCGGCCTTTCAGGCCGTGGACACGCTGAACGCCAGCTTCCCCTCGGGCCACGCCCTGCTGTCGACGGTCTTCTACCTGACTCTCGGCGTGATGCTGACGCGGGCGTTTCCGCGCACCCATCTGAAGGCCTTCGTGCTGGGCGCGGCCATGTTGATCGCCCTGCTGATCGGCCTGACGCGCGCCTATCTGGGGGCCCACTGGGCCTCCGACGTCTTCGCGGGCTGGAGCGTCGGCGCCGCCTGGGCCATGGCCCTGTGGCTGATCGCCTACGCCGTCGGCCGGCGTCAGGCCGTCAGCGACACCGGCCTGCACGACGAGGTCTTGCCCCCGGAGCCCCTGGCGGATACACCGCCCGCCGTCATCGGGGAGTAGCCGCCCGCACCGATCAGCGGGGTTCGCGTCAACACACTTCCTCTCGCCCGGAGAGGATGGCGCGTTCTTTAAGTGGCCCTATCGTCTCGCGCGCGGCGCGAGACTGCTTGAGGGCGGACCGTATCCGGTCCTCAAGCAGCGAGCGCCCGCGGCGCGAGCGTAGGACCACCTGACTGGCAAGACCGCTGGCTTCGCAGGGTGCTTCCACGCGGGGGCCGGCTGCGAACGCCACTGGTCTGTCCGCCGAACCCCCGCGCATGAAGTTGAGTTGGAAGCCTTCCTGATATCGACCGGTCTCGTCTCCATCGCGGAGATCGGGGACAAGACCATGCTGCTGGCCATCATGCTGGCGGCGACCTGGCGGCGGCCGCTGCCGATCATCCTGGGAATTCTGGCGGCCACCATCGCCAATCACGCCGTCGCGGCCCTCGCCGGGTCAGTGTTGGCGCGGTTCATGGACGCCGGGTGGCTGCGCTGGGGCGTGGGCGTGGCCTTCATCGGCTTCGCCGTCTGGGCCCTGATCCCCGACCGGTTCGACGAAAAGCCCGACGTGACCGAAAAGACCTTCGCCGGCGTGTTCTGGACCACCACCGCCGCCTTCTTCCTGATCGAGATGGGCGACAAGACCCAGGTCGCCACCGCCATGCTGGCGGCGCAGTTCCACAATCTGCCGCTGGTCGTCGCGGGGTCGACGCTGGGCATGATGCTGGTCAACGCGCCGGCGGTCCTGCTGGGCGAGGCGGCCGCGCGCAAACTGCCGCTGTCATGGATTCGCCTCGCCGCGGCCCTGGGGTTCGCGGCGACCGGGGTGTGGGTTCTGCTCGCGCGCTGATAGAAGCCCTTCGATCCGCCGCCGAGTGTCCCGCCTTATGAAGTTCCTGATGCGCCTGACGGCGATTGTTCTGCTGGTCGTCATCATCGGCGCCATGGTCGGCCCCTTCCAGAATGTTGAGGCCGCGGCCAACGTCTGGGACAAGGCGGCCCATTTCGTCGCGTTCGGCCTGATCCTCTGGAGCATCGGCGTCCTGTTCCGCCGCCTGCCGCGCACGCTCGCCGCGCTTTCAGCCCTGGCGCTCGGCGGGGCGGTCGAGGTTGTTCAGGGCATGGTGGGCCGGGACTCCAGCGGGGGGGATCTCCTCGCCGACGGCCTGGGCATCCTGCTGGCGCTGCTGCTGTGGGCGATCTGGCGCCGCTTCGAACCCCGGACGGCGTTCCACACCTCGAACACCCCGTAGGCGCGCGTCGGTTTCCGAATGCGACACCCTGTCACATCCGGGACCGGTTTGTTTACCCATTCAGCCTAACGCTCCGATCGTTCAGTGGGGGGCCGGGGAGGCTCGGGTTGAAGGGTCGTTGGCGTTTATTCAGGCATGAAGCGGGCCGCGTGGCGGGTCCGCCGCCCTGGGCCTATGTGCTTCTGTTCGCCGCCTCCCAGCTGATCGGCCACTGGAGCGTGGCGACCTACGGCGCCGTGCTGGTCTGGCTTTCGAACGGCATCCTGGCGGCGGCCCTTCTGCAGCTGCACCGCCGGCCGGCGATCGCCGTCGTGCTGGCCTGTTTCCTGATCAATATTTTCAGCAACCTCATCCGGGGTGATCCCGGGATTCTGCTGTGGTTGAACGCGGTGATGAACCTCGTCGAGGCCAGCCTGGCCGCGCTGCTGGCCCGTCGCTTCTGCGGCGCCGCCCTCGACATGCGCCGGCCCCGACGGCTGCTGGCCTTCGGCCTGTTCGCAGCCGTCCCCGCGGTGGCGGCCACAACGGTGGCGGGCTTCGGCACGATGATGCTTCTGGGGCAGAAACCCCTGATCGTCAGCGCCCTGTTCGGCATCTATTCCTTCGTCATCGTCGAGCTGCTGGGCCTCCTGCTGGTGACCCCGGTCCTGCTGCTGATGGCGCGGGCGCACCGCTTCCACGGGACCACCCGCGCGCGGTGGCCCGAGGCCACCGCGCTGGTGGCCCTGATGCTGGTCGTCACCGCACTGGCCTTCTGGCAGAACGACGCGCCGCTCGGCTTCCTTTGCTTCCTGCCCATGCTGCTGATCGCCCTGCGGCTGTCGCCGACCACGGCGGCGATCGCCCTGATCGGCCTGGCGACCGTCAGCGGCGTGGCGACCCTGACCGGCCACGGCCCGGTGCACCTGACCCGGCTGATGGACATCCCCGGTCTCGAGGGCGTGAGTCCGATGCTGCGTCGCCTGGGAGTCTACAACCTGTTCCTCCTCGCCATGGTGATCACGATCCTGCCGGTCTCGACGGTCATGACCGAGCGCCGCCGTCTCGAGGCGCGGCTGCGCGCCCGCACGGCGGCCGCCCAGGAGGCCCGGCGCAGGGCCGAGGACGCCGCCGCCGCCCGCTCGCGCTTCCTGGCCATGATGAGCCACGAATTGCGCACCCCGCTGAACGGAGTCGCCGGGTTCGCCGACGTGCTGGCCGGCCGCCCGGGACTGGACGCCACGGCCCTGCGCCAGGCGCGCCAGATCCGGGAATCCAGCGATGGCCTGCTGATGCTGGTCGAGGATATTCTGGACTTCGCCCGCGGCGACGACGCCGTCTCGCCCGAGCCGCTGGACCTTGCCGCCGTGGCCCGCGAGGCCATCGCCCCCAGCCGGGTCGCGGCGGACGCCCTGGGATTGAGTCTGTCGATTGACGATCGCCTGCCCGGGAACGCCCGCTTCCTCTGCGACCGCCGCGCCCTGCGCCGGGCGCTGCACCCCATAATCGCCAATGCGGTCAAATTCACCGAACGGGGCGATGTCACGGTCCGGCTGGACCGGTCGCCCGACGGCGTCTGCATCCGCATTTCGGACACGGGCTCCGGCATCGAGCCGGCCCAGTTGCCGGAACTGTTCGAAGCCTTCGCCCAGGGCGACGCGTCGATCGGCCGGCGCCACAGCGGCGCGGGTCTGGGCCTGGCGCTGGTGGCCCGGCACGTCCGTCGCCTGAACGGAAGCATCGACGTCGACAGCCGGCTGGGCGAGGGATCGACCTTCATCCTCAACCTGCCGCTGCCAAGGGCGCCCGACGCGGCCGGGACTCCCGCTCCGCCGCCCAAAGCGAGCCAGGACGCGCCCGATCCCGGCGTCCTGGCCGTGACGCCCCGCGTCCTCGTCGTCGACGATCATCCGGTCAACCGCGAGGTCGCCCGCATCATGCTGGAGGCCTTCGGTTGCGACGTGATCGAGGTCTGTGACGGCCGGCAGGCGGTCGACGCCGTCGCCGCCCAGCTGTTCGATCTGGTGCTTATGGATGTGCGGATGCCGATCATGGACGGACTGGAGGCGACGCGTCTTATCCGCGCCCTGCCGGGGTCCGGGGGCGGCCTCGCGATCGTGGCCATGACCGCCGACTGCATGCCCGAGGATGTGGCGCGGTGTCTGGCCTCGGGCATGAACGCCCACATGGCCAAGCCGATCAACCAGGCCGGACTGCTGGCCGTGGTCAACCGCGCCCTGGCCGGCGACCTCCCGGAAGCCCGGGTCGCCGCCGACGCCGAGGCGGCCTGACATCTTCATCCGTGCATCCCCGCCTTCGCGGGGATGCACGGAATTGGGAGAGACTAACTCACGTAGTTTCCCGCGAACGGGAAGCGTTCGGCCCAGAAATCCTGAAGCTCCGGCAGGGCGTCGACGCGGCGCATCACCGCGCCCATCCGCGGCGCGACCACATGGAAGCGCTTGCGGTGCGGGGTCCACCGGCTGGCGACGGCGACATACAGGTCCAGCACCGTCGGCTCGGGGCCCAGAAGGAAACGATCGGGGACGATCTGGCTCTCCATCTTCGCCCAGCAATCCGCGATCCGTTCGGCGGTGCGGGCCAGAATGGTCGCCTGGGCCTCCGGATCGTCGCCGCCCAGCCGGGCCGGCGCGTCGCGGATCCAGTACATCGAATAGATCGAGGCCGGGATGAAGGTCATCCAGCGCAGGAATTGCGCCCGGCCCGGATCGCCCGGATCAGGTCCCAGCGCCGCCTCGGGATGCTGTTCGGCCAGCCAGATCAGGATGGCGGCGCTCTCGGTGATCGTCTCGCCCTCGGGCGTCACCAGCGCCGGGATCTGCCGCATCGGGTTGACCGGGGCGACCTTGTCGCGCTCGGCCTCGCCCTCCCAGGTGACGGCCTCGATCACCCGATAGGGCGCGCCGATCAGGGTCAGGGCGGCCTCGACCGGCGCCGAGCCGGAGCCGGCCGCGCCATAGACGATGTAGGTCATCAGGACTCTCCTTCCATGGCCCAGACTAGTCCGCGGAGACGCCCCGCGCGCCCGAGACTTGCCGGCGCCGCCATAGGGCGGCCTTGGGCTTGTCCCCAACCGCGTCCCCAGTTCCGTGCCAAGGGAACACCACATCTAGCGGTCGCGGAAAAAGTGATCGCAATATAGCCGTATTCCGGCTTGGCGCCGGGGCCGTCCGAACGCATGGTGATCTCCACCCTCGGATTCGCCGACAGAGCCCTGTACCGATGAACGCGCACGTCCCGATCAAACCCTCCAAAGTCGCCGCGACGCCCGGCCTGCTGACCGCTTCCGCGGCCTACAAGCCGTTCCGCTATCCGTGGGCCTTCGACATGTGGAAGAAGCAGCAGCAGGTCCACTGGATGCCCGAAGAGGTGCCGCTGGGCGAGGACATGAAGGACTGGGCGGTCAATCTGACCGGCAACGAGCGCAATCTGCTGACCCAGATCTTCCGCTTCTTCACCCAGGCCGACATCGAGGTCCAGGACAACTACATGGAAAAATACGGTCGGGTGTTCAAACCGACCGAGGTCAAGATGATGCTGGCGTCCTTCGCCAACATGGAGACCATCCACATCGCGGCCTACGCCCTGCTGCTCGAGACCATCGGCATGCCCGAGAGCGAGTTCGGCGCCTTCATGGAGTACGAGGCCATGCGCGACAAGCATGACTTCATGGGCAAGTTCGGGGTCGACACCCATGCCGACGTCGCCCGGACGCTCGCCATGTTCGGCGGCTTCTCGGAAGGGCTCCAGTTGTTCGCCAGCTTCGCCATGCTGATGAACTTCCCGCGTCAGAACAAGATGAAGGGCATGGGCCAGATCGTCAGCTGGTCGGTCCGCGACGAGAGCCTGCACTGCGACGGCATCATCAAGCTGTACCATGCCTTCAACAAGGAGACGGGCGCGGTCACCCCCCAGGTCGCCGCCGACATCGTCGACTGCTGCAAGACCGTGGTCGACATGGAAGACCGCTTCATCGACCTCGCCTTCGAGATGGGCCCGGTCAACGGCATGACGCCGGAAGACATCAAGCAGTACATCCGCTTCATCGCCGACTGGCGTCTGCGCCAGTTGCAGCTGCCCGAGATCTACGGCGTCAAGGAAAACCCGCTGCCGTGGCTGCAGTCCCTGCTGTCGGGCGTCGAGCACGCCAACTTCTTCGAGGCCCGCGCCACCGAATACTCCAAGGCCGCCACCACCGGCGCCTGGCACGGCGCCGAAGGCGTCTGGGGCAGCTTCGACGCCATGATGCAGAAGCGGAAGGAAGGGACGGAGGCCTGATCAGCGTCAGCTGGCGGCAGGGTCGGGAGCGGATTCGATGAATGGCTACGGAGTTGACGTGGCCGGAGACACTGGCGAGCCCGTTCGACAATCAAACTCCGCGCAGTATAGCTGTTTTAACCGCTGGCCGGAATCGATGCCCATCTGGTCCCAAGCATCGCTGGCTCGGATATAGAGCTCGTCCGGTGGGACAGGTTGATCGCCCCGACCGGCCACAGCGTCGGCAAGTTGTTCGGGTGTCAGAAGCCGCGCCAGAAAAAGGGTTCCGGTCTCTTTTTCACGTTCGAGAAACTCGGCCTTTACGGCGAGAAAGATCGCCCGGACTCTTGGTTCGCGGTCGGGGTCGACATCGAGGTTCATGGTCTCGATCTCCTCATCGCCCCGCAGCTTCCAGGACTCAAGCTGTTCCACGAACTCGCGGGTGGCGGCGAGGTGTTCGGGCGTCGGCTCCGGACCGGTCCAAGGCAGCGGCGCTTCTACCTCGCCTGTTTGAAAGCGGATGGTGAACCGGACCGAGCTGGTGATCGTTGAGCCGTCAAGCCGTGCCGGACTGGCCCGGAACAGAGAAGCCACCGACAACCCGGCCCGGTCGAACCCCAGTCCTGCTGGACGAGCTTCGTCGACTCGGCAAAGCGACAACACGCCGTCCGGTGCGACCGCGCAGCGCAAGGTGGCGGCGCCTTCCAGGCCCGCCATGTAAGCGAATGCCGGATAGGCTTCAGACATGGCGTCGGCATCAGGCATCACAGCCCAGCTCGGATTGACCAACTCCTGCCCGTTCGCAATGGCCGGGATAAGGGATGCTGCGAGCGCAAGCGCCCGTCCAAATCTCGACAAGGGTCCAGCCGTTCTCTTTGCCGGCCAAACTCGTTTCAGGTCATATTCCCGCAAACCACTCATACCCCCGGTCTTCCCAATAGCCGCCCTTGCCGCCGCCGATGTGGGCGAAGCTTTCGACCGCCTCGATCCGCCGGATGTATTTGGCGTGTTTGTAGCCGATCTGCCGCTCGACCCTCAGCCGCAGCGGGGCCCCGTGGGGGACCGGCAGGGTCTCGCCGTTCATGGCCCAGGCGAGGATGGTCTGGGGGTGCCGCGCGTCGACCAGGTCGATGCTCTCGTAATAGCGGTCGCCGTCCTCGCGCTGATCCAGGGCGTCGAAACAGTGGAAGACGATGTACCGGGCCTCGGGCTTCAGTCCGGCTTCGTCCAGCAGGGTCTCCAGCCGCACCCCGGTCCATTCGGCGATCGAGGTCCAGCCCTCGACGCAGTCGTGCTTGGTGATCTGGCTCTGCGCCGGGCGGGCCCGAAGATCGGTCAGGCTCAGCGACAGGGGGCGCTCCACCAGGCCGTCGATGATCAGGCGGTAGTCGGCGAAGCCGCCCGCCTTCAGCGCCACATAGTCGGCCGCCGCCGGATCGACCGAGCCATTGGCGCGGAAGTCCGGCGAAATCTCCGACCGGCTGTAGGTCGGGGCCAGGGCGTCGCGCGGGATCAGCAGCCTCTGGGCGCGCCGCGTCAGCCCCTCGCCCATTCGCCGCGCCTGTTCGGCCAGGCTGGTCCCCGCCTGCCCGCAGGCGGACAGCAGGGCGGTCGCGGCGGCGCCCACGGCGCCGGTGAGCCAGCGGCGGCGGTTCATGCGGCGTCTCCCTCGTCGCTCGGCCGCTTGCGGGTCAGCTTCGGCCCGGCGACCGACCCCGGCGGCTGGATCACGAACCAGCCGGTGATCATCGACCGCATATTGTTGAACAGCCCCGTCCAGACCACCAGACCGACATGGACGACGATGAAGCCGACGATCAGCCCGGCCGAAATGAAATGCAGCGTCCGCGCCGACTGCCGTCCGCCCATGATCTCCAGCAGCACCCCGCCCACGGCGTTGAACCCCGGCGACATCGACAGGCCGGTGACCAGCATCAGCGGCAGGACGATCAGGATCATCGCCGCATAGGTCAGCTTCTGGATCACATTATAGGTGCGGGCGTGATCGTCGGTCGGGAAGCGGAAGCGGGCGTGCTCGGCGACCGAGGCGCCGAACCCTTTCAGCTCCGTCCCGCTCGGCCAGATGCGGCGGCGGAACCGGCCGGTCAGCAAGCCGTAGGCCAGATAGACCAGCCCGTTGGCGACGAAGATCCAGGCGAACAGGAAATGATAGTTCCGCGCCTCCGCCAGATTGCGGCCCTGCGGGATCAGCAGCCAGTTCGGCAGCGGCGGGATGCTGATCCACGGGTCGGCGAAGGTCGACCGCACGCCCCAGTACAGGTGCGGATGGGCCAGCAGGATGTTCAGCCCGCTCATGATCAGCACCACCACGGCGACGACGTTCAGCCAGTGGCTGATCCGCACCAGCGGCGGGTGACGAAAGGTGTCGGTGCGACCGCCGGACAGGGCGCGATCCGCGCGCCGGCCCGCGGTCCCGGCGACGCCCTCCGCAGGCGGTTCCGTGGCGATGTCGGTCATGGTCCTTCCCCGCCCGTTCGTCAGGACCGTCTCACGCGCCCCGGCGGGGCGCAACGGCCTCGCCTGAAGCTACGGCGCGGCGCGCCGAAAGATGACCCGCGCGTCAGTATTTCGGGGGCGGGGTCGTGACGCAGACGCGGCGGGCGCGCTCGCAGGCCGCGACCTCGGCCTCCCAGGCGGCGCGAGCCCGTTCGTATGCCGCCCGGGCCGAGTTGGCGGCGGCGAGGTCCGCTTCATACTGGGCGCGCTGCGTCTCGGCCCGCGCGGCTTCCTCGCGCCATTGGGCGCTCTGCCGTTCGTAGGTTTCGGCGGCTTCGGCCTCGGCCCGTTCCGCGGCGGCGTTGCGGGCGGCGATCCCGGCGTTCAGCCGGATGGTCTCGGCGACCTCGGTGGGGTCCTGCACGGCGTCCGGGGCGGCCCGATAGCTTTCGCCGCGCTGACGCAGCCATTCCTCCGAGCCCGGGGTGGTCGGCGCGACCGCCGGCTTGGCCGAGACGGCGGCCTGCGGCGGCGTGGTCTGGGCCAGCACGGGGGCGGCGGCCAGGACAAGCGCGGCGCCGGCGGTCAGGGTGAAGCGGATCATGAGGGCCTCCTTCTGGCGAAGCGTAGTCGTTTCGCGACGCTTCGCCAGACATAACGCCGGTCGCGCGATTTCGAGCCGTGGCGCCTTCAGTGCGGCAGGCGCAGTTCGAAGGTGGTGCCCGTCGGCCCGGTCTCGACCAGCGTCAGCTCGCCGCCGTGGCTGGCCGCCAGCTCTCGCGAGATCGCCAGGCCCAGACCGGCCCCGTCCGAGGCGCGGCCGCTGACGAAGGGTTCGAACAGGCTTTCCGACAGCCGGGGCGGAATGCCGGGCCCGTCGTCGGCGAGGCGAATGACGCAGTGGCCGTCCTCGCCCGCGACCGTCACCCGCACCACGCCCTTGCGGCCGCTGCGCCGGGTGGCGTCGCCCTCGATGGCCTGACGGGCGTTGCGCATCAGATTGACGAGGATGCGGTGCAGCTGGTCGGGATCGGCCTGGACGGCGAAGCGGGCGGGAATAGCCTTGGTCAGGCGCACGCCCTCGGCGGTCAGGCCGGCGTCCTCCGCCGCCGCGGCGATGGCGGGGGCGAGGGGGATGCGGACCCGCTGCGGGATCGGCTCCTCGCTCTTGCCGTACTCCAGCACATTGCGGGACAGGGCGGCGGCGCGCCCGAGCGCCCGTTCCAGCCGCGGCAGGACGCGGGCGACTTCGGGATCGGGCGAATCGGCCAGTCGCTCGGAGGCCAGCTGGGCCGAGGTCAGCATGTTGCGCAGGTCGTGATTGATCTTGGCCACCGCCTCGCCCAGGGCCACCAGCCGGGCGCGGGACCGCAGCGAGACGCGGACCTCTTCCTGCATCCGCGCCAGCTCGCGCTCGACCCGGCCGATTTCGTCGTGCCGGTCGCTGGGCGGATCGCCTTCCGCCTCCGGATCGAGGGCGAAATGCTCGATCGAGCGGGTCACCCGCCGCAGCGGCTGCAGCACCAGGAAGGCCAGACCGCCGTACAGCAATCCGCCCGCGACCAGCGAGATCAGCAGCGACATCAGCAGGCTGTTCAACAGGAAGGCGCGAAGCTCCTGTTTCAACGGCTGGGCCGGGGCCAGAATCTCGATGAAGTCGCCCGAGCGATAGCGCGGCCGGGCCTGCACCCGGATCGACCGGTCCGGGTGGCCGAACAGGGTGCGCCACGGGTCCATGGTGCGGGCCACGGGCCGGCTCTGACGCAGATCGATCAGATCGGGCGTGCGGGGCAGGTTCGGGGCCTGCAGCAGCAGCCGGCGCACGCCCTGATCGCCAACGACCACGGCCTGCACCCCGCCGATGGCCAGCAGCTGCTCGGCGGCGTCGTCCTCGACGGCGGAATAGGGCAGGGCCTCGACCCCGACCGAGGCCAGTTCCGCCGACTGCAGCCGGTCCAGCAGCCAGCGCTCGTGGAAGCTGGCCGCGCTGGGGACGATGATCAGGATCTCCACCACAACGGTGAAGCCGAAGGTCAGCAGCAACAGCCGCCAGGCGAGGGCGTCGGGCGCGTGGAATTTCGCCCGCTCGCGCCAGTCGGCGGGCACGCGCAGGGCCCGCCGGATATCGCTCAGCAGGGGCCGGAAGCGGTTCATGCGCCGCTTAACGCAAGGCTCGGGCCAAAAGCTGCGCCGTTCACGTCGAAACCCTTGAACCGAGGAGCTTCTGCAGGCCCTTCATGCCGAACGGCAACACGACCGCCAGCACGAAGACGCCCGCCATCGGGGCCCAGAACTGGCCGAACAGGGCCTGGAAGTCCGGATTCGGGTTGGTCGTCAGCAGCTGGTTCAGCCGCGACCCGATCCAGCAGTAGATGATGTGGGCCGGCAACAGGCCGATGACGGTGGCGACCGTATAGGGCGCCAGCCGCACCGCCATGACGCCCGCCGCCACATTGATCATATGGAAGGGCACGACCACGGCCAGGCGCGAGGCCAGCACGTACCAGAAGGTGTCCCGGTCGATGGCGTCGCAGATTTTCTTCATCAGGCCCAGGTCGCGGGCGGCCTTGCGGCGCAGCGCCTCGCCCAGCGCCGAGCGGGCCACGGCGTAGACGATCAGGGCGCCGACGGTGGCGGCGATGGAGGTGGAGACGCCTCCCACCCAGGGCCCGAACAGATAGCCGGCGGTGATGGTGACGAAGAAGACGCCCGGCACCACGCTGGCCGTCAGTATGGCGAACACCGCCATCAGCATCAGCAGGCTGACGAGATAATTTTCGGCGGTGAAGTCACGGAAGGTCTGGCCATGGTCGCGCAGGGTGTCGAGCGACAGATAGCGGTTCCAGCCCATGGCGAAGATCAGGGCGATGACGCCGGCCAGTACGATCAGAGGCGCAAAGCGTTTGAACCGGTTCATTCTCTCTCCGCCGAAGGGCCTGTTGGCGTTGACAGTTCAGACCCTGCCGCTTATACGCCCGCCCTTCCCGCGACGGACGTCTTTCCGTCGCCCCTCTGTATTCAGTCCCAGGAGCCGAACGTGAAGCGGACCTATCAGCCGTCGCGACTCGTGCGCAAGCGCCGACACGGCTTCCGTTCGCGGATGGCCACCAAGAACGGCCAGAAGATCGTTGCGCGGCGTCGCGCCAAGGGCCGCAAGCGCCTGACGGCCTAAGTCGTCCGGCGCCTGTGCTCGGGCGCATGGCCGATCTTTTCAAAATCGAACGCATGACTTCGCGGCCCCAGTTCCTGGCGGCCGCGAAGGGCGTTTCAGAGGCCCGCGGCGCCGTGGTCGTGCAGCGGCTGGACCGGGGCGACGGCCAGCCCCTCGTGCGGCTGGGTTTCACCGCCACGCGCAAGGTCGGCAACGCCGTCATCCGCAATCGCGCCAAGCGCCGCCTCAGGGAGGCCGCGCGGGCCATGGCGCCCCTGTTGGCGGTCTCCGGCAGCGACTATGTCTTCATCGCCCGCGCGGGCACGGCCGACCGTCCCTGGGACCGTTTGCTTGACGATGTGAAATCGGCGCTTACAAGGCTCGCGACCCCGCGGCCGGCGCCAAAGACGGCGCCCACGACGCCCGCAAACGCCGGCCAGGATTCCTGATCTCCATGCCTCCTCAAGACAACAGCCGAAACACGATCATCTTCGTCGTGATCGCGGCCATCATGCTGATGGCCTACAGCTATTTCGTCATGCAGCCCCAGGCCGAGCGCCGGAAGGCCGCGCAGCAGGCCGCCGCCGAACAGACCACGGCCGCGCCGACGGCGGCGCCGTCGCCCGGCGCGGTCGTCTTCACGACCGACCGCACGGTCGCCCTCGGGCGCGGCGGGGCCCGCGTGCCGATCCAGACGGGCACCGTCACCGGCTCGCTGTCGCTGCGCGGCGCGCGGATCGACGACCTGTTCCTGACCAAATATCAGGAAACCATCGAAGAGGGTTCGCCGGCTGTCGAGCTGTTCCGCCCCGAGGGCATGCGCCACGCCTACCAGGCCCAGTTCGGCTGGAACGGACCCAACGTCCCGGGCGGCGTGCCCGGCCCGCAGACGCCGTGGCGCCTGACCGAGGGCGCGACCCTGACGCCCGCCACCCCTGTCACCCTGACCTGGGACAACGGCGCGGGCCTGCGGTTCACGCGCCGCATCGCCATCGACGACCAGTATCTGTTCACCGTCACCGACACCGTCGCCAACTTCAGCGCCCAGCCGATCACCATCGCGCCGTGGGGCCGGGTCGAGCGGCAAGGCGTGCCGGACGTCCTGGGCAAGACCCAGATCCTGCACGAAGGCGGCATCGGCACCTTCGGCGCCGACGGAAAATACACCACCGAACAGCTCAAATACAAAGCCTGGGCCAAGAAGCCGGTGCAGGAGCACACGTCCACCGGCGGCTGGATGGGCATCACCGACAAATACTGGCTCGCCGCCCTGATCCCGCAGCAGGACGAGCGCATCCAGGCCGCCTTCCGCGTCACCGACGCCGGTCACGCCGACATCCACTCGGCCACCATGCTGGGCCAGGCCCGCACCATCGCGCCGGGCCGTCAGGTGACCGAGACGCAGCGCCTGTTCGCCGGGGCCAAGCGCAACGAGATCCTGTCCGCCTATGAGAAGGACCTGAGCCTTCCGCGCTTCATCTATGCGATCGACTGGGGCTTCCTGTTCTTCCTGACGCGCCCGATCTTCCTGCTGATCGAATTTTTCTACGGCATCTTCGGAAACTTCGGCCTGGCCATCCTGGGCCTGACCCTGACCGTGCGCCTGATCATGTTCCCGCTCGCCAACAAGAGCTACGAGAGCATGTCGAAGATGCGCACCCTCCAGCCCAAGATGGAGGAGCTGAAGAAGAAACACCCCGACGATCCGGCCGCCCAGCAGAAGGAGCTGATGGCGCTGTATCAGAAGGAGAAGATCAATCCGCTGGCGGGCTGTCTGCCGCTGCTGCTGCAGATTCCGGTCTTCTACGCCGTCTACAAGATGCTGTTCGTGACCATCGAGATGCGGCACGCGCCCTTCTTCGGCTGGATCCGCGACCTGTCGGCGCCCGATCCCTCGACGATCTGGAACCTGTTCGGCCTGATCCCGTGGGATCCGTCGTCGGCCCCGCTGATCGGCGGCTATCTGACCGGCACCTTCGCGCTCAGCATCCTGGCCATCTTCTACGGTCTGACCATGTGGCTGCAGATGGCGATGAGTCCGCCGGCGCCGGATCCGATGCAGCGCCGCATCTTCCAGCTGATGCCGATCGTCTTCACCTTCATCATGGCCACCTTCCCGGCCGGCCTGCTGATCTACTGGGCGTGGTCCAACATCCTGACCATCCTCCAGCAATATGTGATCATGCACCGCCTGAAGGCCGAGAACCCGATCGACACCTTCATCGACCGGCTGAAGAAGGCGAAGGCCTGAGTTGGACGACTTCACCCCCGAAGAGCTGGAGCAGGGGCGCATCCTGTTCGCGCGTCCCGCCACCTTCGTCATGGGGTGCGCCAAGATCGAGCAGCTGCCCGATCCCGACCTGCCCGAGATCGCCTTCGCGGGCCGCTCCAATGTCGGCAAGTCCAGCCTGATCAACGGCCTGGTCGGCATGCACAAGCTGGCCCGGGCCTCGAACGAGCCGGGCCGCACGCGCGAGGTCAATTTCTTCGACCTCGACGGCAAGCTGCGGCTGGTCGACCTGCCCGGCTACGGCTGGGCCAAGGCGTCGAAGTCGACGGTGAGGAAATTCCAGGACCTGGGCCGCGACTATCTGCGCGGGCGGGTCACGCTGAAGCGCGTCTATCTGCTGATCGACGCGCGCCACGGCCTGAAGAAGGTCGATGACGAGGCGCTGGATGCGCTCGACCTCGCCGCCGTCAGCTACCAGATCATCCTCACCAAGGCCGACAAGCTCAAGAAGGGCGAGGCCGAAAAGGTCCAGGCCGAGACGCTGAAGGGCGTGTCCAAACGCGGCGCCGCCTATCCCGCCGTCATCGTCACCTCGGCCGAAAAGGGCGACGGCATGCCCGAGCTGCGGGCGGAGATTATGCGCACGACGGGCGTGACGCTGTAACTCAGTTTCCTCCCCCCTCCCCATTCGCTTCGCGAACAGGGAGGAGACGCTTGCCTGATCGGTTCGCGAGTGATCCGTTGCCCGGATGCAAACCCGCCACATCCAGACAGACGGTCTCAACCAGCAGATCCTCGAGGCCGGCGCCGGCCCGCTGGTGCTGCTGATCCACGGCTTTCCCGAGCTGGGGATCAGCTGGCGCGCCCAGGTCGCAGCCCTCGCCGCAGCCGGCTTCCACGCCGTCGCCCCCGACATGCGCGGCTACGGCGGGACCGACAAGCCGGTCGAGGCCGCGGACTATTCCATCCTCCAGCTCGTCGGCGACATGGTCGACCTGGTCCGGGCCCTGGGCGAGACCTCCTGCGTCGTCGTCGGTCACGACTGGGGCGCGCCGGTGGCCTGGCATTGCGCCCTGACGCGGCCCGATCTGTTCCGCGCCGTCTTCGGCCTGTCCGTGCCGTTCCAGCCGCGCCGGCCCAAGGGCCCGCCGACGGCGGCCATGGCCGCGATCTCGAAGCGGCTCGGCCTGGGCGACCTCTACATCAGCCGCTTCCAGGCCGCCGACGCCCATCAGGCGTTCGACGCCGACCCGGCCACGGCCCTGCGCAAGATGTTCCACGCCTACGACGGCGCGACCCCGGACGGTCGCCAGTCGACCGGCTTCATCCCCGAGGGCCAGAGCTTCATCTCCACCGTCCCCGACGACGCGACCCTGCCGCCGTGGATGAGCGAGACGCATTTCGCGGAATATGTCGCCGCCTTCTCGGCCGGCGGATTCAGGGGGCCGCTGGACTGGTACCGCAATCTGGACCGAAACTGGGCCGCGACCGCCTTCCTGCAGGACGCCCGCATCCGCATCCCCGCCGCCTTCATGGTCGGCGAGCGCGATCCGGTGCGGAACTATTCCGGTCAGCACGAGGCGGGGCTGAAGGATTGGGCGCCGGATCTGCGGATGCAGGTCGTCGTCCCCGGGGCGGGCCACTGGATCCAGCAGGAACGACCCGACGCGGTGAACCGGCTGCTGCTGGAGTTCCTGGCGTCCCTCTGACCCTTCTCCCCTCCGGGGGAGAAGGTGGGCGGCGCAGCCGCTCGGATGAGGGGGATGTTCGGGATCAGCGGGCTGCCGGTGTGTGCATCTGGCCAACCCCTCATCCGGCCCTACGGGCCACCTTCTCCCCCAAGGGGAGAAGGGTCAGAGGTCCCTGACCGCCTCGGCCGTGATCTCGAGGCTGCGGATGCGGTCGTCGATGTCGAACACCATGCCGGTGACCATGACCTCGTCGACGCCGGTCTGGCTCACGAAGGCGGCCAGCTTGTCGCGCACCGTCTCGCGCCCGCCGATGGCGGCGTAGGTCAGCCGGCTATGCACCGCTGCGATCTGACGCGCGTCCAGCACCCGGGTGATGTCGTCCACCGGCGGCTTCACCTTGCCCGGCTTGCCCGTGACGACCGCCGCGAAAGCCTGCTGCATCGAGGTCGACAGGCGCAACGCCGCCGCGTCGTCCTCGGCGGCGAAGACATTGATCGCCGCCATCGCATAGGGCTGGGACAGCGCCTTCGAGGGCCGGAAGCCGGCGCGATAGGTCTGCAGCGCCTGCATCAGCAGCTCCGGCGCGAAATGGCTGGCGAAGGCGAAGGGCAGGCCCAGATGCGCCGCCAGCTCGGCGCTGAACAGGCTGGAGCCCAGCAGCCAGATCGGAACCTTCGCGCCGGCCCCCGGCCAGGCCGTGACCCGCTGGCCCTCGACCGGATCGTCGAGGAAGGCCTGCAGCTCCATCACGTCGCGCGGGAACTGGTCGGCGGCCGAGAAATAGCGGCGCAGCGCCTTGGCCGTCTCGCCGTCCGTGCCCGGAGCCCGGCCGAGGCCGAGGTCGATCCGGCCCGGATACAGGGCCTCCAGCGTCCCGAACTGTTCGGCGATCACCAGCGGCGGATGGTTGGGCAGCATGACCCCGCCCGAGCCGACGCGGATGCGCTCGGTCGCCCCGGCGATCTGGCCGATCACCACGGCGGTCGCGGCGCTGGCGATGCCCGGCATGTTGTGATGCTCGGCCACCCAGAAGCGCTTGAACCCCAGCCGGTCGGCGGCCCGGGCGAAGGCGGTGGTCTCCAGCAGGGCGCGTCGGGCGTCGCCGCCCTCGACGATGGGCGACAGGTCGAGAACGGAGAATGCGGTCATGTCCCGCTAGATCGGGTTTGCGGGTTGCGATTCAAGACCCGCCCGGTTGGCCGGCCGCGGCGCGGGGCGTAGTCTGTCGGCGGAGGGCTGACCCATGATCCTGACATCCATCATCGCCATGGCGGCGCTGCAGGCGGCGGCCGCACCGCAACTGGCCGGACAATGGGAGGGCGTCCTCTCCGTCGGCGGGCAGAGCCTGCGTCTCGTCCTGCGCGTCGACGCCGCGGGCGCGGCCGTCGTCGACAGTCCGGATCAGGGCGCCAGCGGCATTCCCGCCATCGGGCCGGCCCTCGAGGGCGGCGTAGTCCGCTTCTCCGTTCCGACCGTGCACGCAACCTTCGAAGGCTCCCTGTCCGGGGACGGACGAAACATCACCGGCGCCCTGACCCAGGGCGCGACCGCCATGCCTGTGGTCCTGACCCGCACTGCCGACACCGCCTCGATCGCCGGTCCCTCGCGGCCGCAGACGCCGGTGGCGCCCTTCCCCTATCGCAGCGAGGACGTGACCTTCCCGAACGCGGCGGCCGGCATCACCCTGGCGGGGACCCTGACGCTGCCGCCGGGCGACGGACCCTTCCCCGCGGCGATCCTGATCACCGGCTCGGGCGCCCAGGACCGCGACGAGACCCTCTTCAATCACAAGCCCTTCCTGGTCTGGGCCGACGCCCTGACCCGGCGCGGCGTCGCCGTCCTGCGTTACGACGACCGGGGCGTCGGCGGTTCGGGCGGCGGGACGCCCGCGGAAACCACCGCCGACTTCGCCACCGACGCGGCGGCGGCCCTGGCCTGGCTCAGGACCCGCCCCGAGATCGACCCCCGCCGTATCGGCCTGATCGGCCACAGCGAGGGCGGCCTCATCGCCCCCATGGTGGCGCAGGACGGCGGCGAGCCCGCCTGGATCGTCATGCTGGCCGGAACCTCGGTGACGGGCGGCGACATCCTGGTGGAACAGCAGCGGCGTCTGGCGACGGCGGCCGGCGTCTCTCCGGCCCAGGTCGAGAGCGGCAACGTCCGGCAGCGCGCCCTGATGGACGCCGTCGCCCGCAACAAGGACGACGGCGCGGCCGTGGAACGGGAGACGGTCGCGCTTCTGACGGCGGAGGGCATGACGGAGGCCCAGGCGAAGGAGGCGGTGCGGCCGATCGTGTCGGCCTGGTACCGCTGGTTCGTCGCCTACGATCCCGCGCCGGCCCTCGCCGCCGTGCATGTTCCGATGCTGGCGATCTACGGCGGCAAGGACCTGCAAGTGCCCGCCGACCAGAATGCGCCGGTTCTCGCCCGGGTCCAGCCGGCCGCGGAGGTCGTCGTCCTGCCGAACCTGAACCACCTCATGCAGACCGCCGGAACCGGCGCCCCGTCCGAGTATGGAACCATCGAGGAAACCATCGCTCCCGAGGCCCTCAAGACGGTCGTCGACTGGGTGGCCCGGCGTTCCGGCCTGCCACCACAGTAGAGCGGCCCTCAGACCGGGTGCGTCGGCTCCGGCTTGACTTCGGCCGGCGCCGGCTCGGGCGTCGAGGGCGTGTCAGGCAGGGGGATGAACTCCACGTCGTCCTCGCTCGGCAGGGTCATGCGCCCGGCCTTCCAGTCGGCCTTGGCCTGATCGATCCGTTCCTGCTTCGAATGGACGAAATTCCACCAGATGATGCGCGGACCCACCGGCTCGCCGCCCAGCACCATGACGCTGGAGGGTTTGATCGCCCGGATGGTCGGCTCGGCCGTCGGCTCCAGCACGATCATCTGGCCCGCGTGGAAGATCCGGTCCCCGACCTCGATCTCGCCCTTCGCCACATACAGCGCCCGTTCCGAATACCCTCCAGCGCCCCGGCCCGGCGGGGGCGCGGTGCGCACCCCTTCGGCCAGCTCCCAGTGCACATAGAACAGCGGCGACGACACCGGTACGGCGGCCTTGGCGCCATAGGCCTCGCCCGCCACCAGCCGCGCGAACAGGCCGCCGTTCTCATAGGCGGGCTGGTCTTCCTCGGCGTGATGGTGGAACCGCGGATCGGTCTCCTCGGCCTCGTCCGGCAGGGTGATCCACGCCTGCATGCCGTGCATCGGGCCGCCCGTGGCCCTCTTCAGCGGATCGGTGCGCTCGGAATGGACGATGCCCTTGCCGGCGGTCATCCAGTTGACCTCGCCGGGGCGGATGGCCTGGCTCGCCCCGGTGTTGTCCCGGTGCATGATCTCGCCCTCGAACAGATAGGTCAGGGTCGACAGGCCGATATGCGGATGCGGCCGGACATTGATCGCCTCCGACCCCGGCGCGAACTCGGCGGGCCCCATCTGGTCCAGGAAGATGAAGGGCCCGACCATGCGCCGGGCGTGGAACGGCAGGACGCGTCCCACCTCGAACCCGCCCAGATCCTTGCGGCGGGCGTCGATCACCATCTCGATCATGTCGAATCCCCTTCGGCGCGGCGCGCGCCGAAGGGGACTATCCGACGTGAGGGGTGACGATGCCAAGGGGCAGGGCGGTCACATTCTTCACCCCGCGCGTGACGATGTGGCTCTCGCAGTCGGAGACGATGCCCAGGCTGAGCAGCTTCAGACGCAGGAACTGGTCGAAGGCGTGCATGTCCGAGGTGATGATCCGCAGCACATAGTCCTCGCGCCCGGTGATGGTGGCGCACTGCACCACCTCGGGCCAGCCGGCCACGGCGGCCTCGAAGATGTCGAGGTTGTCGGTCGAGGGCAGGCTCAGCTTGACGATGGCGTAGACCTCGAAATCCAGGCCCAGCTTGGTCGCGTCGAGCAGGGTCACCCGCTTGCGAATGAAGCCCGTATCCTCCAGTCTCTTGATGCGCCGCCAGCAGGGCGAGGCGGACAGGCCGACCCGGTCCGCCACCTCGGCCACGGATAAACCGGCGTCCTGCTGCAGGATGTCCAGAATTCGGGCGTCGACGGGATCCAGATCGTCAGCCAAGGCGTTTCTCCTGATCTTGTTATGGCGCAATAAAATACCTCTGATCGGCACAGTGCAAGGTCAAATTCAGGCGAGCCTTGCCTGTGGCGTCGTGCTAAATCCCGATCAGGAAACGCGGTCGGATCAACCGGACGGCAGGACGAATGAAGAAGCTCAATAGCCAGGCCTTGTCTTTGCGGGTGCCCGAGCCTTCGGGCCGGCCCGGAGACCCCACCGACTTCAGTCATCTGAAGCTGGACCCCGCGGGCGTCGTCCCGCGTCCCGAGGTCTCGACCGCGCCCTTCGACATGCGCGACCACGCCTTCCGCCTGATCCGGGTGCTGGACGACGACGGCCAGGCCCTGGGTCCGTGGAATCCGAAGCTGGACGCAGACACCCTCCGTCGGGGCCTCAAGGCCATGATCCTGACCCGGGCCTTCGACGACCGGATGCATCGCGCCCACCGCCAGGGCAAGACCAGCTTCTATATGAAATGCACCGGCGAAGAGGCCATTGCGGTGGCCCAGGGCATGATCCTGTCCCGCGAGGACATGGGCTTCCCGACCTACCGCCAGCAGGGCCTGCTGATCGCGCGCGGCTATCCGCTCGCGACCATGATGAACCAGATCTATTCCAACGCCTCCGACCCCATCAAGGGCCGCCAGCTGCCGATCATGTATTCGGCCCGGGACTACGGCTTCTTCACCATCTCGGGGAACCTCGGCACCCAGGTGCCCCAGGCCGTCGGCTGGGCCATGGCCAGCGCCTACAAGGGCGACGACAAGATCGCCATCACCTGGATCGGCGACGGCGCCACGGCCGAGGGCGATTTCCACAACGCCCTGACCTTCGCCTCGGTCTATCGCGCCCCGGTGATCCTCAACATCGTCAACAACCAGTGGGCCATCTCGTCCTTCATGGGCATCGCCGGCGGGCTCGAGACCACCTTCGCCTCCAAGGCCATCGGCTACGGCCTCCCGGCCCTGCGCGTCGACGGCAACGACTTCCTCGCCGTCTGGGCGGCGACCCAGTGGGCCGAGGAGCGGGCCCGCTCGAACCAGGGCGCGACCGTCATCGAACTGTTCACCTACCGCGGCGCCCCGCACTCGACCTCGGACGACCCCAGCCGCTACCGCCCCGCCGACGAGCACGACAAATGGCCGCTCGGGGACCCCGTCGCCCGCCTGAAACAGCACCTGATCGCCCTCGGCGAATGGTCCGACGAACAGCAGGCCGCCGCCGAGGCCGAGGCCGTCGACCAGGTCCGCGCCGCCGGCAAGGAGTCCGAGGCCATCGGCACCCTCGGCCAGTCGCGCCCCTCGGTGAAGACCATGTTCGAGGAGGTCTATGCCACCGAGGACTGGCGCATCACCGAACAGCGCCGCGAGGTGGGGGTCTGATCATGAGCGAGCAAACCACCTTCACCCAATCCGACCGCGTCGACGGTGTCGAGCCCGACATGGTCGACCAGAACCACGCCCCGAAGTCCGAGGCCCCGACCGCCGCCGCCGTCATGCCGATGAACATGATCCAGGCGCTGAACTCGGCCCTGCACGTCAAGATGGCCGAGGACCCCAACGTCCTCAGCTTCGGCGAGGACGCGGGCTATTTCGGCGGCGTCTTCCGCGTCACCGACCAGCTGCAGCAGAAGCACGGCCTGACCCGCAGCTTCGACGCCCCGATCAGCGAATGCGGCATCGTCGCCGCCGCCATCGGCATGGGCGCCTACGGCCTGCGCCCGGTCGTCGAGATCCAGTTCGCCGACTACATCTATCCGGCCTACGACCAGATCGTCTCCGAGGCGGCCAAGCTGCGCTATCGCTCGGCCGGCCAGTTCACCTCGCCCATCGTGGTGCGCAGCCCCTACGGCGGCGGGATCTTTGGCGGCCAGACGCACTCGCAGAGCCCCGAGAGCCTGTTCACCCACATCGCGGGCCTCAAGGTCGTCATCCCCTCCAATCCGTATGACGCCAAGGGCCTGCTGACCGCGGCCATCGAGGACGACGATCCGGTCATCTTCTTCGAGCCCAAACGCCTCTACAACGGTCCCTTCGACGGCTGGCACCAGAAGCCCGTCTCGCCGTGGAAGGCCCAGGACCTGGCCCAGGTCCCGACCGGCAAATACGTCGAGCCGATCGGCAAGGCCCGCGTCATGCGCGAAGGCTCCGACGTCACCATCCTCTGCTACGGCACCATGGTCTGGGTCTCCCTGGCCGGGGCCGAACACGCCGGCGTCGACGCCGAGGTCATCGATCTGCGCACCCTCGTGCCGCTCGACATCGAGACCATCGAGGCCTCGGTGAAGAAGACCGGCCGCTGCGTCATCGTCCACGAGGCGCCGAAAACGTCCGGGTTCGGAGCGGAGCTGAGCGCCCTGGTCCAGGAGCGCTGCTTCTACCAGCTCGAGGCGCCGATCGCGCGGGTGACCGGCTGGGACACCCCCTATCCCCACGCCTTCGAGTGGGAATATTTCCCGGGACCCGAGCGGGTCGCCACGGCCCTCAAGGCCGTCATGACCGGAGGGCGTTGAGATGGGCCGCTACGTCTTCAAACTGCCCGACGTCGGCGAAGGCACGGCCGAGGCCGAGCTGGTCGCCTGGCACGTCAAGGTCGGCGATCATGTCGCCGAGGACCAGATCATCGCCGACATCATGACCGACAAGGCCACGGTCGAACTGACCTCGCCCGTCGCCGGTCGCGTCACCGCCGCCCATGGCGAACCCGGCCAGCAACTGGCCGTCGGCTCGCCGCTGGTGGAGTTCGAGGTCGAGGGCGCGGGGAACGCGTCGGCTTCCGACGCCCGCGTCGCCCCCTCCGTCACGGCGCAAGCGCGCCGCGCCACCTCCCCATCGCAGGGCGATGGGGAGGAGACGGTTTCTCCTCCCCACGTCAGTGGGGAGGTGGCGCCGAAGGCGACGGAGGGGGCGACTCCGTCCTCTTCTGGCAACTACGTCTTCAAGCTCCCCGACGTCGGCGAAGGCACCGCCGAGGCCGAACTGGTCGGCTGGCACGTCAAGGTCGGCGACGTCGTCGCCGAGGACCAGATCGTCGCCGACATCATGACCGACAAGGCCACCGTCGAATTGACCTCGCCCGTCGCCGGAACCGTCGTCGCCCTGCACGGCGAGCCGGGCCAGCAACTCGCCGTCGGCGGGCCGCTGGTGTCGTTCAGCGTCGAAGGAAAAGGCAATGTCGCGGCATCGGCGACCCCCGCAAAGGCGCCGGAGAATTCGGCTACGCCCGCGCCTGTGAATTCGGAGACGCCGAAGACGGCTTCGAAGACTTCGACGACTGCGCCCGCCAAACCTGTCGCGGAAGCCTTCACCACCCGTACCGCGGGCCAGCGCCCGCTGGCCTCGCCCGCCGTCCGCAACCGCGCCCGCGATCTCGGCGTCGAGCTCCAGTACGTCCCCGGCTCCGGCCCGGCTGGCCGCATCGAGCACGGCGATCTCGATGCGTATGTCGCGTCCGGCGGCCGCGGAGCGTCCGCACCCGGAGCATCGTCCTCCTCCGCCTACGAGCGGCACGAAGGAACCACCGTCACCCGCATCATCGGCGTCCGCCGCAAGATCGCTGAGAAGATGGCCGAGAGCGTCCGCCGCATTCCCCACATCACCTATGTGGAGGAGATCGACGTCACCGCCCTCGAGGAACTCCGCGCCCATCTCAACGCGCGGAAATCGAAGGACCAGCCCAAGCTCAACGTCCTGCCCTTCATCGCCCGCGCCATGGTCGTGGCCCTGCGCGACCAGCCGACCATCAATTCGCACTACGACGACGAGGCCGGGGTCCTGACCACCCACGCCGCCGTCCACATCGGCATCGCCGCCCAGACGCCGAACGGCCTGATGGTCCCCGTGGTCCGCCACGCCGAGGCGCGCGATCCCTGGGACACGGCGCTGGAGATCGCCCGCGTCTCGGGCGCGGCCAAGGACGGCTCGGCCAAACGCGACGAGCTGACCGGCTCGACCATCACCATCACCTCGCTGGGGACGCTGGGCGGGGTCATCCACACGCCGATCATCAACCACCCCGAGGTCGCCATCGTCGGCCCCAACAAGATCGCCGAACGGGTGGTGGTCAAGGACGGCCAGATGGTCGTGCGCAAGATGATGAACCTGTCCTCCAGCTTCGATCACCGCATCGTCGACGGCCACGACGCGGCGGTCTTCGTGCAGCGCATCAAGGGCCTGCTGGAGCATCCCGCGACGCTGTGGATGGGGTGAGGCGAATGACGGCCCGGCGCACGCTCGGACTCGGAGTTTTCGCCGCGGCGATGTGGGTCGGCGGCGCCTTCGCGTGTTCGCCTCCGCCCGGAGACGCCAAAGCGTTTTTTGAGCGGGAGGAGCGCGCCTATCTGGAGGAAGTGACTTCGATTTATCAGGGAGTCATGACCGATGTCGTCGGTCGCCAGGACGAGCCGCTCACCACCTTCACGGTGAGAAAAACCGCGGAGGTCTGGGGCGCACCGGGCCCGCGGCATTGGCCGTTGCGTTTTGAAACCGGCAGCTGCGCCAAATATTTCCCGTTCCTGATCGACTGGGAACAGGGTCAGGGGCCGCGAAACGGAATGCCGGTTACGATCTTCGTGACGCCCGCGGCCAAGGCAAATCCTGAACTGCTCTATATCCAGCCGTCCGGCCCAGACGCGGAAGCGATGATCGGCCGATGGCGAGATCTCCGCATAAACGAGACCGAATGACCCAGACCCTCACCACCAAAGTCCTCATCATCGGCGCCGGCACCGGCGGCTATGTCGCGGGCATCCGTTGCGGTCAGCTGGGCCTCGACACCGTGCTGGTCGACGGCGGCGACGGCCTCGGCGGCACCTGCCTCAACGTCGGCTGCATTCCCTCCAAGGCCATCATCCACGCCGCCTCGAAATTCGAGACGGTGGCCAGGGCCGCCGCCGGCGGCACGCTCGGCATCACCGCCGCCCAACCGGCCATCGACCTGTCGCAGACGGTGGCGTGGAAGGACGGCATCGTCCGCAAGCTGAACGCCGGCGTCGCGGGCCTGCTGAAGCGGGCCAAGGTCAAGGTCATCAATGGCTGGGCGACCTTCTCGGACGCCAAGACCTGCACGGTGAAGACCGCCGACGGCGACATCGTCATCAGCGCTGAACACGTCATCCTCGCCACCGGCTCCGAGCCGGTCGAACTGCCCTTCCTGCCCTTCGGCGGCGACGTCATCTCCTCGACCGAGGCCCTGTCGCTGGACACGGTGCCCGGCAAGCTGGTCGTGGTCGGCGGCGGCTATATCGGGCTCGAGCTCGGCATCGCCTTCCGCAAACTGGGAGCCGAGGTCGCCATCGTCGAAATGGCCGACCGCCTGCTGCCGCTCTACGACAAGGCCCTGACCGATCCGGTCGCCAAATGGCTGGAGAAGCACGGCGTCGAACTGCACCTCGGCGCGAAAGCCGGGTCGTTCGAAAACGGCCAGCTCAACATCACCACGAAGGACGGTCAGGCCCTCAAGCTCAAGGCCGACAAGGTCCTCGTCACCGTCGGTCGCCGCCCGCGGACGAAGGGCTGGGGTCTGGAGAACATGGGCGTGGCCATGGCCGGGCCGTTCGTGAAGATCGACGACCGCTGCGCGACCAGCATGCGCAACGTCTGGGCCGTCGGCGACCTGACCGGCGAGCCCATGCTGGCCCACAAGGGCTCGGCCCAGGGCGAGATCGTCGCCGAGATCATCGCCGGCCATGACAAGCGCTTCGACCCCGTGACCATCGCCGCGGTCTGCTTCACCGAGCCCGAGATCGTCTCCGCCGGCCTCGGCCCGCAGGACGTCGAGGGCCGCGACGACGTCATCACCGCCGTCTTCCCGTTGGCGGCCATCGGCCGGGCCCTGGCGCTCGAAGCCGGCGACGACGGCGGCTTCGTCCGCGTTCTGGCGTCGAAGACCGACCACCGCCTGCTGGGCCTCCAGGCCGTCGGCCAGCATGTCTCCGAACTGTCCAACAGCTTCGCCCAGATGCTGGAGATGGGCGCGGTGCTGGAGGACGTGGCCGGGACCATCCACGTCCATCCGACCATGGGCGAGGCCTTCCACGAGGCGTCGCTGCGGGCGCTGGGGCACGCCATCCATATCTAGGGATGAGGGATTAGGGATCAGGGATTAGGGATTAGGGATTAGGGATTAGGGGCTGAGCCAGGGTCGGGGAGCTTGATCCAGAGCGCCGTGCCCGATCTTCCTCACCCTGATCCCTAATCCCTAATCCCTCATCCCTCCCCTTCGCCCAACCGTCACAATCCTCTGGTCTAAGCGGCCCCAGCGCCCATCCATCCGGAGACTGACGATGACCCGCACACTCCTCGCCGCCGCCTCGGCGATCGCCCTGCTCGCCCTCGGCGCCTGCGGAAACGACCAGTCCGCCGGCAACCAGACCGCCCGCGCCGGCATCTGGGCCGCGGGCTCCTCGACCGTCTTCCCCTTCGCCACCCGCGTGGCCGAGAATTTCGCCCGCACCTCGGGCGGCGCCGCGCCGCGCATCGAGTCCCTCGGCACCGGCGGCGGCATCCAGGCCTTCTGCAAGGGCGTCGGCCCCAACACCCCGGACATCGCCAACGCCTCGCGCCGGATGAAGGCCTCGGAGTTCGAACTGTGCCGGACCAATGGCGTCACCGACATCGTCGAGCTCAAGATCGGCTTCGACGGCCTCGTCATCGCCACCGCCCGCAACGCGCCTGACTACGGCTTCTCCGGCGATGACCTCTACCTGGCCCTCGCCAAGGAAGTGCCCGGCCCGAACGGGACCTTCATCCCCAACCCCAACACCACCTGGAACCAGGTCAATCCGGGCCTGCCCGCGACCCGCATCCTGGTCTACGGCCCGCCGCCGACCTCGGGCACGCGCGATTCCTGGCTGGAGCTGGCCATGGCCCCGTCGGCCAAGGCCATCCCGGCGCTGGCGGCCCTGGCCGAGAGCGACGAAGACCGGTTCGAGACCCTGGCCCACACCCTGCGCGAGGACGGCGCCTGGGTCGATTCCGGCGAGAATGACAACGCCATCGTCCAGACCCTGACCCGCACCCCCGGCTCGACCGGCGCCTTCGGCTACTCCTTCCTCGAGCAGAACAACGACACGGTGAAGGCGCACAGCGTCAACGGCGTCATGCCGACGCTGGAGACCATCGCCTCGGGCGAATATCCGATCTCCCGCTCGATGTTCATCTACGTCAAGAAGCAGCACGTCGGCGTGACCCCGGGGCTGGAGCAGTTCGTCGCCGAATTCCTGTCCGAGGCCTCGGCCGGCCGCGGCGGCTATCTGCAGGACCGCGGCCTGGTGCCGCTGCCGGCCGACCAGCTGGCGGCCCAGCGCGCCCTCGCCACGGCCATGACGCCGATGACGGCTCCGGCGAAGTAGGACGGAGGGGATTAGGGATGAGGGATTAGGGATTAGGGATCAGCGACCGGACGAGAGCGCAGCGAAACGCTCCCCCCATCCCTAGTCCCTAGTCCCTAGTCCCTCGGCTTAAGCCGCCGCCCTGCGCCGCAACCGCGCGATCCGCCTCAGCCGCCGCCAGAAGCGGCCGCGTTCCGGCTCCGGATAGGGCTGCAGATTCTCGACGAACTCCTCCGCCGAGGCGCGCCAGCTGAACTTCTCGGCATAGGCCCGCACGGCGGCCCGGTCGCACTCCAGCGCCTTCAGACAGGCCGTCCGCAGGTCCGCGTCTATGGCTCCGGCGTTCGAGCCCGGAATGATGTCGATCGGACCATGCGCCGGATAGGCCGCGACCGGCGTGCCCGTGGCCATGGCCTCCAGGATCACCAGGCCGAAGGTGTCGGTCCAGCTGGGGAAGACGAAGACGTCGGCGTCGCGGAAACACCGCGCCAGCTCCTCGCCGAAGCGCGCGCCGAGGAATTTGGCCTCGGGGTATTTCTCTTCCAGTTCGGCCCGCGCCGGCCCGTCGCCGACGACGATCTTCGTCCCGGGCAGGTCGGTCTCGAGGAAGGCCTCGATGTTCTTCTCGACCGCCACCCGGCCGACATTGAGGAAGAAGGGCCGGGGCCAGCTCTCGCCCCCCAGCTCGTCATAGATGCGCGGCAGGTCGGGGTTGAACTGTTCGGTGTCGACCCCCCGCGTCCACGGCGAGACGTTCTTGAACCCGTGCGCCACCAGCTCGTCGCGCAGCGTCGGCGTCGCCACCATCAGCCGCCCCGACGGCTTGTGGAACCACTTCATATAGGCGTAGCCGACCTGGACCGGGATCGGGAACCGGGCCGAGACATATTCCGGGAATTTGGTGTGATAGCTGGTCGTGAACGGCAGCTTCCACTCCACGCAGATGCGCCGCGTGGCGATGCCGATGGGGCCCTCGGTGGCGATGTGCACAGCCTCGGGCTCGAAGGCGCGCAGGCGTTCGCGAATCTCTTCCTCGGCCCCCAGGGCCAGCCGGATCTCCGGATAGGTGGGGCAGGGGATGGTCTTGAACTGGCTGGGCTCGATGACGTCGACCTCGTGACCCATGCCCCGGCATTCCGCCACGGTGCGGGTCAGGGTGCGGACGACGCCGTTGACCTGGGGCTCCCAGGCGTCGGTGGCCAGAACGATGCGCATATGGGCCGGGTGGCTCCGCCGTTGATCGGGGAAACGGTCTAGCGGGTTCAGTGCATGAAGGCGAGATGCTACCCGTTGAACGAAGCGGCCTTGCACGTCCGCGTCGCACCTTGGGAGGCCTTTTGTGGCGCGTGATGATTGGTACCGGAACACGGACTGGAATCCGGCAATCGAAGAAGCGTTTAACGCAAAGCTCGCGCGAGCGCGGGAGAAATCGCAGTATCTGCGAATCCAGGCCTCCATGCTGGCGCGGACCCAACCCATGGTCGCCCTCGCACTGATCGACCGGTACTTTGCCCTTGATGATCCTTGGGACGCCGCGCTGGCGTACCTTTGTCAGTTCGACGCCTACACGGCGCTCGGGGATCATAAACTTGCGCTAGCCGCTCTTCAGAACGCGCTGAAGCGAGAGCAGGATTTTCCCAACCTTCGTGCGGGCGCGGATCTGGTTTTCGCGCGTCTGGTCGCGACCCAAGGACTGGATCCTCTTTTCGGCCAGGCGCTTCAGATACTTGATGCGATGGCTCAGCGTGAAGCCGACCTACTGTTCCCCGCGCATCGCTATTCCTGGAACGGGTCGAGGGCCTTGATCCTGGAAGCCAAAGGCTCCCGGTCAGAGGCCATCGAGGCGGCGAAGGCGGCGATAAGAAATGCTGACCTTCAACACTCCGGACTTCGCAATCATCCCAAAGTGGGTCTGGTCGAAAACACCGACACCGTTTTCCATGCACGGTTAGTACGTCTGGCTGGCGCGACCAGCCTTCACTGAAGGTTCGAAGAGCGACGGCCCCTCCCGTTCCGCGACGGAAGCGTCTAAGACGCGCGCCATGAACGCACACGTCTCGCCGCCGGTCGCCCTCTCCCAGGACTGGGACTCGCTGGATCAGGGCAAGTTCGCCGACGAGACCGCCGCCGTGCGGGGCCTGCTGGCGCGCCTCCCGCTGGACGCCGCCGAACGCGCCGCCGTCCTGGCCGGCGCCGTCGGCCTGGTCGAACACGCCCGCCGCAGCGTCAAGAAACAGGGCGTGGTCGAGAGCTTCCTGCAGGAATTCTCGCTCGGCACCCGCGAGGGCCTGGCCCTGATGTGTCTGGCCGAGGCCCTGCTGCGCACCCCGGACGAAGACACCCGCGACCGGCTGATCGCCGAGAAGATCGGCTCGGCGGACTGGAGTTCGCATCTGGGTCAATCCGACAGCCTGTTCGTCAACGCCTCGACCTGGGGGCTGATGCTGACGGGCAAGCTGGTCGACGTCGACGAAGAGGCCCGCACCGACCTGCCCGGCTTCCTCAAACGCATCGTCGGCCGTCTGGGCGAGCCCGTCATCCGCGAGGCCGTCGCCGCCGCCGTCCGCATTATGGGCGAGCAGTTCGTGGTCGGCCGCACCATCGAAGGCGCCCTGAAGCGCGCCGGCAAGGAAGGCTGGCTCTGCTCCTTCGACATGCTGGGCGAGGGCGCCCGCACCGCCGCCGACGCCGAACGCTATGAGAAGATCTACGCCGACGCCATCGAGGCCGTCGGCAGGACCGCGCAAGGGCAGGGGCCCGAGGCCGGCCATGGCGTCTCGGTCAAGCTCTCGGCCCTGTCGCCGCGCTATGAGGCCACGCACGAGGCCCGCGTCTGGACGGAGCTCTATCCCCGCATCCTCCGCCTCGCCCGGATCGCGGCCAGGCACGACATCAACTTCACCATGGACGCGGAGGAGGCCGACCGTCTGGCCCTGTCGCTGAAGCTGCTGGACCGGCTGGCCCGCGAGCCCGACCTCGGCGGCTGGACCGGCCTCGGCCTCGCCGTGCAGGCCTATCAGAAGCGCGGCCCCGAGGTGATCCGCCGCGTCGCCGAACTGGCGCAGACCAGCGGCCGCCGGTTGATGGTGCGTCTGGTCAAGGGCGCCTACTGGGACACCGAGATCAAGCGCGCCCAGGTCTTCGGCCGCACCGACTATCCGGTCTTCACCACCAAGGCCGCCACCGACCTCAACTACCTCGTCTGCGCCCGGCTGATGATCGAGGCGGCGCCCCATATCTACAGCCAGTTCGCCACCCACAACGCCCACTCCCTCGCCGCCGTCCACCGGATGGCCTCGGAGCGTGGGGTGAAGATCGAATTCCAGCGCCTGCACGGCATGGGCGAGGCGCTCTACGACGCCGCCAGGGACGCCTTCGGCCCCGTCACGGTTCGCGCCTACGCCCCCGTCGGCGGGCATGAGGACCTGCTGCCCTATCTGGTGCGTCGCCTGCTCGAGAACGGGGCCAACTCGTCGTTCGTCCACGCCCTGCTGGACGAGCGGGTGCCGGCCTCGGCCGTCGCCGCCGACCCGATCTCCGCCGTCGAGGCTCACCCCGACCGCCACGCCAAGATCCCGACCCCCAAGGACATGTACATGGACCGCCAGAACTCGTTGGGCCGCGACTACTCCCAGGCCGCCGACCGCGACCGGCACCTCGCCGCCCTCGAAAAGGTCGACGCCGAGAAGCTGACCTCGGGCCCCATCATCGGCGGCAAGCTGAAGGCCGGGACCAATCCCCAGCCTGTGACCAACCCCTTCGACACGACCCGGGTTCTCGGCCATGCCTCGGAAGCGACCACCGCCGACATCGACGCCGCCGTCGGCGCCGCCGCGAAGGCCCAGATCGCCTGGGACCGCAAGGGCGGCGCCGGCCGCGCCCCCGTCCTGCGCGCCATGGCCGACGCGCTCGAAGCCGACATGGACCGTCTGGTCGCCCTGCTGTCGCGCGAGGCCGGCAAGACCCTGAACGACGGCGTCGCCGAAATCCGCGAGGCCGCCGACTTCTGCCGTTACTACGCCATGCTGGCCGAACGCGACTTCGGCGGCCCGACCGAGCTCAAGGGCCCGGTCGGCGAGATCAACCAGCTGGTCCTGCACGGCCGCGGCGTCTTCGCCTGCATCAGCCCGTGGAACTTCCCACTGGCCATCTTCACCGGCCAGATCGCCGCCGCCCTGGCCGCCGGCAATGCGGTGCTGGCCAAGCCCGCCGAACAGACCCCCCTGATCGCCGCCGAGGCCGTGCGCCTGTATTACAAGGCCGGTCTGAACCCCGACCTGCTGGCCCTCGTCCCCGGACGCGGCGAGACGGTCGGCGCGGCCCTCGTCAGCCATCCCGGAATCGACGGCGTCGCCTTCACCGGCGGCACCGACACGGCCACCCTGATCAACCGTTCATTGGCCGCCCGCCCGGGCGCCATCATCCCCTTCATCGCCGAGACCGGCGGCCTCAACGGCATGTTCGTCGACACCACGGCGCTGAAGGAACAGGTCATCGACGACGTCATCCTGTCGGCCTTCGGCTCGTCGGGCCAGCGCTGCTCGGCCCTGCGCCTGCTCTATGTCCCGCACGACGCCGCCGACGCCCTGATCGAGGGCCTCAAGGGCGCCCTCGCCGCCCAGGTCGTGGGCGACCCGTCCGACCCCGCCACCGACATCGGCCCGGTCATCGACGCCGACGCGAAGGCCGCGCTCGACGCCCACCTCGACCGCCTCGGCGGCGATGCGAAGATCATCGCCCGCGCCGACCTCCCGGCCGGCGCCGACAAGGGCTGGCTGTTCGCCCCGACCATCGCCGAGATCCCCACCCCCGACTATCTGGAGCGCGAGGTCTTCGGCCCCATCCTGCACGTCTGCCGCTACGAGCCGTCGAAGCTCAAGGAAACGGCGTCGAAACTGGCCCAACGCGGCTACGGCCTGACCCTCGGCGTCCACAGCCGCATCGAGGCCTTCGCCGAGGAGGTCACCCGGCTGGTCCCGGCCGGCAACGTCTACATCAACCGCTCGATCATCGGCGCGGTGGTCGGCGTCCAGCCCTTCGGCGGCGAGGGCCTCTCCGGCACCGGCCCCAAGGCCGGCGGCCCCTACAGCCTGATCCGCTATGCGTCGGAGAAGGCCATCAGCAACAACATCTCCGCCCAGGGCGGCGACCCGGCGTTGCTGAACCTGTAGTCGCCGTCGCGACGGACTGGCGGTCAGGGCCCCTCCTGGTCCAGCCAGCCCGCCGCCTTGAGCGCCGCCACCTTGGCGCGCGCGACCGGAGCCTCCAGTCCCGACGTCAGCACGAGACGCAGGTTGCGGCCGTCGTGCACGACTCCGCGCACGGCATGGCGCGCCACCCACCACGAGCGGTGCACGCGCAGGCCCTCGAGGTCTCCGACCTGCCCGATCGCGCGGGCCAGCGGCGACAGGACCAGGACGGATCCCGCGCTTGTGTGCAGGCGGACATAGTGATCCTCCATCTGCAGGCACAGCAGGTCCCGGCCGAGGCGCGGGGGCAGGCGGTCGAGCATGCGCGCCCCGCCTTCGACAGCTTGCGCCGTGCCCGGCCCTCGGCTCGTCCGCGCATGGGCGGCGACATACAGCGATGTGTAGACGACGGCGACGAGCAGGGTCTGGCCGTACCATTCGACCCAATCCACCGCCTCCCGGATGCCGGGCCAGAGGGCGACGGCGATCAGCCGCGCCGCGAGCGCCAGGGGCCCGCTGACCAGCAGGGCGACGGCCGGAATCCATGTCCACGCCGCCACGCCCCGACGCCGGGCGCGCGGCCAGACCAGACGCACGGCCACGCCGACGCCCAGACCGCTGAGCAGGCTGACCGCCATCCAGTAGGCCAGCCGCACGGGCAGGGCGTCGTTGAAGAAGCTGCCGAACGGCCCGACCACGCCGAGGACCGCGCCCGCGACCGCGCAGGCCGCGAGATCGGCCGCCCAGACGCGCGGCGTGTTCAGCCGGTCATTCAACGGATCCTGCATGGCTCGACTATAGCGACGCCGGGCCGAAGCGGAACCGTTCGCCGCGCCGCGAACCCGGTCGCCCGTTCGCGAAATCCGGCTGGCGAGGGCGGTCCGACGACGCGCAGATGACGGATCCAACCGGAGGTCCCCATGCCCGTTCGCCCCCTGCAAGCCCTGCAAGCCCTGCGCGCGCTGCTCGCTCTTCTCATCGTCCTGTCCGCCTTTCCGGCCATGGCCCGCGCGCCGGATCAGACGATCCATTTCATCGACCGACGCGGCGAGACGATCGAAGGCGGGGTCTGGCTGCCGCCCCTCGACGCGGACGTCGCCCCCCGCGCCCTGGTGGTCATCTCACACGGCAACGGCGGCTGGTACGCCGGGCATGACGACACCGCCCGGGCCCTGGCGGACGCCGGCTTCATCGTCGCCGCCCTCACCCATCCGGGCGACAATTTCCGCGACCACAGCCGCGCCCTGCAACTGACCGGTCGCGCGCCCCAGCTCAGCGCCCTGATCGACTACATGGTCGCAGACTGGCGCGGCCCGATCGCCGTCGACCCGGACCGGATCGGCGCCTTCGGCTTTTCCGCCGGCGGCTTCACTGTGACCTCCATCGTGGGCGGGGTGTCCGACCTGCGCGCGATCCGCGATCACTGCGCGGCCCACCCGGACCTCTTCGCCTGCAGGCTGCTGGCGATGGATCCGATCGACGCGGCGGGCTGGGGCCCGGAAACGCGTGACGTCCGCGTGAAGGCCGCCGTCATCGCCGCCCCGGCTTTCGGCGAGTCCTTCACCACCGCCAGCCTCGCCTCGATCACCCTGCCGATCCAGCTCTGGCAGGCCGCCGACGACCAGATCCTGCCCGCGCCGTATAACGTCGAGCCGATCCGGGACCGACTGGGCCGCGCGCCCGAATACCACCGCGTCGCGCACGCCGGTCACTTCGACTTCCTGCCTGCCTGTGGTCCGCAGATGAAGACGGACCTGCCGGAGCTCTGCGCCTCGGCCCCCGGCTTCGACAGGGCCGCTTTCAAGGCGGAGTTCAACAGCCAGGTCGTGGCCTTCTTCCGCGCCGCCCTGTCGGCGCCTTGAACCTTCGGTGCGGCTTCACACCAGCCCCGCCTCCCGCGCCGCCCGCTCCAGCTCGTCCCGGAACCGCGGATCGGCGATGGCGATCAGGGCGCGGGCGCGCTGGGCGTCGCTCTTGCCCTTGAGCTCGGCCCGGCCGTGTTCGGTGACGATGATGTGGACGTCGTTGCGCGGCGTGGTCACCGGTCCGTCCAGCCGGGCCACGATGCGCGACACCGTCCCCTTCGCCGCCGTCGAGTGGCAGGCGATGATCGACCGCCCTCCGGCCGAGGCCCAGGCCCCGCGCACGAAGTCCAGCTGGCCGCCCGAGGCCGTGAACTGACGCCCGTTCAGATGCTCCGAACAGCAGGCCCCGGTCAGGTCGACCTGCAGGGTGGCGTTGACCGAGACCATCCGGTCGTTGCGGGCGATGACCGCCGGGTCGTTCACATAGTCGACCGGATAGGCCTCCAGGTCGCGGTTGCCGTCCAGATAGTCATAGGTGGCGCGCGTCCCCATGCAGAAGGAGAACACCCCCTTGCCCGGATGCAGGGTCTTGCGGGCGTTGGTGATCACCCCGTCCTGCATCAGCCGCGCCAGGCCGGGCGTCAGCATCTCGGTGTGCAGGCCCAGGTCGCGCCGGTCGCCCAGGGCCGCGCAGACCGCGTTGGGCAGGGCCCCGATGCCCATCTGCAGGGTCGAGCCGTCCTCGATCATGTCGGCGATCAGCCCGCCTATGGCCAGGTCGTTGGGCGTCGGCTCGGCGACCGGCAGCTCCAGCAGGGGCGTATGGTTCTCGACCACGGCCGTGATCCGCGAGACATGCACCGTGCAGTCGCCGAACACCCGGGGCATGGCCGGGTTCACCTCCAGCAGAATCCGCCCGACATGCGCGCTGACCGGCTTGCTGTAGTCGGTATTGGTGCCGAAGCTGAAGAAGCCGTCCGCGTCCATCGGCGAGACGGTGCAGATCAGGGTGTCGACCCCCGCCTCGCGCAGCACGCGCGGCGTGGCCTGAAAGCCGGTGGGGATGAAGGTGACGGGATTGGGCCGTCCCGCCGCCCGCGCCCGCGCCTCCAGCCCGCGCTCGATGGCGCTGTGGAACAGGCTGACCGGACGGATGCGGCCCATCAGCTCGTCGATCAGCACCGTCTGGCCGGCGATGCCGGTGGACAGCAGATAGTACAGGCTGACGTCGTCGACCTGGCCGGCGCGGGCCCGGTCCGCCAGGGCGGCGAGGAGGGCGGGCGGCTGCGAGAAGCCCAGCCCCATGGCCACGCGGGCCCCCGAAGGGATCAGGGCCGCGGCCTCGGCGGCGGACATCAGGCGTCGGGCGTAGAGGGCGTTCGGCATGGCGGGTTCCATCGGCGAGCCTGACCCTAGCCGATCGGCGCGCCCCGTCACCGGATTTAGATCAAACCGGCCGCGCGGCTCGACGGCCTGTCGCGGTTATCGACGAAGTCGAGAGTATCGCCGCCCCGATGTGTCGCCTGTGTCGGTCGAATTGTATCGGTCGCCCGGGACCGTTTTTCGAAGCCTGGCTAGCGCGGCCAGCCCCCCGCCCGGCTCAGGGCGCTCGGGGCCGGGCGGCCGATCTTTTCGCCGATCCAGCGGGCGGTCCCGATCAGGGCGTCGAGGTCATAGCCGGTGCTGAAGCCGGCCCGCTCGAGCATGAACACGAGATCCTCGGTGGCGATATTGCCGGTGGCCCCCGGCGCGAACGGACAGCCGCCGATGCCGCCGACCGAGGCGTCCAGCACGTCGATCCCGGCCTCGACGCCCGCATGGGCATTGGCCAGGCCGGTGTTTCGCGTGTCGTGAAAATGCAACCTCAGAACGGCGTCGGGCGCCGCCTTGCGGGCCGCCTCGACCTTGCGCGTCACGCTCCACGGATCGCCGACGCCGATGGTGTCGGCAAGGGCGATCTCGCCGACGCCCAGGGCCGCGATCCGTCCGACCAGATCGGCCACCCGGTCCGTCGACACCTCGCCGTCGAACGGACAGCCCCAGACGCACGACAGGGTGGCCGACAGCGACGGCGTCGCCCCCGGCTCTCCCTCGGCGTTCTGTCGGCCGGCCATGATGTCCGCCAGCATCTGCACCTGCTGGTCGACCGTCAGCCCCTGGTTCTTCAGACCGAAGCCGTCGGTGACGGACAGGGCCACATTGACCTCGTCGACCGCCGTGCCCAGGGCCCGATCATAGCCCTTGCCGTTCAGCACCAGGCCGATGCGGCTGCGCCCCGGCTGGCGCGGCAGGGCGGCCATGACCTCTTCGGCGCCGGCCATCTGCGGCACATATTTCGGATGGATGAAGCTGACCGCCTCGATCCGCCGCGCTCCCGCCGCCTCCAGCCGCCGCACCAGATCGACGCGGACGGCCGGATCGAGGATCGCCTTCTCGTTCTGCAGCCCGTCCCGCGGACCGACCTCGACGATGGTGATCGGGCGGCTCATCGGGCGGACGACGGAGCGGCGGCGGCCGGCGCGAGGCCGGGCGGGGCGTAGACGGTCAGGGTGACGTCGTCGCCCTTGGAATAGTTGTGGCCGTCGACCACCCCCACGGCGCGGCCGGTGACCCCCAGCCGCGCGGCGGCGGCCTGGAAGGCGTCGGCGTCGCCCTCCTCGACGATGGCCGGACGCCCCTCGGCCAGGGCGCGGGCCGCCCCCTCCGCGTCCGTCAATTCGGTGTCCTTGCCGGTCAGGAAGACGAAGCTGGGCTCATGGAAGCCGGTGATGGCGACCGGCCCGGCCCGCCCCTGACGCGGATGCAGGTCGGCGCGCTCGAGCACCTTCTCCAGCTGCGGCGCCACCGCCAGCGGACGCAGCTGCCGCAAGGTCCCGGCCAGGGCGGCGTGGGCGACGATCCCCAGGATCAGCGACACCAGCAGGGCCGTCACCGCCGCCCGGTGCAGCATCAGAAAGGCCCCGACCAGACTGGCCAGAATGGCGAAGACGATGGTCAGGGTCGCCCAGGTCTGGGCCGGGGACTTGCCGTATTCGGTCAGCAGCCAGACCGAGCCGACCACCAGCAGCCCGCCCACGAACAGGGTCAGCCCCACGCCGGCGTAGCGCGATATCCGCCCGACCGGCCGCATCATCGCGGCGGCGGCCAGCAGGGCCAGTCCGCCGAAGGTCGGCAGGGTGTAGTGGGCCAGTTTGGTCGGCGTCAGCTCGAAGATCAGCCAGGCCGGAACCACCCAGCAGACCAGGAAGCGGATCGCCGGCTCGGCCCGCCGGCTCCAGCCGGCCGAGACCGCGGCGGGCAGCAGCAGGGTCGCCGGGAAGAACAGCAGGGGCGCGATCAGCAGATAGAAGCCGGGCAGGACTCCATGGCCCTCGTCGCCGCCCGCCACCTTGGGGGCCAGATCGCCCCCGATGGCCTCGCGCCAGAAGCCGCCGTCGGTGGCGATGGTGATGGCGATGGCCCACGGTCCGACGATCAGGGCCACCAGCGGCAGGCCCCAGCCCCAGCCCAGCCGCTTCAGCCACGAAACGTCGCGATCCCAGATCGACAGGGCCAGTATGGCCGGGACGACGACCAGCAGGCCGATCGGTCCCTTGACGAGGATGGACAGGCCCAGCCCCAGCCAGAAGGCCAGTTTCCACGGTCTTCGCGGCGCCTCCCCGGCGCGCGCCGCCAGATAGATCCGCGCCAGCCCGGCCATGGCCAGGGTCACCGCCCCGCACAGCATGGCGTCGGTCTTGGCGATCCCCGCCTCCGTCGACAGCAGGAAGCTGGCTCCCAGGATGGCCCCCGCCAGGAACCCGGCCCTCTGGCCGAACATCGCCGCCCCGGCCCAGGCGCAGGCGGCGGCGGCCAGCATGGCCCCCAGCAGCGACGGAATGCGATAGGGGGCGATGTCCCTGTTCTCGACTTTGGACGTCGCCGCCACCGCCACGGCCTGCATCCAGTAGATGCCGACCGGCTTCTTCCAGCGCGGCTCGTCCTGGTAGCGGATGTCGACATAGTCGCCGCTCTCCAGCATCTGCGACGTGGCCTGGGCGTAGCGGCTCTCGTCGCGGTCCAGCGGCGGCAGCAGCATCAGCACCGGCAGGCCCGCGAACAGGGCGATCAGGGCCGCGAGCAGGGGGCCGCGCCAGCCGGCGATGTATCGGTCGAAGTCGGAGCCCGTCATGTTCATCTACCTATCACGGCGTTTCCGCGCGTCACATTGTTTGAGCGCCCTCTGTTCCGCGCATCCCCGCCTTCGCGGGGATGCGCGGACGAGGAGACCGCCCGGGCCTCTCTCCCGTCCGACGCCGAAACGGGCTAGAGAGCCGGGATGAACGAAACCATCCCCGACATCTCCGTGGTCGTCCCGGTCCACAACGAGGAAGGCGCCGCCGGTCCGCTGGCGCGCGAGATCGCCGCCGCCTTCGCCGGGCGGTCCTATGAGATGGTGTTCGTCGACGACGCCTCGCGCGACAACACCCTGGCGGAGCTGCGCGGGCTGATGGCCGAACTGCCGGCGCTGCGCGTGCTCGGCCACGCGTCGAACGCGGGACAGAGCCGGGCGGTGCGCACCGGCGTGCTGGCGGCGCGGGCGCCGATCGTGGTGACCCTGGACGGCGACGGCCAGAACCCGCCGGCCGACGCCCCCGGACTGGCCGATCTGCTGGCCTCGTCGCCGCCGTCGGTGGCCCTGGTCGGCGGCCGCCGGGCCAAACGCCAGGACTCCGCGGCCAAGCGCCAGGCCTCGCTGTGGGCCAACCGCATCCGCAGGAAGCTGCTCGGGGACGACGCCGACGACACCGGCTGCGGGCTCAAGGCCTTCCGCCGTGACGCCTTCCTGCGCCTGCCCTATTTCGATCACATCCACCGCTACCTGCCGGCCCTGATGATCCGCGAGGGCTACCAGAACCTCTATCTCGACGTCGATCACCGGCATCGCGAGACGGGCCAGTCGAAATACACCAACTGGGGGCGGCTGCTGGCGTCGCTGTCGGACCTGCTGGGCGTGATGTGGCTCAAGACGCGGTCGCGGCGGCCGGGCGCCGTCAGCGAGTTCTGAGCCGCTCGCCGCGCCCGGTCGCCCCCCGGGCGAACCGGCATGGCTGAACGGTTCGAACCGGGGTATGCAGGGTTAACAAGCGCGGCTGTTACGCCCGCCGTCCGACGATGGAGCCCGCGATGCTGATCGCCATCCCCCTGCTGATGATCCCGGTGATCCTGTACAATATCGTGGTCCTGACCGGCATGGTCGGCGGCGCCGGAGCCGTGGCCGCGGACGGAAGCCTCAGGGACGTGCTGTTCACCATTCCCATGGCCTCGGGCGCGGGATGGAGCATCGGCGTCGGCGACCTCATCCTGTTCCTGTCGCTGATCCTGCTGTTCTTCGAACTGCTGAAGTCGACCTCGAGCCAGAAGGTCGCGATCGTCAATCACGCCCTGTCGATGATCCTGTTCGTGATCTGCCTGGTCGAATTCCTGCTGATCAAGGGCTTCGCCACCTCGACCTTCTTCCTGATCGTGACGATGGTCATGCTGGACGTCCTGGCCGGCTTCATCGTCACCATCATCTCGGCCCGCAAGGACCTCGACTTCGCCAGCGGCGGCTGAGCGACATCCGGGCGCCGTGTTCTCCCTCCCTCAAGCGGGAGGGAGACGCCTAACCGCTACCGGTCTTCGGATCAGGAAAACGCCACGAAGATCAGCGCGACGACGGCGACATCGACGGTGCGGGTGATGAAGGTCAGCATGGCGGCGGTCCCGAACGAGGCTTGAAGACCTGTCGTTCAGCAAGGACCGTGCCGCCGGATCAGACGTCGGTGTCCTCGGCCTTGCCGGGGGGCGGACGGCGCTCTGCGGCGCCGGAGTATTTGGTTCCGAGGTAGGCCGAGCGGGCCGCATCCAGCACCGGCGGGCCGCCCTTCAGGCCGCGCCTCTGTCCGGTCTGGCCGATCATCTGGGCGGCGAAGGCGGCCGCCGACGCATCCGACGCGGGCGCCGGGGCAGATCTTGCCGGGGGCTCGGCCGGCTCGGGCGTGAATTCGGGGACGGTCAGGGCGCGCGACTCTGCGGCCGCCCGGCGTTCGGCGGCGCGGCGCTCGGCCGAGCGCCGGTCATCGCGGCGTTCGACGGGACCCACGGCGCGGATCTCGTCGCCCATCTCAGTCGCCCTTGGCGGGAGGCTTGGCCAGCTTGTCGATCTGGCTGCGCATCTCGTCCATCTGGCGGCGCATCTCCTCCAGCGGATCGGCGGCGGGGGCCGGCCGGGGCTCGGTCGCGGCCGAGGCCGCCGCCATGGCGCCCGGCGTCAGGGCGCCGAAGCCCGGCCACATCTTCATGGCGTCGCTGAACATGGACATGTTGCGCTTGACCGCCTCGTCGATCAGTCCGGCGCCCGGCGCGGCCCCGAAGGCCTTGGAGAACTGGCCGCGGATCTGCTCCTGCTGACGGCTGAAATTGTCCAGCGACATCTCCAGATAGCTGGGCAGAACCCCCTGCATCTGGCCGCCGTAGAAGCCGATCAGCTGACGCAGGAACTGCACCGGCAGCAGGGCCTCGCCCCGGCTTTCTTCCTCGAAGATGATCTGGGTCAGGATCTGTCGGGTGAGGTCGTCGTTGGTCTTGGCGTCATAGACGACGAATTCCGTCCCCTCGCGCACCATTTTCGCCAGGTCTTCCAGCGTCACATAGGCCGAGGTCGCCGTATTGTAGAGGCGGCGGTTGGCGTATTTCTTGATGACGACGGTTTCGCCGGCTCCGGACTTCCTGTCAGCCACGCGCGATCCTCGTTCCTGTTGCAACGTCGCACTATGCTGCGCTGCGGACGGGAATGTCTAGCCGACGCCCACGGCGGCGGCGGGGGCCAGGACGACGCCGACCAGCACCGCGGCCCAGTGGACGGTCGCGCCGGTGACGACGAAGCCATGCCAGATGGCGCGACGGAATTTCACCCGGGGGCTGATGAAGATGAACACCCCGGCGGTGTAGATCAGCCCGCCCAGCACCAGCAGGCCGAGGGCGATCGGGTGCACCGTGTCCATCATCGGCTTCAGGGCGATCACGGCCAGCCAGCCGAACAGGGCATAGACGCCGCTCCAGAAGGCGTCGGAAATTCGCGGCGCGACGAGTTTGGCCCCGACCCCGGCCAGGGCGATAGCCCAGACCAGAACGGTGAAGCCGATCGACCAGGCGCCTTCGAAACGCTGCGTCGTGAACGGCGTGTAGCTGCCGGCGATCATGAGGAAGATCGCCGCCTCGTCCAGCCGGCGCAGGATCGGCCGCGCGGCGCAGGGGCGGGTCTGGTTGTAGATGGTCGAGACCGCCAGCATGGCGACCAGGCACAGCGCATAGATGGCCGTGGCGGCCACGGCGCCGACGCCGGCGTAGAGCGCGGCGAGCACCGCCAGCACGATCCCGCCGACCGCGGCCAGGGTCAGGCCGACGACATGCACGACCAGGTCGGCGGTCTGTTCGGCGGGCGAGCGATAGTGCTCGGCCATATCCAGTTCGTCCGGCTCGCAGACCCTGACGAACACGTTTTTCAGTCGCATGAGCATGGCCCCATCAAGCCTTTCTCGCTCTCTTTGTTCCCGTCAATATGGGGCGGGCCGATGACCATGCGGTGAACGGCGCCGTTGCACGTGACGAAGGCGTCGGGATGCGGCAGAAACGCCACGACTCGTTTCCCGCGCCCTAACGCCCCCGACGGGCGTAGAGGTTTCGTTTTCCATGGCCCGGCGCTCCCCCGCGCGTGGCCGACCCGGAGGTTCGTCCATGTCCATTGACGTCGTCATCGTCTCCGCCGCCCGCACGCCGGTCGGGGCCTTCCTCGGCGGCCTGTCCAGCCTGCCGGCGTCGAAACTGGGCGAGATCGCCATCCGCGCCGCGCTCGAGCGGGCCGGGGTCGACGCCGGCGATGTGGACGAGGTCATCCTCGGCCATGTGCTGCAGGCGGCGGCGGGTCAGGGCCCGGCCCGGCAGGCGGCCATGGGCGCGGGCATTCCGAAGGAGACGGCCGCCTGGAGCCTGAACCAGATCTGCGGCTCGGGCCTGCGCGCCGTGGCCATCGGCGCCCAGCAGATCGCCCTCGGCGACGCGAGGATCGTCGTCGCCGGCGGTCAGGAGAGCATGAGCCAGGCGCCGCACGCCCAGCATCTGCGCACGGGCCAGAAGATGGGCGACCTGTCGCTGATCGACACCATGATCAGGGACGGGCTGTGGGACGCCTTCAACGGCTATCACATGGGCCAGACGGCCGAGAACGTGGCCGAGCAGTTCCAGATCACCCGCGCCGACCAGGACGCCTTCGCCGTGGCCAGCCAGCACAAGGCCGAGGCGGCCCAGAAGGCCGGCCGCTTCGACGACGAGATCGTCCCCGTCACCATCGCCTCCCGGAAGGGCGACGTGGTCGTCGACGCCGACGAATACGTCCGCCACGGCGCGACCCTCGAAGCGATGGAAAAGCTGCGGCCGGCCTTCAGCAAGGAGGGCTCCGTCACCGCCGCCAACGCCTCGGGCCTGAACGACGGCGCCGCGGCCCTGGTGCTGATGAGCGCCGACGAGGCGAAGGCGCGGGGTCTGGAGGTGCTGGCCCGGATCGTGTCCTCGGCCACGGCGGGCGTCGACCCGGCGGTCATGGGCACGGGTCCCATCCCGGCGTCGAGGAAGGCGCTGGAAAAGGCCGGCTGGACGGTCGCCGATCTCGACCTCGTCGAATCCAACGAGGCCTTCGCGGCCCAGAGCCTGTGCGTGCTGCGGGAACTCGGGCTCGACCCTGACAAGGTCAACGTCAACGGCGGAGCCATCGCCATCGGCCACCCCATCGGCGCCTCCGGCGCCCGCATCCTGACCACCCTGCTGCACGAGATGAAGCGGCGCGGCGCGAAGAAGGGTCTGGCCACCCTGTGCATCGGCGGCGGCATGGGCGTGGCCATGTGCGTCGAGCGAGACTGAGCCGGCGATGACCGCCCCGGCGGACGAGGCCGGAACCGTCCGGCGCGTCGCGATCGTCGGCGGCGGCTTCTCGGGCGCCATGCTGGCCGCCGGGCTGGCCGAGAACGGCGTCGCCTCGACCCTGATTGACCGGACCGGGGTCTTCGGTCCGGGCGTGGCCTATTCGACCGGGTTTGACGGCCACGTACTGAACGTCCGCTCCGGCCGGATGAGCGCGGTCGAGGGGCGGCCCGACGACTTCGTGCGCTGGCTGGAGGCGCACCACCCCGACGGCGCCGATCCGGAAGGCTTCGCGCCGCGCCGGCTGTACGGCCTCTATGTCGCGGACCGGCTGGCGGGGGCGGAGGCCGCCCATCCGGGCCTGATCACGCGGGTCGTGGGCGAGGCCGTCGCCCTGGCCGGACCGGTCGTATGCCTGTCGGACGGACGACGGATCGAGGCCGACGCCGTGGTCCTGGCCACCGGCAACCCGGCCCCGGACACCGCGGATTCACTCCGCGCGGACGGGCAGGACCGGCTGATCGGGGACCCCTGGCGGTCGGACGCCCTGGATCGTATCGGCCCGAACGACGATGTGGTCATTCTCGGCACGGGCCTGACCATGGTCGACTCGATCCTGTGGCTGCTGGCTCGCGGCTGGCGCGGAAGGGCGACGGCGCTGTCACGGCGGGGGTTGAGACCCCACGCCCACGGAGCCCGCCACGGCCCCCCGGTCACGCCCGGCGAGGCGCTGACAACGGGCCCGGTCTCGCGGCGGCTGGCCGAGGCCCGACGGCTGTCGGCGGAGAACGACTGGCGCGGCGTCATGGAGGGACTGCGCCCGGTCACCGCCGCCCTGTGGGTCGCCGCCGACGCCGCAACCCGCGCCCGTTTCCTCCGTCACCTGCGCCCATGGTGGGACGTCCACAGGCATCGCATCGCCGACAGCGTCGCCGTCAGCATGCGGAGGCTGGAAACCGAAGGCCGGCTGATGGTCTACGCCGGCCGCGTCCGCCGGGTTGAACAGACCGCCGACGGGATCGTGGTGGACTGGACGCCACGCCGGGGCAGGTCGCCCGCTTCTCTGACCGGTCGCTGGCTGATCGACTGCACGGGGCCGGGACACCATCCCGCGACCGATCCCTTGACGGGCCCGCTGATCGCATCAGGCCGGGCCCGGCTGGACCCCCTGAAGCTGGGGCTGGCCCTCGATGCGGAGGGCCGGGTCCTCGATGCGGACGGCGCGCCCGATCGTTCGCTGTTCGTCCTGGGTCCGCCGGCTCGCGCGGCCTTCTGGGAGACGGTCGCCGTGCCTGACATCCGCAAGCGGATCGCCGGCCTGGTCGGCACGCTGGCGGGGCCGGCCTCAGACGAGGGTGAGCAATCCGATCAGGCCGAGGGCCAGGCCGACCAGCGACAGCAGGGACAGGGTGACGACCGCGGCGATGCGAAGGCCTGAGCGGGCGATGGCGCGGGCGTCCGTGCTCAGGCCCAGGGCGGCCATCGAAATCAGCGTCAGGGCGGTCGCGGCCTGCGCCATCGCGGGCAGGGCGGGAGCGGGGATCAGGCCCAGCGATCGCGCGACCATCATCAGCAGGAAGCCGACGATGAACCACGGAACAAGCTGGCCGAGCGGGATTGGGCGTGACCGGGGGGCGCCATCCGTTTCCGGCGCGGGAACGCCCGTGTCCGGCTTGCGGCCCAGCGCGACGACGATCGCCAGAAACAGGCAGACCGGACCCAGCATCAGCACGCGGACCAGCTTGATCAGCGTCCCGGCCTGGGTCGCCACCGCGCCCACCGGCATGGTCGCGGCCAGCACCTGGGGCACGGCGTAGACGGTCAGGCCGGCGAGGACGCCGTAGTTCAGGTCGCCCATCCGCAGCGCCTCGCCCAGCAGCGGCAGAAGCAGCACGACCGCCACGCCCAGCACGGCGGTGAAGGCGATGGCGGCGGACACGTCCTCGGCGTCGGCGTCGATCACCGGCGCGACCGCCGCGATGGCGGAGTTGCCGCAGATGGCGTTGCCGCAGGCGATCAGCACCGCCATCCGGCGCGGCAGGCGCAGCAGTCGTCCGACGCCGTAGCTGACGGCCAGCGCCAGCACCACCACCACGGCCGTACCCGCCAGCAGGCCGGGGCCGATGGCCATCACCGTGGCGGCGCTGACCGAGGCGCCCAGCAGCACCACGGCGATCTCGAGCAAGGTGCGGGCGCTGAATTCCACGCCAGGGCGGAACGACGCCGGCGGCGTCCACACGCTTCGGATCGCCGCTCCGATCAGGATGGCCAGCACGATGGCGTCGATCCATCCCCGGCCGAACAGCCGCAGCTCCAGCGCCTGGGCGCCGACGGCCGCCAGGGTGATCGCCGCGCAGGCGATCAGGCCGGGAAACAGGGACAGGACGACCCCGACCGCACGCGACGGACCGGGCGCCGGGGGGCGGGCGGGAATCATGGGATGAGACTGCGCCGGGGACGCGTCCTGATCCATCGCTCAGTTCGGGGCCGGGCTACCCGCCGCCTTCACCGCCGCGACCACATCGGCCACCACCGATTTCACCAGCGCCGCGTCGTCGCCCTCGGCCATCACGCGGATCAGCTTCTCGGTTCCCGAGGGCCGCACCAGCAGGCGTCCGGCTCCGACCAGACGCGCCTCGGCGGCGGCGATGGCGGCCTTGACCCCGGCGTCCTGCAACGGCTTGCCCGCGGTGAACCGGACATTCTCCAGAAGCTGTGGCACCGGCTCGAACTGGCGGGCCAGGTCGCTCATGGCGCGGCCGCTTTCCACCAGCACCGCCAGCACCTGAAGCGCCGACATCAGGCCGTCTCCGGTCGTGGCGTAGTCGTGCAGGATGATGTGGCCGGACTGTTCGCCGCCGATGTTGAACCCGCCCTGGCGCATCCGCTCCATGACGTAGCGATCGCCGACCTGGGTCCGCTCCAGCGTCAGACCGGCTGCGTTCAGAGCGCGCTCCATCCCCAGATTGGACATGACGGTGGCCACCACGCCCCCGCCGACCAGCAGTCCGCGCTTCGCCCAGTCCAGAGCGACCATGGCCATGATCTGGTCGCCGTCGATGATCTGGCCCTTTTCGTCGCAGATGATGACGCGGTCCGCGTCGCCATCCAGGGCGATGCCGATGTGGGCCTTGTGGCGCCTGACGGCCTCGGCGAGCGTGTGCGGATGAGTCGAGCCGCAGTCGGCGTTGATGTTCAGACCGTTGGGCTCGACGCCCACGGCGAAGACCTCGGCGCCCAGCTCATACAGCGTCGTCGGCGCGACCTTGTAGCCGGCGCCGTTGGCGCAATCGATGGCGATGCGCAGGCCCTGAAGGCTCAGCCCCTTGGGGAAGCTGGCCTTGGCGATCTCGATATAGCGGGCCTGGGCGTCGTCGATGCGTTTGACCCGGCCCAGCTTGTCCGGCGGCGCCAGACCCTCGTCCAGGGCCTGATCCATCATGGATTCGATCTTCAGTTCGACCGCGTCCGACAGTTTGTAACCGTCGGGGCCGAACAGCTTGATGCCGTTGTCGAGATAGGCGTTGTGCGAAGCGGAGATCATCACCCCGATGTCGGCCCGCATCGACCGGGTCATCATCGCCACGCCGGGCGTCGGCAGCGGCCCGAAGGTCAGCACGTCCATGCCCGCCGAGGCGAAGCCGGCGACCAGCGCCGGTTCGATCATATAGCCCGACAGACGGGTGTCCTTGCCGATCACCACCAGGTGCCGGCGGTCGTCCGAGGACATGAACAGCCGCCCGGCCGCCAGCCCGACCCGCAGCGCCACTTCAGGCGTCATGGGATGGGAATTGGCGCGTCCACGGATGCCGTCGGTGCCGAAATAGCGTCTCTCGCCCAAGCGTCGTCTTCCTCTCGTCGCGGTCGCAGAAACCTTGCGAAACCGCTTTTTAGGTGCAAACCGGGGCGCCTGTCGCCTACATCGGCGCCAGACAGCCGGGCTCGGCTTAGACCGTTACCCGTCCGCGCGCAAAGCGCGGAAAGGCAGATTTCCGAGGGACTTATCCATGTGCGGCATCATCGGTGTGACGGGCGTCGGCCCGGCGGTTCCCCGTTTGATCGACAGCCTGAAGCGGCTGGAATACCGGGGGTATGACTCGGCGGGGGTCGCCGCGCTTGTGGACGGGCGCATCGAACGCCGTCGCGCCAAGGGCAAGATTCGCGAACTGGAAGCCGTGCTCGCCGCCGAGCCGCTGAACGCCACGATCGGCATCGGGCATACGCGCTGGGCTACGCACGGCGCGCCCACGACCGCCAACGCCCATCCGCACAAGGCCGGCCGCGTCGTGCTGGTCCACAACGGCATCATCGAGAATTTCGCCGAACTGAAGGCTGAACTGGCCAGGGACGGCCACGTGTTCGAGAGCCAGACCGACACCGAGGTGGTCGCCCACCTGCTGGATCGCGAACTGGGCCGCGGCAATGACCCGCTGGTCGCCTTCAAGACCGTTCTGGACCGTCTGACCGGCGCCTACGCACTGGCGGTGCTGATCGAGGGCGAGGACGGGCTGATCCTGGGCGCCCGCCGGGGCAGTCCGCTGGTCGTCGGTTGGGGCGAGGGCGAGATGTATCTGGGCTCAGACGCCCTGGCGGTCGGGCCGTTCACCCAGAAGATCAGCTATCTGGAAGAGGGCGACTATGTTGGCGTCGACCGGAACGGCGCCCGGATGTTCGACGTGAACGGCCTGGCCGTCACACGGCCGATCGTGCAGGTCTCGGCTTCATCGGCGCTGGTCGAGAAGGGCGAGTACCGGCACTTCATGGAGAAGGAAATCCATGAGCAGCCCGACAGCGTCCAGCATACCCTGTCGCACTACCTCGACTTCGTGAACGGCAAGGCCAAGACGGATTCCGCCGACTTCGCCAACGTCGACCGGCTTCAGATCGTGGCGTGTGGAACGGCCTTCTACGCCGGCCAGATCGGCCGATATGCGTTCGAGAAACTGGCCGGCCTGCCATGCGACGTCGAGATCGCGTCCGAATTCCGATACCGCAATCCGGCCTTGACGCCAGGCACGCTGGCCGTCGCCGTCAGCCAGTCGGGCGAGACCGCCGACACCCTGGCCAGCCTGTCGTGGTGCAAGGCCAATGGGCTGAAAACGGCCGCCCTGGTCAATGTCCACTCGTCCTCGATGGCGCGCGAGGCCGAGACTCTGTGGCCGACCCACGCGGGCCCCGAGATCGGCGTGGCCTCGACCAAGGCCTTCACCGCCCAGGTCGCCGCCTTGCTGGCCCTCGCCGTCGCGGCCGGCGTTCAGCGCGGCCATATCGACGCGGCGCGCGAGGCCGAACTGGTCAAGGCGCTGTTCGAAGCCCCGCGCCTGATCGCCGAGGCCATGCGGATGGAGGACGACCTGAAGGTCGTCGCCCACGATATCGCCAAGGCGACCGACGTCCTCTTCCTCGGCCGCGGCGCCATGTTCCCGCTGGCCATGGAGGGGGCGCTGAAGCTGAAGGAGATCAGCTACATTCACGCCGAGGGCTACGCCGCCGGCGAACTGAAGCACGGGCCGATCGCCCTCGTGGACGAATATACGCCGATCGTGGCGCTCGCCCCGCTGGACGAGGTGTTCGAAAAGACCGCCTCGAACCTGCAGGAGGTCGCGGCCCGCGGCGGGCCGGTGATCATGATCACGCCGAAGTCCGCGCCAGACCTGCACGGCGAAGGCATCCGCCGGGTGGACGCGCCGGAATGCCATTCGCTGATCGCGCCGCTGGTCTACGCCATACCGGTGCAGCTGCTGGCCTACTACACGGCTGTGCAGAAGGGCACCGACGTGGACCAGCCGCGCAATCTGGCCAAGTCCGTGACTGTCGAGTGATCGCATCGGGCCGCGAATGCGTTAGGCTGTCCGACCTCGCCGTTCAGGACCCCGCATGACCGCTCACACCCGCCGCCTCCGCAAGGCCGTCCTCCCCGTCGCCGGCCTCGGGACGCGCGTCCTGCCCGGCACCAAGACCACGCCCAAGGAACTGCTGAACGTCGTCGACCGGCCGATCCTGAGCTACATCGTGGAAGAGGCGCGCGAGGCCGGGATCGAGCACATCGTCTTCGTCACCGGCCGGTCCAAGGGGGCCATCGAGGACTATTTCGATCATCAGATCGAGCTCGAGGCCCAGCTTCTGGCCAAGGGCAAGACCGAGATCCTCGACGCCATGATCGCCGAGCTGGCGACGGCCGGCGAAATGAGCTTCACGCGGCAGATGCAGCCGCTGGGTCTGGGCCATGCGGTCTGGTGCGCCCGCGACATCATCGGCGACGAACCCTTCGCGGTCCTGCTGCCGGATGTGATCGTGGACTCCCAGCCGGGCGCCCTGAAACAGCTGGCCGATGTCTATGCCGAGGTCGGCGGCAACGTCATCGGCGTCGAAGCCGTGCCGGAGACCGAAACCCACAAATACGGCATCGTCGACCCCGAGAACCGGGACGGCCGCCACATCCGTATGAAGGGAATGGTCGAAAAGCCGCCGCGCGGCGAGGCGCCCTCGAACCTGTCGATCTCCGGGCGCTACATCCTGCAGCCGGAGATTTTCGGCATTCTGGAAAACCAGCCCCGGGGCGCGGGCGGCGAGATTCAGCTCACCGACGGCATGGCGCGGCTGATGAAGGACCAGGCCTTCACGGCGGTCGAATACGAGGGCGTCACCCACGACTGCGGCGACAAGATCGGCCTGCTGCGCGCCAACGTGGCCCTGGCTCTGAAGCGCCCGGACCTGGGCGAGGCGGCGAGGGCGGCGATCACCGCCCTGCTGTAAGCTCGCTTCAGCCGCCGCTGGTCAGCCGCGAGGCGCCGCCTGTGATCCTGCAGACATTGTCGGTCTGGGGCCGGCCCGTCTGCTGGCCGGTTGGGGACAGGATGCCGCCGCGGGCGGTGCAGTCCGCGGTCAGGCGCTCCAGTTCACTGGTGTAGCGGTCCCCGCCGGTTGTCGGGGCGCAAGCCGTCGCGGCCAGCAGGACGACAGGGGCGATGAAGGTCAGGACGCGCATGGGACTCTCCTTGCAATGCGTACCGCAGTTAAGCGCTCAACGCCGTCTCCGTTCAATCGCTTCCGTCAGCCGCGCCAGGTCCGTGGGGCTCGACAGCCGGTGGTCGCCGCCCTCGATCAGGTCCAGATGGACATCGCCACCGGTCAGCCGTTCGATCAGGGCGGCGGCGTGTCGCCAGGGCACGACCGCGTCCGCCCGGCCCTGGAGAATGTGCACCGGCGCTGCGATCGGGATGGCGGCGTCCAGCAACAGCCAGTCGCGCGCTTCCTCGAACATCGCGAGGGTCAGCACATATTCGCCCAGGCCGTCCTCGACGATCGCGACTTCTCCGTCGCGCAGGATGGCCTGCCGCTCATGATCCGCCAGGCCAGGCCACATCAGCTGTTCCGTGAAGTCATGGGCGGGATTGACCAATATCAGCCCCGCGATCCGGTCAGGCCGCGCCAGCGCCAGCAGCAGGGCGATCCAGCCGCCCATCGACGAGCCGACCGGAATGACCGGCCCCTCCAGGCTGTCGATCAGGGCGATCGCGTCCTCGCGCCAGCGGCCGATGGTGGCGCGGCGCCAGTCGCCGGTCGATTGTCCGTGGGCGAAATGATCGTAGCGCACGTAGCTCCAGCCGGCCTCGCGCGCCGCCGCATCCAGCGCCAGGGCCTTGGTTCCCTCCATGTCGGAACGGAAGCCGCCGATCCAGACGACGGTGGGGCCTTCTCCCCCGACCTGCCGGAAGGCGAGGGTCTCGCCGTCGGGCCGCTGCAGCCGCTGGATGCCGTCTGTCATGGTCCGCCTCTCGCGAAAATCGTCGCAGACTGATAGCGAACGCGACCTGATGAAGCGAAGGCCAAAGCGCGTGCCCGATCCGAAGACCGCCCCCAGGGTCCTGTTCGTGACCTCCAACCGCATCGGCGACTGCGTCATCTCCTCGGGCGTGATCCGCGAGATTGGCAGGCAGCTGCCCGGAGCCCGGATCACGGTCGCCAGCGGGCGACCGCCCGCCCCGCTGTTCCGGGCGGCTCCGGGCGTCGAGCGGGTCGTCATCCTCGACAAGAAGAAGTTCGCCGGTCACTGGCTCGATCTGTGGAAGCAGACGGTCGGAACGCGCTGGGACCTCGTCATCGACATCCGCGGCTCGGCCCTCAGCTATCTGATCCCGGCCAGGCGGCGGGTGGTCTACAATCGCTCGTGGGAGACCGGTGTGCGCAAGGTCGAGATGGTCTCTCGCCTGATGGGCGCGACAGCCCCGCTGGCCCCCGAAATCTTCCTCGATGACCGGGCCCGGGCCGAGGCGGCCGCCGTGATCGACCCCCAGCTGGCGACAGCGCCCGGACCCATCATCGCCCTGGCGCCGATCGCGCACCAGCCGGGCAAGAGCTGGCCCGCCGACCGCTGGGGGGCGCTGGTCGAGATGATGAAGGCCGACGCCCGGTTCGACGGCTGGCGCTTCATGCTGGTGGGCGGCCCCGGCGATCATCCGCCCGCGGCCCCCGCCCTGGCGGCGGCGGGCGAGCGCGGCATCGACTTCGTCGGCAGGGGCGACATCCTGGCGTCCGCGGCCGCGATCGACCGCGCCGCCCTGTTCGTCGGCAACGATTCCGGCCTCATGCATGTGGCGGCGGCGGCGGGCCGGCCGACCCTGGGCCTGTTCGGCCCGACCGAGTGGTGGCTGTACGGGCCGTGGGGGCCGAAGACCCGCACCGCGGCCTCCAACGAGACCCGGGGCGAGTTCGCGCCGATCGAGGCGCTGACCACCCGGCGTGTCTTCGACGCCGTGATTGAGCTTCATGCGACCTTCATCGGACCGGACGGCCCCGCCGAACCTTGAAGAGACGGGCGTTCGCGGTCATATAGAGCCGCTGGAGGGGAGCGCGGCGGGATGTCGCGCGCTCCGACCTGTCAGAACGCTACTTTTTTCCCACGCAAGGAACCGACGCTCATTCGCCGTCCGATGAACCAGCCGCCCGTCAAGGACGGGCCCCCCATGAACCAGGATATCCGCGCGCCGCGCGTTCTGCTGATTGATCAGAACGGCGAAAAGCAGGGCGTCATGCCGACGTCCGCCGCGCTGGAAGCCGCCGAAGAGGCCGGCATGGACCTGGTTCAGATCGTCTCGACGTCAGAGCCGCCGGTCTGCAAGATCCTCGACTACGGCAAATTCCGCTTCCAGGAGCAGAAGAAGAAGGCCGAGGCGCGCAAGCGTCAGAAGGTCGTCGAGCTGAAAGAGATCAAGCTCCGCCCGAACATCGACGTCCACGACTATGAGGTGAAGGCCAAGGCCATGCACCGCTTCTTCGACGAGGGCGACAAGGTCAAGGTGACGCTGCGCTTCCGCGGCCGTGAAATGGCTCACCCGGAACTGGGCATGAAGCTGTTGAACAAGGTGCAGGCCGATTTCGACGAGATCGCCAAGGTCGAGTACGCGCCGCGTATGGAAGGCCGCCAGATGATCATGATCCTCGCGCCGAAATAGGCCGCGGCGATTTTCAGACCTCCGAACGCCCCGACCGGAAACGGCCGGGGCGTTTTCGCTTGTCCGCCTCAAGGTCGGGACAGGGTTGCGCTTGCAGCCCCGTCATCTCCGCTTCTATGTATGCGAGTACAGGGGCGGGGGCCGCACGATGACTATTCGACACACAGTGTCTGCGCTGGCCGCGGCGGGCATGATTCTGTCAGCCGGGGCGATCCAGGCCCAGGACGTCGCGCCGCTGGAGGCCTACGGGGCCCTGCCCGCGCATGAGCTGGTCGAGGTCTCGCCCAGCGGCGACCGCCTGGCCTACATCACCGTCGTCGGTGAGGAGCGCGCCCTGGTCATCAACGACCTGAGCGACATGAGCCTGATCGGCGGCGTGCGCGCCGGGCCGGTCAAGGTGAGGGATATCGGGTGGGTCGGCGAGGACCACGTCTATATCTACAGCACCGCCACCCAGGTCGGGGCCTCCATTGGCCTGAGGCGATCCGAGCTGGCCGATGCGTCCATCTACGAGATTCCCACGCGGCGGGTGTCGCTGGCCCTCAACCATACGCCCGGCGTCTTCGCCAAGGTGTTCGGTTCGCCGATGGTGCGCACCATCGATGGCGAACCCTCGCTGATCGTCGTCGGCCAGGGCCGGGAGGGGGCGGGCCTTTTCAACATCAACCTTTCAACGGGCGTCGGCGAGGAACACGTCGATCCCGACCGGAAGGGCCCTCCGTCCCTGCTGGACGTCGATGGTCAGCCGGTGGCGCGCGTCCTCTATGACGGCGATACCTGGGAGCTCCAGGCCTGGCGTTCCGGCTTCTGGCGCACGATGTGGCGTACAGACGCGAAGATCGACACCCCCGAACTGGCCGGCTTCGGTCAGACCACCGGCAGTGTCGTCCTGAACGGACGGATCGATGGACGCGAGCAAGGCTTCTACGCCGTGGATCTCGCCACCGGAGCCGTTTCGGACCTGCCGTTCGAAGGCCGGCCCACCAGCCTCATCCATCATCCCCGGACCAAACTGCTGATCGGCGCGCAGACGGTGGGCGACGACGACGCGCTGACCTGGCAGTTCCTTGATCCCCAGGCGGAACGCGCATGGCGGTCGGTGCAGGCCGCGTTTCGCGGCAAACAGCTGAGCCTGAGATCGTGGTCCGACGACATGCGCCAGATCGTCGTCTTCACCCAGGGGGCGGGCGACGCCGGCACCTATCAACTGGTGGACCTGGACCGCCGGACGGCGGAGATCGCCGGCGAGGCCTACCCCGACATCACCGGCTCCCGCGTGGGGGAGGTGCGGTCGATCAGCTATTCGGCCGCCGACGGCATGCGCATTCCCGGCTACCTGACCCTGCCGCCCGGCGTGACTGACCCGAAGGGACTGCCGCTGATCGTGTTCCCGCACGGTGGACCGGCGTCCCGGGACTATATGGGGTTCGACTGGTGGGCGCAGGCCATGGCGTCGCGCGGCTATGCGGTGCTGCAGCCCAATTTCCGCGGTTCGGACGGCTTGGGCACGGCCCATCTGGAAGCGGGCTATGGCGAGTGGGGCCGCAAGATGCAGACCGACCTGTCGGACGGCGTGCGCTGGCTGGCCTCGGAAGGGATCATCGATCCCGCCCGGGTCTGCATCGTCGGGGCCAGCTACGGCGGCTATTCGGCGATGGCCGGACCGACGCTCGATCCCGGCGTCTATCGTTGCGCCGTCGCCGTCGCCGGCGTTTCGGATTTGCGACGCATGGTGCAGTGGGCGGCCGAGCAGGGCGGGCGGCGCGACTCGCCGGTGGTGCGCTACTGGAACCGGTTCATGGGAGCCGACCGGTTGGGCGACCGCGATCTTGACCAGACGTCGCCGGCGGCCCAGGCGGCCCGGGCCGATGCGCCGATCATGATGTTGCACGGTCGCGACGATACGGTGGTGCCCTTTGAGCAAAGCCGCCTTTTCGCCGAGGCCCTGCGCCGTGCGGGCAAGCCCTACGAACTGGTCGAATTGCCCAGCGAGGATCACTGGCTGTCCCGCGCCGCCACGCGCCGCTGGATGCTGGCTGAAACCGTCCGCTTCCTTGAGCAGCATAATCCGCCACGATGACCGTGCGCCTTGCGTTTGTCCGCTGTCTGGCCTAGAAGCCGCGCCTTCGCGTACCGAACCGCCGGGCTAAAAGGCATGCCTGGGCGGTTCTCATCAGGGTTTCCAATCCGACGGCTCGCAAGGCCTGACGAAACGGCAACCCACTCAAAAAGAGAGTGAAAATGCCCAAACTGAAGACAAAGTCTGGCGCCAAGAAGCGCTTCAAATTCACGGCGACTGGCAAGGTCAAGGCCGGCGTGGCAGGCAAGCGGCACCGCTTGATCAGCCACAACAGCAAATACATCCGCCAGAACCGCGGCACCTCGGTCATGGCCGACGCCGACGCCAAGAAGATCAAGTCCTACATGCCGTACGCCTGATCGGCGCGCAGCATATCGACCTGATCTCCACACTGAATTTGAAAGGATAGCGACATGGCTCGCGTCAAACGGGGCGTAGTTTCACACGCCAGACACAAGAAGGTTCTCAAGCAGGCCAAGGGTTTCTACGGCCGCCGCAAGAACACCATCCGCACCGCCAAGGCCGCGGTTGATCGCGCCGGCCAATACGCCTACCGCGACCGCCGCAACAAGAAGCGCTCGTTCCGCGCCCTGTGGATCCAGCGCATCAACGCCGCCGCGCGTCTGGAAGGCTTCACCTATTCGCAGTTCATGCACGGCCTCGGCGAGGCCGGCATCGAGCTGGACCGCAAGGTCCTGTCCGCGATGGCCGCTGACGAAGCCGCCTTCAAGGCCGTGGCCGACAAGGTCCGGGACGCCCTGAAGACCGCCTGATCGCGGTCTGACCTACAGCTTCGAAACGCCCGCTCCGGTCTCCGGGGCGGGCGTTTTCGTTTGCGTCGCGCAACCGGCGGCGGGCCGGCCCGTTCAGGAAGCGTCGCCGTGATCCGGCGTCCCCCGCACCCAGGAGTCGCCCATGTCTGTCGCCAAGGTCACCGAGATCAGCTCTTCCTCGTCCATCAGTTTCGAAGACGCGCTGAAGAAGGGCATCGCCCGCGCTGACAAGACGCTGAAGAATGTCGAGGGCGCCTGGGTCCAGGAGCAGAAGGTCATCGTCAAGGGCGGCGAGATCGTCGAATACCGGGTCAATATGAAGGTGACCTTCGTCCTCAACGACTGAGCGCCGGCTGCCCGGATCGGGCAGGCGTTGCCGTAACAGGGGGCGGGTGGCTAGGGTCGGGCCATGACCCCGCGCCCGCTCCTTGTCGCCGCCGTTCTGGTCTGCCTCGCCGGGCCCGCCGCCGCGCAGCGGCGCGCCGTCGCGGTGACCTTCGACGACCTGCCCTATCAGGCCGCCGACGCGGTGCTGTGCGATCCGGCCCAGGCCATGGCCCTGACGGAGGATTTCGTCGCCATGCTGAGGCCGCTGGACACGCGGGCGGCCGTCTTCGTCAATGAGGGCAAGGTGTGCGAGGCGCGCCGCGCCGACCTGCTGCCCGCCCTGCTGAACGTCTGGCTCGACGCCGGGCTGGACATGGGCAACCACACCTTCAGCCACATCAACATTCACCGGAACACGGTCGAGGCGTATCTGGCCGACGTCGACCAGGGCGCGCCGGCGACCCGCGCCGCGCTCGAGGCGCGGGGCCGGTCGCTGGTCTTCTATCGCCATCCCTATCTGTTCACCGGCGAGACGGCCGGGAAGAAGGCCGCCATCGCCACCGGTCTGGCGGAGCGGGGCTATACGGTCGCGCCGGTGACGATCGACAACAACGACTGGATGTTCGCCGCCCTGTACCGCGACGCCGAAGCCGCCGGCGACGAGGCGCTGCAGACCCGGATCGGCGAGTCCTATGTGGCCCATATGGCCGCCGTGCTGGATCACTGGGAGCCCTACAGCGCCGAACTGACCGGCGGTCGCGAGCCGGCGCAGGTGCTGCTGTTGCATGCCCATACGCTGAACCGCGACTGGTATCCGCGCATCCACGCCCTCTATCAGGCGCGGGGCTATCGGTTCGTGACGCTGGAGGAGGCGCTGACCGATCCGGTCTACAGCCACGCCGACGACTATGTGCGGGCCAATGGCGTGTCCTGGCTGCATCGCTGGACCTTCACCGAGGGCAGGCCGATCCGCTGGGAGCCCGACCCGCCGCCGTGGATCGTCGAGGCCTATGAGGCGCGGAACTGATCAAGCGACGCCGGACCGGGTGACGAAACCGCTCCGGCCCGCTAGACGACTGCCACCATGACCGATCTCGCCCAACTCGAACTCGACCTGATCAACGCCATCGGCGGCGCGGAGACCGCCGCGGCGGTCGAGGAACTGCGCGTCGCGGCCCTCGGCAAGTCCGGCTCCATCTCCGGCCTGCTCAAGGGCATGGGGGCGCTGAGCCCCGACGAACGACGCGAGCAGGGGCCGATGATCAACGGCCTTCGTGATCGCGTGTCCGCGGCGCTCGCCGCCCGCAAGGCCGAGCTGGAAGCCGCCGAACTCGATATCCGCCTCAACGCCGAGCGCATCGACCTGACCCTGCCGGCCCGACCGCGCCGCAAGGGGTCGGTGCACCCGACCATGCAGGTGATGGACGAGATGATCGCCCTGTTCGCCGACATGGGCTTCGCCGTCGCCGAAGGCCCGGACATCGAGGACGATTTCCACAATTTCACCGCCCTCAACTTCCCGCCCAAACACCCGGCGCGGGAGATGCACGACACCTTCTTCCTCAGGCCCGACCCGGAGACCGGGGAGCGCAAGGTGCTGCGCACCCACACCAGCCCGGTGCAGGTGCGCACCATGATGACGCAGAAGCCGCCGATCCGGATCATCGCCCCGGGCCGGACCTTCCGTAAGGATTCCGACGCCACCCACACGCCGATGTTCCATCAGGTCGAGGGGCTGGTCATCGATCGCGACATCCACATGGGCCACCTGAAGTGGACGCTGGAGACCTTCGTCGCCCGCTTCTTCGAGGTGGACGGCGTCGATGCGCGCTTCCGCCCGCACCATTTCCCCTTCACCGAGCCGTCCGCCGAAATGGACATTCGCTGCGACCGCTCGGGCGGCGAGCTGAAGCTGAACACCGGCGACAGCTGGATGGAGATCCTCGGCTGCGGGATGGTGCACCCCAATGTGCTGCGCAACTGCGGCATCGACCCGGACGAATACCAGGGCTTCGCCTTCGGCATGGGCGTGGACCGCCTCGCCATGCTCAAATACGGCATCCCCGACCTGCGCCCCATGTTCGACGCCGACACCCGGTGGCTGGCCCACTACGGTTTCTCGGCCTTCGCCGCCCCCAACACCGCAAGCGGACTGTCCTGATGACCGACCAGCCCTTCTCCCCCACGGCGACGTCACGCACGCTGGACCCGCTCGCCAAGGCGTTCACCGGCGCCACTTTCAGCCTGTTCGATCTCTACCGCGCCAGCATCCAGGCCGGCGGCGGGGTGATGATCGAGGGCCGAGCCTTCACGGATTGCGTCATCGAGGGGCCGGCGCTGATGCTGGTCCTGGAAGGCGTCCATTTCGAGAGCACCAATTTCGGCCCGACCGGCGGCGACATGCGCAACATGCTGTTCCAGCCGTTGGGCAATGTGGGGATCGGAGCCATTCCGGTGCGCAACTGCACCTTCACGCGGTGCCAGTTCCAGACGCTCGGGATCACCGGCAACGAAACCCTGCTCAAGATGCTGATCGAACAGGTCCCCGTCGGCTAATGGCCAGAACTGAAATCGAGAGACTGCAAGCATGACCGACCCGACCCCGACCATGTCCCCCGAAGAAGTCGCCGGTCGCGCCATGGTGGCGCGCACCAGCTTCGAGAAAGAGGCCGTCTGGCTCCCGTCGCTGGCCGTCCAGCACTGGAACGCCGGCCAGATGGCGATCGACGGCAAGACCTTCACCGACTGCGTGATCGAGGGACCGGCGGTGATGGCCGTCATGAACGGGACGACGTTCGACAACTGCGCCATGGGCACGACGACGGATGTCCGCAATCTTCTGTACCGCCCCCTGAGCACCACCAAGCTGGCCGGCGTGATCGGCATGTCGGACTGCCGCTTTGTCCGCTGCCGTTTCGTCCAGGTCGGCTTCACCGGATCCGACGCCTTGCTGGAAGAGCTGCAGGGCGGGATCAAGACCATGTCCGACGTCCCGAAACCCTCCGGAACCCTCGCGTGAAATTCACCCTCTCCTGGCTGAAGGAACACCTCGATACGGACGCCGACGCGGCGGCCGTGGCCGAAGCCATGACCATGGCCGGGCTGGAGGTCGAGGCGGTCCACGATCCGATCGCGGCGCTCGCGCCGTTCACGGTCGCCCGGATCGTCTCGGCCGAACGCCATCCCAACGCCGACCGTCTGCAGGTCTGTCAGGTCGACACGGTCGACGGGATCAAGGAGATCGTCTGCGGGGCGCCCAATGCGCGCGCGGGCCTGACCACCATCTATGCCCCGATCGGCGCCTTCGTGCCCGGCCTGGGCGTGACCCTGGTCGAGAAGCCGGTGCGCGGCGTGGTCTCGCACGGCATGCTGTGCTCGGCCTCCGAGCTGGAACTGGCGGATGAGAGCGACGGCATTCTCGAGTTGGCGGACGACCTGAAGGTCGGCGAGCCGGCGGCCGGCGTGTTCGGCGCCGAGCCTGTGATCGATTTCGAGGTGACCCCGAACCGGCCCGACTGGCTGGGCGTGACGGGCATCGCGCGCGATCTGGCCGCGGCCAGCCTGGGTCAGCTGAAAACGCCGTCGGTCGTGGCCGTGGCGGGACGCTATCCGTCGCCGATCAGGGTGCGCATCGAGGCGCCGGAGATGTGCCCGGTGTTCGCCGGCCGTCTGATCCGCGGCGTGAAGAACGGCCCGTCGCCGGAGTGGCTGCAGCGCCGTCTGACGGCCATCGGCCTGCGCTCGATCAACCGGCTGGTCGATGTCACCAATCTGATCGCCTACGACCGCTGCCGGCCCCTGCATGTCTATGACGCCGCCAAACTGGTGGGCGAAGAGCTTGTCGTGCGCGGCGGGCAGGTCGCGAGCGGGACGCCGAACCACGAGGGGGGCGAGCACGAACATCTGATCGCCCTGGACGGCAAGACCTACACCCTCGATCCCTCGATGTGCGTCATCGCCGACGCCGCCGGCGAACGGCCTATCGGACTGGGCGGCGTCATGGGCGGCGAGTCGACCGGCTGTTCGGACGACACCGTCGACGTCTTCGTCGAGAGCGCCTGGTTCGATCCCATCGTCACGGCCCAGACCGGGCGGACGCTGACGATCAGCTCTGACGCCCAATACCGGTTCGCACGCGGCGTCGACCCCGCCTTCGTGGTTCCGGGCCTCGAGCTGGCCACCCGGCTGATCCTCGACCTGTGCGGCGGCGAGCCGTCCGAGGTCGTGGTGGCGGGGCAGGCGCCGGCCAATCCCGCGTCCTTCGCCTTCGATCCGGCCCGGGTGGGCCAGCTGACCGGCCTGTCGCTCGACGACGACAGGATCGCCGAAATCCTGACCCGGCTCGGCTTCGAGGTCGCCCGCGGGGACCTCTGGACCGTCACGCCGCCGTCCTGGCGCCGCGATGTCGAGGCCCCGGCCGATCTGGTCGAGGAGGTCGCCCGCATCGAGGGCTATGACGCCCTGCCGTCGACCCCGCTGCCCGACCAGGGCGCCCCGTCGCGCGGCGTGCTGAACCCGCGTCAGGCCCGCGTCCGCCGCGCCCGGCGGGCCCTTGCCGCCATGGGGTATTCCGAGGCCGTCACCTGGTCCTTCACCAAACAGTCGACCGCGGCCCTGTTCGGCGGCGGCGATGAACGGTTGCTGGTCGAGAACCCCATCGCGGCCGACCTCGACTGCATGCGGCCGTCGGCGTTGCCCAACCTGATCCAGGCCGCCGCCCGCAACGCCGCGCGCGGCCATGCCGACGCCGCCCTGTTCGAGATCGGCCCCATCTATCTGGACGACAGTCCGACCGGCCAGCGCACCGTCATCAGTGGTCTGATCGCGCCGCGTTCGGCCCGTCACTGGGGCGGCGGGGCCGAGGACGCCCTGTTCGGCCTCAAGGGCGATCTGATGGCGCTGCTGGAAGAGCTGGGCGCGCCGGTCGGCTCCCTGCAACTGGTCCAGGGCCAGAACCGCGACTGGTGGCATCCCGGCCGCTCGGCCCGCCTGCAACTGGGGCCGAAGACCGTCATCGTCGAGTTCGGCGCCCTGCATCCGCGCGTGCTCAAGGCGCTGGACGCCGACCCGCCGATGCTGGCGTTCGAGATCGTACTGGATGCGGTGCCCGAGCCGCGGGGCGCGAAGTCCAAGGCGCGGGGCGCCGCCAACCTCGCCAATCTGATGCCCCTGACCCGCGACTTCGCCTTCGTGGTCGAGGACGACAAGGCGGCGGGCGAGCTGACGCGCGCGGTGGCCGGGGCCGACAAGGCGCTGATCGCCGACGTCCGGGTGTTCGACGTCTATCGCGGCGCCGGCGTTCCCGAGGGCATGAAGTCGGTGGCGCTGGAGGTCGTGATCCAGCCGGCCGAAGCCACCCTGACCGAGGCGGAGATCGAGGCGTTGTCTGCGAAGGTCGTGGCGGCGGGGATGAAGGCCGGGGCGACGCTTCGAGGGTGACCGCGGCGACGCGGCCGCGTTTGCTCGCCGCCCCGTTTTCGGGCCGGATCCAGGTCCGTAACGTGTGGATCGACCGGCCAGGCTTTCTGACGGCCCCCGGAAATCCGGAAGGTCGCTGCAAGACTCGGGATCACCGATCCCGCAATTCGGTGGTGGAGGCCACCAGCAGAGCGCCTTCGGCCAGGCGACCGAGTTCGGCCATTGCCCGGCGCCGGCTGATCAATACCGCTGTCGCGTTGTCATTTGGCAGCAGCCTTTTTCCGAAGCGTTCCAGAGCCGCGCCGGTCGTGTCGCCCGGCCTGTGCAGGAGGGTCGACAGGTCGGCGCCTTCGGCGCTGTGAAAGCCGTCTGTCGTGAGCAGCAGGCTGTCGAACTCGTCCTTCGACAGGTCAAAACTCTGAAAGCGCAATCGATCGCCAATGCCGACGAACTGAAAGATGCCGCCCGGCGCGAAATCCAGATCATATCCAAACAGGCCGCGCGGAGAATCGTCGGTGGTGATCTGGCGGAGGGGGAAGCCGACGTAGAGGCGGCTGTCGCCGACGTGGACAGCGAGGCATCGGCCTGAGCCGGACATCGCAATAGCGGTCAAGGTGGTCCCGCCACGCCCCCGAAGTGTCGCCCAGACGGCCGCGTTGGCCTCTGAGATGGCCATGGCGAGGGCTACGTCGAGATCGACGCTGAACGAGGTCGCGAGCGATTGAATGAACGTACTCGCGGCAAGGCTCGCGGCCCCGGCGCCGGCTTCCATGCCGCCGATCCCGTCGAATACGGCGGCCACGAACCTGGCCTGGCCCGGTCGCGGCGACATGAGCGCGACACACGCGCGATCCTGATTGTCGGCGCGTCTCCCGATGAGCGATATCAGCGAAGCGGCGCGCCCTGCCGGGAAACCGCCTTCGTTCGGAGCGTTTGAAAACAATGCCGTCAGGCTGGTCCCACGGACGGCGGAGTCCATCGACATCGAGATCATGGATAGATGCCAATCAGAGATAGCCGCGCATGGCCAGCCGATTGTTGCAGGCTATGCGTCCGGCCGTCGCCGCCCTGACCGCCCCGGGTCGAGAGCCGGCAGTCCCCTTCGGGAAGGCGGACGTCAGGCCGTCGTCACAAGCCATGCGCCCGCACCGGCGCGGATCGGGGTGGGACAGGATGGCCAGGAAGAACACCACGCCGACAGACGCGAGCGGTCGGGCTCCCGGATGGCAACCTCCCGTTAACCTCGCCGCCGCAAGGCTGACTCAAAGAGCGGCGACGGTGCTTCAAGCGCCCACGTGAGTCGGGCGGACCGTCGCGCCTGTCCCACCGGAGCCAGCCCATGCACCGCCGCCAACTGATCCTGTCCGGTCTCGCCGCCACCGCCGGCGTCGCCGGCCTGTCCGCCTGCGCCACCAGCGGCCAGGGCGGTGATCCCAACTATCCGATCGCCTCGGACCAGCAGGCCCAGGCCTATACGGCCGACGAGCTGATCGCCGCCGGTTCGCGCGAACTCGGCATCGCCGCCGAGGCTCTCGGCGGGGCCATCGAACGTATTTTCGCCGAACAGGGCGACCGCCCGACCGCCTATATCGCCGGCGAGGAAGGTTCGGGCGCGGCCGGCGTCGGCCTGCGCTACGGCCGGGGCGCCCTGCACATGAAGGACCTGTCGGCCTCGCAGGAGGTGTTCTGGCAGGGCATTTCCATCGGCTGGGACGTCGGCGGCAACGCCAGCCGGGTCTTCACCCTCGTCTACGGCCTGTTCCACCCGGACATGATCTACCGCCGCTATCCCGGCGTGGAGGGCTCGGCTTATCTGGTCGGCGGTCTGGGCGTGAACTACCAGCGCGCCGACGGCATCGTTCTGGCCCCGATCCGCACCGGCGTCGGCCTGCGCCTGGGCGCCAACATCGGCACCATGGCCTACAGCCGCCAGCGGAACCTGCTGCCGTTCTGAGGACGTGAGTGACTGGCCACTAGCCACTCACCAGCGCCTCAAGCCCCTCGCGCCACGTCGGATAGCGCGGTCGCCAGCCGAGCTCGGCCTTGGCCCGGGCGTTCGAAAGCCGCTTCGAGTCCAGATAGAAGCGCCGCATCGCCTCGCTGACCGAGGGGTCGTTCCAGTCCACCTCGGGCGGCAGGGGCAGGCCCAGCCGCCGCGCCGCGCCCTCGATGACCACGTCGGCGGGCGCGGGTTCATCGTCGCACAGGATGTAGGCCGCGCCGGGACGCGGCCGCGCCATGGAGGCGAACAGGCCCGATACGGCGTCGTCGACATGGACGCGGTTGAACACCTGGCCCGGCTTTCTGACCAGACGCGCCGTCCCGTCCCGCAGCCGGTCCAGCGGCGAACGGCCGGGCCCGTAGAGCGCGGGCATCCGGAAAATCTGCACCGTCAGTCCCATGCCCTGACCGGCGTCCAGCCAGTCGCGTTCGGCCCGGACCCGGCGCGCGCCCTCCAGGCTGGCGGCGTTCAGTTCGCTGTCCTCGAGCGCCCAGCCGCCGGCGCGGTCGCCATAGACGGCGGTGGAGGAGACATAGCCGATCCAGTCGGGCCAGGAGGCCGACGCCGTGATCGCGGGCAGCAAGGCCTTGACCCCCGGACAGCCCGACGCTTCCGGAGGAGCGGTGACGAGGATGGCCGAGGCGCCGGCGACCGCGGCGGCCAGCGCCGGCCCGTCGGCTGGATCGACGGCGACGAACCCGTCCGCGGTCAGGGCCGCGCGTCGATCGGCGTCACGGCTGGTCACGATGGCGCGGCCGCCGCGCCGGAGCGCCTCGCGGCCCGCCGCCTGGCCCAGCCAGCCGCCGCCGAAGACCAACAGGGATGCGCGGGCGCCCGGCATGGAGGGCTCAGGCCGTCCGGGCGTGAACCGGGGCCTTGGGCGGCACGGTCAGGGTGGGTTCGGTCTGCACCGCCCGGGCGCGCTTGCTGTTCCAGGCTGAAACGCAAGGCACCTTCGACAGGTCCGCGCGGTCGGCGTAGCGGCGGGCGATGTCGGTGACCTCGTCCAGCAGGCCCTGGGCCAGGGTGATGGGCTTCAGGCCGAGGTCGCGGAACTGGTCGTTGGCGACGACCAGTTCGTTCTCGTCGGCCTCCTGACGCGGGTTCGGCACATTGTGCACCTCGGCGCCTGTCATGTCGGCGATCATCGCGGCCAGGTCGCGGACCCGGCGGCTCTCGGTCATCTGGTTGAGGATCTTGACCCGGTCGCCGACCCTGGGCGGGTTAGCCAGGGCCAGCTCGACGCAGCGCACCGTATCCTGCAGGTGGATGAAGGCCCTCGTCTGTCCGCCCGTGCCGTGAACCGTCAGGGGATAGCCGACCGCCGACTGCATCAGGAACCGGTTCAGGACCGTGCCGTAGTCGCCGTCATAGTCGAAACGGTTGATCAGCCGCTCGTCCCGGCGCGTTTCTTCGGTCTGGGTGCCCCAGACGATGCCCTGGTGCAGGTCGGTGATCCGCAGCCCGTCGTTCCTGGCGTAGAACTGGAACAGCAGGGCGTCCTGGGTCTTGGTCATGTGGTAGATTGAGCCGGGGTTCGGCGGGAACAGGATCTCCTGCTCGGCCGGGCCGAAATCGGTGTCGACCGTGACCTTCAGATACCCCTCGGGGATGCGCAGGCCTGCGGTGGTGTAACCGTAGACGCCCATGGTGCCCAGGTGGGCGAGGTGCACGTCCAGCCCGCTCTCGACGATGGCCGCCAGCAGATGGTTGGTGGCGTTCAGATTGTTGTCGACGGTGTACAATTTATGCCGCGCCGACTTCATCGAATAGGGCGCGGCGCGCTGTTCGGCGAAATGGGCGACGCTGTCGGGCTTCCACTCGCGGATCAGGGCGACCAGCCGGTCGAACTCCTTGCCGACGGTCATGTTGACGAAGTCGATGCTCTGGCCGCTGACCTCCTTCCACGCCGAGATGCGCTCGCCCATGGTCCGGATGGGGGTCAGGGACTGGACCTCCAGCTCATTGTCGATATTGCGCCGGCTCAGGTTGTCGACGACGCACACGTCCCAGCCGCGCGCGGAAAGGTGCAAGGCCGTGGGCCAGCCGCAGAAACCGTCGCCGCCCAGAACAAGAACCCGCATTCGACCATCCTTCGTGATTTGCGCCGACCTTGCGTACCGGATGGCGACGCGGGGTCAAAGCTTGACCTTGTAACGCGCGAACGGGCTCGCCGGGTTCAGGCGCGGGCGCGGGCTCGCCAGTCCTCGCGACTTTGGCCCCAGCGGTCGATCAGCAGTTCGTGGAAGGGGGGCGGAAGCCGGGTCGGACCGAGGTTGCGGGAGCCGATCCGTTCGGCGAGCCGCTGCGACGGCGTATTGTCCGGATCGATGCAGTGGATCACCTCGGTCCAGCCCAGGACGTCAAAGGCATAGTCGATCGTCGCCGTGGCCGCCTCGACGCCATAACCCTTGCCCTGGGCGTCGGGATGCAGGCCCCAGCCGACCTCCGTCCCCGGCCAGTCATGCGGGGTCCACGGCCCGATCCGGCCCAGCCACAGACCGGTTTCGCGCTCGATCAGCGAGAACATCGAGACGCCGGTCAGGCTCCAGGCCCCGGCCATGGTCATGAAGCCGCGCCAGGCGACCGCCGCGGGCTGGGCGCCGCCGAGGAATCTCGCCGCCTCGGGGTCGCCCATCATCTCCGCCCAGCGCGGGAAGTCCTCGAGAGCGATGGGCCGCAGGGTCAGGCGTTCGGTTTCAAGCACCGGTCCGGTCAAAGCAGATACTCCCTCTCGAGTTCGTAGTGGCTGCCGTCATGCGTCAGGACGCTGGAATACAGGCCGAACCGGTCCACGCGGATGGGCGGCGAATGCAGCAGATTGTGTCCGGCGATCCAGGCTCCGATCCGGTCCGGATTGGCGTGTGGCTTGAGATAGGCCAGCGTCAGGTGCGGGCGATAGTCGCGGCGCTCCACCGCGATTCCGGCGCGCTCGGCTGCGCTGCGGGTGCGCCCGGCCAGGATTGACAGCCTCTCGTTCGGCTCGATGCCGGCCCACAGGGTCCGGGTGCGATGGCCGTCGCCGAACGAGCCGACGCCGGCCAGGGCGATCTCGAAAGGCCCGCCCCCCGCCGCCCGCTCCAGTTCCACGGCCAGCTCATCCGCGCGGCGCCCGTCGACCTCGCCGTAGAAGGTCAGGGTGATGTGCAGCTGATCCGCGGTGCGCCATCGGGCGCCGGGCAGGCCGGTCTGGCGGCGCGCCAGCGTCCCGGCCACGTCGTCGGGAATGGACAGGGCGGTGAACAACCGGATCATGCGGCCTTTGGTAGCGGCTGGGATCGCCGCGCCCAAGTCCGGTTTTCCTTGCGGAAGGGGCCATGCGGCCCGATATTTGTGCAAAGCCGGGAAAGCCCGGTCAAATGGAGGACCGATCTCGCCATGAGCGATTTCAGAAACGGCTACACTACGGCGCCGGCACAGGCCGATATGTCGGTCGACGCCGGCCTGCGCAGCTTCATGCTGGGCGTCTACAACAAGGTGGCCCTCGGCCTGCTGCTTTCGGCCGTGCTGGCTTACATCACCGGTTCTTACGAGCCCGTGCGGAACCTGCTCTACACGACGGCTGTGTTCCCCGACGGCGTGACCCGCCTGACGGGCATGACCGTCCTGGGCATGATCGTGGCCTTCTCGCCGCTGGTGATCCTGCTCGGCTCCAACTTCGTGATGAAGAACCCGACGTCGCGCAGCGCCGGCATGCTGTACTGGCTGATCGTGGCCCTGATCGGCGCCTCGATGGGCACGGTTGTGCTGGTCTATACCGGCGCTTCGGTGGTTCAGACCTTCCTGATCACGGCCGCCGCCTTCGGCGCGCTGAGCCTGTTCGGCTATACGACCAAGAAGGACCTGACCGGTTTCGGCAGCTTCCTGATCATGGGCGTGATCGGCCTGATCATCGCCTCGGTGGTGAACATCTTCCTTCAGAACTCGATGATGCAGCTGATCATCAGCGTTCTGGGCGTGCTGATCTTCGCGGGCCTGACCGCCTACGACACCCAGCGCCTGAAGATGACCTACTACGCCCTGGGCGGGAACCAGAACGCCATGGGCGTGGCCACCAGCTACGGCGCGCTGAGCCTGTACATCAACTTCATCAACATGTTCCAATTCCTGCTGATGCTGTTCGGCGGCCGTCGTTGATGGGGCGCTATCGGTCGGGATGCGGTCCCGACCTGCTTGAGCGCAGCCTCAAGTAGCGCTCAGCGCGACAGGCAAAAGAGTGAGGCCCCGGCGGAGACGCCGGGGCCTTTTTCAATCCACGATCGTGAATTTCCGGCTGTCGAAGACACGCAGCACCTGGGCCAGGTCGCGGCCCCGGCGCAGCACATGGCCGCCCTCGCCGATGACCGCCCACTGCCCCTGTTTCAGCCGCAGGGCGGGGCGCTTCTCGATCCGGTACAGGGGCGCGTCGCCCGAGCGGCGGAAGACGGCGAACTCGGCCACGTCGCGATGTCCGGCCATGGCGTAGTCCCGCCACTCGGCCGCGGCGACCATCCGGCCATAGACCCTGAGAATCAGGTCCAGCTCCTTGCGGTCGAAGAAGACCGGACCGGGCTGTGACTGCAGATCGGCGGCGTCGCTCATCAGCATCAGGTTACGCCGACATTCGCGAAACGCCAGCTTCGCCGCCCGAACGCTGTGTCGGGAAGGGCAGGCCCGGCGGAAATCGCGCCGAACATGAAATCGCCTCGCTTCGGCCCATCGCCCGCCGCCTTGCGGAGTGAAGGCTTGGACATCGGCTCGCTGGAGCCCGGAGCAGTTCCGGATCCTGAACAGCCCCCCCAGCCCTCCTGGATTTCTCCACCAAGGGCTCCGGCGGGCCGGTGCTTCCTCCAAAGCGAGACGCCCGCTCCGCCACCCTCCCCCCCTCCGGCAGAGCGGGCGTTTTGCTGTCCGGCGTCGGCCCAGGGATCAGGCGGCCGGGGATCAGGGCAGGGGAATCTCGACCGTTTCCTCGCCGCGCGCGATCGACAGCGCCCGTTCGCCCGTCCCGTCCATCGCTTGCGCCAGGGCGGCGAGGTCAGAGGTCGCCTGACCGTCGACCGAGCGGATCATGTCGCCGGCCTGCAGGCCGGCGGCGGCGGCGGAAGATCCGCCTTCAACGGAAAAGACCTGCAGGCCGTCGCTCGCCAGACGCACCGCCGCGCCGCGCGCGATCACCGCATCGGCGCCCACGATGACCGGGCGGTCGGTCGGCGCTTCCACCGTCATGGTGGTCCGGCCCTCGCGGCCGTCGCGCAGATAGACGACAGCGACCTGGGTCCCCGGGGCGGCGATGCCGACGGTTGCGGCCACCGTGCCGGCGTTCGACACCGGCCGGTTCTGGATGCGGGTGATCACGTCGCCGCGAAGCAGGCCGCCGGCCTCGGCCGAAGAGCCCGGCGCCACGTCCTCGACCACCGCCCCGCGCACGATGCCCAGGCCGAAGTCCCGGGATCGTTCGGCGTTCAGCGAGCCGAGGATGACGCCGGTGGTTCCCCGTTTGACTTCGCCGGTCTCGCGCAGCTGGGCCACGACATACATCAGGATGCGGCTGGGCACGGCGAAGGCGATGCCGTCGTTGCCGCCGCCGCCGCCCGACAGGATCGAGGTGTTGATGCCGATCAGCCGGCCCCGGCTGTCCAGCAGCGGCCCGCCCGAGTTGCCGGAGTTCACGGCCGCGTCGGTCTGGATATAGTCCTCGATCCGGTCGCCCATGCCCGAACGGCCGAGACCCGAGATCACGCCCATGGTCAGGGTCTGGTCCAGACCCAGCGGATAGCCGACGGCGAAGGCCAGATCGCCGGTGCGCAGGGAATCGGAATTGGCCACCTCGACCTGCGACAGCCCGGCCGCCTCGATCTTCAGCACGGCCAGATCGGTGGCCTTGTCGGTGCCGATCAGGACGGCGTCGAAGATGCGGCCGTCGGTCATGTCGACGGTGAATTTCCGCCCGCCCTCGACCACGTGGTTGTTGGTGACGACGATGCCTTCGCGCGCGTCGATGATCGCCCCCGAGCCGCTGGAGACCGGCCTGGGTTCGTTGTCGCCCGAACTGGGGCCCTCGGACTGGCCCAGGGTCGTCACCTGCACCACCGCCGGCAGGGCGCGCTCGAGGCCATTGGCGAAGGTGAAGACCCCGCGCGCGGCGTCGAAGGGCACGGGCGATTGCTGGGCCGCGGCGGGCGCTGCCGTCAGCAGGGGAACCGCGACGACGAGCGCCAGCAGGGACAGGCCGCCGGCCCGAAGGTTGAAACGCCGCATCGCTGTGTTCCCCGTCATTACCCTGAACCCTAGCGCGGGAATGCGGCGATGACGACAGGCCTTTAGAAAGCGCTCTCGCCCGTGATCGCCCGGCCCAGGATCAGGGCGTGGACGTCATGCGCGCCCTCATAGGTGTTGACGGTCTCGAGGTTCATGGCGTGGCGCATGACGTGCATCTCGCCGGTGATGCCGGCGCCGCCGTGCATGTCGCGGGACTCGCGGGCGATGGCCAGGGCCTTGCCGCAGTTGTTGCGCTTCATCATCGAGATGGCCTCGGGGACCCAGGCCCCCTGGTCCAGCAGCCGGCCCAGCGCCAGCGCCCCCTCGAAGCCGAGGAAAATCTCGGTCTGCATGTCGGCCAGCTTCTTCTGGACCAGCTGGCGCGACGACAGCGGGCGGCCGAACAGCATGCGCTCGCCGACATAGTCGCGGGTCAAGTGGAAACAGGCCTCGGCCGCGCCCATGGCCCCCCAGGCGATGCCGTAGCGCGCCTTGTTCAGGCAGGAGAAGGGCCCGCGCAGGCCCTTCACGCCCGGCAGCAGGTTCTCTTCCGGTACGAAGACATCGTTCAGGCCGATGTCGCCGGTGATGGAGGCGCGCAGGCTCAGCTTGTCGCCGATCTTGTCGGTGGTGAAGCCGTCCATGCCGCGTTCGACGATGAAGCCGCGGATCACGTCATCCAGCTTGGCCCAGACGATGGCCAGGTCCGAGATGGGGCTGTTGGTGATCCAGTATTTGGCCCCGTTGAGCCTGTAGCCGCCGTCCACGGCCACGGCCCTGGTCTTCATCGAGGCCGGGTCGGAGCCGCCGTCGGCCTCGGTCAGGCCGAAACAGCCGACCAGTTCGCCGGCCGCCATGCGGGGCAGGAAGCGCATCTTCTGCTCTTCCGAGCCGAAGGCATGGATGGGGTACATGGCCAGCGAGGACTGCACGCTCATGGCCGAGCGGTAGCCGCTGTCGACCGCCTCGATCTCGCGCGCGATCAGGCCATAGGCGACATGGCTGACTGAAGAGCCGCCGTACTGCTCCGGCAGCATGGCGCCCAGAAAGCCCATCTCGCCCAGTTCGGTCATGATGGCGCGGTCGAAGGTCTCGTCGCGGAAGGCCTCGACCACGCGGGGCAGAAGCTTCTCGCGGGCATAGGAGCGCGCCGCGTCCTGGATCATCCGCTCGTCGTCCGTCAGCCGGCCCGACAGGTCCAGGGGGTCGTCCCAGCGGAAGGTCTTGTGCGAAGCGGAGGCGCCGTCGGCCATGGGTCGTCTTTCGTGAGCGTGGCGAAGGCGCGCGGTTTAGGCCAAAATGCGCCCGTCGGGTAGAGGGACGGCCCGACGCAGGCTAGACTGTACTCATGAGCCGCACCTTCCATCGCCTGTTCGTCGAACACCCCCGTCAGGTTGAAGAAAGCTATTTCGAGCATCTGGCCGCCTCGTCGCGGTTCGGCTTCCGCCTGCTGAAACTGGCGAGCTGCGCCTTCCTGCACGCCCTGGTCCCCGGTGTGCACAAGGCCACGGTGTCCAGGGCCGTCTGCTGCATGGCCGAGGAGATGGACGGTCGGGCCCGGGAGGCGCGGGATTGCCGGATGCGGGACGCGGGCGTGTGGGATCCGGGGCTGTGATGCTTCTCCCTCCCCTTCATGGGGAGGGATGTCGGCGCGAAGCGACGACAGGGTGGGGTACGCCTGAAATTCCCCACCCGGTCGCTGCGCGACCACCCTCCCCATGAAGGGGAGGGAGAGGTATGAGATTCCCATGACCCAAGGCCCTCTCTCCGGCGTTCGCGTCCTCGACCTGTCCCGCGTGCTCGCCGGGCCGTGGGCGACGCAGATGCTGGCCGATCTCGGGGCCGAGGTGATCAAGATCGAGCGCCCCGGCGTCGGCGACGACACCCGCCACTGGGGCCCGCCCTTCACCACCCGGGCCGACGGGTCGAAGGGCGACGCCGCCTATTTCCTGTGCGCCAACCGGGGGAAAAAGTCGGTCGAGCTCGACCTCGCCACGCCGGAAGGCGCCGAGATCGTCCGTGAGCTGAGCAAGACCTGCGATGTCGTGGTCGAGAACTTCAAGACCGGCGGGTTGAAGAAGTACGGCCTCGACCACGCCGCCCTGGCGGCGGTCAATCCGAAGCTGGTCTATTGCTCGATCACCGGCTTCGGCCAGGACGGGCCCGACGCGCACCGGGCCGGCTACGACTATATGATCCAGGCCATGGGCGGGCTGATGTCGATCACCGGCCAGCCCGACGGCGCGCCGGGGGCCGAGCCGATGAAGGTGGGGGTCGCGGTCGTCGACCTGTTTACCGGCCTGTACGCCTCCAACGCCATTCTGGCGGCCCTGATGCACGCGCGGGCGACGGGGCAGGGGCAGCATATCGACATCGCCCTGTTTGACGTCCAGGCCGCCATGCTCGCCAATCAGGCGACCAATTTCTTCGTCTCGGGCAAGGCGCCGACGCGGATGGGCAACGCCCACCCCAACCTCGCCCCGTACCAGCCCTTTCCGTGCACGGACGGAATGGTGGTGATCGCCGTGGGCAATGACGGCCAGTTCCGGGCCCTGTGCGGCGCCCTGGGCGCGGGCGGCATGGGGGCGGACCCCCGCTTCCTGACCAACGCCCTGCGGATCGAGCACCGGGCCGCCATGACGGCCGAGCTGTCGGCCCTGACGGCGGGCCTGAGCATGCATGGGCTGATGGCCAGGCTGGAGGCGGCCGGGGTGCCGTGCGGGCCGGTCAACACGGTCGACCAGGTGTTCGACGAGCCCCAGGCGAAGCATCGCGGGCTGGAGGTGACCCAGACACGGGCCGATCTGGCCGGTCCGGTGCGGACGGTGGCCTCGCCGATCCGGATGTCGGTGACGCCGGTGGCCTATGACCGCGCGCCGCCGGCGCTGGGGCAGGATACCGAGGACGTGTTGAGCGAGCTCGGCCGCCCGGGACCGGTTCGATAATCCATCCCGCCTTCACCCTTCGGCGGAGGGGCGGGGTCGATCGAAAAACACCGTGCGCATAGTGCGCTTCGTCCGAAGGCGGCGGTTGAGCGCAGCGTCCAGATTCGATTGTCAAAGACCGACCCGAAAAGGTGCCGCCATCAAACCATGCGGCTACGTCAAATCTGGACGCAGGCCCTATGGCCCAACGAGAAATCCCAGGCCGATGGCCGCGAGGAGCGCGAACGGACCCGCCTTGCGAACGGGGTTCGGGCTGACCGGGTCGGCGTCCTCGATCCGTTCGGCGCCGCCGCGCAGGCGTTCCAGCAACGTACGCGCGGCGACCGCCTGATCGTTCGGCACGGACATGTTCACGCCGCCGAGGGCCTGCAGAACCAGCGGATTGACCTTCACATGCTCGGCCCCGCCCAGCACGGCGTCATAGCCGTCGGCGCGCAGGCGCGACGCCGCGATCTCGGCCTCATAGACGTCGGCGAAACGGGCGATCTCGATCACTCAGACCTCAGCCTGCCGCCACACGGATGGCGACTTGATCGACGGTGAGGCGTCCCGGTCCGATGCCCCAGTCGATCAGGCGCAGGCCCTCTACCCGCCCGAAGTGCCGCACATTGCTCGTCACCAATGTGTGGTCCCTCGCAAGGGCCTGCCCGGCGATGAGCGTATCAAGAGCTCCGATCGGGGTTCCGAGGCGCGCGAGCTGAGCACGAATTTCTGCGGCTGCGATCGCATCCGCCCCGGACAGTTCCAGGATTTCGAGGGGTTCGAGAAACTCCGCCATGGCTTCGAGGTGGTGTTCCGGGCGTTCGCTAGAGATCCCTCCCGTCGCCAGTTCGTGAACGACCACCGATGACACAGCCAACGGTATCTGCTTGAGCCGGGCCTGATCCAGGCATCGGCGGAAGTCGCCTCTCCGACGGCGCAGAAGGTTGATGACGGTGTCGGTGTCGAGCGCAAGCATCACCACTTCCGCGGCGGGCCAGCTTCATCCTGGGATGGCCGGCTCGGAAATTCCTCATCCGGATCTGCAAGCTTGTCGATTCGCGCCCAGAATGCGTCGAGATCGGCCTGGGTGAGCGGAGCGTCGTCCACCGGCTCGAGGATTACGCTGTCGCCTTCACGGCGAATGACGACTTCCTTGCCTTCGAACCTGTAAGCCTTGGGCAGGCGCACGGCCTGACTACCGCCGTGAGTGAACAGGCGGGCGGTGTCAGCGACACCCGGGACTTTGCGTTTCGCGCTCATGCGCGGTCTCCGTAGCTACAAATTGTAGATACTGCGAAATCGCCATGCGCTCAACGATCACAGGTCCAGCAGCGCCCGCGCCGGGTCTTCCAGCAGGTCCTTGACCCGCACGAGGAAGGTCACCGCCTCCTTGCCGTCGACGATGCGGTGATCGTAGCTGAGGGCGAGGTACATCATCGGCCGGATCACCACCTGGCCGTCCACCGCCATGGGGCGCTGGACGATGTTGTGCATGCCCAGGATGCCGGACTGCGGCGCGTTCAGGATCGGCGTCGACATCAGCGAGCCATAGGTGCCGCCGTTGGTGATGGTGAAGGTGCCGCCCTGCAGCTGATCCAGGGTCAGGTCGCCGTCGCGGGCGGCCTTGCCGAGGGCCGCGATGCCCTTCTCGATGCCCGCCAGCGACAGGGCGTCTGCGTCGCGCAGCACCGGCACGACCAGCCCCTTCTCGGTGCCGACGGCGACGCCGATGTCATAGTGGTTCTTGTAGATGATGTCCGTGCCGTCGATCTCGGCGTTGACGGCCGGGATCTCCTTCAGGGCCGCGACGATGGCCTTGGTGAAGAAGCTCATGAAGCCCAGCTTGACGCCGTGGCGCTTCTCGAAGGCGTCCTTGTACTGGGTCCGCAGGGCCATGACGTTGGTCATGTCCACCTCGTTGAAGGTGGTCAGCTGGGCGGCGGTGTTTTGCGATTCCTTGAGGCGGCGGGCGATGGTCTGGCGCAGGCGGGTCATCTTGACCCGCTCCTCGCGCGGCTGATCGGCGCGCGGCGCGGCGGCAGGCGCCGGGGCCGCTGCGGGAGCGGCGGCCGGCGCGGGGGCGGTCGCGCCGATGGCGGCGACGGCGTCCGCCTTGGTGATGTTGCCCTTGGGCCCGGTGGCGGCCAGCGCCTTCGGGTCGAGGTTGTTCTCGGTCACCACGCGCTGCACGGCGGGGGACAGGTGCGGGGCGTCGTCGGATTTCACCTGCGCCGAACCGGCGTTGGCCGAAGCGGGGGCGGCGGTCGGGGCCGGGGCGGCGGCGCCCTCGCCCGAGGCGGCGATGCTGCCGATCTGTTGACCGGGCGTGACGGTCGAACCGGCTTCGGCGTCGATGGTCAGGACGCCGGCGGCGGGGGCCGACACCTCGACCGCGACCTTGTCGGTCTCGATCTCGACCAGCATTTCATCCTTGGCGACCGTGTCGCCGGCCTTCTTCAGCCAGGTCCCCATCGTGCCTTCGGCGACGCTCTCGCCCATGGTCGGGGTCATGATGGCGACGGAGCCGCCCGAGGCGGCCGCGGGAGCCGGTGCGGGGGCGGGCGCGGCCGCCGGGACCGGAGCGGCTTCCGCCTTCGGCGCGGGGGCGGCCTTGGCCTCGGCCCTGGGAGCCTCGGCGGACGGGGCGGCGGCGGCGCCTTCGGTGACCACGCCCAGCACGGCGCCGGGGGTCACGGTCTCGCCGTCGGGGGTCTTGATCTCGGACAGGACGCCGTCGGCGGGCGACACGACTTCCAGCGACACCTTGTCGGTTTCCAGCTCGACCAGGACCTCGTCCTTCTTCACGGCGTCGCCGGCCTTCTTCGTCCACTTGCCGATGGTGGCTTCGGTGACGGATTCGCCGAGGGCGGGGGTCAGGATGTCGGCCATGGTCGGGTCCAGGTCTCGTTCAGGTCAGAGGGTCAGGCGAAGGCGTCGGTCAGGAAGGCGTCGAGTTCTTTCAGGTGCCGGCTCATCAGGCCCGCGGCGGTCGAGGCCGAGGCCGGACGCCCGACGTAGCGGGCCCGCTTCGACTTCACCGAAAGCTTCTCCAGCGTCAGTTCGATCCACGGGTCGACGAAGGTCCAGCCGCCCATGTTCTTGGGCTCTTCCTGGCACCAGACCAGTTCGGCGTTCGGGAAGCGGGCCAGTTCGGTCATCAGCGACTTCATCGGCCACGGGTAGAACTGCTCCATCCGCATCAGATAGACGTCGTCGATCTGGTCGCGCTCGCGGCGCTCCAGCAGGTCGTAATAGACCTTGCCCGAGCACAGGACGACGCGGCGGATGTCCTTGTCCGCCTTGATCTTGACGCCCGCCACGTCCGGCCGGGTCTGGGCGTCGTCGTGCAGGATGCGGTGGAAGGAGCTGCCCTCGGCCATGTCGGCGATCGTCGAGACCGCCTTCTTGTGCCGCAGCAGGCTCTTGGGCGTCATGATGATCAGCGGCTTGCGGAACGGCCGGTGCATCTGGCGACGCAGGATGTGGAAATAGTTGGCCGGGGTCGAGCAGTTGGCGACCTGGATATTGTCCTCGGCGCACTGCTGCAGGAAGCGTTCGAGGCGGGCCGAGGAGTGCTCCGGCCCCTGCCCCTCGTAGCCGTGCGGCAGCAGCATGGTCAGGCCGCACATGCGCAGCCATTTGCGCTCGCCCGAGGTGATGAACTGGTCGATCACCACCTGGGCCCCGTTCACGAAGTCGCCGAACTGGGCTTCCCACATGACCAGGGTGTTGGGATCGGTCAGGGCGTAGCCGTATTCGAAGCCGAGGACGGCTTCCTCCGACAGGGCGGAGTCGATGACCTCGAACTCGGCCTGGCCCTCGCGCAGATTGTTGAGCGGGACGTAGCGGGCCTCGGTGGTCTGGTCGACGATGCCCGAGTGGCGCTGGGAGAAGGTGCCGCGCACCGAGTCCTGACCCGACAGCCGGACCGGGAAGCCCTCGTCCAGCAGCGAGCCGAAGGCCAGGCTTTCGGCCGTGGCCCAGTCGATGTTCTGGCCCGAGGTGATCATCTCGCGCCGGCCGTCCATGACGCGCTTCAACGTCTTGTGCATGTCGACGTCGTTGGGGATGGTCGTCAGCCGATGGCCGAGGTCGGTCAGCTTCGCCGCCGGGACCGAGGTCTCGCCGCGACGCTCGTCGCCCTCGGGCAGGCCGATGCCCTGCCACTGGCCGTCCATCCAGTCGGCCTTTTTGGCCTCGAACGCCTTGCCGGCGTCGAACTCGGCGTCGAGGAAGGCCTCGAACCGGGTCACCTCCGCATCGACCTCGGCCTGGGTTATGACGCCTTCCTTGATCAGCCGCTCGGCGTAGATCTCGCGCGTCGACGGCAGGGCGCGGATCTTCGAATACATCAGCGGCTGGGTGAAGGTCGGATCGTCGCCCTCGTTGTGGCCGAAGCGGCGGTAGCAGAACATGTCCACCACCACGTCCTTGTGGAATTTCTGCCGGAACTCGGTCGCCACCTTGGCGGCGAAGACCACGGCCTCCGGATCGTCGCCGTTGACGTGGAAGATCGGCGCCTGGACCATCAGGGCCACGTCCGACGGATAGGGGCTGGACCGGCTGTTGCGCGGGCTCGTCGTGAAGCCGATCTGGTTGTTGACGACGAAATGCATCGTCCCGCCGGTGCGGTAGCCCTTCAGCCCCATCAGGGCGAAGCATTCGGCCACCACGCCCTGGCCGGCGAAGGCGGCGTCGCCGTGGATCAGCAGCGGCATGACCTTGGCGCGGTCCAGGGCGGTCTGCGCGCCGGGGTCGCCGGCGCCGGCCGCATTGGCCTCGCGGATGTCGAAGGCCTGTTTCGCCCGCGCCTTGCCCAGCACCACCGGATTGACGATCTCGAGGTGCGACGGGTTGGCGGTCAACGACAGGTGGACGGTGTTGCCGTCGAACGCGCGGTCCGAGCTGGCGCCCATGTGGTATTTGACGTCGCCCGATCCCTCGATGTCCGAGGGCACGGTCGAGCCGCCCTGGAATTCGTGGAAGATGGCGCGATAGGGCTTGCCCATGACGGCGGCCAGGGTGTTCAGCCGCCCGCGGTGGGCCATGCCGAAGACCACCTCGTCGACGCCGAGGGCGCCGCCGCGCTTGATGATCTGCTCCAGCGCCGGGACCATGGCCTCGCCGCCGTCCAGCCCGAACCGCTTGGTGCCGGGGAAGCGTTTGTGCAGGAAGCGCTCGAAGCCCTCGGCCTCGATCAGCTTGTTGAGGATGGCCAGCTTGCCTTCCTTCGTGAAGGCGTTCTGCTCGAACTTGTCCGGGCCCTCGAAGCGCGCCTGCAGCCAGGACTTCTCCTCCGGCTCGGCGATGTGCATGAACTGGATGCCGATATTGCCGCAGTAGGTGCGGCGCAGGATGGCCAGCACCTCGCGGATGCTGCCCGTCTGAAGGCCCAGCACGCCGTCCAGATAGATTGGGCGGTCCAGGTCGGCCTCGCTGAAGCCGTAGAACTCGGGCGTCAGCTCGGGATTGTGGGTCGCCTGCTCGATGCCCAGCGGGTCGAGCGTCGCCTGCAGGTGGCCGCGCACGCGATAGCTGCGGATCAGCATCAGGGCGCGGATCGAATCATGGGCGGCGGCGCGGACGGCCTCGGCGGAAATGGCCGGCGCGGGGGCTGCAGCCGGAGCGGCGGCCGGGGCGGTCGCGGGCTTTTTCGGGTCCGGCTTCGGGGCGGGCCAGCGGCCGTCGAAGACGCCGGTCGCCTCGGTCGGCTCCTCGGCGACCGAACGGCCCCACGACCCGGCGGCGCCGGAGGCCCGCACGGTGTCGGCGTTGTCCCGCAGCTGGTCGAAGAAGGCGCGCCACTCGGCTGAAACGGACGCCGGATCGGCGGCCCATTTGCCGTGCAGGTCCTCGATGAACGAGGCGTTCGAGCCATACAGGAAGCTGGTCTCGGCAAAGACCTGGTTCAGCCGACCGGCATCGTCCGCCATGGTATCGTCACGTCCCTTGGATCGGTGCGCGCGCGCCTGCGCGAACCGGCGCCGCTGATATAGGCGCTGTTTCCTTACCGGTCATGACCGAATGGGGGCGAAAGGGTCGAAATTCGCGCAATTCGGGTGAAATTCGTACGTCCCGTGTCCCGCCACCGGGACACGAATTCAGCCCTTCAGCACTTCCACAAGGGTCGTTCCGAGGCGCGCGGGCGAGGGCGAGACGCGGATGCCCGCCGCCTCCATGGCCGCGATCTTCGATTCGGCGTCGCCCTTGCCGCCCGAGACCACGGCCCCGGCGTGGCCCATGGTGCGGCCCTTGGGGGCGGTGCGGCCGGCGATGAAGCCGACCATCGGCTTCTTGCGGCCCTTCCTGGCCTCGTCGATCAGGAACTGGGCCGCGTCTTCCTCGGCGCCGCCGCCGATCTCGCCGATCATCACGATCGACTGGGTCTCGGGGTCGGCCAGGAACAGCTCCAGCACGTCGATGAATTCCGTGCCCTTGACCGGGTCGCCGCCGATGCCGACGGCCGTGGTCTGGCCCAGGCCCTCGTTGGTGGTCTGGAACACCGCCTCATAGGTCAGGGTGCCCGAGCGCGAGACGATGCCGACATTGCCCTTCTTGAAGATGGAGCCCGGCATGATGCCGATCTTGCATTCGTCCGGGGTCAGGATGCCGGGGCAGTTGGGGCCCAGCAGGCGCGATTTCGACTCCTCGAGGCGGCGCTTGACCCGCACCATGTCCAGCACCGGGATGCCCTCGGTGATGCAGGTGATGAAGGGGATCTCGGCCTCGATGGCCTCGATGATGGCGTCGGCCGCGCCCGCGGGCGGCACATAGATGACCGAGGCGTCGGCGCCGGTCGCGTCGCGCGCTTCCGCGACCGAGGCGTAGATCGGCAGGGTCTCGCCGTGCGAGCCGGTCCAGGTCTGGCCGCCCTTGGTCGGGTGCACGCCGCCGACCATCTTGGTGCCGTGATAGGCCAGCGCCTGTTCCGTATGGAAGCCGCCGGTCTTGCCGGTCAGGCCCTGGACGATGATCCGGGTGTTGCGGTCGACGAGGATGGACATGGATTTTCCTAGAAGCTGAGGGGCGTCGTCAGGTATTCGACGCCATCAATCTTTGCAGAGACGATGCGGCGCGCCGTGACATCTGCGATGCAGCTGAGGCGACGGGGTAAGCGAGCTTCGCTCTCGTCTTCGAACTTGAGCGTGAGGGTCGTGTCGAAGGAGATGCGGGCGGCTCCGCCAGGCGGAACAGGCCCGATATCCTTCCACGCGGGATTGGTTTCGAGAAGCCGACGCGCAGTCGAGACGCAGGTCAGCGGGGCAACCTGCGCTTCGGGGGAAGCCGAAGCAGATTGCACACCGCCGGCCAGCGCCAACGACATGGCGACTGCGACGAGCATCAGCCGACCGCCGCGACGATCTTCTGGGCGGCGTCGTCGAGGTCGTCGGCCGGCGTGATGTCGAGGCCCGACTCCTTGAGGATTTTCTTGCCCAGCTCGGCGTTGGTGCCTTCGAGGCGGACGACCAGCGGCACCTTCAGGCCCACTTCCTTCACCGCCGCGACCACGCCCTCGGCGATGACGTCGCATTTCATGATGCCGCCGAAGATGTTGACCAGGATGCCCTTCACGGCCGGGTCGGCGGTGATGATCTTGAAGGCCGCCGCGACCTTCTCCTTGCCGGCCCCGCCGCCGACGTCGCAGAAGTTGGCGGGCTCGGCCCCGTACAGCTTGATGATGTCCATCGTCGCCATGGCCAGGCCTGCGCCGTTGACCATGCAGCCGATGTTGCCGTCCAGCGAGATATAGGCGAGGTCCCATTTGGAGGCCTCGATCTCCTTGGCGTCTTCCTCGGTCTCGTCGCGCAGCGCCTTGATGTCCTCGTGGCGGAACAGGGCGTTGCCGTCGAAGCTGACCTTGGCGTCCAGCACCCGCAGATGGCCGTCGGTCATGACGATCAGCGGATTGACCTCCAGCATGGCCATGTCGGTCTCGACGAAGGCCTTGTACAGGATGGGGAAGAGGGTCTTGCCGTCCTCGGCCGCCGCGCCGTCCAGCTTGAAGGCGGCGTTGATCTTCGCCACGTCGTCGGCGGTGACGCCCGTGGCCGGGTCGATGACGATGGTCTGGATCTTCTCGGGCGTGTCATGGGCCACGGCCTCGATGTCCATGCCGCCCTCGGTCGAGACGACGAAGGCGATGCGGCCGTGCGCGCGATCGACCAGCAGCGAGCAGTACAGCTCGCGGTCGATGTCGGCGCCGTCCTCGATGTACAGGCGGTTGACCTGTTTGCCGGCGTCGCCGGTCTGGGCGGTCACCAGGGTGTTGCCCAGCATCTCCTTCGCATTGGCCACGACCTCTTCGATCGAGCGGGCCAGGCGGACGCCGCCCTTGGCGTCGGGGCCCAGTTCCTTGAACTTGCCCTTGCCGCGGCCGCCGGCGTGGATTTGCGACTTCACGACATACAGCGGGCCCGGCAGCTGGCGGGCGGCCGCCTCGGCCTGATCCGCGCTGGTGATCGCGACGCCGTCGGCGACGGGTGCGCCAAAGCCCTTCAGGACCTGCTTGGCCTGGTATTCGTGAATGTTCATGGGAGGAGCCGCCACAACGCTGGGGAAGAGTTGCGGCGCTTATAGGGGCTGCGCCTTCGCAGGCGCAACCGTGGTCGGTCTTTGGTTCAGGGAGCGCAGGATTTCCGTCCCCGGTCGAGGTCGCGGACGGCGGCCAGGTTCGAGAGGGCCTCGGCCGCGCGAATCAGCACCATCGCCTCGGCTCCCCGGCCCTCGGCGACCAGCCAGGCCGCCCGCTCCGCCGCCCGCTTCACCGCCTCCTGCGTCGTCACCGGATATTCCGGCATATCCGGTTCCGCCGCCGCCGCGGACGCGGAGGGCCATTCTGGCGCGCCGCTCGCGGGGACGGGGACGGGGACCGGAGCCGGTCGGCCCGTGGCCGCATCGCGGCGGGTCCAGCCCTCGGCGCTGGCGCGCCTTCGCAGATTGTCCAGACCGACATCGAAGCGTCGGGCCACCGACGGAGCCGGTTCGCCCGCCAGATAGGCCTGTTTGACCCGGGCCCAGACGTCCGGACCGCGATATTTGCGCAGCGCGTGGTGTTCCATGCCCCGAGCATGACCCACGCCTGCGTCAGAATCGGTCGCAGGCCTTTCGCGGCGCCCGGCGAATGTCGCGGATGTCCCGGGTGTCGTCCGCCCTGTCGCGGATGTCGCGCCCGCTTGTCGCGGATGTCCCGGTGAAATGTCGCGGATATCGCGGGCGATTATCGAGCATGTCGCGGCCCGAATAGTCGAAATCCCCGAAAGCCGGCGCACTGGAATAGTGGAATTCCACGGGTCCGGACGACGCGGTCCTTGTCATCCCGGACGGCGCGAAGCGACGATCCGGGACGATTGAGACACGAACTTCACCCTCCCGGACGCTGCGTCAGCAGCGAGCCGGGGGACAGGCGGCGACAAGCGCATCCCCCGCCTGTCTCCCGGACAATCGCTCCGCGATTTCCGGGAGCCCCGCACATGGGACGCACACCGTCCCGGCTCTCCGCTTCGCTTCGGCCGGGATGACAAGCGTCGTCGCTCGACCCTAGTCCACCCAGTCCTTCTTCAGCGTCCGCGACGCGCCGATCAGCAGGACCGCCGCCAGCAGGTAGAAGCCCATGCCGGTGTAGATGGCCCAGCGCAGGCTTTCCTCGCCGAAGCGGGGCGCCAGCAGGTCGCTCATCCAGCCGAAATAATAGAAGCCGACGGCGATGCCGAGCAGGTTGTTGATCAGCAGGAACAGGGCCGAGGCGGTCGATCGCATCGGCGCCGGCACGAGGTGCTGGATCGAGGCGGTGATCGGCCCCAGCCAGGCCAGGTTCAGGCCCGTCGGAATGATGAAGATCAGGAACGCCAGGATCAGCTGCTGGGCGTTGCTGCCGCCGCCGGGGATGACCAGGCCGATCAGCCACGGCGAGTTCATGGCCAGGATGAACATCGGCGCCGAGATCAGGAAGGCGATGGCCGGCGTCAGGGGATAGGCCCCCTTGCCGCGCTTCGACAGCTTGTCGGCGATGGCCCCGCCGGCCCAGATGCCCAGCACCCCGCCGATCAGGGCGATGCCGGCGTAGTACCAGCTGGTCTGCGACAGGGTCAGGCCGAAGCTGCGCATGAAGAACAGCGGCAGCCAGCCGGCGACGCCGTAGCCGCACACCGACGACGAGGCCGCGCCCAGGGCCAGCAGCCAGAAGCTGGGCTTGGGAATGACCGCCGAGGCGGTGCGGCGCGCGATCGTCAGGGAGACGCCGATGACCATGGCCAGCAGCCCGCCGAAGGCGAACACCAGCGGATTGCCCAGCGCCAGGCCGGCGAAATGGATCAGGGCCGCGAGGGTCAGGGCGCCCGCGCCGAGTCCCAGCATGATCAGGGCCGCGATCGCGCCCGCCTTGCCCGATCCGACCACCGGCGCCGCGGCGATGACCGCCAGCTCCGCCTCGGTCCTGGCCGTATCGGTCCCGCCCCGCGTGGGATTGCGGACCGTGAACAGAAGGACCGGCGCCAGCACCACGCCGAGCAGGCCGACGGCGACGAAGGCCGTGCGCCAGCCATAGGTCGCGGCCAGCAGGCCGCCGACCAGGGTGCCCGCCGCCGTGCCCAGCGGAATGCCGAAGGCGAAGGCGGCCAGCGCCCGGGCCCGCTGGTGCGGCGGGAAATAGTCGGCGACGAGGGAATAGGCCGGCGCCACCCCGCCCGCCTCGCCGACCCCGACGCCCATGCGGAACAGGAACAGCTGGGTGAAGGATCCGGCCACGCCGCACAGGGCGGTGAATCCGCTCCACACCGCCAGGGCGCCGGTCATGATCCAGACCCGGCTGTAGCGGTCGGCCAGCCAGGCCAGGGGAATGGCGAGGGTTGAATAGACCGAGGCGAAGGCGATGCCGCCCAGCAGGCCGAACTGGCTGTCGGACATGCCGAACTCCGCCTTCAGCGGCGCGGCCAGGATGCCGATGATCTGGCGATCCAGGAAGTTCAGCATGTAGACCAGGATCAGGACCGCCAGCACATAGAAGCGATATCCGGGCCGGGCGGCCGGCGCGGGTGCGTCCGTGGCGGTCATGGCGTTTCCCTCGACTTGGTCTTGTTGTTGGGCGGAACGGTAGCGGCGCTTTGGGGCGACGCCAAAGAAAAAGGGCGGCGGCTCAGGAGAACCGCCGCCCGTGATCACATGCGATCAGGCTTCAGGATTCTGCGCGGATCAGAACTTCACGCCCACGGTGAAGGTGTAGGTCCGCGGCGCGCCGTAGAAGGCGATGATCGAGTTGCCGGTGATGGCGCCCGGGAAGTTGTAGCCCCCGGTCTTGTAACGCTCGTCGCTCAGGTTTTTGCCGTTCAGGGCCACCGTCCAGCGGTCGCTGGCCGAGGTCCAGACCGCGCTGGCGTCGTACATCCAGTAGGATTCCTGGTCCAGCAGCGGTGCGGCGGTCTCGAACTGCTGATAGGCGCCGCGATAGGCCGCCGACGGCGTGAAGTTCAGGTGCGAACCGTCCGAGAAGTTATGCGTGTAGGTGCCGCTGATCGAACCCGTCCATTCGGGCGTGTTCTGGAAGTCGCGCTGGGCCGACACGTCGACGAAGCAGCCCACCAGGGTCGGGCAGGTCGTGTTCAGCGGGCCGGTCGGAATGTAGGCCAGGAACTCGTCGAACTCGGCGTCGATGTAGCTCAGCATGCCGTGGAGGACGAGGTTGTCCGTGACGCGGAACTGGCCTTCGAACTCCCAGCCGCGGATCGAGGACGAACCGACGTTGTCGACCACCGAGGCCACGGTGGCGCCCGCCGGATACTGGGTCGTGATCTGCTGGTCCTCATAGGAAGAGTCGAACACGGCGGTGGCGAAGGTGAAGTTGTCGAACAGGCGGCCCTTCAGACCCAGTTCGATGGTCTCGACCGTTTCCGGCTCATAGCCGTTGACCGTGTTCGGATAGAGCACGGCGTCGCCGCGCATGTCGAAGCCGCCCGACTTGAAGCCGCGGCCCCAGGAGGCGTAGGCGGTCAGATCCTGCGTCATCTCGTAGGAGACGCTGACCCGGGGGGTGAACTCCTCGAACTCCTTGGTGTCCGTGTAGTTGGTGCGCGGAACGCCGAGCGGGACGGCGGCCGCGTTGCCGAAGTGGGGGCTGCGGATGCCGAGGTACTGCTGACGGAAGACGGTGCCCGTCTTCTCGTCATGGGTGAAGCGCCCGCCGACCGAGACCGACAGCTGTTCGGTGAGATCATAGGAGAAGTCGCCGAAGGCCGACCAGCTCTTGGTGTCGACGCTGCCCGAGGTCAGGGTGGTCAGGTTGGCGAGGCCCACGACGGTGTCGAAGGCGCCGGATGCGGTGGCGTCCAGGAAGAAGACGCCGGCCACGCCGGACCAGCGATCGCCTTCCATCAGCGCCTGGAATTCCTGGCTGAACTGGTCGTCGTCGTATTCAGCCGGGATGTCCAGGATCGGCGCGGCCTGGTTGTCGAAGTCGATGTTGCCGCGCGTCGTGCCGTCACGATAGGCGGTGATCGACTTGAGCGTCAGCCAGTCATTGGCTTCCCACTCGCCGGTCAGCGAGATGCCGCGGGTTTCGACCTCGTTCTTGTCGCCGGCGCCGGCGAAGGTGTCGTATTCATTGGCCGGGATCGGGGTGAACTCGCGGTGACCGTGCCGGGCGTTGGAGCCATCCTTCACATAGTCGGCGGCCAGGCGGAAGAACAGGCTGTCGGTCGGGGTCCATTCCGCACTGATGCGGGCCGCGGTGACATCCTTGTTGTAGTGTTCCGTTCCGGTGTTGCGGTTCGTGCCGAAGCCGTCACGCAGATAGCGCGCGACCGAGGCGGAGACGCCGAAATTCTCGGTGACGGGGCCGGCGATGCTGGCGACGGCGTCGAACTGGTCGTAGCTGCCATAGGAGCCGCGCATCGAGATCAACGGTTCGTCGCCGATCCGGCGCGTCACATATTTGATGGCGCCGCCGATGGTGTTGCGGCCGTACAGCGTGCCCTGCGGGCCGCGCAGCACTTCAATGCGTTCGACGTCGAAGATGTCCAGAACGGCGGCCTGGGGCCGGGCGACATAGACGTCGTCGATGTACAGGCCCACGCCCGGGTCGAAGCCCCAGAGCGGATCCTGCTGGCCGACGCCGCGGATGAAGGAGATCAGGGTCGAGTTCGAACCGCGCGCGGAGTTCAGCGTCAGGCTGGGCGTCGAACGCGCCAGTTCAGTGATGTCGGCGGAGCCGCGGTTCGCCAGCGTCTCGGCGCTGACGGCGGTGACGGCGACCGGCACGTCCTGCAGCGATTCCTCACGGCGGCGGGCGGTGACGACGACGTCGTCCAGGGAGGACGCGCCTTCCTGGGGAGCGGCGTCCTGCGCCATGGCGAAGGTGGAGAGCGCGCTCCAGGCGGCCCCCGCAAGCAAGGCAGTCTTAACGTAGCGATTCATGAGTAGCCCCAATCCTGTGATTTCCAGCCCAAGACGCTTTTATTCAGCGTTCAATGATTTTCCCGGAACGTAGTCGTTTTCAGCCGCCTGTCAAACGGCGCAGCTTCTCCGGCGTCAGCCGTTCCTCACCTGTGGCGCCGTTGCACAGGCGGGCGAATGGGGCCTAGCTTCACCGCCATGACCAAGCCTGTTGCGCCGGCCGCCAGACGCGGACGCCCCCCGAAAGCCAAGGCGGCCGGTTCCGCCGACACCCGCGACCTGATCCTCGACGCGTCCGAGGACCTGTTCTCCAAACATGGCTTCTATGGCGTGACGATCCGTGAAGTCGCGCGCGAGGCGGGGGTCGATACGGCGCTGGTGCACTATTATTTCGGGGCCAAGCGAGGGCTGTTCGACGCCGTGTTCCTCAGGCGGGCCGAGGTCTGGAACAACGAGCGGGTCGATGCGATCAATCGCTACGCCCGCGAGGCCGGCGAGGGGGGGATGACGCTGGAGGGTCTGCTGGAGGCTTTCCTGAGGCCGCCGTTCCAGTGGTCGCTGAAGGGCGGGCCGGGGTGGAAGCACTATTCCGCCCTGGTGGCCCAGACCAACGCCAATCCCACCTTCGGCGGCGAGACCATGGCCCGCTATTTCGACCCGGCGATCCGGCGGCTGATCGAGCTGATCAAACAGATCATGCCCGAGGCGCGGGAGGTCGATCTGTACTGGGCCTATCACAACCTGTCGGGGGCCCTGACCCTGACCCTGGGCGAGACCGGGCGGCTGGACCGGCTGTCGGGCGGGCTGTGCCGGTCGGGGGATCTGGAGAGCGCCTGCGACTATATGGTGCGGTTCGCGGCGGCGGGGTTCCGGGCGGTGTGCCTGCCTAGCGCAGACTGATCTCCAGACGGGCGCCGGCGGCCGGAAGATCGAAGGCGGCGGCGTCAAACGGCGGCGGGCCGAAGCGGCCCCGGGCGTCGCGGGAGAAGCCGTAGGCCTCCTTCGGCAGGCCGATCGGCCAGGTGCTGAGGCGGCCGTTCCCGTCGGTGTCATGGAAGACAGCGACGGCGTAGCGGCCGGGGGGCAGGCCGTCGAGCGTCGTGGTGGTGATCCGGCCGGTGCGGGGGACCAGGGCGGTGCGCACGGCGCCCTCGCCGCGGCGCAGGGAGTCGGCGTCGCGATAGACGGCGATGGCGATCCGCCCCCCGCTCGCGCGGGTCGACAGGGCCAGGGTCAGCTCGGCCGCAGCGGCGGGCGAGGCGGCCAGCAGCAGGGCGGCGGCGAACAGAGATGCGCGCTTCATTCCGGGTCCGTTTCGTGGTCTCAAGGGCGGATCGACAGACCACGCCCCGAGGGAACCGTCCAGCATGAGCGTGAGCGAGACCCGGGCCGATGTCGTGCGCATCGCCGTCGACCGGCGACTGTTGCGGGGGATCGCCGTCGCCCTGGCCGGCGGGGTGTTGTTGGCCCTGACCGGGGCGTTTGGCATGCACGACGTGTCACTGGCTTTCCGGCTGACATACTGGCTGCCGGTGATGCTGATGGGCGCCCTGTGGGGCCACCTGTGCTCGCGGCTGGTCGAACGGTATGTAGACATCGACGCGCGGCCGTGGCTGTCCGTGGCGTTGCTGACGCTGGTGATCTCCGGGCCGCTGGTGGTCATGGTCTGGGCCGCCACGGGCTGGTTCTTCGACGACGACCGATCGGTGACGCTGGCGCGACTGCCGGCCTTCATCGGCCCGGTGGTGGTGGTGACCGGGACGCTGAGCGCCCTGAACGTCTTTCTGGCCCGCACGCCGGTGCAGACCCACGCGGCGGTAGTCGGCGGCCAGCCGGCGCGGTTCCTGGACCGGGTGCCGTTCAGGCTCAGGGGCGCGGTCATCCGGGCCATCCAGTCCGAGGACCACTATCTGCGCATCCATACGGACCGCGGCTCGGACCTGATCCTGATGCGGCTGTCCGACGCCCTCGCCGAGCTGGAGGGGCTGGAGGGGGCCCAGACGCACCGCAGCTGGTGGGTGGCGAAGGACGCCGTGCGGGGCGTGAGCCGGCGCGACGGCCGGGCCACCCTGACGCTGGAGGGCGGGCTGGAGGCGCCGGTGAGCCGCCGCTATGCGAAGGCTCTGCGCGAGTCCGGCTGGTATTAGACCCGTCTCCATCTGGCCTACCCCGCCCAGATCCCGTGGAAGCCGGCGGGCAGGGCGACGTCGGCGCGCCAGCTGGCGACCGGCCCGTCAGAGACGCGGGCGGCGTCGAAGGCGTGGAGCTCGGTGACGCCCTCGCGCAGGTTGATCGACGGCGCCACCAGCCAGGCGTCGGTCTCGTCGGGGCCGCGGGGGACGATGACGGCCTCTTCCATGATCTGGCTGTCGCCGAAGCTGAAGGAGTCGGAACGGCCGCTGTTCCAGTCCCAGGTCGCGAGGCCGGTGGGCAGGGGGCGGTCGGGGCGCTCGCCGGCGACATGGACGGTCAGGCGGCGGGGCAGGCCGGCGCGGCGCGGGTCGCTTTTCGGGAACTCGGCGGTGACGCCGCTGGAGGCCATTTCGGCGCGGCCGTCGGTGTGCAGGGTGACGAGTTTCAGCACCGCGTGCTCGCCGGGGACGGAGCCGCGCTGTTCGACCAGCACCCGGGCGCCGTCGATGGCGAAGGCCACGTCCTTGCCGGCGGCGACGTCGAAGCGGATCGTCCCCGAGGCGTCCTCCCAGGCGTCGCCGAGATGGAAATAGCTGAAGGCCGGCAGGTCGAAGAGGCGGCGGCGCGACAGGTCGGCCTTGTCGATGACCAGGATCTGCGTGCCCAGCTCGGGCTTCCAGGCGAACTGGCTGGCGTAGGGCATGCCGCGGTGGTCGAAGACCCAGGGCTGGAGCACGAGGATCAGGTGGCGGCCCGTGGCGGTGAAGTCGTGCATATAGCTGGCGCGGGGCAGGTCGATGACCTGGGCCGCGTTCAGGCTGCGGTCGGCGTTCAGGCGCCAGACCACGGCCTGGCCGCCGTTCAGGCCGATGTTCCAGATCGTGCCGTCGGGGTCGTAACGCGGGTGGGCCTGGAAGGGCATGCCCTTGAGGTCGTCGCGCAGGGTGACGAACCGCTTCGTCGACAGGTCCGAGGCCGCCATGGCCAGGGGCGAGCCGCCCTCCCACAGGGCCCAGACCTCGTCGCCGGCCAGCATGACGGCGGTGTTGGCGGCGCTGGCGTCGTCGTTGGAGCCGATGCGGGCGCGGGCGTCGCCGGGGGTGCCGAAGCCGGGGGTGACCACGGCGCCGATCTCGCTCTCGAAGCGGCGTTTGGGCGTGTCGGCGAAGCGGGCGTCGAGCGTCACCTGGCCGCCGTTGACCCGGAAGGCCCGCATCAGGCCGTCGCCGTCGAACCAGTGGGTGGCGCTGCCGCCGGGACGGCGGAACTTGCCCGGGCCGTTGCGGAACAGGGTCCCGGTCAGGCCCGCCGGGGCGCGGCCGTGGACGAGGCGCATGGCCCGGGGGGCGACGTCGGCCTCGAGGTCGGCGGTAGCCAGGGCCCAGTCGGCCGAGGCCTGCATCGCGGCCATGGCGCGGACCGTCTCGGGCGCAGCCACGGCGGCGGACAGGGCGGCGGCGCCCATGAGGAAGGAGCGGCGGGAGGCTTGCATCGGACCCTCTCCCCTCAGCGGATGACGATGGTCTGGGCGGTCTCGCCCGAGACGGGGAAGCGGGCGCGGTCCCAGCGGGCGGGGCCCATGTTGCCGACGGCGTTGTTGGAGAAGGCGTAGGGCTCGGTGGGCAGGCCGAAGGGGTTGGTGTCCATCTGGCCGTCGCCGTCGACGTCGTGGAAGGCCTTCACCGCATAGTCGCCGGCGGGCAGGTTCTCGAACCGTGCGACCACGGGCCCGGAAGCGGGGACCATCGCCTGGGCGACGGCGGCGCCGCCTTCATAGTCGGCCTCGGAGTCATACAGGGCGACCATGACCGAGCCGGTGCGGGCCCCGGTCTCGAAGGTCAGGACGACGCTGGCGTCGTCGGGGCCGGGGGCGGTCAGCAGCAGCAGGGCGGCGGCGAGGGCGATCATGGCGCGGGTCCTTCAACAGGGCCCGACGACCGGGCCGTTGCGATGGACCGACCCTGCGGCGGCCGGGGCGGCGCCGCGACCGGGATTGCGGGGTCCGCCGGCCTGCGTTCGCGAACGGCGGCGGGCGTGCGTTCACGAAGCGCGAACGGACGGGCGGGTCCGGCGCCGCCCCTCCACCACGCGGGCTGAAGTCACCCGCGCGGTCCCGGGGGCGAGGCGGCCTAGCCGCAGGCGCAGACGGCCTCGCGGATGCAGGTCGAGGCGCCGCCGGACCCGGGCGCGGCGTAGCGATTGACGCCGGAGGCGCACCGCGCCGGTTGTCCGACGGGGCATACGGCGGTGCAGCCGCCGCAGACGCCGGTCGGAGCGGCGCTGCAGCCGCCCGCCTGGGCCGCGCCGGGGCCGGCCTCGACCCGGGTGATGACGGCGCCGACCTGGGTGGCGTGCTCGCCCGTCGGCTGGCCGAAGCTGCCGAGGAAGCCGGCGCCGGGAAGGCCGCCCGACGGCACGCAGGCCGCGAGCGCCAGGGCGAGGGTTGCGACAGCCAGAACGCGTTTGAACATCGGATCCTCCCCGGGACGGTCCTCCATGGTTAGGCGATCGCCGGTATCCGGGCAAGGCGTGGGGATGAGGGATGAGGGATGAGGAGCAAGGACGGGAGGTGACGGCGTCCACCTTCGCATCCCATAGTCCACGGGTTCGTACTCCCTCATCCCTCATCCCTCATCCCTCGCCCCTGAGACCCCCCCATGCCCAAGACCCTGTCCATCGACTTCGTCTCCGACATCGTCTGCCCCTGGTGCGTCGTCGGCCTGGGCGGGCTGCGGACGGCGCTGGCGGCGCTGAAGGCCGAGGGGATCGAGGCTGAGATCCGCTTCCAGCCGTTCGAGCTGAATCCGCAGATGGCGCCCGAGGGCGAGACCATCGTCGACCACATCGGCCGCAAATACGGCTCGACCCCCGAACAGTCGGCGGCCAACCGGGCCATGATCACCGAGCGGGCCGCCGAAGCCTGGCCGGGCTTCGACATGCGGATGGGGCCGGACAGCCGCATCTGGAACACCTTCGACGCCCACCGGCTGCTCCACTGGGCGGGGACGGTCGGCGAGGCGGAACAGGCGGCGCTGAAGGCGGCGCTGTTCACGGCCCATTTCACCGAGGGCCGGACGATGACGGACGCCGGGGTGCTGGCCGACGCGGCGGCGGCGGCGGGGCTGGACCGGGCGAAGGCGGTCGAGGTGCTGGCCGACGACCTTTACGCCGCCGAGGTGCGGGCGGCGGAGGACCTGTGGCGCTCGCGCGGGATCAACGCCGTGCCCGCCGTGGTGGTGGAGGGCAAGTGGCTGATCTCGGGCGGGCAGCCGGCGGCGGTGTTCGAGGAGGCCCTCAGGAAGATGGCCGCCGAGGGCTGAGGCGGCCCTCACGCGCCGGTCCCGGAAACACCGTTCACACCGTTCACATCGTGCGCATCGTGCGCCTCTCCGTGGGCCCATTGCAGGGCCTCGTCCTCGGCGATCAGCCGGTCGATCTCCCGGGCGTCGGCCTCGAGGACGGCGCGCACCCGGCGCCAGCGCAGGGCCTCGGCGGCGTCGCCGCGCAACACCGCCCGCATCATCCGCCGGTCGGCGACGAATTCGAGCTGGCGCAGCTCGACCTTGTCGAGGTCGCCGGCGACCCGGTCCTCCAGCAGCGCGCCCTCGTCCCACGGGTCCAGCCGGACCGGGGGCGCCCACGGCTGGTCGGCGCGCCGCCAGCCCTCGCTCGCCGCCCGCTTGCGCAGCGCGGTCAGCCCGACCCCGTGACGCCGGCAGCATTCGGGGGCGGAGATCCCGGCCAGATAGTCCTCGCGCACCTGCGCCCAGACCTCGTCGGGCGCGCTGCGCTGGCCGTTGGCGGGCGTCAGGGCGGGGATGGCGTGGGCGCGGTCGGGCATGGGGTCCTCCCTTGTGATCGCGGGGGAGGATAGAACGGCGGTACGTCAGATTTGGACGTGGGGGGCGGCCCTGCTTCCTGGACGAGGATGGCCAGCGAACTCTGATCCTTCTCCCGCAAGGGGAGAAGGGACGGATCAGGCCGCCTCGCCCTGCTTCGGCGTCGACAAGCCGTCGTCCGTGGCGGTGACCACGTGGCCCTTCCAGCCGGGGGGCGGGAGGAAGCGGCCGGACTGTTCCTCGCGCGTGCCGTGCTTAGGTGTGAGACCACGCGAAGTTTTAGCTACAACTGAGCGGTGCCATTATCCGTGGAATGGAAATCCGAATCGCTACGCGAGGTGGGACTGGTCTCGATGGATTCCCAACAATATCGTCTACGTCCTCACTGATCGAAGGGGCGAGGATCTCGTCACAGGGTATTGGATGAAGTTCGGCCGTTGGTGGTGGATGGAGCGCCGCAGGTTGTGGATGGTCGAACGCTGTCCGTTGAATGCGGGTTGGGAGAACGTACTGTGAACAACCGGTCCGATTCGCCGGTTTTTTCGCAGAAGGGGGCAGACATTGCCCGACTACACAGTTCGCATCGTCCTGCACGGGGCCACCGCCAGTGATTACCAACAACTGCATGAGTTGATGGGCAAAGCTGGCGCCCAACGGACCGTTCGTGGTTTAAATGGGAGGCTCTACGATCTGCCTGACGGCGAGTATGTTCTCTCAAACTCGTTGCCGGTGAGCAGGGTTATGGAGGCAGTGGCAGATATCGCCGGAAGCGTTAAACCTATGCCGCATCCATCTGTGCTGGTCACCGAGACCGTCCGTTGGGCGTGGCAATTGCGGCCTGTCCCAGGGCAATCTTGAGGGGGCTGAGGACCGGGTGTTCGTGAAGCGCTTGAGGCATTTTTTCCTCGGACTGATCTCGCGTACGTCCGAATTTGGCGTATGGCTGAGGCAGACTACGGGAAGGGGAGCGCTTCACCCGAGCTCAACGAGGATTGAGAACATGGCTGATAGATCGGATTTCCTGCTCCGCATGTATGAGCAGATGTTCAAGGACATAGCCCAAGCGTATACGGTGGTGTGGCAGTCCGCAGCGACGGTATTTGCGTCGTTTGCTGCTATTGCTCTGGCAGAGAAGGGCGTTCTCCCTATTGATATCGCCGTTTCGGTGGTTCTGTTAGTGCTTGCGTGGTTTAGACTTAACGTCATTGAATGTGCGTATTGGTATAATAGAAATTTATGTATAATCGCCAATATTGAGAAGCAATTTCTCTTGGTGTCGGACCTGAAGGATATCCAATATTATTTTGGAAGCCATCGTCCTGATAACAAAACCATCTCACACCTTAGGAATCAAGATTTTCTTGCTTACGGGCTTGGGATATTGATAATTGGCTACCATCTCTTTGTTCAAGTCTTGCCGGGCGCTGTTTCGCCAGCAAGCGTTTTTGATCCGATACGGATTCTTCCTTATATCGTGGCGCTTGTCTGCGTGATGTACCTGCGGGCTCGTCAAGAAAAACGAGACAAGGCCTACGAAGAATTTGTCACCAACTCGCCCGGCGTCAACGTGGACACCACCGGAGTGAGTTACGGCGTGGGGCATGGACACTAAGCCCATTCCGCTGAAGTTCGCGGCACATAGCAAACTCGTCCAGGATATCACTACCGCCCATGGCTGGCTTCCTGCCGCACGATATACAAATCTGAGGGACGTTAGGTCGTACCCAAAGCTCGGATTTCTAGATATCGAGTGGAAAAATTACGATCTTGAATCTCATATTCGCGCGGCTGAGAAAACGCGCCCCCACATTACGATTGCGCGAGATGTAGAAAATCTCGAATCCCTGTCAGAAATTCTTGACGAGGCCGATGCTCTTCTTGCGTTCTCTGAGAGAGTGGCCATCGTTCCCAAGGACGAACGATTCAATGGTCATCGGCTTGCGGACCTGATTCCGCCTAGGTTCATGCTCGCTTACAGCGTGCCTAGCCGATATGGCGGCACCAAGGTCCCGCCAGAGCTTTTCGACCGCGATACGCACCTTCTCGGAGGTTCTCCCGCACGGCAGTTGGATTTGGCGGACAAGCTCCAAGTCTATTCGCTCGACTGCAATCGATTCACGATCGACGCGAAGTTCGGTGATAGATTCGACGGGACCCGGTTCATTACTGCTCGCCATCTCGGCTATAGGGAATGCCTTCGGCAATCGGTTGTTGCGATCAACGATGCGTGGGTAGCGGCGGCAGAGCGTAAGGCTGCCGCCTAATTCCTCACACCTTCACCTCCACCACCCCGCCCCCGGCCCTGAACTTCGCGCTCATCTCCGCCATCCCGGCCTCCGCTTCCGCCAGCGAACCGCCCGCGTCGTTCTGCGCCGCCGCGTCCCTGCGGATGTCCTGGCTGATCTTCATCGAGCAGAATTTCGGGCCGCACATGCTGCAGAAGTGCGCCGTCTTGTGGGCCTCTTTCGGCAGGGTGGCGTCGTGGTATTTCCGCGCCGTTTCGGGGTCGAGGCCGAGGTTGAACTGGTCTTCCCAGCGGAACTCGAACCGGGCGCGGCTGAGGGCGTCGTCGTGCAGGCGGGCGGCCGGGTGGCCCTTGGCCAGGTCGGCGGCGTGGGCGGCGATCTTGTAGGTGATGACGCCGTCCTTGACGTCCTGACGGTCGGGCAGGCCGAGGTGCTCCTTGGGCGTGACGTAGCAGAGCATGGCCGTGCCGAACCAGCCGATCATGGCCGCGCCGATGGCGCTGGTGATGTGGTCGTAGCCGGGGGCGATGTCGGTGGTCAGGGGCCCGAGCGTATAGAAGGGCGCCTCGTGGCAGTGTTTCAGCTGCTCATCCATGTTGGCCTTGATCTTGTGCATCGGCACATGGCCGGGGCCCTCGATCATGACCTGGCAGCCCTTGGCCCAGGCGATTTTGGTCAGCTCGCCGAGGGTGCGCAGCTCGGCGAACTGGGCCTCGTCATTGGCGTCGGCGATGGAGCCGGGGCGCAGGCCGTCGCCCAGGGAGAAGCTGACATCGTAGGCCCGCATGATGTCGCAGATGTCCTCGAAATGCTCGTAGAGGAAGGACTCGCGGTGATGCGACAGGCACCATTTGGCCATGATGGAGCCGCCGCGTGAGACGATGCCGGTGACGCGTCTGGCGGTCATCGGCACGAAGGGCAGGCGGACGCCGGCGTGGATGGTGAAATAGTCGACGCCCTGTTCGGCCTGTTCGATCAGGGTGTCGCGATAGACCTCCCAGGTCAGGTCCTCGGCGACGCCGTTGACCTTCTCCAGCGCCTGGTAGATCGGCACGGTGCCGATGGGGACGCTGGAGTTGCGGATGATCCAGTCGCGGATGTTGTGGATGTTGCGGCCGGTCGACAGGTCCATGACGTTGTCGGCGCCCCAGCGGGTGGCCCAGACCAGCTTGTCGACCTCGTCGTCGACGGAGGACAACACCGCGCTGTTGCCGATGTTCGCATTGATTTTGACGAGGAAGTTCCGGCCGATGATCATCGGCTCCACTTCCGGGTGGTTGATGTTGTGCGGGATGATGGCGCGGCCGCGGGCGATTTCCTGACGCACGAACTCGGGGGTGACGAAGTCGGGGATGCTGGCGCCGAAATCCTCGCCGTCGCGGATGCAGGGGGCGGACTGTTCGCGGCGCAGGTTCTCGCGGATGGCGACGTATTCCATCTCGGGGGTGATGATGCCGGCTTTCGCGTATTCGTACTGGGTGACCGGGCGGCCCTCGACGCCCTTGAAGACCTTGTGGTGCGAGGTGTCGAAACGGGGGGCGAGGGTCTTGCCGCTGGCGTGGCCGTTGTCCTCGGGCTTGACCTCGCGCGGGTTGAGGACGGGGGCGATGTCGCCGCGGTCGAGCTGCCAGCTGGACTTCACCAGCGGCAGGCCGCGCTGGATGTCGATGGTGACCGTCGGGTCGGTGTAGGGGCCCGAGGAATCGTAGATGGTCACCGGCGGCTCATTGGCCGAGGGGTGGACGGCGACCTCGCGGAAGGGGACGCGGATGTCGGGATACAGCTGGCCGGCGACATAGACCTTGCGCGATCCGGCGCGTTCGCCGGTCGGGATGGTCCCGGTCTCGCGCATCACTTCCTCGCGCGCGTCTTTCAGCGACAGATCGACGTTGGGCTCGTGCGGCAGTTCGGGCGGGGTGACGGCGATGTTCATGGCGGCCTCTCTTTGGAGGTCCGCCGGCGTCGGCAGGGGGGTCCTGTAGCGTGGACCGAAGCGTTTCCCATCCCTTCGCCGGCATGACCCGGATCAGGTTCGACGGGTCAGGCGAATACGCCAATCTCAGCCGCTTGGATGCGACCCCCCGGAGAACGGGGCGACCCTACGCCCGACCGGCGCGGGCTTCAACGGCCATGGCTCAGGGCTCGGACCAGCCGCGCACGGTCAGGTCGAGCCGGCCCTGGTGCGGGTCCTCGCGGAACAGCAGGTTCAGCGTCTCGACGCCGCCGCCGGGGGCGTAGTCGAGGGTCGCGGTCGCGGTCTCGGGCGCGCCGGCCGGCGGGGTCAGGACGCCCTCGACCTCGACGGCGGCGGCGGTCTGGCGGCCGCTGTTGCGGACCTCGACCTCGACCCGGAAGCCGGCGCCGACCGGGGTCACCGACACGGCGCGGGCCGTCAGGACAGGCGGCGAGGCGGGGGTCAGGGCGGAGACGGCCAGCACGATCAGGACCCCGACGGTCACGGCCAGGCCCAGGCCGGCGACGACCCACTCAAGCCAGGGTCTGGACGCGGGCGACTTCGGGGCGGGGGCGGGTTTTCGGGCCATGGGACTAGACCAGCAGCCGCGCGACGGCGGCCCCGAGAGCGGCGGGGAAGGCGAGCACCGCGGTGGTGGAGACGATCATCGACGGCGCCTGGCCGTCCAGCCGGCCGAACACCCACAGCACCAGCAGGCTGACCCCTATGGCGATGGCGTAGCCGACGAGGGTGAAGCGGACCAGGGCCGCGCCGGGGTCGCCGGCCGACTCCTGGCCCGCGAAGCCCACGGTGAACACCAGCAGGTGCAGCAGGCCGATCGAGACGAGGGCCAGCAGCAGGATCTGCCAGCCGGCCATCTGGTAGCCGATCAGGATGACCTCCTCCGTCGGGGCGACGTTGAAGGCCAGGACCAGGGCGCCGGCGGCCATCAGGAACAGCTCGCCGTGATAGGGGGCCGTGTCCTCGGCGCCCTTGCCGGCGCCGAGCTGGCGGCGGGCGAGGGTGGCCCCGAAGGCGGCGGGCATGGCCTGCAGGGTGATCCGCCCCAGGGCCTCGCCGGCGCTGACCTCGGGGCCCAGCAGGCCGAACAGGGCGAGGAAGGCGGTGGCGGTGACGAAGCCGACGGCGAGGGCCGACAGGGTGTTGAACACGTCGTTGCGCCAGCCGCGCCGGGCGTCGAAGCCGGCGTAGTCGGACAGGCCGTAGAGCAGCGGCAGGGTCAGCAGGACGAAGGCGATCAGCCGCGCCGGCGGGATGGAGACGCCGAACGCCCACATCTCCATCGTCATCAACAGGGGGAAGGTGAAGATCAGCGCCCCGCCGAAGGCCCGGCCGAGGCCGGCGGCCCAGGCGCGTTCGGCGGCTGGGTCGAGGTTGAGAAGCGCGGTCATGGTCGCCCAACGCGCCGGGACGACGGCGGCTCCCGCGTCAGTCGGGGAAGGCCAGCAGCAGGCGGTCGAGGGCGGCCTCGGCGCGGGGCCAGCCCTCGGCGTCGAGGGTCAGGCCGGCGACGGCGCCGCGGCGCTCGGCCGACAGGGCCAGCTGCTGGACGGCGGCCAGCAGGACGGCGTTGAGGGCGGTCGGGTCGCCCTCGGGCGGGACGCGCAGGCGGGGCCGGCGCTCGCGCATCCAGGTCTGCAGCACGGCGGCGCGCTCGGCCTCGATGCGGCGCAGCAGGTCGGAGTCCTCGACCAGGGCCCAGGCCATCAGACGCAGGCTCAGCGGGCTGGCGCGCAGGGCGGCCAGCCAGGTCAGCAGGCTGATGCGGGCGAAGGTGCGCAGGGAGGCGGTCTCGACCTGGGGGATGGAGGCGAGGCTGGCGGTCAGGGCGGCGTGGGCGCGCCCGGCGATGCGGTCGACCACCCCGTCGGCGCCGTCGAAATAGCGATAGACCAGCTTGCGGTCGCAGCCGGCCTCGGCGGCCAGGGTCTGGACGTTCAGGCCGGGAAAGCCGTGGCGCAGCAGGAGGCGCTCGCCCGCCGCCACGATGGCGGCCTCGGTGGCGCTGCGGTCGCGCAATCTGATCGGCGATTCGGCCATCCGCGCAGCATCGGGCCGCGCGACGTGAGTCGGCAAGCGGCGCCGGCCCAGGCTGTGGAGAAGAAGAAAGCGGCCCGGTCCGCGTCGGGGGGCGTGGCGGAGACCGGGCCGCTGAGGACTCTGTCGAGCGCGCATCGCCGCAAGGTCCGATCGATAAACCGCGGTTTGCGAAAACCGTTCCTCGCGTTCCGAAAAATTCCGGGCGACGTTTCGGGGGCGGGCCTCGGGAAACGGACGTTTCCGTTTGAAGACAAATCTTTGGGGATTGCGCAACCGCAAGGCGGGTTCGACATTAATCGTCGGCGACCGTTTACGACCGTTGAGGAACCCATGAGTTTGCGTCTGGAACGGCTGGTGTATGAAAGCACCGCCACGGGTACGACCACTTCGATCGGCAACCTCGCCGTCATCCTGGCCGAGTCCCAGCGCAACAACGATCGCGATGGTCTGACCGGGGCGCTGGCGGCGCATAGGGACCGCTATATCCAGGTCATCGAGGGCCCGGCCCAGACCCTCGACGCCCTGCTGCGCCGGCTGGAAAACGATCCCCGCCATCGCGACATCGTCCTGATGGGCCGCGAGCCGATCACCGCGCGCCTGTTCGGGCGCTGGACCATGGCCAGCGCGCGGATCACGCCGGCGCACGGGGCCGCCCTGGACAGCCTGATCGACCACGACGACCTGACCCCCGCCCGGGTGATCCGCATCCTGCTGGACGCCCTGGACGTCGTTCGCGTCAACTGAGCGCAGCGAGGCGGTCGGCAAACCGGGCGCGGGCGTCTAGAAGAGGGCCGCACACCGGAGCCGCCCCATGCATCTCGCCCGCTTTCCCCGCGTCCGCCTGGCCCATCTGCCCACGCCGCTCGAGCCCCTGCCGCGGCTGAGCGAGGCGCTGGGGGTCGAGATCTGGATCAAGCGCGACGACTGCACGGGTCTGGCCGGCGGCGGCAACAAGACCCGCAAGCTGGAATTCCTGCTGGGCGACGCGATGGAGCAGGGGGCCGACACCCTGGTGACCCAGGGCGCGGTGCAGTCCAACCATGTGCGCCAGACGGCGGCGGCCGCCGCCGCGCACGGCTTCGCCTGCGAGGTCATTCTGGAAGAGCGGACCGGCTCGAAGGCCATCGACTATACGCACAACGGCAACGTCCTGATGGACCGGCTGTTCGGCGCGGGCATCCGCACCGTGGCGGGCGGAAGCGACATGCCGGCCGAGCTGGAAAAGACGGCGGCCGAGGTCCGGGCGCGGGGCGGCAAACCCTATATCATCCCCGGCGGCGGCTCGAACCCGGTGGGCGCCCTGGGCTATGTCGACTGCGCCCGCGAGATCGTGGTCCAGGCCGATGAGCTGGACATGCAGGTCGACCGGATCATCACCGCCACGGGCAGCGCCGGAACCCATGCCGGCTTGGTGGCCGGGCTGGCGGTGATGGGGGCGGACATCCCGGTGCTGGGCATCGGCGTGCGGGCGCCGAAGGCGAAGCAGGAAGAGAATGTGCTCAAACTGGCGCGCGAGACGGCGGCCCTGCTGGGGCGGCCCGAGGCGGTGACGGCGGCGATGGTGGTGGCCGACTGCGACTATGTGGGCGCGGGCTACGGCCTGGTCGACGCGGCGGTGATCGAGGCGTTGAAGCTGGCGGCGCGGACGGACGCCATCGTGCTGGACCCGGTCTATACGGGCAAGGCGATGAAGGGGCTGATCGCCCTGGCCAAGGCGGGCCGGTTCGAGAACGAGACGGTGGTGTTCCTGCACACCGGCGGGGCGCAGGGGCTGTTCGGCTATCAGGGGGAGATCGAGGGGGCGCTGTAGGGGGCTTGTCGTCCCGGACGCCGCGAAGCGGCGATCCGGGACGGTTGAGGGCGCGAATGTCGCCCTCCCGGAAGCTGCGTCAGCGGCTATCCGGGAGACAATCCAGGACACGGCGCAGCGGCCACCTTTCTTCCGGACCATCACGTTGCGATTTCCGGGAGTGCTGACCCCGCAGAGCGCTTCGTCCCGGCTCTCCGCTTCGCTTCGGCCGGGATGACAAGCGAGCGATCCAAATCTGGCGGGCCTTGGACCTTGCCTCCGCCGTCCCATGCGAGGGCCGTCGTGGCCCGTGACCTGATCCGGGAGACTCTCTCGTCGCCGGGCCGGCCGCGGTCCGCCCGGCATGGCCTTTTATGACGGTTTCCGCGCATAAGGACGTTTGACCGTCCGCCGGGCGCGGCGGCGAGGAGTTCAAGGATACGATGGGCAAGGTATTGGGCGTTCTGGGCGGCATGGGGCCGGCGGCGACGGTGGCCTTTCTGGCGCGCGTGCAGGCGCTGACGCCGGCGCAGGGCGATCAGGATCACATCCGCATCATCGCCGACATCAATCCGCAGGTGCCGGACCGCAACCGCCAGCCCGACGCCGCCGAGGCGATGCTGGGGCAGATGGCGATGCGGCTGCGCGACGCGGGGGCCCAGGTTCTGTGCATGCCCTGCAACACCGCCCACGCCCAGGCGGCGGGCATCCGCAAGGTCGGGCCGCCCTTCATCGACATGATCGCCGAGACCACCGAGGTCGCCGCGGCCGGCGGGGCGAAGAAGATCGGCGTCCTGGCCACGCCGGGCGGCGAGGCGCTGTACGCCCGCGCGCTGCAGGGCAAGGGCGTCAAGATCGTGCGGCTGGCCGGACCGGCGCGCGAGGCCTTCATGTCCTGCGTCCACGCGGTGAAACGCGGCGATCTGGGCGAGGCCCCGCGCGCCGAGATGCGGCGACTGGCGGCGACCCTGGTCGCGGCCGGGGCCGAGGCGGTGATCGCGGGATGCACCGAGGTGCCTCTGCTGCTGGGGGCCGGGGACGTGTCCGTGCCGCTGGTGGATTCCGCCGAGGTGCTGGCCCAGGTCTGCGTCGAGCGCTGCAAATAACCGTCCGGGAGTTGCCTAAGCCCGCGACCCGCTTCAAAGCCTCCCGGTGAACAAGCAAGCCCTCATCATCGATTGCGATCCCGGCGTGGACGACGCCGTGGCGCTGATGCTCGCCTTCGGGTCGAGCGAACTGGATCTGCTGGCCGTGACCACGGTGGGCGGGAATGCGCCGCTGGCCAAGACGACGCGCAATGCGCGGATGCTGCGCCAGATCGCCGGGCGTGAGGACGTGCCCGTGCACGCCGGCGCCGAGCGGCCGTTGCGGCGCAAGCCCGCCGGCGCGGGCGCGTTTCATGGCGACGAGGGGCTGGGCTCCCTGACGCCGTTCGAGCCGGCGAAGACGGTGGCGGACGGGCATGGCGTGGACGCCATCCTCAATGCGGTGAATGCGCGCGAGCCGGGGACGGTGGCGCTGGCGGTGCTGGGGCCGATGACCAATCTGGCCCTGGCGCTGCGCCGGGAGCCGATGCTGGCGCGGCGGCTGGGGCCGGTGGCGATCATGGGCGGGGCGCGCGGCGAGGGCGGCAACATCACGCCGTCGGCCGAGTTCAACGTCTGGGCCGATCCGGAAGCGGCCGATGAGGTGCTGCGCAGCGGCCTGCCGGTGACGCTGTTCGGCCTCGACGCGACGCATCAGGTGCGGGCGACCGAAGACCGGATCGCGACGATCGCGGCCCTCGGCACGGCGTCGGCCGAAACGGCCGCGGCGATGATGCGGTTCTCGCAGACGGTCGAGCGCGAGATCGTCGGCGGCGACGCGCCGCCGGTGCATGACGTGTGCCCTGTGGCCTGGCTGGCGCGGCCGGATCTGTTCGGTCTCAGGCCGTGCCGGATCGCCGTCGAGACCCAGAGCGAGCTGACGCGCGGGCATACGGCGGTCGAGTTCCGCGTCGATCCGGACACGGCGCCGCACCGCTGGGCCGTATCCGCCGACGCCGACGGGGTGTTCGCCCTGGTCGCGGAGGCGCTGCGGTGAGGATCGCCGTCGTCGGCTCGATCAATCTGGATTTCGTGGCCAGCGCCCCGTCGCTGCCGCGTCCCGGCGAGACGGTGACGGGTGCGACCCTGGCGCGGCATCCGGGCGGCAAGGGCGCCAACCAGGCGCTGGCGGCGCGACGGCTGGGGGCGGATGTCGGCCTGACCGGCCGCGTCGGCGACGACGAGATGTCAGGCGCGGCCCTGGCCCTGCTGATGGCCCACGGCGTCGATCTGTCAGAGGTCGAGAGCGACCTCGCCGAGCCGACCGGCGTGGCCCTGATCGCCGTCGACGATACGGGCGAGAACCAGATCGTGGTCTGCGCCGGGGCCAATCATCGGGTCACGCCCGAACAGCTGCCGGCGCGGATCGACTGTCCGCTGATCGTGCAGCTGGAGTTGCCGATCGCCACCGTCGAGGCGGCGGTGGGGCGGGCGACCGAGTTCGTCTGCGTCAACCTGGCTCCGGCCGCGCCGGTGTCGGACCAGCTGTTGCGGCGCGCCGACCTGCTGGTGGTCAATGAAACGGAGGCCGCCTTCTACGGCGACCTGCTGCACAACGGCGGCGGGCGGGTGGTGGTGACCGAGGGGGCGAAGGGCGCGGTCATGTTCCAGCGCGGTCAGGAGCTGGCGCGGGCGACGCCGCCGAAGGTCACGGCCGTGGACGCGACGGGGGCGGGCGACGCCTTCGTCGGCGCCATCTGCGTGGCCCTGCTGGAAGGCATGCCGGCGGAAGAGGCGCTGCGCTTCGCCTGCGCCGCGGGCGCGATCGCGGCGACCCGGCCCGGGGCCCAGCCGTCGCTGCCGACGCGGGCCGAGGTCGAGGCGATCCTGGGTCCGGCGCGCGACCTCTAGCGCGAGGCGCGGAAGGCGGCGATCGCGTCGACCGTCTTGCGGACATTGGCCTCGATGCCGGCCCAGTCGCCGGCCTTGACCGCCGCGTCGGTGACCAGTCTGGAGCCCATGCCGGCGGCGACGATGCCGGCGCCGAACCACTTCGCGATGCTGGCCGCGTCGGGATCGACGCCGCCCGTCGGCATGATCTTCGTCCAGGGCATGGGACCCAGCACCGCCTTGACGAAGTCCGGGCCGCCGACGCTGGCGCCGGGGAACAGTTTGACGATGTCGCAGCCCAGTTCGTGCGCCTGGCCGATCTCGGTGACCGAGCCGCAGCCCGGGAAATACGCCGTCATGCGCCGGTTGCAGACGCGGGCGACCTCGGGGACGAGGCAGGGGCTGACGACGAAGCGCGCGCCACGGTTCAGATAGAGGCTGGCCGTGCCCGCATCGACGACAGAACCGATGCCGAGGATGATGTCCGGATCGGTCCGCTGCAGTTCGCGGGCGATGTCGCCGAACAGGTCGCAGGCGAAGTCGCCGCGGTTGGTGAACTCGATCACGGGCGCGCCGCCGCGGGCGCAGGCGCGGATCACGTTCAGGCTGACCTGTGGATCGGGATGATAGAAGACCGGGGCCACGCCCTGGGACTCAAGAGCGGTCAGGACGGCGAGACGGTCGTGGCGCATTTCAGTCTCCGCTCATCCGGACGAGCGCCGGGCCGACGCCGGGGTGACCGTCGAGCCCGGTGATCCGACCTGCATATCCCACCAAGGCTTCGATGCAAGAGAACCGGCGCGGTTTTCAGTCTTTGTCGTCGCCCTTCGGGCAGCCCGGGAGCGGCGTCTCTCCCCCAACGCGCGGACCCGGGTTGACAAACGCCGGTTCTGATATGAATATGAATTCATATTCAACTATGGAGGCCCGCCATGAGCCCCGTTTCCATCTCATCCGCCGCGTCGGCCCCGAAAGCGGGAGGGCGCCGGCTGGCCGCCCTCCAGGTCGTGGCGATGGCCGTTCTTGTTTTCGCCGTATCCGTCCCCTTCTCACCAAGCGACGTGGTCGGGGCGGGATACGGACCCAAACTGGCCCTGCTGGGCCGGATGTTGCTGCTGGTCGCGGCGGCCGCCTGGATGATGCGCGCCGCCGGCCGTCGATGGTCGGATGTCGGCCTGCGCGCGACGCGGCGCTGGTGGGTCATTCCGCTGGCGGTGGTCGCCGGCTACCTGGCGCTCGGCGCCCTGGCGGGTGCGATGCAGACGGTGATCCTGCCGACCCTGGGGTTGGCCGCGCCCGACCTGTCCGCCTTCGCCGCCCTGAGGGGCGACTTGTCCGAGTATTTGTTCTGGGCCGTGCCGGTCGCCCTCGGTTCAGCCGCCATCGGCGAGGAACTGGTGGCGCGGGGCTTCCTGAACGACCGCATCGCGACCTTGCTGGGCGGAGCCGCGCCGAACGGTTTGGTCGTCTTCGCAGCCGTGATCCTGCAAGGCGCCCTGTTCGGCGCCTGTCATGCCTACCAAGGGCTGGGAGGAGCGTTGCTGACCGGGTCGGCGGGAATCGTCATAGGCTTGGTATGGCTGTGGAGCGGTCGGAACCTCTGGTCCGCGATCCTTCTGCACGGACTGGTGGACTTCGTCGGTATGACCGCCTTCTATTCCGGAGTTGTCGGAGGGGCCTCTTGACCATCGAGCCGGAAGGACCGCGGCCCCCGCGCCAGAAGCGAAGCGAGGCCACGCTGGCGCGCATCCTCGATGCCGCCAGGGCTCTGCTCGCGACGCGGGACCTGGACGACATCACAGTCGAGGATATCGCGCGAGAAGCCGGAGTCTCGGTCGGAACGCTCTACACGCGGTTCAAGAGCAAGGACGAGTTGCTGACCCATCTGCTGGATGCGACCCAGAGAGGGCAGGTGCAACAGCTGGCCGAAGTGCTGGCGGCGGAGCGCTGGACGGGGGTCGACCTGGCCGCACGGCTGGCCTGGCTGGTCGAGACCCTGCAGGCCAGCGCGCGGTCCAATCCGGGGCTGATCCGGGCCGTGTTCGGGCGGCTGTTGTCGCAATCGGCCGCGCTGAACGCCGGACCGGCGGCTCTGAATGCGCGGAGCGTAGCGCTGATCTCCGACTGGTTGCTGGCTGCGGAGGACGGGGTCAGGGCTCCCGACCCAGCGACCGCGGCGGCGACCACCACGGCCTGGCTGTCCTACTCGGTGCACATGGCGATGTTGTACAGCTTCGCCTTTCCCGGTCAGGACGGGGAGGCGGTGGCGCGTGAACTGCAACGGGCCGCGCTGGCGGCGTTGAGGCCGGACTCCGGCGCATAGGTCAGTGGGGGCGGTCCATGATCCCCCTCATCAGCCCGCGCTCCCACTGGACACCGGGTCATTTCGGGTTCCGGAACCGGGGAAAGCGCTCAGGCCGTCTGCCGCCTGGCGCCGCAGAGGTCGCAGAACTCACGCCCCGACACCCGGCGGTCAGGCCGCCAGCGATGGCGGCGGCAGCGAAGCTGACGGAAGAACTTTCGAAAAGCGCGAAACATTGAGCTCTACAAGACGCAACCGGGCCGCGCGGGAGTGCTGGCCAACCGCGCTATCACAATCATTCGCCGTCCTGGTCAAGCGATGAATTCGGGATGAAGAGCGATGAATCGCCGCCGGCGACGCTTTGGGCCTGTCGCGGGCGGCGACCGGTGTCAGGCGCCGGACCGGGCCAGGTCGGCGATCCGCTTCACCAGCGCGCTGTCCGCGTCGAAGAGCGGGTCCAGCACGGTGAAATGGTTCAGGCCGGGCAGGGCCTGGTAGCGGGTTTCGACCCCGCTGGCGGCCCAATGGTCGGCCATCATGCGCGACTGGCGCAGGAACTCCGGGCTTTCTTCGCCGCCGACGATGCAATCGAGGACCGTGCCGCCCGGGGTCGAGCCGTTGGGGACGGGCCAGAAGAGCGGCGACAGGGCGGCCGCCTCGCGCTCGTCGAGGTCGAGGGCGATGTTCAGCGAGGTCGGGATCAGGGGGCGCAGGTCGAAGACGCCGCTGATGGCGACGGCGGCGGAAGCGCGGCCTTCCGACAGCATGCAGGCCGCCATATGCCCGCCGGCGGAATGGCCGAAGACCAGGGGGCGAACGCCGGAGCGGGCGCGGACCGTGTCCACCGCCGCGCGCACCTGACGCAGGATGGGGCCGAGGCGGACAGCGGGGGCGAGATCGTAGGACGGGATGGCCAGGCTGACGCCGTGGGCGAGGAAGGCGGGGGCGAGGCCGCTGAACCAGTCCTTGTCCAGCGCCTGCCAGTAGCCGCCGTGCAGGAAGACGGCGACGGGCGCGTCGGGTCCGGCGTCGAACAGGTCCATGACCTCGCGCTCGCCCTTGCCGTAGGCGATCCCGACCGGCGGACAGGCGGCGCGGGCCGCTTCGGCGGTCTCACGCCACCCGGCCATGACGGCCGGATGATCGGGCACGCGGGCGCGGTTGTTGTATTCGGCCTCGAGGTCGATCTCGCCTGTCACGAATCCATCCGCTACACACCTCCCAACCCCGGAAGGACCGCCGCCATGATGACCGCCATCTTCGTCTTCATCAAATGCGAGCTGGGCCACGCCAACGACGTGGCGGCCGACATGGTCGACAATGTCGAATACGTCTCGGAGGTCTATTCGACCTCGGGCCAGTACGACCTGCTGGCCAAGTTCCAGCTGCCGAAGGAGATGGACATCGGCACCTTCGTGACCAAGTCGGTGCAGACCCGGGCCAACATCCGCGACACCTTCACGGTGATCACCTTCTCGCCGTTCCTGCCGGGCGGGGGCTGACGCAGCGTCACCCGTGAATCGCTGATAACGTCGCCGGACGGAGGCCGACATGACCGATCTTGAGACTTTTCGCGCGGAGACCCGCGACTGGCTGGAGGCGAACTGCCCGGCCGAATGCCGTGGGCCGGTCGAGAGCGACGAGGCCCGGGTGTGGGGCGGGCGCAAGGCCGAATTCCCCACCCCCGCGCACAAGGCCTGGCTGGAGCGGATGGGCGCGCGCGGCTGGACCGCCCCGGAATGGCCGGCCGAATACGGCGGCGGCGGACTGAGCCGCGAACAGGCCAAGGTGCTGGCGTCGGAGATGCGACGCATCGACGCCCAGTCGCCGCTGGCCAGTTTCGGCGTCTGGATGCTGGGCCCGGCCCTGCTGCAGTTCGGGACCGAGGCGCAGAAGAAGCGGTTCCTGCCCGAGATCGTGCGCGGCGAAATCCGCTGGTGCCAGGGCTATTCCGAGCCGGGCGCGGGGTCCGATCTGGCGGCGATCCAGACGCGGGCCGAGGACCGGGGCGACCACTGGATCGTCAACGGCCAGAAGGTCTGGACCTCCTACGCTGACAAGGCCGACTGGATCTTCTGTCTGGTGCGCACCGACCCGGAGGCGCCCAAGCATCTGGGCATCTCCTTCGTCCTCTTCGACATGGCGACCCAGGGCGTCTCCACCCGGCCGATCACCCTGATTTCGGGCAAGAGCCCGTTCTGCGAGACCTTCTTCGACGACGTGCGGGTCGAGAAGGAAAACCTCGTCGGCACGCTGAACCGCGGCTGGGACGTGGCCAAGGCGCTGCTGGCGCATGAGCGGACCATGATCGGCGCCATGGGCGAGATCGGCGGCGGCCGGCCGTTGGGTCAGGTCGCCACCGGATCGATCGGCGTGGACGATGACGGCCGCCTCGACGAGCCGATGCTCCGTGCACGGATCGCCGAGCTGGAAGTCGACGCCGCCGCCTTCCGTCTGGCCATGGAGCGGACGGGGGATCAGGTGAAGGCCGGGCAGGCGCATCCCGCCATCGCCTCGATGCTGAAATACTACGGCTCCGAGCTGAACAAACGGCGGCACGAGCTGCTGATGGCGGCGGGCGGTTCGGACGCGCTGGAGTGGGAGAGCGACCGGTCGCGCCACGGGGCGGCGGCGCGCGACTGGCTGCGCACCAAGGCCAATTCGATCGAGGGCGGGACCAGCGAGATCCAGCTGAACATCATCGCCAAACACCTGCTGCAACTGCCGGGAGCCTGAGCCCATGCCCCTGATCCTGACCGAAGAGCAGACCATGCTGAAGGCGGCCGCCGACGGCTTCCTCAACGAGCACGCGCCGATCGCCCATCTGCGCAAGCTGCGCGACAGTCAGGACGCCGACGGGGTGTCGCGCGACCTGTGGCGGGCGTTCGGGGAGATGGGGTTCGCGGGGGTCATCATCCCCGAGGAACACGGCGGCTCCGGCCTGGGCGCTGTCGAGGCCGGGGTGATGGCCGAGGCGCTGGGCCGGACGCTGACGCCGTCGCCCTTCCTCGGGACCGGCGTGTTGTCGGCGAAGCTGCTGGTCGAGGGCGGCTCGAACGCGCAGCAGGCGGCGTGGCTGCCCCGCATCGCCGCGGGCGAGGCCATCGTTTCGCTGGCCGTGGACGAGGGGCCCAAGCACGCCCCGTCGCGGATCGCGACCACGGCGGAACGGTCGGGCAACGGCTTCCGGCTGAACGGGGCCAAGGGCTTCGTGCTGGACGGCCATGTGGCGGACGCCCTGATCGTGGCGGCCCGCACGGAGAGCGGCCTGACGCTGTTCCTGGTCGATCCCGGGACGGCGGGCGTCGAGGTCGAGCGCACGGTCATGGTCGATGCGCACAATGCGGCGCGGGTGACGCTGACCGATGTCGAGGTCGATGCGGACGCCGTGATCGGCGCGGTCGACGGCGGCGAGGCCCTGCTGGAAGGGGCGCTGAACCTCGGCCGGGCCTGCGCGGCGGCGTCGCTGAACGGGGCGGGGGATCAGGCCTTCCAGACGACGATGGCCTATCTGCGGACACGCAAGCAGTTCGGCAAGCTGATCGGCGAGTTCCAGGCCCTGCAACACCGCTCGGCCCATCTGTTCAGCGAGATCGAGATCGCCCGGGCGGCGGTGATGGGGGCGCTGACGGCTCTGGACACCGGCCGGGAGAACGCCGGGCTGGTCGTGTCCGTCGCCAAGGCCAAGGCCGGACGCGTCGCCGAACTGGCGGTGCAGGAGGCGGTGCAGATGCACGGCGGCGTCGGCATGACCGATGAGTTCGACGTCGGCCTGTTCATGAAGCGGGTGCGGGTGCTGAACGAGCTGCTGGGCGATGCCGGGTTCCATCAGGAGCGGATGGCGAGGAGCCAGGGATTCTGAAGGAGGCCAGGATGGGCAGGACTGCCGGTATTTTCGCGACTGTGGCGCTGGCGGGTTGTGCAAATGCCCCGGCCGAACCTGTCGATGACATCAGGCCGGCGGTCAGGATCGAATGCCTCCAGCGGCCAAACGCCCCTCGTGACAGGCCGTTCGAACGGTGCAAACTCCTCTCTGTCAGTCCTGATACCCCCGACACCCGTCGACGGGCCGAGCAGCTTGTGGAGAGGCTCCCGGTTTCCGGGCGCCGGCCGCCGGCCGAAGATCTGATCGGGGCGCAGAAAATATGGTTCACCGTCCGGCTGGCTCCGGACGAGCAAGTCTCTGAGGAGACGACGGGTGACGGACCCGACCGGTCCCGCTAAACATCTCCCACGGGAGACAACGCACCATGACGACGCGAACCAACGCGCCCCTCTACCAGTCCGGCTTCGGCAATCACTTCGCGACCGAGGCCGTGCCCGGCGCCCTGCCGGAAGGGCGCAACTCGCCGCAGCGGGCGCCGATGGGGCTGTATGCGGAACAGCTGTCGGGGACGGCCTTCACGGCGCCGCGCAGCGAGAACAGGCGGTCGTGGCTGTACCGGCTGCGGCCCAGCGCCCAGCATCCGGCCTATCAGCCCTTCGCCCAGGGGCGGGTGCGGTCGGGGCCGTTCCAGGATGCGCCGCCGTCGCCGAACCGGATGCGTTGGGACCCTCTGCCCATGCCGGAGGCGCCGACCGACTGGGTCGAGGGTCTGGTCACCTATGGCGGGACCGGCGACGCAGAGGCGCTGTCGGGGATCGGCATCCACCTCTACGCCGCCAACCGGTCGATGACGGACCGGGTGTTCTATTGCGCCGACGGCGAGCTGTTGATCGTGCCGCAAGCGGGCGACCAGGTCTTCGTCACCGAGATGGGGCGGATCGAGGCTCGCCCCGGCGAGATCGTGGTCATCCCGCGCGGCGTGAGGTTCCGGGTCGAGTGTTCCGGGCCGGTCCGCGGCTATGTCTGCGAGAACTACGGGGCGGCCTTCCGCCTGCCGGACCTGGGGCCGATCGGTTCCAACGGCCTGGCCAACCCTCGCGATTTCCAGACGCCGGTGGCCGCCTTCGAGGATATCGACCGGCCGACGGAGTGCGTGCAGAAATACGGCGGGCGGCTGTGGACGACGACCTTCCCGCATTCGCCGCTGGACGTGGTCGGCTGGCACGGCAATTTCGCGCCGTACAAATATGATACCGCCCGGTTCAACACGATCGGCACGGTCAGTTTCGACCATCCGGACCCGTCGATCTTCACGGTCCTGACCTCGCCCAGCGACACGCCGGGCGTGGCCAATTGCGACTTCGTCATCTTCCCGCCGCGCTGGATGGTGGGCGAGGACACCTTCCGGCCGCCGTGGTTCCACCGCAACGTGATGAGCGAGTTCATGGGGCTGGTGACCGGCGAATACGACGCCAAGGAGGGCGGCTTCGCCCCGGGCGGGGCCTCGCTGCACAACTGCATGAGCGGGCACGGGCCGGACCAGGCGAGCTATGACAAGGCCGTCGCGGCGGAGCTGAAGCCGGTGAAGATCGAGGACACCCTGGCCTTCATGTTCGAGACCCGGCTGCCGATCCGGACCACGGAATGGGCGCAAACCAGCCCGACGATGCAGCTCGACTATGACGACGTCTGGACCGGGTTCCAGAAGGGACAGGTGAAATGAAGCGTCTTGTGGTGATCGCGGCCGTCCTTCTGGCCGCCGCCTGCCAGCCGGTCGCGGAGAAGGGCGACCTCGGCTTCGGCCCTGAGCCCGCGCCGGTGGCCGTCTCTGAAAGCGCGGCGGCGGCGGACTGCATCGCCCGCAACGGGACGATGCAGCCGGTCGGCCGGATGCAGACGATGCAGTGCGTCGTCCGCTACGCCGATGCGGGCAAGCGCTGCACCGACAGCGACCAGTGCGCGGGCGAGTGCCGTACGGCCGACGTCACGGCGCGCCCGGCCCAGGGTGCGGCGGTGGCGGGGATCTGTCAGGCCGACAGCAACCGCTTCGGCTGTTTCACCCGCGTCGAGGACGGCAAGGCCGAGGCCACCCTGTGCGTCGACTGACCCTGCATCCGCAGCCAGAGCCGGGCCGTTCCTGAACCATGAGCCTGACCGAGATCGTCGCCCTGCTGGGCCTGAACCTGGCCCTGATCGTCGCGGTGATGCTGGGGCTGTGGCTGGTCGCCCTGCGGCTGAAGGACGTCAGCTTCATCGACGGCGTCTGGCCGCTGGGCATGCTGATGCTGGCGCTGGCGACCTTCCCGCGCACCGACGGCGATCCGATCCGCAAATGGCTGCTGGTCTGGCTGGTCGGGGTGTGGGCGATCCGGCTGGGCTGGCACCTGCTGCGCCGGTGGCGGCGCAACGGCGCCGACGGCCGCTATGTCGAGCTGGTGGAGACCCAGGAGAAGGCCAAGGGCTGGGCGTTCGGCAAGACGGCCCTGCTGTTCGTCTTCCTGCCGCAGGCGGTGCTGGCCTGGCTGACGTCCCTGCCGGTGCAGCTGGGACAGGTCGCCTTCGCCCCGACGGTGGGCTGGATCGGCTGGACCGGGGCGGTCCTGGCGGTGATCGGCATCGGTTTCGAGAGCATCGGCGACGCCCAGCTGGCGGCGTTCAAGAAGGACCCGGCCAACAAGGGCAGGGTGCTGGACACGGGCCTGTGGCGCTGGACCCGGCACCCCAACTATTTCGGCGACGCCTGCGTGTGGTGGGGTCTGTATCTGATCGCCGCCGAGACGGGGCCGGGCGTCTGGGCCATTTTCGGGCCGGTCTTCCTGACCTTCACCCTGACCCGCTGGTCCGGGATCGGCATCACCGAAAAGGCCACGGCGAAATCGAAGCCCGGCTACGAGGACTATGTGCGGCGCACCAGCGCCTTCGTGCCGTGGCCGCCGAAGAAGGTTTGAGGCTGTAGAAGCGGCGGGTGCCCACTACGGCTCCAAGCGGAAGTCCGGTCCCGACCCGTTGCGGACCTTAGTCTACGCGCCGCGCCTGTTCGGCTTGGATAGCGAGGCGCTTCTTCAGAAACAGCTTCGAGAGAAGCGGTGATAGAGGTGTCGCCAACCGGCTCGCCACCCGCGCAGCTTCCTTCTCAAGCTCAGCGTCCGACAACCCGGACAGGGTTGCTTCGGACGGCACTCCACTGCGATTTCGGGTCGAACGAGCCATTCCCCATTGTGCATGGTCGAGTTCCGCTTGCCACCCTCAGGCGACGGTCGGCTCTCGACCCGTTGCGGACGCCCGCTTTGAACGCTCAACTGGGGGGACGATAGATCATGGCTGAAGCCGCCGAGGAGAGGATATGCCGCGCATTCTGCCGGACATCGGGAGGCTCAGCCGCTTGCATCCGGTTGCTGCATGGTCAGCTGCAGCGATCATTCTTATCTCCTCCTTGGTCCAATGGCTGCTCAGAGCCTTTGAGTGGGGGATGCAAGGAGGCGCATCGACCGACGTCGTATGGCAGTTCTATGTGCCCGCCCTAGGCCTTCCTACCATCGCCATTGCGGGCCTGATTGGACTTCGAGGAGGTACGCTCGCGGGGCGGACTATTTCACTGGTTGCGGCCGCAATGATGTTCCTGAACGCCGGGCTTCTCTGCTTGCTTGCGACAACGGTGGCGGAGCGTCGCGACGCCTTCTCTCCAAGTTGGACAGACATGCATCCTCACGAAACGGGTTTGGTCTTCGTCGTCATCGCGGCGGTGATGGTCGTGCTCGCGATCCGAAGGGGCCGGTCGGCCGAAGTTCGTTAGTTCCGCTTTCCACCCATTTCGGATCCGGCGATCGTCTGCTGCCGGGCTGCGCTCCAAGCCGGCTTCGCCAAACGAAAACCCCCGCCGCTTGCGCGACGGGGGCTGACGTTCCGAAGGAAAAACCGGGGGTCATGAGGGCCCCGGCGGTCCAGGTCTTACTGGTTCGGGTTGGCCGCCGAAGGCGAGGTGTTCGGCGTGTTCTCGGTGGTCATGCCGCCGTCAGCGTTGCCGGCTTGCTGCTCGATCGTGTCGGCTTTTTCGTTCAGAGCCGTTTCAGCGGCTTCGGTCGGAGCGGCGGCAGCTTGCTCTTCCAAGGCGTCGGCCTGGACTTCAGCGGTCTTGTCGGCCTGGCTTTCGCAGGCGGCGACGCCGGCCAGGGCGAAGGTGGCGGCGGCGGCGATGATCAGTTTACGCATGGGATATTCCTTCCAAAGTGGAGACCCCATAACTCTGCCGCGCCGCTTGGGTTCACGCGACCGTGAGAAAAAAGTGTTGGCGCGTCACTTTTCCTCGGCGAACGCCACACGGGCGGCGCCCAGCAGGGCGGCGTGCTTGTGCAGGATCACGTTCGTCGGGATGGCGGCCATATAGTCCTGGAACCGTCCCTTGCGCTCGAACCGCTCGCGGAAGGGGCTAGCCTTGAGGAAGGGCAGGATGCGGGGGGCGATGCCGCCGGCGATATAGACGCCGCCGCGCGCGCCGGTGGTCAGGGCGATGTCCCCGGCCACGGCGCCGAGGATGGCGCAGAAGCGGGCCAGGGTGGCGCCGCACGGGCTGGCCGGGTTCTCCATCGCCTCGGTGGTGATCTGGGCGGGGTCCTCGATGTGGCTCTCGCGGCCGTCGATCTCGGCCAGGGCGCGATGCATGTTCAGAAGGCCCGGGCCGCAGATCAGTCGCTCGATCGAGACCCGGTCGTAGCGGCGGCGCAGGATGCGCAGGATCTCGTCCTCGACGGCGTCGCCCGGAGCGAAACAGGCGTGTCCGCCCTCGGACGGCATGGCCATCTCGCCGCCCCGGCCGTCGCGCAAAAGCGCGGAGACGCCGAAGCCGGTGCCGGGGCCCAGCACCGCGATGGCCGTGTGGGGCTCGCCCTCGGCGGGGCCGCCGAGCGAGGCCAGCATGTCGTCGGGCACGACCGGCGCGCCCCAGGCGAGAGCCTCGAAATCGTTGATCAGGCGGACGGGGTTGAGGCCGAGGGTCTGGAGTTCGGCCTCGGACACCCGCCATGGGGAATTGGTCAGGTCGATCTCGCCGTCCGTGACCGGGCCGGCGACGGCGATGACGCCGCCGGTCGGCTTGACCTCGCAGCCGTCGATGAAGGCCTTCACCCCGCTGAGGAAGGTGGGCCAGGTCGCGGCGGGGAAGCTTTCGTGGTGTTCGAGCACCGGTTTTCCCTCGACCATATGGGCGAGGGCGAAGCGGGCGTTGGTGCCGCCGACGTCCCCGACGAGCAGGGTCTTGTCCCAGGCGATGGTCATCGGAACATCCTTTTTTCCCTGACGTTCGCCGCGCGGCGGCTCACGGCTTGAAGGCGCGTCATGCGTCGACCGCGCGGTCTACGACATTGTTGTCGGGGGGCGTATCGACCTGGGCCGGAGCGCCGACGGGCGGGGCGAAACAGACGGATGCGCCCTCTTCCGCGGTCGAGACGACGTGGCGGAAGGCGGCGAACAGTTCACGGCCATAGCCCCAGCCCGAGCCCTCGGCGTGAACCGTCGAGCGGGGAACGGGCGGGCGGGCGGCCAGGTCGGATACGCCTACGGTGGTCAGCACGCCCGCGTCGGCGTCGAGGCGGATGATGTCGCCGTCGCGGACATGGGCCAGCGGTCCGCCGGCGAGGGCTTCGGGAGATACGTGGATGGCGGCCGGCGTCTTGCCCGAGGCGCCGGACATGCGGCCGTCGGTGACGAAGGCGACCTTGAAGCCCTTGTCCTGAAGCACGGAGAGGGCGGGCGAGAGGCTGTGCAGTTCGGGCATGCCGTTGGCCCTGGGGCCCTGGAAGCGCAGGACCACCACGACGTCGCGATCCAGCCGGCCGTCGCGGAAGGCCTGGAGAGCGTCCTCCTGGGTTTCGAAGACGGCGGCGGGGGCCTCGACGATGCGGTTCTCCGGCTTGACCGCCGAGACCTTGATGACGGCCCGGCCGAGGTCGCCCTGGACGAGGCGCAGACCGCCCTCGGTGTCGAAGGGGTTGGAGGCCGGGCGCAGAATGTCCGTGTCCAGACTTTCGGTGACGCCGTCCTTCCAGACCAGTTCGCCGTCGATCATGACCGGCTCCTGGAAATAGTGGTGGATGCCCTCGCCCATGATGGTCACGACGTCGGAATGGATATGGCCGGCGCCGGCCAGTTCGCGGGCGACGAAGGCGACGCCGCCGGCGGCCTGGAAGGCGTTCACATCGGCCGAGCCGTTGGGATAGACCCGGGCCAGCAGCGGCGTGACCGACGACAGCTGGTCCATGTCGGTCCAGTCGATCAGCACCCCGGCCGAACGCGCCATGGCGACCAGATGGATGGCGTGGTTGGTCGAGCCGCCGGTGGCCAGCAGGGCGACGATCATGTTGATGATCGACTTCTCGGAGATGACGTCAGCCATCCGGCCCTGACCGCTGCGGGCCAGTTCGACGGCGCGCTTCGCCGCCGCCGCCGTCAGGGCGTCGCGCAGTCCGGTCTCGGGATGGACGAAGGCGGTCGAGGGCAGGTGCAGGCCGCCCAGCTCCATCATCATCTGGTTGGAGTTGGCGGTGCCGTAGAAGGTGCAGGTGCCGGGGGAGTGGTAGCTGCCGATCTCGCTTTCGAGCAGCGTCTGACGGTCGACCTGGTTCTGGGCGTAGAGGGCGCGGACGCGGGCCTTTTCGGCGTTGGGTATGCCCGAGGGCATGGGACCGGCCGGGGCGAAGACGACGGGCAGGTGGCCGAAGGCGAGCGAGCCCATGAACAGGCCCGGCACGATCTTGTCGCAGACGCCCAGGGCGATGACGGCGTCGAAGGCGTCGTGGGTCAGGCCGACGCCGGTCGACATGGCGATGACGTCACGGCTGAACAGCGACAGCTCCATGCCGGGCCGCCCCTGGGTGACGCCGTCGCACATGGCGGGGGTCGCTCCGGCGACCTGGGCGGTGGCGTTCACCTCGCGCACGGCGTCGCGGATGATCTGCGGGAAGCGTTCGAACGGCTGATGCGCCGACAGCATGTCGTTGTAGGCGGTGATGACGCCGACATTGGGCTGGGTCCCGGACATGGCGTTGAGCTTGTCCTTGACCGGGGCGCCGGCGAAGGCGTGGGCCCAGTTGGCGCAGGACAGTTTGGCGCGGCCGGCGCCCGAGTCGCGGGCGGCGTCCATGCGGCGGATGTAGTCGGCGCGGGTGGCCTTGGAGCGCTCGACGATGCGGGCGGTGACGGCGGCGACGACGGGATTCAACTGGGCCATCAGGCTTTCTCCGTCCACAGAACGTCGAGCGGGACGTCGGCCGCGATCAGGGCGGCGATAGGCTGGATGCGGGGGTCGCCGGCGGCCTCGCGCTCGAACACCGCCCGCTTGGCGGCGCCGGTCAGGGCCAGGACCACGCGGCGCGCGCTCATCAGATAAGGGAGGTTGATCGACAGCCGCTCGAGGCTCGGGGCGGCGCCGTCGCGACCGTGGGGGACGCCCAGGACGGTGGGCGGCAGGGTCGGGGATAGCAGGGTCTTGAGGGTCGGGCTGTCGGGGAACATCGAACAGATATGGCCATCCTCCCCCATGCCGAGAAGGACCGCGTCGAAGCCTTGGCCATCGAGTTCTACGGCAAGATTGTGGGCGGCCAGCGCGGCGGCCCGGTCTACGGTGATTTCCGGGCGATACAGGGGAATGAACTCCGCTCCCGCCGCCTCCCTGCGCAGCAAGGTCCGCTTGATCAGAGCCGCGTTGGAATCGGGATGATCCTCAGGGACGTAGCGCTCGTCGACCAGCGTGACGAACGTATGCTGCCAAGCCTCATAGGTCCGCCGTTTCGACAGCCGCTCATAGATGGGCGTCGGCGTCGATCCTCCGCAACCGGCGAAGCTCGCCCAACCGGTTTCGTTTCGTCGGCCGTTATCAAGGGCGTCGACAATCAGGTCCTGCGCCGCATCGGCCCAGTCGGCGAGGTTGCCGAAGGTCTGGATGGCGGGAGGCTCACGCATCGCCCGTGTTCCAGTGGCGGCCGGTGCGGGACAGCAGATAGCCGGACTCCGGCGGGCCCCAGCTTCCCGCGGCGTAGTCCTTCGGCTTGAAGGCCGCGCCTTCCCAGGCCTCGGAGACCTCGTCGACCCATTTCCAGGCCTGTTCCGCCTCGTCGCGGCGCACGAACAGGGTGGAGTCGCCGTTCAGGGCGTCCAGCAGCAGGCGTTCATAGGCGATGCGGCGGCGCGGCGGCCGGGCCGATTTGTCGTTCTGGCCCCATGACAGGGACATCTGGATCGGCTGAAGCTGCATGCGCTGGTCGAGACCCGGCTTCTTGTTCATCACCGACAGGGAGATGTCCTCCTCGGGCTGGAGCGCGATGACGAGGCGGTTGGCCTGCACCTGGCCGCGGTCGTTGTCGAAGATGGAATGCGGCAGCGGCTTGAACTGGATGACGATCTCGGTGCGCTTTTCGGGCAGGCGTTTGCCAGTGCGCATGAAGAAGGGCACGCCGGCCCAGCGCCAATTGTCGATGTCGGCGCGGACGGCGACGAAGGTCTCGGTGTCGGACGGGGCGCCGCGCTCCTCGTCGTAGCCGGAAACGGCCTTGCCCTCGACCGTTCCGGCGACGTACTGGCCGCGCACGGTGACCCGTTCGGCTTCCTCGGGACTGATCCTGCGAAGCGAGCGCAGGACCTTGACCTTCTCGTTGCGCACCGAGTCCGGATCGAGGTCGGACGGCGGCTCCATGGCGACGAGGCAGAGAAGCTGGAGCATGTGATTCTGGAGCATGTCTCGCAATGCTCCGTACTCGTCATAATAGGGCCAGCGGTCGCCGACGCCGACGGTTTCGCCGACGGTGATCTGGACGTGGTCGATGCTGAGGTTGTTCCACAGCGGCTCGAAGATGGTGTTGCCGAAGCGGAGGGCGATCAGGTTCTGGACCGTCTCCTTGCCGAGGTAGTGGTCGATACGGAAGACCTGTTGTTCCGAGAAGGCGTCGGCCACGGCGTCGTCGATCTCGCGGAAGCTTTCGAGATCGCGGCCCACGGGTTTTTCCAGCACGACGCGATCGTCCGCCTCGGCCAGGCCGGCCGCGCGCATGGCCGTGACGATGCGGGCGTAGAGCGAAGGCGACACGGCCAGGAAGGAGGTGCAGGCGCCGTCGCCGACCTTGTCCTTGAGCGGCTTCAGGCTTTCGGCGTTGGTGGCGTCGACGGCCAGATAGTCGAGGCGGGCCGCCATGCGGTTCCAGGCCTCGTCCGACCAGGCGTCGTCGGCCCGGGCCTTGCCCTCGACCGCGGCGCGGACCCTGGCCACGTATTCCTCACGGCTTTCGTCCGAGCGGGCCGCGCCGATGATCTTCAGGCCGTCGGGCAGCAGCCCGTCGTGCTCGAGGAAGTAGAGCGAGGGCAGAAGCATCCGCATGGCGAGGTCGCCACCGCCGCCGAACAGCACCAGGGCCGCCATGCGCTCTCCTTCGTTCAGGTCCCGGCTGGACCGGGGCTTTGTCTGGCCGCTTCCGCCCGCTGAGCCAAGACGTCGAGGACGTCCTGAAACACCATGTTACGGGCGCGGAGAAGCACCAACAGGTGATAGACCAAATCCGCGGCCTCGGATGCGAGTTCCGAATCCGGTCCGGCGGCGCCGGCCAGGGCCGTCTCGACGCCTTCCTCGCCGACCTTTTGCGCGGCCCGTTTGGGGCCTTCGGCGAGGAGGCGGGCGGTCCAGCTTTCGGCGGGGTCGGCCGCGGCGCGGGCGGCGATGGTCGCCTCCAGGCGGGCGATGCGGCCCAGACCGGGCGCATCCTCGTCGCCGAAGCAGCTGATGCGGTTCAGGTGGCAGGCGTTGCCGACGGGGCGGACCTTGAGGACGAGGGAGTCCGCGTCGCAGTCGGGCGTGATGGAGACGACGTGCAACCGGTCGCCCGAGGTCTCGCCCTTGCGCCAGCGGCCGCCGCGCGAGCGTGAGAAGAAGGTGGCTTCGCCCGAGGCGATGGTTTCCTCAAGGGCGGCCCGGTCCATGTATGCGAGCGTCAGCACCTGCAGGGTCGCGGCGTCCTGCACCACGACGGGGATCAGGCCGCCGGACTTGTCGAAATCGAGGGTGGCGGGATCGATCACAGTCTTATCTCCTGCCCGGCGTCCGAGAGGAACGCCTTGAGGTCGGGAATGGTCAGGCTTCCGGTGTGGAAGACGCTGGCGGCGAGCGCGCCGGAGACGTCGGCCTGTTCGAAGACATCCAGGAAGTGAACCGGGGCGCCGGCGCCGCCCGACGCGACCAGCGGGATGGTCAGAAGGGCGCGGGCGGCGGCCAGCTGGGCGATGTCGTAGCCGCGGCGGACGCCGTCCTCGTCCATGCAGTTGAGGACGATCTCGCCGGCGCCGAGGGTCTGGGCCTCGACGATCCAGTCCATGGTGCGGCGGCCGGCGCCGCGGCTGGCGGTCGGGTCGCCCGTGTACTGGTGCACCACCCAGTCGTCGCCCGCGCGTTTGGAGTCGACGCCGACGACGACGCACTGGCCGCCCAGCCGTTCGGCCATCTCGCCGATCAACTCCGGGCGTTCGAGGGCGGGGGAGTTGATCGAGACCTTGTCCGCGCCGTGGTCGAGACAGCGGGCGGCCTGATCGACCGAGCGGATGCCGCCGGCGACGCTGAAGGGGATGTCCAGCAGGCGGGCGATGTCCTTCACCCAGCCGTAGTCCAGGGTGCGGCCCTCGGGGCTGGCGGTGATGTCGTAGAAGACCAGTTCGTCGGCGCCCTGATCGCGGTAGCGGGCGGCCAGTTCCGATGCGTCGCCCATGTCCGTGTGGCCCTGGAAGCGGACGCCCTTGACCACGCGGCCGTCCTTGACGTCGAGACAGGGGATGATGCGGCGGGCGGTCATGCGATGGCCGCCACGGCCTCGGCGACGGTGAAGCGGCCTTCGTAGAGGGCGCGGCCGACGATGACGCCGTCGCAGCCGGCGGCGCGGGCCGCGGTCAGGTCGGACAGCTGCGACACCCCGCCCGAGGCCTGGACCTTCAGGTCGGGACGGCGGCGGACGATCTCGCCCAGCAGCTCGATATTGGGACCGGTCAGGGCGCCGTCGCGGCCGACATCGGTGACCAGCAGATGGCGGGCCAGGCCGGGGGGATAGCGATCCAGAGCGGCCCACAGATCGACCTCGGCGGCCTCGGTCCAGCCCTTGAGGGCGGGGATCCAGCGGTCGCCGTCGGCCTTGACGTCGATGGCGAGGGTGAGGCGTTCGGGGCCGAACCGGATCAGCCAGTCGGCGACGGTCGCGGGTTGCGACACCGCCAGGGAGCCGACCACGACCCGGGCCACGCCGGCGTCGAGCAGGGTCTGGACGTCGTCGGCGGAGCGGACCCCGCCGCCCGACTGGATACGGATATCGACCGCCCCGGCCAGCTCCCCGATCAGGGCGTGCTGCATGGGGCGCCCGGCCTCGGCGCCGTCGAGGTCGACGATGTGAGCCCATGCGGCGCCGCTGGCGGCGAAGGCGGCGAGGCGCGCGGGCGGCTTGTCGTCATAGCGGGTGACGGCGTCAAACCGGCCGTGCATCAGCCGCACGCAGACGCCCTGACGCAGGTCGATGGCGGGGTAGACGATCACGCGGGAAGCTCCAGGAAATTCTTCAGGATGCGGGCTCCGGCCGCCGCCGAGCGCTCGGGGTGAAACTGGCAGCCCCAGCGGTTCCCGGCGCGGACCACCGCCGGAACCGGCCCGCCGTAATCGGCGCGGGCGAGAGTCGCCGGACCGTCCGGGCAGACGAACGCATGGACGAAATAGGCCCAGGCGCCGTCCTCGACGCCGTCCAGAAGCGGGTCGTCCCTGAGCCGGGACAGCCGCGACCATCCCATATGTGGGACAGGAAGTCCGGGGCCGGGCGAAAGGGGCCGGACCCGACCGGGGATCAAGCCGAGCAGGTCGGTCGATCCGTCTTCATCACTGGAGTCAAACAGCAATTGCTGACCAAGGCAGACTCCGAGCAACGGCCGCTCGAACGCCCGGATCGGCTCTATCAGCGAAAGGTCGCGGAGGCGGGACATGGCGAAGCCGGCCGCCCCGACGCCGGGCAGGATCAGCCGCTCGGCGTCCGCGACCGCGGCCGGGTCGGCGGTCAGGCGAACGGTGGCGCCGAGACGCTCCAGCGCGAACTGGACGGAGGCGACGTTGCCCGCGCCATAGGCGAGAATGGCGACCTCGCTCACAGGACGCCCTTGGTCGAGGGGATGGCGTCGCCCTCGATGCGGATGGCCTGGCGCAGGGCGCGGCCGAAGGCCTTGTAGACGGCCTCGGTCTTGTGGTGATCGTCGACGCCGGTGACCGAGACGTGGACCGCCGCCCCCATGGCCTCGGCGAGGGAGCGGAAGACGTGGGCGGTCAGATCGGTGCGGTAGTCGCCGATGAAGGGCGTCGAGAACGTGCCTTCGAACACGGGGTAGGGCCGGCCCGACAGGTCGATCGAGACCGAGGCGTTGGCCTCGTCCATCGGCACGGTGAAGCCGTAGCGGGCGATGCCCTTGCGATCGCCCAGCGCCTGTTTCAGCGCCTGGCCCAGGGCGATGGCGGAGTCCTCGATGGTGTGGTGCGGATCGGTGTGCAGATCGCCCTCGCAGGCGAGACGCAGGGAGAAGCCGCCGTGGGTCGCGACCTGTTCGAGCATGTGGTCGAAGAAGCCGACGCCGGTGACGATGGATACGGGGCCCGTGGCGTCGAGGTCGACGGCGCAGACGATGCGGGTCTCCTTCGTGTCGCGGACGGCCTGACCGGTGCGGTGTGGGCGGCCGAACGTGGAGCCGAGGCCGAGGGCGGCCAGAAGCCGGTCGTTGACCTCGACCGTGGCGGAGACCGGGAGGCGGATGCGCTCGCCGGCGCGTTCGGCGGCGACGCCGAGGCGGGCGAGGGCGGCGGTGACCGCGTCCGGGTCCGACGGGCGGGCCATGATGACCGGGCCGAAGCCGGGCTCGACGGGCATGTCACGGCTCAACGCCTTGACCAGTCGCTCGCGCTCGCGGCGGACAGCGGCGACGCGTTCGCCGCTCTCCATCATCCGCGACGGGTCGAGCGCCTGCAGGGCCAACCGAATGGAGACCTCGGGCAGGGCGTAGGGCTCGAGCACGGAGGTCAGCCGGGCGAGGCTGGCGGGCTGGGCGAGGGCGGCGCCGACCCGGGCGCCCGCGAGCCCGTAGGCGAGCGACAGACTGCGCAGAACGATCAGATTGGCGTGGTCGGCGACGACGGTCGCGGCGGAGGCGGCGTCGGCGAACTCGGCCATGCCCTCGTCGATGACCAGCAGGGCCGGCGCGACGCGTTCGGCCATTTCGGCCACGGCCTCGGGCGAGCCGAGGGCGCGCAGGACGACGACGGCGACGGGGGCGCCGACGGGCGGGACGGCGTAGAGTCCGGCGAGCGCGCGGTACGGCTCGGCGTCGGGGGCCTCGACCGCCTGACCGTCGCGGGCGGCGAGGCGGAAGACCAGCTCCAGACCGTGGGTCAGGCCGCGCACCGGCAGGACCTGATCGGCAGCCACGCCATAGATCCCGGCCATGCGGGCCGCGAGGGCGCGGGGCTCGGCCGGGTAGCGGTCGAGGCCGTCGCCGCCGGCGACCAGCGGTGCGAAAGGGGCGGGGAGGTTGTTCATTCGCCCGTCCTCAGATCGGCGGCGCGGGCGTGGGCCTCGAGGCCCTCCAGCCGGGCGAGACGGGCGGCGATGGGGGCCAGTTCGGCGGCGCCGGCCTCGGTGACGCTCTGGACCGACATGGAGGTCATGAAGCTGGCCGTGGTCAGGCCGCCCAGGGTGCGGGCGGCGCCGTCGGTGGGCAGGACGTGGCTGGGACCGGCGGCGTAGTCGCCCAGGGTCTCGGCCGCGAAGGCGCCCAGGAAGACGGCCCCGGCGGCGGTGATCTTCGCCACGCGGTGCTCGGCGTCCTCGGTCTGGAGGGCGAGGTGTTCGGGGGCGTAGGCGTTGGCGACGGCGCAGGCCGTGTCGAGATCGGGCACGCGGATGGCGCAGCCCTCGGCCAGGGAGGCGCGGGCGATGGCGGCGCGGGGCAGGGAGGGCAGCTGGGCGTCCACTTCGGCGAGGATTTCGTCGATCATCCGCTCGCTGTCGCAGACCAGAACGACCTGGGCGTCGGGGTCGTGCTCGGCCTGGCTGAGCAGGTCGGCGGCGGCCAGCACAGGATCAGCCCGGCGGTCGGCGATGACCAGCAGCTCGGACGGGCCGGCGGGCATGTCGACGGCCGGACCGCCGGGGCGGGCGGCCGCCTGTTTCTTGGCCTCGGCGACCCAGGCGTTGCCGGGACCGAACAGCTTGTCGCAAGGCGCGATGACGCCGTCTTCCAGCGTGGCGCCGAAGGTCAGGGCGGCGATGGCCTGGGCCCCGCCGATGAGCCAGAGTTCCTCCAGCCCGGCCTCGGCGGCGGCGTAGATCATGGCCGGGTGCGGCGCGCCCGACTTCGAGGGCGGGGTGACGGCGACGCGGCGATCGACGCCCGCGACGGCGGCGGGGATGGCCATCATCAGCAGGGACGAGAACAGGGGGGCCGAGCCGCCGGGGACATAGAGGCCCGCGGACCGCAGCGGTCGCCAGACCAGACGCGAGCGGACGCCGGGCGTGATCTCGACCCAGTCGCTGTCCGCGGGGCGGGTCGCCTCGTGGAAGATGCGGACGTTCTCGGCGGCGATGCGGATGGAGCGGGTGTCGGCGGGCCGCAGCTGATCGCGGGCGGCGGCGACGACGTCGGCGGTCAGGGCGATGCGACGCGGCGGGGCGCCGTCCAGTTTGACGCTCCAGTCGGTGACGGCCTGACCGCCGCGCGTGGCCACATCCTCGAGGATGTCGCGCACCGTGTCGGTGACGCGGGCCTCGGTGCGTTGGCGCGGGCGGGCGAGGGCGGCGGCGCGGCCGGCGGCGTCCAGCGTGCTCCAGTCGAAACGCTTCATCACATCATCTTCTCGATCGGGAGGACGAGGATGGCCGAGGCGCCGGCGGCCTTGAGCCGTTCCAGGGTTTCCCAGAAGACGGCCTCCTGACAGACGGCGTGCACGGCCACGGCGTCGTCGCGTCCGGACAGGGGCATGACGGTGGGAGCGCCGGCGCCGGGGAGGATGGCGGTGATCTCGTCGAGGGCCGAACGCGGCGCGTTCAGCATGACGTATTTGGCGCCCTGGGAAGAGACGACGCCGGACATGCGTTCGATGATGCTGTCCAGCAGGTGTTGCAGGCCGGGTTCGGGCGCGACCGGAGACCTGATCAGCACCGCCTGGCTTTCGAGAACCGTGTCCTTGGCCGACAGGCCGTTCGCCTCGAGCGTCGCGCCCGTGGAGACGAGGTCGCAGATGGCCGAGGCCAGCTTCAGCCGCGGGGCCACCTCGACGGCGCCGCGCATGGTGACGATGTCGGCCTGGACCCCTTGGGCGTCGAGCCAGCGGCGCAGGATCTTCGGATAGGAGGTGGCGATCCTCAGGCCGTCCAGCGAGGCCGGGCCGTCATAGGCCAGGGTCGGGGGCGTGGCGATCTTCAGGGTGCAGCGGCCGAAGCCGAGCGGCATCAGGACTTCAGCCACGGGGCCGCCATTGCGGACCTCCTCCAGCACATTCTCGCCGACGATGCCCAGGTCGCAGACGCCGTCGGCGACGAAGGTCGGGATGTCGTCGTCGCGCACCCGCAGCAGGTCGATGGGATAGTTTTCGACCCGGTACAGGAGGTCGTTGTTCCCCTTGACCACGCGCAGGCCCGCGTCACGGACGAGGTCGAGGCTGCGATCGGACAGGCGGCCGGATTTCTGGACGGCGATGCGAAGCCGGCCCTGGACGGTGCTCATGTTTTCTACTCAGGTTTTGATGCGGTCGAGGACGAGGCGATAGCCCTGGTGCGGCATCTCTTTCAGGAACCGGGCGACCCGGACGACGGTGGTGGGGCTGGCCCGGGCTTCGGCCGCGATCTCGCGATAGGATTTGCCGCCGGCGTCGAGCAGGCGCGCCACCGCCCAGCGCTCGGCGAAGGCGCGCAGTTCCGCCGGGGTGCAGAGATCGGCGAGAAACGCGTCGAGCTCTTCGCGCGACCGTAGCGACAGCAGCGCGTCATAGAGCGCGATGCGGTCGTCGGCTGCCTTGGCGAGCGTTTCGCGGGAGAGGGTGTCGGCCATGGCGCGTTCCACTATGCTGTAACAATGGAACAGTCAAGCGAGGGATGAGGGATGAGGGATGAGGTTCCGGGCAGGGACCAGACAGCGCCGCCATTCTTTCCTACCTGATCCCTAGTCCCTCATCCCTCATCCCTCATCCCCGGCCCCTAGCCCCCCGCCTCCGAGCCCTCTATCTGAACGCCATGACCAGGGTTGTGATCATCGGCGCGGGCCATGCGGGCGGGACGGCGGCGGCCTTGCTGCGGCAGTACGGGCATGACGGCCCGATCGTGCTGGCGGGCGAGGAGCCGGCGCCGCCCTATCAGAGGCCGCCGCTGTCCAAGGCGTGGCTGAAGGGCGAGGCCGATCTCGAGGCGCTGCTGCTGCGGCCCGAGGTCTTCTACGCCGAGCACGACATTGACCTGCGCACCGGCGTCACGGCCACGGCGATCGATGCGGCGGCGCGGACCGTGACCTTCGCCGACGGGACCGTGGAACCCTATGACGCCCTGATCCTGGCGACCGGCTCGACCGCCCGGCGGCTGACGATTCCGGGCGCGGACCGGCCCGGGCTGCTGGAACTGCGGACCCTGGCCGACGCCGGGCGGTTGAAGGCGGCGCTGGCCCCCGGACGGCGGCTGGTCATCGTCGGCGGCGGCTATGTCGGCCTGGAGGCCGCGGCCTCGGCCCGGGCGCTGGGGGCCGAAGCGGTGGTGATCGAACGGATGGACCGGGTGCTGGCCCGGGTCGCGTCGGAGACCCTGTCGGCCTTCTTCACCGCCCGCCATCGCGCGGAGGGTGTGGAGATCCTGACCGGGGCCGAGGTCACGGCGTTCGAGGAGGCGGGGGTGCGGCTGGCGGACGGGCGGCTGATCGAGGCCGATGCGGTGCTGGTCGGCGTCGGGGCCCTGGCCTGCGATGCGCTGGCGCGGGCGGCGGGTCTGGCCTGCGAGAACGGCGTGGTCGTGGATGAACACGCGCGGACCTCGGACCCGGCCATCTGGGCCATCGGCGACGCGACCTTCCGTCCGGTCGCCGCGCACGGCGGGCGGCGGCATCGTCTGGAGAGCGTGCCCAATGCGTTGGAGCAGGCGAAACAGGCGGCCGCGGCCATCGTCGGGCGGCCGGCGCCGGCGCCGGAGGTCCCGTGGTTCTGGTCGGATCAGTACGACCTCAAGCTTCAGATCGCCGGCCTGCCCGACGGCGCCGATCGCCAGATCGTGCGCGGCGATCCGGGCGTGATCGGAGCGGGGGCGTCGTTCGCCGTCTTCCATCTGGCGGGCGACCGGATTCTCTGTGTCGAGGCTGTCAATGCGCCGGCCGAATTCATGGCGGGGCGGATGATGATCGGCAAGGCCACGCCGGTGGATGCGGAGAAGCTGGCCGATCAGTCGGTGTCGATGAAGATGGTGGCCGCCGGCTAGCGGATGACGGCCTTGGCCGCGTCGGCCGGCGCGGCCAGCCGCTCCAGCAGGGCGGCCATCGGCACGGGGCGGCCGATCAGATAGCCCTGCGCCAGGTCGCAACCCATGCCGCGCAGCAGGGCGAGGGCGGTGGGCGTCTCGACCCCTTCGGCCGTCACCTTCAGCCCGAGACCGTGCGCCAGATCGATGGTCGACTTGACCAGCAGGCCGTCGCGCGCCGAGTCGTCGAGGCCGAGGATGAAGCTCTTGTCGATCTTCAGTTCGTCGGCGCGAATTCGCTTCAGATAGGTCAGGGACGACAGACCCGAGCCATAGTCGTCCAGCGAGACGGAAATACCGGCGTCGGCGAACCGGTCGACGATGCGCAGGGCCGTCTCGGGATTGTCCATCACCGCCGTCTCGGTGATCTCGAAGCAGAGGTCGGCGCCGGAGGTCGCGACCTCGTTGACGGCGAAGTCAGCGAAGCTTTCGTCGGACAGCAGGCGGCCCGAGATGTTGACCGCCACGGTCAGGACGTGACCGGCGGCGGCCATGGTCTTCTGGTCCTCGATCGCGCGACGGATCGCCCATTCGGTCAGGGGGCGGATGTGGCCCGTCTCCTCGGCCATGCCGATGAACAGGTCGGGCGAGACGACGCCCCGGCGCGGATGGGTCCAGCGCATCAGGGCTTCGACGCCGGTGATCCCCTCGGCCCGGAAATCGTATTTCGGCTGATAGGCGAGGGAGACCTCGCCCTCGCTGAGCGCGGTCATCAGCTCCGAGATCAGCGACAGGTTGCCGCCCGGGTCGCCGTAGGCGATCTCGTCGAAGGCGGCGGCGGCGCGGCGGGCCGCGCGCGCCTGATCGAGGGCGATGGCGGCGCGGTCGACCGGCGAGGTCAGGGCGGAACCGGCCGCGCCGTGGCCCGCCACGCCGGCGGTCAGGGTGATGTCGACCGGCGCGCCGTTGACGTTGATCGGGGCCTGGGCCGTACCGGCCAGATGTTCGGCCGCCTCGAGCGCTTCGGCCTTGTTCCTGGCGATGATGACCAGACCCACGGAGCCCGCGCCGACCCGGGCCATCGGCGCGCCGTCGGCGAGGGCGGAGAGCCGGGCTCCGAGCACGGCCAGCAAGCGGCCCATGGAATCGTAGCCGATGGCGTTGCGCACGACCTCGAAGCGATCGACGCCGAACAGGACCACCCAGGCGTCGGTATGGGCCCCGGCCTGGCGTTCGAGGGAGAGACGGTTGGGAAGGCCCGTCTCCTGATCGTGCAGCGCCATGTGGGTCAGTTTCGCCTCGCGATCCTTCAGGTCGCCGACCATGGCGTTGAAGCTGGCGGCGAGACGGCCGATCTCGTCGGCGGAGGTGACCGGGGCCTGCACATATTCGCCGTGCTGCAGGCGATGGACGGCCTCGTCCAGGGCGGTGATGGGCCGGGTCAGGCCCCGCGACAGCACCCAGGTCCCGCCCAGCAGAAGCGCGAGACCGGCGGCCCCGATGGCCGCCAGCCACAGGAACAGGGATTCATAGGGTTTCATCGCCCGGTGCAGCGGATAGGTCAGCAGCAGAGCCGCCTTCGCCGTGGGGTCGAAGTCGGGAAGCGCGCGCGCCAGCTGCATCGACGGCCCCTCGGGCGTGTCGATGGTGACCGGCCGGTCCGTTGAAGCCTGTGAAGGGTTGAGGACCACCGCAGCGGACAGGGGAATGGCGGAGAGACGCTCCAGATTGCGCATCTGCCCGGCGTCCAGCCGCTCCGCGAAGACGACCCAGCCCATCAGCACGGGGGCGTTGACCGGTGCGGCCACCACCTGGAACGGCTGACCGTCGATCGTCAGCACGCCCGTTTCCAGGCCGGAATCGAGGCCCCTGAGCAGCAGATCCAGAGCGGCGGCGTCGGGCTGGACGCCGACCTGGGTTGCGTGGCCGTCGATGCCCAGGATCAATGCGCCGTCGACGCCCTGGCGAGTCCGCAGATTATCCAGCGCCGAACGCACCGTCGGCGCGTCGTCGGTGGCGACGGCTTCACGGAAGCCGTAGTCCCGGGCCAGGACGCTCGCCCCCTGCCGCAGTTGCGATGAGCGGGCTTCCCAGAGCTGTCCATAGACGGCGCCCGCCGCAGCCATTTCATCGCGGACCATGTGGCGCGCGCTGCTGGTCACGGCGGTGACGACGGCGATGCCGCTGAGGGTCAGGGCCAGCCCGAACAGTCCCATGTAGAGCAAGGTCAGACGCGTCCGCAGATTGCGGAACGTCGAAAAGCGATGGAACAGGCCGGAAAGGGTCATCTCACGACCGCGCGCGCCGTGAAGTCGCCGAAGATCGTGTGGCGCGCGGGGGCGGCGGAAACGGTCAGGGGCCGGGCGAGCTCGTTTCCGCGGCCCGCCAGCCGCGGATGCCAGACCCGCAGCGTGGCCCCGCCCGCAGGAACGCCGCGCAGTATCGCGTCGCCGGCCGTGTCGGTCTTCATCGCCCACGGCGTGTCGACCACCTTGATGTAGGCCAGCATTTCGTCGTGGATGTTGCAGCCCAAGGCGGCCACACCCGGGGTGGTGAAGGTATGGCTGCGGGTTTCGTCACGTCCGTAGAGCTCAAGCTCAAAGCGGGCGCCGCGCGAGAAGGAATAGACGTGGTGCCGGACCCGATCGAGGTTGGGAAAGGCGACGGCCCCGCCGACGGGCGCGATCAGCACATAGGGCAGGAACCGGACATCCTGCTGCGCCATGCGTGAGGCCCAGGGGAAGCGGATCGGTCCGCGGGGAACCCCCGCGGCCGGGTGCACGGTCACGACGGCGTCCCGGACCGGCCGTCCGGCGGCGTCGCGCACGCTCACCGTCAGGTCCCCCGCGACAGCCGGAGCCGCGAACGAGAGCGCAGCGAGAAGGGTGAGGAGGAGACGCATCCGTCAGCTTGTACAAACTCAAGATGAAATCGAGGTAAATCACATTGATCTGCGAGATCCCTGATTCTCATTACATATTTTTCGAATGCACATACAGTCAAGCTTGTTGGATTTTACTCGGCCTTAACCACGTTTCCGTATCGGCGATGTCACGGGTGGAGATCAGGGCGTGGACCGACGAGTGATTGCATTGACGCTGCTTGTCTCGGCCGTGACCGGCGGCGCCGAGGCCCAGTCTTTCATTCCGGAAGCGCGGGCCGGGGGCAAATTGCTGCTGACCGGCGGAGTTTCGAGCATCGAGGGGTCGGGCGGCGGCGGCATAGCGACCTGGGCCACGGTGACCGGCTATGGCGAGGAGGACGGGATCGGCGCGAACGTCCATGCCACGTTCGTCGATCTGCCGGACTACCAGTTTCGTACGGCGGGTTTCGCTGTCGGCCTGTGGGACCGGGTCGAGCTGTCGGCGGCGCGACAGGCGTTCGACACCGGCGCCGCCGGCGCCCTGCTGGGGCTGGGTCAGGGCTTCACCTTCACCCAGGACGTGATCGGGGTAAAGGTCCGGCTGACGGGCGACGCGGTCTATGACCAGGACCGCTGGGCGCCGCAGATCGCGGTGGGCGTGCAGCACAAGACGAACGACCAGGGCGCGGTCATCGCGGCGGTCGGCGGACAGGACGATCAGGGCACGGAATTCTATATCGCGGCGTCAAAACTGTTTCTGGCTCAAAGCGTGCTGGTGTCCGGGACAGTGCGGCTGACCAACGCCAACCAGACGGGCCTGCTGGGCTTTGGCGGGGACGCCAATGACGACCGCGAGGCCCAGTTCGAGGGATCGGTCGGCTGGCTGCTGAGCCGCAATCTGGTGGTGGGGGCGGAATACCGGACCAAGCCGGACAATCTGTCCTTCGCCGCGGAGGACGACTGGTTCGACGTCTATGCGGCGTATGCGATCAACAAGCATTTGTCGGTGACGGCGGCGTGGGCGGATCTGGGCTCCATCGCCACCTTCGACGACCAGCGGGGCCTCTATGTTTCGCTACAGGCGGGGTTCTGAGATGATCGGCCGATCCCTGTTCATGGCGGTCCTCGTCGGTTCCGTCCTCGCCGCGGGCGCCGCCGTCGCCCAGGACCCGGCGCATGGCCCGGGCGAGGAAGCCGTCGACGCCTATGCCGTCGCCGATGCGAACGCGGGCGCAACCCCTTTCACCGGCACGGCCATGTTCGAGGCCTTCCACGGGCGGGCCGGCATCGACCGGATGGTCGACAGCATGCTGGACGGGGCGAAAGCCGATCCCCGGACGGCGGGCATCTTCGTCGCCACCGACATGGTCCGGCTGCGGCGGACGCTCAAGGAACAGTTCTGTTACGTGCTGGGCGGCGACTGTGGCTACACCGGGCGGTCGATGGTCGATGCGCACGACGACCTGGGCCTGCAACCCGCTGACATGGGGGCCCTGATCGAGCACCTGCAGAACGCCATGGATGCGGAGAACATACCCTTCCGGACCCAGAACCGGTTCCTGGCCAGGCTGGCTCCGATGCGCCGGGACATCGTCACGCGGTAGCGTCAGCGAATAATATTGCGACTTATTCGCAATTTTGATTGCGTGGTCCGGTGAAGCTGATATTGCGAGCTGATCGCAACTTCAAGCCTCCCGGATCGCCCCATGACCTCCCGCGCCGACGCGCTTCGCGCCCTTCTGTTCGCCTCCAGCGCCGCTGGAATGTTGATGGCGGGCCCGGTCCTGGCCGAACCGGGACCGGACGGAGAACCTCAGGAGGCGACGACGCTGGAGACCGTCACCGTCGATGGTCGCCCGGTGAGGCGTGAACCGACGGGTTCCGAATTCGTGGCGCCCCTGGTCGACACCCCGCGCTCGGTCACCATTATTCCCCAGCAGATCATCGAACAAACGGGAGCGACCTCGCTGCAGGACATCCTGCGCACCTCGCCGGGCATCACCTTCGGCGCCGGCGAAGGCGGCCAGCCGCTGGCCGACCGGCCGTTCATCCGGGGCCAGTCCTCGGGCAACAACATCTTCGTCGACGGCATTCGCGACAGCGGCGGCCAGCAGCGGGAGGTCTTCAACCTCGAGCAGGTCGAGGTCATCAAGGGGCCGGACGCGGTCTATTCCGGCCGGGGTTCGGGCGGCGGCAGCATCAACCTTGGGTCCAAGGCCCCGCGGCTGACCGACTTCACCCGCTTCGGCCTCGGCGCCGGGACCGACGGCTATCTGCGGGCGACGGTCGATCAGAACTGGAACCTCGGCGAGACGGCCGGCCTGCGGATCAATCTGATGGGTTCGGAGGGCGACGTGCCCGGGCGGGACAGCGTCGACTACGACAAATGGGGCGTCGGCCTGTCGCTGGCGGCGGGTCTGGGCACGGGCTCGACCGCGACCTTCAGCTACTATCACCTGACCTCGAACCAGATGCCCGACTACGGCGTCCCGCTGTTCACCAAGATCGGCGTGCGCACGACCGACAGCGGCATTCTGGATGTGCCCCATGACAGCTTCTACGGCCTGGAGGCGCGGGACTATCTGACCAATACGGTCGACACCTTCACCTTCGATTTCGAGCATGCGTTCAATGACAATCTGACGCTTCGCAACGTCAGCCGCTGGTCCGAAACCCTGAACGACTATGTGGTGACCAACCCCGGCGACGGCGGCAATGTCGCCAACGGCGGCGCGGCCCTGATCGGCGGGACCTGGTGGATGAAGCGCGGGACCAAGTCGCGCTGGAACCCGACCCAGACCATCGCCAACGTCACCGACCTGACCGGGCGGTTCTCGACCGGCGGCCTGCGCCACAGCTTCGACATCGGCCTGGAGCTGGCGAGCGAGACCAACAAGAATGCGTCCTACACTGTCACCACGACGAGCGGCTCGGCCTGTCCTGCACCCCTGACCGGTTTTGACTGCACGCCGGTGTACGCCCCGAACCCTCAGGATCCGTGGACGGGCGCCATTGTCCGGGGCCTGATCAGCGACGCGACCACCGACACGGTCGGTCTTTACGCCCTCGACTCGATCGAGCTCGGCGAGCGGTTCGTGGTCAATCTGGGTCTGCGCCATGACGGCTATTCGGTCGAAGGCCTGAGCGCGTCGGGCAATGCGGCGGCTCCGGTCTATACGCCGGTCGGCGGCGACTGGGACTTCCTCAACTACCAGGTCGGGCTGGTCTACAAGCCGACGGCCGGTTCGAGCCTTTACGTCTCCTACGCCACCTCCGCCACGCCGCCGATCACCGCGGGCGGAGATCAGAGCACCGGCGGCAACGGAACCGGTTCGGGCAACCTGGCCGGCGCCGTGCTCGATCCGGAAGAGACCATCAGCTATGAGGTCGGGGCCAAGGCCAATCTGTTCGGCGACCGCCTCTCGGTCTCGGCGGCGGCCTTCCTGCTGACGCGCGAGAACGCCCAGATCCAGGTCTCGCCCGGCGTCTTCGAACAGGCCGGAGAGGCCGAGGTGAAGGGGATCGAACTGGGCGTGTCCGGCAATGTCACCCGCCAGTGGCAGGTGTTCGGCGGCTATACCTGGATGGACAGCGAGCTGGTTTCGGGCGCCTACAGCAACGTCAATGTCGGCGACCCGCTGGCCAATACGCCCGAGCATTCGTTCAGCCTGTTCTCGACCTACCGCGTGACGCCGAAACTGAGCCTGGGTGGCGGCGTCTACCATGTGTCGGACAGCTTCGGGGGCAATCAGGGCGGCGCGGGCGGCGGGACCAACCGCGTCTATGCCCCGGCCTGGACCCGGGTCGACCTGTTCGCGTCTTACGACCTGAACGACACCGCCTCGCTGCAGCTGAACGTCCAGAACGCGGGCGACGAGGAATACATCCTGCGCACCAACGGCGTGCACCACGCCGATGTGGCGCCGGCGCGGCAGGCTATCCTGACGCTGAATCTGAGGTACTGATCCGCCCATGCTGCTGCACATCCCCGGCGTCTTCACCAAGGACGAGGTCGCAACCCTGCGGGCGCGGCTGGACGCCGGGCCGTGGGTCGACGGCAACGTCACCTCGGGCCACCAGTCGGCCGGGGCCAAGGTCAACCGGCAACTGCCCGAGGACAGCGCCGAGGCGCGCGAGGTGGGGGCGCTGATCCAGCAGGCGCTGAACGCCAATCCGATGTTCGTCTCGGCGGCCCTGCCGCACACGGTCTTTCCGCCGCTGTTCAACCGCTATGAGGGCGGGGAACGGTTCGGCCTGCACGTCGACAACGCCATTCGCCAGCGGGGCCCTGTCCGGATCCGCAGCGACCTGTCGGCGACCCTGTTCCTGTCGGAGCCGGAGGATTACGACGGCGGCGAGCTGATCGTCGAGGAGATGTACGGCCCGCAGAGCGTCAAACTGCCGGCCGGGGACATGGTCCTCTATCCGTCCAAGAGCCTGCACCAGGTCACGCCGGTGACGCGGGGCGCGCGGGTCTCGAGCTTCTTCTGGATCCAGAGCCTGGTGCGCGACGACGCGGATCGCGAGACCCTGTTCCGGCTGGACGTGGCCATCCAGCGGATCAGCGCCGACAAGGGGCCGCAGGACGCCGCGGTGCTGGAGCTGACGGCCGTCTATCACAACCTGCTGCGGCGCTGGGCCGAGGCCTGACCATTTCGACAACGCCCGGGGCGCGAAAACCGGCTATTTCGACCACTACGGGCCGGGATATGCGCGACAATCCGGCGAGACATGCGACACAATCCGCCGGTACATCGATGACACGTCCGACACATCGGGTCGTGACATCCGCGACATCCGCGACACGCGCCTAATAGACATCGCGACGGTAGCGGCCGGTTTCGGTCAGGACGGGAAGGCGTTCGGCTCCGAGGGCGGATTCGAGCGCCGCGTGCACGCCGCGGGACATCCCCTCGAGACTGCCGCAGACGAGGATGACCGCGCCGCGATCCACCCAGGAAACGAGTTCGTCCGCGTGCTGAGCGATCAGGCGCTGGACGTAGCGGCCGTCCGCGGCGTCGCGCGAGAAGACACGGTCGAGACGGGTCAGGTCGCGGGTCCTGAGGGCTGCCTGAAGCTCGTCGTCGAGGAAGGCGTCATGGGCGCGGGTGCGTTCTCCGAACATCAGCCAGACGCCGCCGTGCGGCCGGCCGGCGCGGGCTTTCCAGTGAGCGCGGAGCCCGGCCAGACCCGTGCCGTTGCCGATCAGGATCAGCGGGGTTTCGGGCGCGGGGCCGTGGAAGCTCCGGTTGGGGCGGATGCGCATGTCGATGGCGTCGCCGATCGCGAGGTGATGCGTCAGCCAGCCCGAGGCAAGGCCGGGCGAGCCGTCGGGGCGGGTCAGGCGGCGGACGATGAACTCGGCGCGGCCGTCGCCCGGCAGGGAGGCGACGGAGTATTCGCGGCTGCCGGGGTCGGTCCCGTCGGCGCGCGCCGGCAGGCCGATCTCGGCGATGTCGCCCGCGACCCAGTCCGGGGCGTGACCGTCAGGCGCGAAGGCCAACAGCCATGCCTCGCCGCCCGGGCTGCCCGGATTGAGGTGGCGGCGCTCGACCAGGGTCCAGCGATCAAAAGCCGGCGGCGTCCAGTCGGGCTGGATGGTGGAGCCCGTCAGCAGGCCCAGCTGATGCTGCCAGTCCCGGATGGCGCCGGCGTCGCCGTTATCGACCTCGACCCGGTCGAACAGGGGCTCAGCCCCTGACCGCTGCAGCCAGCCGTCCAGAGCGCGGCCGAAGCCACAGAAGTCGTTGTAGGTGTGGTCGCCGAGCGCCAGCAGGCCGTAGCCCAGGCCGGAAAGATCGACGGGGGCGCCCATGGTCTGACGCACGAAGCGCGAGACGCCGTCCGGCGCATCGCCTTCTCCGGTGGTGGAGGCGACGACCAGCAGCCGGCCCGCGGCCTTGAGCGCGGCCGCGTCGAGGTCGCCCAGCGGCATGACGCGGACGCTGGTCCCGGCGTCGGACAGGCTGCGCGCGGTCATCCAGGCCAGTTCCTCCGCAAGTCCGGTCTGGCTGGCGAAGGCGACGGTGGCCGCGTCCGAGCCGGAGGAGTCCAAGGCCCCCGCGCGGGACGCGGCGGCGCGGCGGGCGCGGGCTCCGCTCCAGGCGACGGCGGCTACGACCAGCAGCCAGAGGCCGACCGCGACGCCGGTCCACAGCCAGCGAACGGGATCGGCGGTCACGCGCCCTCGGCGGCCATGGCGGCGAAGGCGGGCGAGACGACCTCGGTCACGCCGGTGTCCGTACGGATGACGAAGGCGGCGGCGATGTTCAGCGCCTCGGCGTAAGCCGGGCCCTCCTCGGGGCCCATGACGGTCAGGGCGGTGGCCATGGCGTCGGCGTAGAGGGCGGTGTCGGCGAGGACTGTGACGGAGGCCACGCCGTGGTCGACGGGCCGGCCGGTGCGGCCGTCGAGGGTGTGGCTGTACGACTGGCCGGCGACCTCGAACCGCCGGACCCAGTCGCCCGAGGTGGCGACGGCCATGTCGAACAGGGCGGCGGCGGTGCGCGGCGCGGGCGTGCCGGGGGCCTGTTGCAGTTCGACCCACCACGGGTGGCCGCCCGGCTTGACCCCGGCGCCGCGCAATTCGCCGCCGATCTCGACCAGGTGATGGACGGCGCCGAGGGCGGTCAGGCGGTCCGAGACGCGGTCGACGGCGTGGCCCTTGGCGATGCCTGACAGGTCCAGTTTGACGCCGCCCAGCTGCTGGACCGCGCGGGCCTCGCGGTTGAGGCGCAGGACGCCCCAGCCGCTGAGGGCGCGGGCGGCGGCGACAGCCTCGTCGGACGGGACGTCGGGGCGCGGACCGGGCGGGCCGAAACCCCACAGGTCGACCAGGGCCCCGAGCGTCGGATCGACGGCGCCGTTGGTGTCGTCAGCCAGATCGAGGGCGGTGTTCAGCAGCGCCCAGAACGGCTCGGACACGGCCCAGAAACCGGCCGGCGCCGCGTTGAAGCGGGCCAGTTCGGAGGTCGGGTCCCAATGGCTGAACAGGGCGATGATGGCCGTCAGTTCGTCCTCGATCGCCGTCTGGAACGCCGTGCGGTCCAGCCCTTCGGGCGGAACCAGCCGCACGGCCCAGTCCGTGCCCATGGTCTCGCCGGCGAAGTCCCAGAGAACATCGCCCGTCGGCAGGACGGGCGTCCGGCCGTGGGTCGGGATCAGGACGCGGTTGTCCGGCTGCGCCGCCGGCTCGCCGATGGCGACCGGCGGCGGCGCGCCCCGCGGGTCTCGTGGTGTTCCGGTCAGGGCAGCACTTCCACGACGCCGTTGTATGCGGCGCTCGCGGCCAGCTGCGAACCCGAGGCGGGCGTGCGGATCGAGGCGTTCATCCAGTACATGCCGGCTTCGGGCCAGGTGACGGTGAAGGAGCCGTCCGCGCCGGTGCGGACCGTCATCTCTTCGGGGTTGTCGCGATAGCGCGTGCCGCCGCGGGCGATGGTCACTTCCAGATCGGCGGCCGGCTGGCCGTCGCGGACCAGTTTGAAGGTGGCGGCCTCGCCCGCGACCAGGTCGTTGGGGTGGGTGACGGGCGCCAGTTCGAGGCCCTGGTTGGTCAGGATGATGTCCGAAGGCGCGCCCAGGGTGACGAAGGTCTCGGTGCGGCTGTTCGAGCGGGTGGCGACCACCTCGGTGGCGTCGGCCGGAATATTGGCGGCCATGTCGGCCTCGGCGCCGCGCCAGCGCTTGCTCTCGCCGCCCTGCTTGTAGCTGACCATGACGCCGCCCGAGACGTTGGCGATCCGGTATGTGCCGGCCTGGGTGAGATGCAGGTCGAAGGTCGAACGGTATTTGCCGACCATGGTGTTGACGGGCGCGGCGGTGGATCCGTCCGGCGCGGTGATGGTCAGACCGTCCAGCCGCATGGCGGCGTGGTCCGGGATGAAGACGCCGTTCGACATGGCGGCGTCAAAGCCGACCCAGGCCTCGGTTCCCGACAGAACGGTCGAGGTCGGGGCCAGCCAGGCGCGGTGGGCCTGGGCCGACATCGGCAGGGCGAAGGCGGCGAGAGCGGCGAGGAGGGCGATGCGCTTCTTCATGGTGCGGAGTCCTTAGCGGGTGACAGTGACGCTGACGGCGCCCAGTTCGGTGGAGCCCGAGGCGCGGGCGGTGTTGGCGGCGCCCCAGCGGAAGGGCACGCGGACGGCCTCGCGGCCGCCCAGTTCGCGGGCGGCCTCGACCACCATGACGTAGTCGCCCGCGGGCAGGCCGCGCAGGCGGGCGGCGGGGACGGTCACGGCATGGCGGCCCGGGGCCTTGGTGGCGCTGGAGACGCCGTCCATGGGCAGGGTCAGGGCGCGGCCGCCGCGGCGCCACCAGGTGCGCATGTCCTTGAGCCAGTCCTTGCCCTCGGCGACGTTGGAGACTTCGTACCAGACGGCGAGGGTGCGGACGGCGGTGTTGTCGGGACGCTCGATCCAGACGGCGACATAGGGGCGATGATAGGCGGCGACCGACAGGCGCGGAATCTCGACCGCGACGGTGATGTCCGCGGCCAGGGCGGGGCCGGCGATGGCGGCGGCCGCGGCGGTGGTCAGGATCAGGGGAAGCTGGCGCATCTGGAACTCAGTGAATGAACAGAAGGGCGATGACGGCGGGTATCAGCAGACCGAGGCCGAGCAGGGGCCAGGTCGAGGGGCGCTGGCGGGCGTGCAGCCAGGTCAGGCCGAAACCGGTGACGGCGAAGACGATGCAGGCGGCGGCGAAGACGTCGATGAACCAGTACCAGACCACGCCCGTGTTCCGACCCTTGTGCAGGTCGTTCAGCCAGGCGATGGCGCCGCGGGTGGTGCGCTCGCGCAGGGCCTCGCCGGTGGCGCGGTCGATGGTCAGCCAGCCGTCGCCGCCGGGCTCCGGCAGGGAGACATAGACCTCGTCGGCCGTGGTCTCGGTGGGGCGGCCGGCGATCCGGACCTTGAAGGCGTCCGAGGCCCAGCGCGCGACCGCGTCTGGGACGGGGGCTGTGGTGTCCTCGGGCAGGGTGGACAGGCGCGCCAGCAGGGGGGCGGGCAGCTGGCCCGTCTGCTCGATCGTATCGGGCGTCGCGGGAATCTGGGCGGCGTGGTTCAGGGTGATGCCGGTGACCGCGAACAGCAGCAGGCCGATCAGGCTGACGGCGGCCGAGATCCAGTGCCACTGATGCAACTGCTTCAGCCAGAACGACCGCTTGGCGTTCAGGGCCGGCTTGGGCTTGGTCGGGGCGGCGGTTTCGGTCACTCCCGGCTTGTGCCGAAGTTGCGAACGATTTGCAATGACTTTGGCCGGGCCGTTCAGCGCGACAGCCTGACGCCGATGGACAGGGTGCGCGGCGGGCCGAAGGAGGCGACGCCCGTTCCGGTCTCGCCCGTCTCGATCCCGGCGTCGAACAGGTTGTCGGCGGCGATCCAGACGGCGGCGGACGGGGACAGCGCCCACTCGGCCCGGACGTCGGCCGTCAGGGCGGCGTCGAGGACGCGGCTGTTCAGGTCATCCTCGAACCGGCGGCTCTCCCAGCGCAGGTCGGCGGTCAGGGTCAGCCGCTCGACGGGTCGCCAGTCGGCGCCGGCGACGGCGCTCCAGATCGGGGCCTGGGCCGGACGCAGGCCGGTGAGCTGCGGAGCCTGGGCTCCGCCGTCGACGCGGGCGTCGGTGGCGGACAGGGCCGCGCGCAGGGACAGGGCCCCGGTCAGCTCGACCCGGCCGTCCAGTTCGATCCCGGTGGCCTCGATCGTCCCGGCGTTCTGGCGTTGGCGCAGGACGCCGCCCGCCGGCACGAAGCCGGCGCGGGGGAAGGTCCCCGGCCCCTGGCCGATGGTGACGTTGACGATGGCGTCCTCGATCCGGGTCCAGAAGGCGGTCGCGGTCAGGGAGGCGCGGTCGCGGGTCCAGGCCCAGCCGGCTTCGACGCCGGCCAGCCGTTCGGGCTCGAGAGCGGCGTTGGCCTCGGTCAGGTCATTGCCGACGCGGAACGGGCGGTGGAGCTCGTTCAGGGTGGCGGGGCGGAAGCCGGTGTAGGCGGCGAGGCGCAGGGCCTGGCCGCCTCCGATGTCCCTGCGGGCGGCGAGACGGGCGCTGACCACCTGACCCGAGCGGTCGGGATCGCCTTCGTCCAGGGTCGGCAGGCCGGTGGCGAGATCGCGTTCGCGACGGCGGCCGTTCCCGTTGCGCCAGCCGTCGTAGCGCAGACCGCCCGCGACCAGCCACGGGCCGCTGTCCCACGAGCCCTCGGCATAGACTCCGGCGACCGAGGTCTCGCCCCCGGCGACGCGGTCGCGGGTGAAGGCGCCCGCCATGTAGCGGAAGCGCTCGCGCGTCTCGCCCTCGTTGAAGCGGGCGTCGGCGCCCAGCTCCAGTTCCACCCGGGCGACGCCGGTGACGGCGATGCGGCGCAGGGCGGCGTTGACGCCCCAGCCGGTCGCCGGAGTTTCGTACTGGTCATTGGCGGGCGTGGTTGAGGCGCGATCGGCGGCCACGGCGACGGAGGTGTTGGCCAGATCGCTCTCGCGCCGCCAGGCCTGGAGCCGCCAGCCCGCGCGGTCGGCGCGGGGCTGCAGGGCGGCCGTGGCCGACAGGCTGTTCCCGCTGGCGGCGGCGCGGGCGCCGTCGAGGCCGGAGCCGCGATCCTCCTCGAAGGCGGCGGCGCGGAGGGAGACGACGGCCTCGGCGAGCGGGAGGTCGGCGCGCAGGGCGGCGCTGCGGACCTCGAGGTCCAGCGGCGCATCGGCGGCGCCGGCGACGGAGCCGCGCACGGGGACGTAGCCGTCGCCGGTCTCGTACAGGCCCGAGGCGACGATCCGGACCGGGCCCAGCGTCGTCGCGCCGGAGCCGGCGAGGCGGACGCCGCCCCTTTCGGCGACCGAGGCGTCCAGCACGGAGCCCGAATCCCGTTCGCGCAGGGCGATGACGCCGGTCAGGGCGCCGGCGCCGTACGGGCCCGCGCCCGAGCCGCGGACGATGTCGAGGCCGGACAGGCTCTCGGTCGGAACCTGGGACCAGATCACCCAGCCGCCGAAGGGATCGTTCAGCGGCGCGCCGTCCAGCGTGACCAGGGTGCGGCCCGCGCCCGAAGGGGCGATGGCGCGCAGGCTGATCCCCTGGGTCGTCGGATTCGCCGCCAGGCTGGAGTTGCGGCGGAACAGCGAGACGGCCGGCACGGAGGCGAGGGCCTCGTCCAGCCGCTGCTGCGGACGCAGGTCATCGGCGTCGAGGCGGATGACCGAGAAGGCCGCCTCTCCCGCCGCGGGCGGCAGGCGGGCGGCGGTGACGACGATATCGGGAAGCGGGGCTGGAGGAGGGATCTGCATCGCCGCCACCCTAGGCCAGACGGCGTCGTCGGGTTCAAGCGGCCTGCGACACCACGGCCCGCGCCGCGACGTCGCTGAACACCAGACGGATGGCGTTGAGCAGGGCGTCGGGCTGGATCGGCTTTTGCGACACGCCGTCCATGCCGGCGGCGATATATTCGATCTCGTCCCGGGGATCGGCGTTGGCGGTCAGGGCCAGGATCGGGATGCGGCTGACGGGATCCTGCAGGGCCCGGATGGCCCGGGTCGCCTCGACCCCGTCCATCACCGGCATCTTGATGTCCATCAGCACCAGATCGTACGGCCGGGACTGGACCTTCCGGACCGCCTCGAGGCCGTTCTCGGCGCTGTCGGAGGTGCAGCCGAACAGCGTCAGGACCCGTTCGGCGACGAACCGGTTGGTCGCATTGTCGTCGACCACCAGGACATGCAGGGTCTCGTGCGGCGTGGGCTCGGCGGCCCTGGCCGAGGCGGCGAGCACCTCGGGACCCGCGCCGGGCAGGCACAGGGTGAACTGGAACCGCGCCCCGCCCCGGGGCGAACGCTCGACGCCGATGTCGCCGTCCATCCGCTCGACGATCTGACGGCAGATCGCGAGGCCCAGGCCGGCGCCGGCGCCCTCGCGGCCCGGGCGGCCGGTGTTGAAGGGCTGGAAGACGGTCTCGGCGACGTCGTCGGCGATGCCCGGACCGCTGTCGTCGATCCGGCCCGTGATGGCGACCGCGCCGTCCTGCCAGCGGCTGGAGATGACGACGTCGACCCCGCCGGACGGGGTGAATTTCAGGGCGTTGCCGATGAGGTTGTTGAGCAGCTGTTTCAGCCGCATCTCGTCGGCCAGAACCCAGTCGGGGCCGTCGGTCTCATGTACGACGGTCAGGGCCAGGGCCTTCTCCTGGGCGCGGGGGCTCCACAGGGCCAGCAGGTCGGCGGCGACCGTATCCAGATGGACGGGGGCGGGCTCCAGCCCCATCTGCCCGGCCTCGGCCCGCGACATGTCGAGCGCGTCGGTCAGCAGCCGCAACAAATTCTGGCCCGAGTCCAGGATGGTGCGGACATAGGGCTTCATCGCCTTCTGGGTCAGTTCGCGCTCCATCAGGGCGGCGACGCCCAGCACGCCGTTCAGCGGCGTGCGGATCTCATGGCTCATCACCGCGAGGAATTCGGACTTGGCCCGGCTGGAGGCGCGGGCCTCGGCCTCGGCCCGGGCGAGGTCCCGGGCCAGGGCGCCCATCTCCTCGGCCCGGCGGCGGTGGATGGCGCTGCCGGCCTGGAGCACGTGCACGCCGGCGCAGACGCCGACGTAGCGTCCGTTCGAGGTGACCACGAAGCCGTTCAGCAGGGCGCCCAGATTGGCGGCGTCGACGCTCTGGAACAGGATGTCCGCGTCGGCGTCGGCGTCGAGCACGCGCGGGGCCGCGTCCATGAAGGTCGCCGCCGGCCGTTTGGCGTAGAGGGCGCGGCCGAACTCGGCGGCCATCCGCAGGGTGAAGGTGTTGCGCTCGATCAGCCCGACGGGCCGCCGGTCGGCGTCGACGACGGCGATGACGAGGGTGTCGGGCTCGCGCTGGAAACGGTCGAAAACGTCAGCGCCGGGCGTGTCCGGACCGATGGGGTCCGGGGCGCTCGCGAAGTCTCCGATCCGGGCCATATGCAACTCCTGCCTGGCCGGAACGGATAGGGGGCAGCCCTTAACGCGAGCTTTGCCGTATATGAATGTTTTGCGAGATTGTCTTGAAAATCAATCTGTAAGCGGACGACTCAGGCGGTCGACCAGGCCGGCGGCGAAGGTCGACAGGGTGTCGTCCCGGGCCCCCATGACGACGATGCGGTCGCCGGGGCGGGCGAGGGCGACCAGCCGGTCGCCGCAGGCCTCGCGCGTGGGCAGGGCCTCGGCGCTGCGGCCGGCGGCGCGGACGCCCGAGGCGATGTCTTCCGAGCCGACGCTGCGGTCGGTCGTGCCGCCGAAATAGACGGGCTCGGGCATCAGCAGGACGTCCTCCGCGCGCAGCAGGCCGGCGAAGCCGTCGATGAATTCGTCCTTCATCAGCCGCAGGGGGCCAAAGCCGTGCGGCTGGAACAGGATCAGCAGGCGGCCGTCGAAGGCGTGCAGGGTCTTCAGGGTGGCGGCGATCTTGTCGGGGTTATGGGCGAAGTCGTCGATGACTGTGACGCCGTTCGCGGTCCCGACCACCTCCATGCGGCGGCGGATGCCGGCGAAGGCCTCCAGCGCCTCGACCGCCTGCGCCAGCGGCACGCCGATGGCGCGCACGGCGCCGAGGGCGGCCAGGGCGTTGGCGACATTGTGGGCCCCGGGGACGTTGAGGACGACGGCGTGTTTTTCGCCGCCGAGTTCGGTCAGGGTGAAGCGCATGCCGGCGGGCAGGGGCTCCAGGTCGTGGGCGTTCAGGGTGGCGGACTCCTCGCCGAGAGCGAAGGTGATCACCGTGCCGGCGGACAGGGACTGGGCCAGCGCCTGGGTCTCGACGTTGTCGAGGTTGAGCACGGCCTTCGCCGCGCGGCCGGTGAAGCCGCCGAACAGCTCGCGCAGTTCCTCCATCGACTTGTGGTCCAGCGAGATGTTGGAGACCACGGCGACGGTGGGATCGTAGCGGGCGATGGAGCCGTCGGACTCGTCGACCTCGGAGACGAACAGCCCGGGTCCGCCGATCAGGGCGCTGGCGAAGGGGTGGTCGGCGTCGGCGAAATTCTTCATCACCGCGCCGTTCATGACCGTGGGCTCGCGGCCGGCCCGGTGCAGGATCCAGGCGATCATGCCGGTGATGGTCGACTTGCCGCTGGTGCCGGCCACGCCGATCGACGCCGGGGCGGCGTTGAACAGCTGCGACAGCAGTTCCGGCCGGGTGACGATGCGGGCGCCGGCGCGCTTCGCTGCGCCGATGTCGGGGACCGTGTCCTCGATGGCCCCGGTGGCGACGACGGTCTGGCCGGCGCGGGTGACGCCCGAGCCGTCCTGGGGATGCAGGGTGACGCCGTGCGCCTCCAGCCAGGCGAATTTCTCGGGCGTGCGGCCCTGGTCGCGGGAGCGGTCGGAGCCTTCTATCCGCCCTCCCTGCGCCTGAACGATCAGGGCCAGGGGCAGCATTCCGGACCCGCCGATGCCGCAGAAGAAATAGTCGTCTTGATTCATGAGGGCGAAACCGGGGAATGTCCGGCGGCCTGACTAGCACGGGCGACGCCTGAGGCCAGACACGTCCATGAAGATCGGCATCGTCAACGCCAGTTCGCGCTTCAACCGGGAGCGCGCCGACGCGGTGCACGCCTGGTTCGAAGCGAATATTCCGGACGGGTCGGTCAAGGTCGTGTTCCACCCGGCCAGCTTCGGCAAGCACGGTCATTTCGGCGGCGACGACGCCAGCCGGGCCGCCGCCTTCGTCGAATACGCCAATGATCCACGGCTGGACGCCGTCTGGTTCGCGCGCGGCGGCTATGGTTCGTGCCGGATCGCCGAGGCGGTGCTGCCGCGGCTGGAGCCGGTCGCGCGCAAGAAGCGGTATCTCGGCTATTCCGACGCCGGCAGCATCCTGGCCCTGCTCTACAAGGCCGGGTTCCCGCATCTGGCGCACGGGCCGATGGCCTCGGACGCGGTGCGCAACGACGCGACGGCGTGGCGGGCGATCAATTGGCTGAAGTCAGGGGATCCTTCGTCGTGGGAGCCGTCGCTGGCGGAGGATTCGCGTCCGGCCGCCGCCTTCAACCTCAGCATCCTCGACGCCCTGGTCGGAACCGCCCTGGAGCCCGACCTGACGGACCATGTCCTGATGCTGGAGGACGTTTCCGAGCCGCTGTACCGGATCGACCGGATGATGTTCCACCTGACCGGCCAGGCGTCGATCCGCCGGGTGGCCGGCATACGGATGGGGCGGGTGTCGGACATCACCTACAACGAGCCCGACTTCGGCCTGACGCCGGAGGAGATCGTCCGGTACTGGTGCCAGCGATCGGGGATTCCGTATCTGGGTCCGGCCGACATCGGCCACGACCGCGACAACAAGGTGGTTCCCTTCGGCCACAGGTAGATCGTCATCGGTTCGCCCGGCCGGGGAACCGTATCGACTCCCGTCCAATCCCCGGGCCAGATGCGGGCAGCGAGCGGGTGCGTCCTTCGGGACCCCGCCAGCACCGCGTCCTTCGGGGGATGGGCGCGCGGTGGCGGTCCGGTCTGCGTCGGGGGGCGCGGGCCGGGCCGTCTCCCACCACCGCGACAACGGCGCCGCTGGCGTCCGGGCGGCCTGCACGCCATCTTCACCGGGATGAACCGCCGCTCCCTCCTGATCCGCACGGCCGGTCTCGCGTCCGTTCTGGGCGGCGCCTGGTGGGCGCGCGAGCATCTGTTGTGGCCGGATCCCGCCCTGGCCTTTGCGAGCGGCGGGGCGACGCCCTGGATGCCCTATGCGCGGCCCGGCGTGGCGCCGACCGTCATGGTGCGGCTGGGCGGGCGCCAGGCCGCCGCCCTGATCGACAGCGGCGCCCAGTATTCCGTCATCGACCGCGCCCTCCACGCCGATCTGCCGGACGCCGGGCGGTCGCTGTTCGACATGCCCCTGGTCGCCTATGGCGTGGGCGGCGGCGCCCAGGTGGGGCGGGGCACGACCCTGGATGTGGAGCTGGCCGGCCTGACGGTCAGCGGTCTGAGAGCGGCGATCCTCGACCTGGGGCCGCTGGCGTCAGACCGGGGACTGAGAACGCCGCTGATCCTGGGACAGGATGTGTTGGGCGAGGCCGTGCTGGCGCTGGATCCGGCGCGGCGGCACACGCGTCTGGTGTCGCGCGAGGCCTTCCTGCGTCCGTCGGACCTCGGCGAGGCGCCAGTGCGGCGCGCAGGCACGGCCCTGATCGCGGAGGTCACGGTCGAAGGCTCGCTGATCGAGGCCGTGGTCGACACCGGAGCCTCGTCCCTGCTGGGACTGAGTCGCGAGACGGCGACGGTGGCCGGCCTGCTGGACGGGCGCCCCCAGACCAGCGGGGTGAATCTGGTGCTGGGCGGCGCGGCCCGCACCGCCATCGTCGAAGCCCGGACCGTGACCTTCGCGGACCATCTCTACCGGCGCGTGCCCGTCGGCGTGTTCGATCAGCCGCCGTTGCCCAATTTTCCGGGTGGGCTGGTCGGCATGGAAGCGTTCGCGGGCCGGCGTGTGGCGCTGGATCTGGGGGCCGGGACGCTGCACGTGTCCCGGCCGCTGGATCTGACGGTCGGCTAGAGCGACTGGAAGGTGTCGCAGGCGGCTGGATCGCCCGATTCATAACCCCGCCGCAGCCATTCGACCCGCTGGGCCGAGGAGCCGTGGGTGAAGCCGTCCGGCTGGACGCGACCGCCCTGACGGCGCTGCAGGGTGTCGTCGCCGATGGCCGAGGCCGTCTGCATGCCGGCTTCCAGATCGCCGGCGTCCAGCGCCACCTCGCCGTTCGACACGGCGGCGGCGTTGGCGGCCCAGACCCCGGCGTAACAGTCGGCCTGCAGCTCCAGCGCCACCGAATAGCGGTTGGCTTCCGCCTGGCCCGAGGCGCGCTGCTGGGCCTCCTGCACCTGCTGTGAGGCGCCGGTCAGGGTCTGGACGTGGTGGCCGTATTCATGGGCGATGACATAGGCGCGGGCGAAGTCGGCGCTGGAGGCGCCCAGTTCGGTTTCCAGCTGCTGCCAGAACGAGAGATCCAGATACACCTTGCGGTCGGTGGGGCAGTAGAAGGGACCCATCGCCGACTGGCCGAAGCCGCAACCGGTCGACGTGCCCTGTTCGTACAGGGTGACGGTCGGCGGCTGGTAGCCCTGGAGCTTTGTCTTCCAGACGTCGTCGATATTGGCGCCGATCACATCGACGAAGGCGCCGGCCTGATCGGTCGGGCTGCCCTGCTTGCCCGCCTCAGCCGCGCCGACGCCCCCGAACTGGCTGGCCAGCTGCGTCGTGGTGGAGGGATCAATGCCAAAGACGAAATAGCCGATGGCCGCGAGCACCAGAGCCCCGATGCCGCCCCCGGCGATCGCGCCGCCGCCCATGCCGCGCCTGTCCTCGATATTGCCGCCACGCCGTCCGCCTTGCCACCGCATACCGTTCTCCCGTCCCTTTGATCCAAGCTAGGCCGGAACGCGGACGGAGGGGAAGGGATGCAGTGGCGCCAGACCTAGTTGGCCGGCCGGTCGAGCCAGGCGTCGATCTGGCCGACGCCGGCGGTGGCGGCCCGAAGCCGGCGGGTGGCCGCTTCGCGGGCGGCGCGTTCATCCTCCGGGGTGCGCAGGGTCCGCCAGGCGGGGGGCTGGACCGGCTCCGGCTGCCGGGCTGCCTCGATTTCGAGACGGTTCAGCCGGGTTTCCAGCTCCAGCTGTCGCGCGAAGGCTTCCCGCTGATCGGCCCGGGCGCGCAGCCGGTCCATTTCGAAGCGGTGCTGGTCGGCCTGGTAGCGGGCGTGGCCGGGCGGGAGTTGATGGGCTGTGGGCGCGACCTGGGCCATGGCCGGCAGGGCGAGGGCAGCCACGGCGGTGGTGACGGCGAGGATCCGGGTCATGCCGACAAGATGGGGGCGAACCCCGTCCGGGCCAAGCGCTGCCGTTCCCGGAAATCTCCCTGCGCCGCAGTCGGCGCCCCGACCGGCGTCAGCGATCTTCATCTTTCGGAAAGGCCCGGGGCAGGTTCAGGGCGGACTTGTTTCAAGGCTGAAATGTCGGGGTCAAGCGGGGGCCGTCCGCCCTGTTTCCGGCGACGATATTGCACGCCTTCGGGGTGTCGGGACGGGGCCTGATAAGGTCGCGGGACGCCGACGTTTCCTTCCAAGGAGCCGAGATGCAGATATCATCATCGTCTGCTGCAACATCGAGCATGGCGCTCAGCGCCCTGCGCGATCTGTTTCAGACCCGATCCACGGAGCCGACCGGGCAAAATCCGCCGGCCGGTCCGGCGTCCGGGAGCGCAAAGGGGCCACCGTCGGGTCCGCCGCCCGGTCCGCCGCCCGGCGCCGGGAGCGGCGGAGGTTTCAGCGCTGACACAATGTCGGCCCTGTTGAAGACCCAGGAGGAGGGCTCTGACGCCGCCTCGGCCGTCATCGACGAGGCCGACACCAACGGCGACGGCACGGTCAGCCTCGCCGAATTGGCGGCGTCCCTGCGCACGGACGAGGCCTCGCTGAGCCAGGCCTTCACCCGGGTGGACGCAGACGCCGATGGCCAGATCAACCAGGACGAACTGGACGCGGGACTGAAGTCCCTCGCTCCCCCTGGTTCCGGTCGCCCCCATGGTCCGCCGCCATCGGCCGGGGACATCGCCGCCGACGTCCTTGCCTCGGCCGACAAGGACGAGAGCGGGGCCCTGAGCCTCGACGAGATCTCGACAGCCCTCGGCGAGGACGATCAAACGTCCCTGTCCGACGCCTTCGCCGCCCTGGATGCGGACGGCGATGGCGGCCTGGGGGCGGACGAGCTGACCTCGGCGGTCACGGCGGCCTTCGCCCGGCAGATGGCGGCCTATTCCGCCGACACCGACGACGCGGCGACCTGGTCGCTGGCGGCCTGAAGGGAGGGGAGCGGCCGGAAGGCCGCTCCCCTTGTCCGGCTCGGGGCGGGGATCACGCCTTCGCCGACGCCCTGGCCAGCACCGCCAGATAGCCGTCGGCCACCTCCATGCCTTGGCCCTGCGGCCTGGCGCGCACCGCCCGGTGCAGGGCGGGAAGCTTCCAGCAGGGGACGTGCATGAACAGGTGGTGCTCGGCGTGGAAATTGACCCAGTAGGGGGCGATGAAGGCGCGCTCCCACCAGGAGGCGCGGGTGGTGCGGGCGGCGCGGAACGGGTCGTCCGCCGAGCCCTCGACACAGGCGTGTTCGGCGATGTTCCTCAGGCGGGTGACCATCGGGAACCAGGTGGCGAGCGGCAGCAGCCAGAGGGCGAAATACGCCCACCAGACGCCGGCGAGGGCGGCCGCCGCCAGGAGGGCCGCGTTGACCAGCAGGAAGGGAGCGACGCTGCGGCCCGTCACCGCGGCCCCCTCGGCGATGTCCTCGTCGCGGCCGGTGCGAAAGGCTTCGAAGAGGTAGAGGACGCGCTGCTTGAAGAAGGTCTGGCCGGTCAGGTCGCGGATGATCTTGCGGCGCAGCGAGGCGCGGGTGACCGGGAAGGGGGCGGACAGGACGAGGTCGGGGTCCTCGGCCTGCTGGGCGTATTTGTGATGCGACAGGTGGTAGGGCCGATAGAGGGGCAGGGAGGCGCCGACCGGCACGGCGCACAGCCAGTGGCCGAGGACGTCGTTGAGCCGGCGGTTCGACGACAGGCCGCCGTGCGCGGCCTCGTGCATCAGGATGGCGAGACCGAGCTGACGCGTGCCGATGACGGCGACGCAGATCGGGATCAGGATCGGCCAGAGGACGCCCGCGAGGGTCGCGAGCAGGATCACCGCCCAGCAATGGAGGACCAGCAGCGGGCCGACCCAGGCGGCGCGCGTCTGGAACGGCGTCCACTCATCGGGGGTGAACAGATCAGTCGGGCGAACGCGGGGAGCGGCGGGCATGGGCCGCAGGATACGCCTGCCGCCGGGCCTCGCCAACCGGAGGGGCCGGCCGGAAGCGATGTCCGTCGGAGCTGACAAAAAGTCAGGTTGACATGACATATTCCCGATGTAAGGTAAGCATGACATCGCGTCAGGAGGACTTGTCATGTTGAACGTCTGGAAGACCGGAACGGCGGCGCACAGGCGCTACGTCCTTCGCACCTTCGCCTTCATGGTCCCCTATATGCTGATCTGCATCTCCATGATGGTGACGGACGTCTTCGACGAAGTGATCGGCAAGCCCGCGGGATGGATTCTGGCCGCCGCCGTCTCCGCCCCGGTGATCGGACAGCTCTGGGCCACCCTCAGCCTGATCCGGGAAAGCGACGAGTTCGTCCGCGCCGTGACCGCCAAACAGTTCATCGTCTCGGCCGGCCTGGCCATGGCGTTGGCGACGTTCTGGGGATTCGCCGAGACCTTCGCCGAGGCGCCGCATCTGCCGGGCTGGCTGGTCTACGCCGCCTTCTGGGGCATCATGGGATGCGTGGCCCCCTTCATCCGGGCGTCGAACTGATGAAAAACCGGCTGAAACTGCTCCGCGTCGAGCGCGGCTGGACGCAGGAGCAACTGGGGCAGGCGCTGGGGGTCTCCCGGCAGGCCGTGAACGCGCTGGAGACCGAGAAACACGACCCCTCGCTGGACCTGGCCTATCGCATCGCCGTGCTGTTCGCGCGGCCCGTGGAAGAGATCTTCGACAACCCGCACGGCTGACCTCGTCAGGCGTCGTTCAAAGGACATCGTCATGCTGCACCTCCGTCACTTCGTCGGGCGTTCGACCCTGCGCGCCTTGTTGCTGGCCTCTGCGTCATTTGCGGTCGCAGGGGGGCTGCTGCTGGCCTCGCATGTGGAGGCCGCGCCCGTGGCCCAGGCCTCACCCGCCTTCGCCTCGGACCGCCTGTCGGTCGAGGTCACGGGGAGCGGACCCGACGTGATCCTGATCCCCGGCTTCGCCTCGGGGCGGGAGGTCTGGCGCGCCGAGGCGGAGCGGCTGAAGGCGACGCATCGGGTGCATCTGGTGCAGCTGGCGGGCTTCGCCGGAGAGCCGTGGACCCATGGCGACGGGCCGTTCGTCGAACCGGCGGTCGAGGACCTGGCCCGCTATGTCCGGGAGGCCGGTCTGAAGCAGCCCGCGGTCATCGGCCATTCGATGGGCGGGATGAGCGCGGTGATGCTGGCCCAGCGTCATCCCGGGCTGGTCGGGCGGGTGATGAGCGTCGACAGCCTGCCGTTCTTTCCGGCCCTGTTCGGGCCGACGGCGACGGTCGAGACCGCGCGGCCGTTCGCGGATCAGGCGGCGGCGGGGATCATGGCGACGGACGACGCGGCTTATCGCGCCGGCCAGGAGCGGGGGGCGATCGGCTATTCGCGGACGCCGGCGACCCGCGCCGCCATGGTCGAGTGGTCCATGACCTCGGACCGGCGGGCGATGGCTTCGGCGATCCGCGAGGTGATGACGACCGACCTGCGGCCGGGTCTGGCGGCCATGACGACGCCGGTCTGGGCGATCTACGCTGCGGACGCGGACGGCGGCGCTCCGGCGGCGATGGCCGATGCGCTGTGGATCCGCGAATACGCCGGCCTGCCCGGGGTGCGCCTGATCCGGGTCGACGACAGCCGGCATTTCATCATGGCCGACCAGCCGGAGCGGTTCGCCGCCATCGTCGACCAGTTCCTGGCCGACTAGCCCTGGGCCAGAGCCACGGGGGTGACGTCGCCGGTCCTGATCAACCGGCCGCCGAATTCGCCGCTGTAGGCGACGGCCAGCAGGGAGCGGAAGACGGCGGCCGGGATGGCGATCTCATAGGCGCCCTCGACATAGGGCCCGACCTGATAGGGGCCGATCAGGAAGGTCAGGCCCGCCGCCTTGCCCGGCGTGTCGCCCGGCGTGAGGACGAAGGGGGTGTCGGCGGCGCGGGGGCAGGAGAAGTCCTTGCCGCCCAGGGTGACGCCGGCGCCGTCGGGCACGCGGGCGCGCTTGGCCGTGTTGATGGCGGAGCACAGGGCCTGGTCCAGGGCGGTCAGATCCGTGCCCTTGCCGAAGAGATCGGCGATCCCCACCCGGCGCTTCAACGCCTTGTCCCACAGCAGGCCGTCCATGAGGGTGTTGGGGTGGGCGCCGCCGGAATAGTCGAAATCCGTCCGCTTGAGGCTGAGCAGCTTGCCGGTCTCGGCGGCGGCGGTGATGGTGATGGTCTTCTGGTATTTGGGCCGGTCGGCGTCGGCGCCGGCCTCGGTCAGCTCGCCCTGGGCGCCCTCGGTGAACTGCCGCAGGCGGCGCACCTCCTCGGCATAGAGGCGGGCATGGAGATCGGTCTGGGCCCTGACGGCGTCGGGCAGGGTCAGGCGGACGTCGGCCCAGGGCGTCTTGCTCTCGAAGGCCATGGGGGCGGCGGCCGCCGCCGGGGTGACGACGGCGGCCACGCCCGGGGCGGCCGGCGGGGGCGCGGCGGGTTCGCGCTCGCGGTTGCAGGCGGACAGGGTCGCGGCGATGGCGGCGGTCAGCAGCAGGGCGCGAAGAACGGTCATGCGGGACTCCTTCAGAACGGCCACGATACAGCGCCGAGGATGATGGCGGAAAGCAGGATGAAGCCGGCGTCGCGGTTGGATTTGAACAGACGCAGGGCGAGGGCGGAATCGCCGGTGCGGACGCGCCGGGCCTGCCACAGCAGGTGCAGGGCGTAGCCGGCCAGGCCGATCCAGAACAGCGGCCCGAGCCGGGCCAGTCCGCCGGCCGCCGCGGCGCAGGCGACCGCAAGGGCGTAGAAGACGGCGACGCCGCGCGGAACCTTGTCGCCGAGCCTGCGGGCCGAGGATTTGACCCCGACCATGGCGTCGTCCTCGATGTCCTGCAGGGCGTAGACGGTGTCATAGCCGAGCGTCCAGAAGACGCCGCCGAGGTAGAGCAGAAGGGCGGCCAGCGTGAGGTGTCCGGGCAGGCCGGCGTGGGTCTGCAGGACCAGGTCGCCGGTGCGCCAGAAGGCGGGCATGCCGGCCCAGGGGAAGGCGCTGGTGAAGGCCGCGAAGCCCATCAGGGCGCCCCAGTTGAAGGTCAGGCCGAGCCAAGCCTGGGGCCACCATGTGATCCGCTTCATGAAGGGGTAGGCGGCGACCAGCCCGAGCGAACCAATGCCCAGCATCACCGTGGTCCAGTTCATCGCCAGCAGGATCTGCAGGCTGATGAAGCTGCAGACGACGACGAAGATGCCGGCGTGGCTGGCGCTGATCCGGCCGGAGGCGACGGGCCGCGAGGCGGTGCGCGCGACCTGCCGGTCGATCTTGCGGTCGACGATGTCGTTGAAGGCGCAGCCGGCCGCGCGCATCAGGCAGGCGCCCAGGGCGAAGAGCACGGCGAGGGTGACGGCGTGCCGCAGCAGGACGTCCGCTTCCGCCGGACCAGCGGCGGCCGACGCCCAGGCCAGGGCGATGCCCTGCCAGCCGGGGAGGAGCAGCAGCCAGATGCCGACGGGACGGTCGAAGCGGCCGAGCTTGAGCCAGGGTTTGAGGGGTTCCGGCGCATGGCGGTCCACCCAGTTCGAACCGGCGTCTGGAAGCGGGGCGGAGGTCATGGGGGTGGAGATAGCCTGTCGGAGGGGAGGGGTGAAGGGCGGGGGTCAGGGGTTAGGGCTT
>NZ_JBAZOS010000002.1:0-168868 GCF_041648615.1 Brevundimonas sp.
CGACGCCGCCGGCGCCCGTCAGCAGGGCCGCGCCGCCCAGCGAGATCACGGTGTCCGCTCCGGCCGCGCCCGAACCGGACGCGCCGCCCGATCCGCCCCCGCCGATGGTGATCGTCAGGCCCCCGCCCAGCAGTTCGGCCGGCCACCCGGCCCGGCTGACGCCGCCCGCGCCGCCGCCGCCGCCGCCACCGCCGCCGACGGCCGTCGCCTCAACGCTTCGCGCCCAGACAGGCGGCGTCCAGGTTCCCGATGCGTCGAACGCCGTCACCGACCGCCGCGCCGCGCCCTGGACGAAGACCGCCCGGCCCGTGGCCCGCTCGACCGAGAAGACGTCGCTCCACGCCGATCCGTCGGCGCTGACCTTCAGGCTCAGGTCGTCGTCCCCGACCAGCCCCAGCTCCGCCCGGCCGGCGTATCCGCTCTGGAACACCAGCGACAGGACGTCGCCCGCCGTCTCCTTGTTCAGGGTCAGCCTCAGGTCGCCATCGCCGCCCCACGCCGCCTCACGCGCGGTCCACAGCGCATTGTTCAGCTTGGCGAGGAAGGGATTCCAGCTGTCCGCCGTGGCCCCGATCCCCAGCCGGCCGAGATCCTGGACCTCGCCGAGGCGCCGGCCCAGCGGAACCCAGCCGCCCCAGTGCCGCACCACCAGCTCGGCGGCGTCGATGACCAACGCCACCAGCCCGTCCGGCGCGGCGACCGCGCTCCAGCCGCCGCCCTCGGCCCGCACCAGCGCGCCCTCCGGCCGCCCGCCCCAGTCCGGCCCGGTCGCGCCGGCCGGCAATATCCACAGGGCGCCGTCCGTCGGCGCGCCCGGCTGGGCCGTCGTCGTCCGGCTGACCACGGCCGTCTGGACCAGGGCGTCCAGCCGGGTGAGGGCCTCGTTGTGGGTCACATGCTTCTGCATCTGCCCGGCCGCCAGATAGGGCAGCTCCAGCCGGGCGCTGTGGTCGTCGCTCATCACTCTCTCCGCAAGAAATGTCGGAGATCAGTGTGAGGGCTCGGCTTCCTGCGGCTGGCAAATGACGCTACTCGCGGCAGAAAGGCGCGATAAATCAGCCACTTCGTTTCCGAAAGTCGTCTGGTTCAGCGGGAAAGGCTAGCGGGGAGGCCGGAGTGGAAGGGCCGGACGGCCTCCCCGCCTGACGGGCCCGTCGGCTGTCAGGACCAGGCGGCGCATTTTCACGCAACCGCAACGGACTCGTCAGGATCAGATACGGGCGGTCCGCGGCCCGGGATGCAGGTCAGAGGCGCTGAAGTTCGCCGGACGCCACCACGGGACCGTCAGGCTTGTCCGCCGCGGGCGTATGGCCCGGCGTCTCCATGGACACGGCGACCGCATTGGCCTGCCCCGCCTTGCCCGAGAGGGCCCGGCCGAGGTTGTGCCGCGACGTGGCGGACCCGTCGATCGCGCCGACCAGCTGAACCCCGCCTTCGGGCATGACCAGCCACAGGTGCGGCACCCGGGTGTCGCCGGCCATCTCGTTGGTCGGGGCCAGATACAGTTCGCCGGTGCCGGGATCATAGGCGATGGTCATGGCCGCCGCCCCGTTCTCGAGCGTCAGGGTCGCGACCCGCGTCACCGCCACGGGCGCCGCCGGCGCCGGAGCCGGCGGGACCGGTGAGGGCTGGGCCAGCAGCACCACGACCGCCGCCAGACTGGCCGCCAGCAGGCCGGTGGACCCCACGGCCCACGTCCGCCAGAAGGCCAGTCGCCGATTGTCATTGGCGGCGACGGGCGGCAGGCCGGCCTCGACGCGCGGCCAGACGTAAGGCGACGGCGCGACGGGCGCGGTTGCGTCCGCCAGCCCGGCGAGATGTTCATTCCACGCCTCGACCTCGGCCGCGAAGCCGGGATCCGCGGCCTCGCGCGCCCGGGCGGCGGCCTCCTCGGCGGGCGACAGCACGCGCAGGGCCAGCTCCCCGGCCAGGACCCGGGTCTCGTCCACGCCTTCGGCATCGGTGGGATCGGTCATGATTCGAGACAGGCCCTCAGCCGCATCAGCCCCCGCCGGATCCAGCTCTTCATCGTCCCCAGCGGCACATTCTCGCGCGAGGCCAGGGCGTCATAGGTCACACCCTCGATAAAGGCCGTGCGGATGGCGCCCCCGGTGCGGTCGTCCAGTTCGCCGAGACAGTCGTTCAGCCGGCGGACGTCGTCGCCCGTCTCCAGCGCCTGGGCCGGCGAAGGACCGTCGTCGGCGATGTCGAAGGCTTCGTCGATCGGCGTCGACCGCCGCGTCGCGGCGCCCGACCTCAGCCGGTCGATGGCCCGGTTGCGGGCGATCGTCACCAGCCATGTGATCGGGCTGGCGCGGGACGCATCGAAGCTCCCGGCCTTGCTCCACACGGTGAGATAGGTGTCCTGCAAAACGTCCTCGGCCAGTTGGCGGTCAGCCAAGATACGCAGGGTGACGCCCAATAGCTTCGCGGAGGTCGCGTCATAGACGCGGCGGAAGGCGGCGCGGTCGCCCTGGCCGGCCTGACCGAGGGCCATGGACAGTTCGTCGCGGGTAAGGATGGAACTCATGCGGGCGCCCGGCAGACCATGGCGCGGACCTGGCCGCACACGACCGGTTTCGTCAAGGCGTCAGTCATGCAGATAGACGATGCGGCGCAGCTTCGGGTTCCGGCGCATATCGGCCAGATGCCGGTCGTGGTCGCCCGAAGCCTTCGCCTCGCGCTCATTGGCCTCGACCCAGTGGGTGCTCTCGATGTCCTTCTGCAGCGCCCTGGCCGCCAGCAGGTGTCCGGGGAAGAAGAAGTCGACCACGTCAGGAGCGAAGGGGATCACCTCGCCGACGGCCGTGGTGGCGCTGTCCAGACCCAGATAGCCGGCCATGCGCATCAGGGTTCCCGGCGTCGCCTTCGCCTTGCCCGCCTGGACCAGCAGCCAGCCGGCGGCCCCGACGCTGTAGACCGTGCCCACGACCGGGATCCAGGTCAGCAGGCCGTCCAGGCCGATGCCGAACGGACCGATGCCGATCGCCCGGTCAGACAGTTTCTTCACGCCCTCGACATTGGACCAGATCTTCTCGATATCCGCGATGGACCGTCTGGCCATGCCTGCCCTCCCGTTAAGCGAGACCGTAACGCGCCATGACGACCCCCGTTCACCACGAAAGGCAAGCACCGCGCGTTTGTCGCCTGTGGGCGCGCGAACGGCGGCTCGAGACCCTGTTTCAACTGGCCCTGACCGCGCCGCTGTTGTTGGGTCTTCTGGCCCTGTCCCGCTTCGGCCACCGGTGGGTGGACATCCTGTTCCAGTTCACCGCGCCGCTCCTGATCGTGACCGTCCTCCTGACGGCCGTCCTGGCCGGGGCCCGGATGTGGGCGGCGACCCTGCATGGGCTGGCGGCGATCGCCGCCCTCACCCTGGCGGTGGCCCCGCAATGGTTCCCCGCTTCGGCCGCGCTCCGCGCCGGAGCGCCTTTCGTACGAATCTATTCCGCCAACGTGCAGGCCCTGAACACGGATGTGGACGCGATCAGGCTCTCGCTCATCGCCGCAGACGCCGATGTCGTCGTGTTGATCGAGATGGGAGACGCCCCCGCGGCGCGGCTGGATCAGATTCTCGCGAACTACCCGCACAGGATTGCGAGCCCCCGCATCGAGCGCTCCAGCGGCGCGGCGCGGTCGGTCGTCGCCTCGCGCTGGCCGTTGACGGCGATCCGCGACCGGCCGGATGGCCTGCACGCCGTCGGCGCCACCGTCCGGACGCCGCTGGGCCCGCTCAATGTTCTGGGCGTTCACCTGACCCGCCCCTGGCCGTTCCAGGAACAATGGGGCCAGATCAGCCAGACCATGGCGCTGGAGGCCGTTGTCTCGGACCTGAGCGGCCCGGTCGTCGTCGCGGGCGACTTCAACAGCGTGTCCAGCGCCCGCATCGGCCGCCAGATCCGACGCGATATCGGCCTGCGCCCCGCCCCCGGCTTCCCCGGCACCTGGCCCACCGCGGTCCCGTCGGTGTTCGGCGTGACCATCGACCAGGTCTACCGCTCGCCCGACCTCGCCTTCGTCAGCCGCCGGCTCGGCCGGCCGACCGGCTCGGACCACCGCCCGGTGGTGACCGAAGTCACCCTCGCGGCGGCGTGACCAGGGCCGCCAGGCGCGCCTCATGGCCGTCGTCGGGAAAGTCGTCGGCGATCCACCCGGCTTCGAACGCCTTCAACAGACGGCCCGTCTCGGGACCGGGCGCGACGCCCAGCCGGGCGATCTGACGGCCCCCGACGGGCAGGCTCGGCGGCGTCCAGTCCTGCGCCAGACGGATCAGACGGCGGGCGTCGTCGCCCCGGTCGGAGGCTTCGGCCTGGCGCCGGTGCGCGGCGTCCACGACCGCGCGGGCGCCGTGGCGGTAGACGGCGGCCCGGACGGCGGCGTCGCTCATCGACAGATCGACCGACGGCCAGGCGGTCGCAGCCCGCACCAACCGGTCGCGGACGGCGTTGGCCAGCCTCAGGCGCGCCGATACCGTGGTCGCCACCGCCACATCGGCGGGCAACAGGCCCATCAGCCTCAAGACCGGATCGTCGGTCAGCTCGACCAGGGCGGCGAACAGCGCCCGTGACGTAGCCTCGGGCAGCACCTGTTCCAGCACCCCGGCGGCCTGCATCGCCGCCATGGCCGGGCGCGGATCGGGGGCGGCGAGCAGCTTCATCAGCTCCTTCGACACGCGCTCGGCCGACAGCCTCGCCATGCCCGACGCCAAGGTCTGACAGGCGGCCAGGGCCGCCGCGTCCGGCTCGCCGCGTCCGTACCAGGCGTAGAAACGGAAGAAGCGCAGGATGCGCAGATAGTCCTCGGTGATCCGCGTCTCCGCATCGCCGACGAAGACGATCCGGCCCGCCTCCACATCCGCGACGCCCTGGCCGGTAGGATCGAACACCTGGCCCCCGGCGTCGGCATAGAGGGCGTTCAGGCGGAAATCCCGCCGCGCCGCGTCCTCGGCCCAGTCGTCGGTGAAGGCCACGGTGGCGTTGCGGCCGTCGGTCGAGACGTCGCGACGCAGGGTGGTGATCTCGAACGGCGTGCGCTCGGTCACCGCCGTCACCGTGCCGTGGGCCATGCCCGTGGGCACGGCCTTCAGTCCGGCGGCGCGGATCGCCCTGTCCGTCTCATCGGGCTTCAGCGTCGTGGCGATGTCGATGTCGTCGACCGGTGCGCCGAGCAGGGCGTTGCGCACGCAGCCGCCGACGAAGCGCGCGCAGCCGGGTCCGCCCGCCGCCTCCAGCGCCGCCATCACCGCCCGGGTGGACGAGGCCGTCAGCCACGGCTGGTCGGTCAGGCGAAGAGTCACGCCGCGTCCTCCGCCGCCGCCGCCTCCGGCGCGGCCTCGTCGTCATACAGCCGCGCGTGCAGGGCGCGGATGATTCCGGCGGTGACGCCCCAGATATAGCGCTCGCCGAAGGGCATGGCCCAGTACCAGCGCCGCGGCTGGCCCTCGCGGTCCCAAGCCTCCTGCCGATGATTGGCGATGTCCATCAGAAAGTCCCAGGGAACCTCGAACACCTCGGCCACCTCTTCCAGGGACGGCGTTGTGGCCGGGGTGGCGGTCAACCAGCCGACGACCGGCGTCACCAGAAAGCCGGTGCCCGTCTCATAGGCGTCGCCGATCCCCAGAACCTCGACCAGCGCCGGATCCATCGCGACCTCCTCGAAGGCCTCGCGCAGGGCGGCGTCGGCCACCGTCTCGCCCGGATCCAGCCGGCCGCCTGGGAAGGCGATCTGGCCGGTGTGGCTGGCCAGGCTGTCGGACCGGCGGGTCATCAACACGGTCGCGCCTTCCGGTCCCGCTATCACGGGGATCAGCACCGCGGCGGGCCGCAGGATGCGGGCGGGGCGATCGGCGCCGGGATTGAGGTCGAAGTCGGAATGCACAGGCAGCCTGTCCGGAACCCACCCCGAGGCCGGCTCCAGCCGCTCGATCAGCCGCGCGCGCAGGGTCGACAGGCTCATTCCACGCCCGCCCCGACCGGCCCGAGGGCGAAGGCCGCGCCGTTCGAGCGCACCGTCAGCCGCCCGTCCTCGACATCGGCCATCTCGACCAGCTCGTAAAAGACCGGCCGGGCGATCCGGGCCCACAGATCGGCGCGCACCCGCACCGACGGCGAGGGCTCGCCCGTCGCCGGGTCCGTCTCGACCACGATGGGGTGCTGGACGCCGGCCTCAGCCTCGTCCCCGACGTCGGTGGTGAAGACCAGGGCGTCGCCGCGCCGCGTCACCGACACCGCCCGGAACGGCAGATCCTCGACCGTGATCGACAGTTTCTCGCCCGGCGTGACCAGCACATAGCCGTCAGCGTCCTTGCGCAGCACGGTCGAGAACAGCCGCACCAGCTCGGTCCGGCCGATGGGCGAGCCCTCGTGCATCCAGACCCCGTCGCGGCGGATGACGATGTCGATCGCGCCGCAATGCGCCGGATGCCAGAGGTGCACGGGCGGCAGACCCCGGCCCGGCGCCTGCTTCGCCGCTTCCGCGATGGCGGCCAGTCCGGTCTTGCTGTCGTCGATGGGCACCATGGGTCCAGACTTAGGCGTCAGGACGGGCGCGGCAAACCCCTCCCGGTTCGGTCCGGCCGTCGCTGGCGCCGGCGCGCGTCATTTCTCTCAGCCTGCGTCCGGATTTGACGCAGGGGCGTGCTTTGATGACGGCGCCCCGGGAAGGCTTGGTCTTTGACAATCGCATGATGCGAAACCCCTGACGAGCCGAACGCTGACGCGGCGGACGGAGCGGACGGTCCGGACGCTTCGGACTGTGTTTTTGGCGGCTGGCGGAGGGCTTCGCCAAACGGTCCCCGCGAACGGAGTGGACGCTTTGGACTGTGTTTTTCCGCTAGCGGACGGCTTGCACCAGACCGGCCGGTTCGCCCTCGCCCCGCCACAGCACACGCGCCGGGTCGGCAGGGCCGGACAACCGCACATCGGACGCGACTGAAAAGCCGAAGCGCTCGAAATAGCCCATGTCCCCGACCAGCAGTATCCCCATCCGGGCCGCCGCCGCATGGTCGACGCAGGCCTGCACCAGATCGGCGCCCAGCCCGGCCTTGCGGCTGTCCGAGGCCACGGCGATCGGACCGAGGAACAGGGCCGCCGTCTCGCCGACCGTGATCCGCCACAGGCGCACCGAGCCGATCACCTGTCCCTCGTCCCGCGCCACGAAGGCGGCGGCGACGCCGGCCCGCTCCCGCAGCCGTTCGGCCGTCTTGGCGAACCGGCCCGGACCGAAGGCGGCCAGAACCAGCGCCTCGACCGCCGCCGCGTCGGCGGGCGTTTCGGCTTCGATGCGCACAGGCGCGGGCTTTGACGGGGCGTCGAACATCAGGCGGCGCAACTACGGCCCGCGTCGGGCCGAATCAACCGGCTTTCGAAAAATCGGGGGCGCGCTTCTGGCTGAAGGCCATGAAGGCCTCCATCGCCTCGGGGCTCTTCATCTGGCTGCCGAAGACCTCGCCCTCGCGCTGCATCAGGGCCCAGAGGCCTTCCGCATCCCGCATCAACGCCTTGGTCCGGCGGATCGAGTTGGGCGCGCGCGTCGCCAGCCTGCCGGCGATCTCGAGCGCCGTCGCCTCGACCTGGTCGGCCGGAACCGCCCGGTTGGCCAGGCCCCAGGCCAGGGCCGTGCGGCCGTCGATCGGCTCGCCGAGGGCGAAGATCTCGAACGCCCGCTGATGGCCCAGCGCCTGCGGCAGAAGCAGCGACGAGGCCGCTTCCGGCGCCAGCGCCAGATTGATGAAGGGCGCGGACAGCAGGGCGTCCTCGGCCACCACCACCATGTCGCAATGCAGCAGCAGCGTCAGGCCGATGCCCACCGCCCGCCCGCGCACCGCCGCCACCGCCGGCTTGTCCAGCTCGGCCAGGGCCTTCAGGAAGCGGAACACGGCCATGTCCATCGGCTCGCCGGTCTGCGAACCGATGGCGATGAAGTCGGCGATGTCGTTGCCCGCCGAGAAGCTGTCGCCCTCGCCCCGGAACAGCAGCACCCGGACCGCGTCGTCCGTGCGCGCGCGCTCGGTGGCGTCGGACAGGGCCGCATACATGGCCTGGGTGATGGCGTTCTTCTTCTCGGGCCGCGCCAGCGTCACGGTCAGGACGCCGTCGGCGAAACCTGTTTGAACCTGTCCACCCACGATCGCCTCCGTTCCAGCCGGCCCCGCGGATCGGCTCCCGTGTTGAAGGGTCCTGATAGACCGGGCGGTTCTCAGGACCAACCGGGATTATTTGCACTCGCGACCGGCCTGAATAGATTTCGATCCGAATGTTCGGGCATTTTGTCTTGCATCACGCCGGTTCGTCAGATGATGTAATCATGGCAATGAACGGAGACGGTCATGAGACGCTGGATTTCTCGTCCTCACTCCATTGCGGCCGGGATGGCCGCCGCGATCCTGATCGCCTGCGCCGCGACACCGAGCCATGCGCAACTGGGGTCGGCTCCGCAGGCTGGCGGCGACGCCGCCAATTCCGGCATAGCGGAGGCTGCGGGTCCTTACCTGGAAAGCGTCAACGCCCCGATCCGCACCGTCACGCCGTCCCGTCTGCGCAATCTCGAACGGCGCGAGCTCGATGCCGAGGACATGGAACGCAGACGACTGGACATGGATGACAGCCGGATCCGGGCGGACGTCGACGCCCAGCTCGAAAAAGCGGGTGTCGCTTGCGGAGTCCGTGGCCTGAGGCGGGTCGGGACCACGCCTGACGCCCAGTCGATCTACGAGGCGGCCTGCGACAGCGGACCCGGATACGTGATCGTGAACGGCGTCGAGCCTCGCGCGACAAACTGCCTGGTTCTGGCCGGAGCCGCCGCGAGCGCGCGCCGGCGTGATCCGAACGCGGCCGTCGGGGCTCAGTGCACCATGCCGGAAAACCAGAATGGCGCCCAGGTGATCGGCGGCTGGGCGCAGGAAGCCGGGGTCGCCTGCAGGATCGACCAGGCGGAATGGCTCGGATCGAGCGACGGCTTCGATGTGTACGAGGTGGGATGCGAAGGCACCGAGGGCTTCTGGCTGGAGAAGGCGGCTTCGGGCTGGTCGCTCAAAGGATGTCTCGAGGTGAGCGCCGAGGGCATGCATTGCCGGTTCACCGACCCGGGCGAGCAGCGGAACTGGATGCGCACCCAGCTCGCCGGCACGGCGGCGGCGGCGTGCGATGTCGCCGAGGTTCGCATGATCGGCGTCTCTTCCGAGGGCCGCCACTACGAAACCCGTTGCAGTGCTCCGGGCCAGGGCTATCTCGTTCGCATCTCCCGCGACGGACAGGCGGAGGAGGTGACGCCCTGCACCGAGGCTGACGACTGCGCCTTGACCGTCGCCGCGAGGTCAAGGGGCTAGGCTCCTCCCGCCGGGCGCCGGGTGTCTGCGAAGCAGGTCGGCCCGGACGTCCGTCCTTCGTGGGTCAGCGTCCACCAGTCGACGCCGTCAGCGTCGCGCGTCGCGTCGACCCGGCCCCGTCGCTGCAGATAGTTGAGGTGCGCGAGCGCCTCGCCGGTCGCCATGCCGAGCACGGCGTCGCCGACCGGCCGGGCGAAGAGGGCCGCGAAGACGTCCACCGCGCGCCGGGGCTCCAGAAGTGTCCGCTCCAGCCGCTTCAGCGCCGTCATGTGGCCCCGGATCAGGGCGTCCAGCCGCGCCTGCGCGCCCCTGAAGGGATTTCCATGGGAGGGCAGCACCAGCACATCGTCCGGAAACACCGACTTCATCCGCTCCAGCGACGCCAGCCAGTCGCCCAGTGGATCGGCGTCCGGCTCGGTCGGCCATACGGAGACGTTCGAGGATATCCTCGGCAGGATCTGGTCGCCGCCCAGCACCACCCCGTCCGCTTCGCGCCACAGGCAGGCGTGCTCCGGGCTGTGGCCTTCGCCGACCACGACCCGCCACTCCTGGCCGCCGATGTCGAGCCGGTCGCCCTCGCGCATCCGGGTGAACCCCGGCGGCAGCGGCGACACCGCCCGCCCGAATTGGCCGTACTCGCGTCGGTAAGTCTCCACCTGGGCTTCATCCCAGCCGGCGGCGCGATAGTGGACGGCGCCAGCTTCAGGGGCTGGCTGGCCCGTGTCGGCCAGCAGCATCCGCCCGGTCACATACTCCAGCCGCGTCATCGTCAAGCCGACGTCGAACCGCTCACACAGCCAGCCCGCAAGGCCGATGTGGTCGGGGTGCATATGGGTGCAGATGACCCGGGTCACCGGCCGGGCGCTTTCGGGTCTGGCCAGCGGTCCAGCCAGAAGGGCGTCCCATCGTGCGCGCGTGTCCGGAATATTCAGTCCCGTGTCGATCAGGGCCCAGCCGTCGCCGTCCTCGACCGCATAGACATTGATGTGGTTCAGGGCCATCGGCATCGACAGCTGCATCCAGAGCACGCCCGGCGCGACCTCCACGGCTTCTCCGAAACCCGGGGGGTCGCCAAACGGATAGGTCAGTCCGCGCGTTCCCGACACGGCCTCGCCCGTTTGAACGTCCGGAGCGCCATCCGCCAAGTCCGTCTCCAATCAAAACCTGGGACTTGATAAGCGGAAGCGACCGGGTGCGTCCAGCGGCTCGCAGCCGCGCCTTGACCCCGCCACACCAGCCCGCCAAGGGTGAGCGACGGTTTTACCCCATCCGGAGTTTCCATCGTGTTCCACAGAAAGTTGCTTGGCCTCGCTGGCGGCGCGGTCGCCCTCGCACTGCTGGCGGCCCAACCGGTCCTGGCGCAGGACCCTGCCCCTCCGGGCGCAGGGGGCAGCCAGAGCGACGCTGATCGCGCGGCCGGCGCCGTCAACGAGCGCAATCAGCGCAACCGCCGGCAACCGCGTCCGGCCGCCCCGGCCGCCCCGACGCCCGAAGAGATCAAGGCCGCCGCCCAGGCCCAGGCCACGGCCGCCGGCCTGACCTGTCAGGTCACCGAAGCCGCCAATCCCGGCGTGACCGCCGAACAGGTGAAGATCTATGAAGCGGCCTGCGCCAGCGGCCCCGGCTATATCCTGATCGCCTCGACCCCGCCCCAGAGCTTCGACTGCCTCGAGCTGGCCGGCACCGCCTACACCGCCCGGCTGCGCGACCCCGCCGCCGACGTGGGCCAGCAGTGCGTCCTGCCCGCCAACCAGAACGGTCTGGCCGTGATCGGCGGCTGGGCCCGCGAAGCCGGCGTCGCCTGCACGGTCGACGAGGCCGTCGCCATCGGCAAGAGCGACGAGAACAACATCGTCTATGAAGTCGGCTGCGCCGGCGTCGACGGCTACTGGCTGGAGAAGGTCGCGACCGGCTGGAAGCTGCAGGACTGCCTGCAGATCACCTCGGTCGGCGGAACCTGCCGCTTCACCACCGCCGCGGAACAGGCCGACGGCTTCGAGCCCAAGCTGGCCGGCACCGAGGCCTCGGCCTGCGACGTGGCCCAGGTGCGTCTGATGGGTCAGAACGCCAACGGCCGCTTCTACGAGGCCAAATGCGCCGCCGAGGGCGAGGGCTATATCGCCCGCGTCAACAACGAGGGCGTGACCCAGCAGATCTACCCCTGCGCCACCGCCCAGCGCATCGGCGGCGGCTGCACCCTGACGCCGGCTCCGGCCGCCGCTCCCGCGCCGGCCGAGTAAGGCCCGGCTCAGCCGTGACGAAGACCACGCCCCGGGGTTCGCCCCGGGGCGTTTTCGTTTGCATGATCCGGCTTCACAGACCGGCCCGACACGCCGTACTCATGGCGTCATGCGCATCGCCACCTGGAACGTGAACTCGGTCAACGCCCGCCTGCCGACGGTGCTCGCCTGGCTGGAGGCCGCCCGGCCCGACGTGGTCGGCTTCCAGGAGATCAAATGCCTGGACGAGAAATTCCCGCGCGAGGCCTTTGAGTCCCTCGGCTACAATGTCGAGACCAACGGGCAGAAGACCTACAACGGCGTCGCCCTGCTCTCGAAATATCCGCTGAGCGACGTGCGGCGCGGCCTGCCGGGCGTCGACGCCTCGGGTTTCGAGGCCGGGTTCGAACAGGCCCGCTATATCGAGGCCGTGATCGAGGCCCCCCGCCCGGTGCGGATCGGCTGCCTCTACATGCCCAACGGCAATCCGATCGGAACGGAGAAGTTCGCCTACAAGCTGGCGTGGATGGACCGGCTTCAGGCCCATGCCAGGGACCTGCTGCGGCAGGAAGAGGCCTTCACCCTGTGCGGCGACTACAATGTCATCCCCACGCCCGACGATGCGAAGAACCCGTCGGCCTGGGTCACCGACGCCCTGTTCCAGCCCGAGAGCCGCGCCGCCTTCCGCGCCCTGAACCACCTCGGCCTGTCCGAGGCGGGCGAGCTGGGCAGGCAGCCGCCGGGGACATACACCTTCTGGGACTATCAGGCCGGGGCCTGGCAGCGCGATCACGGCATCCGCATCGACTTCCACCTGCTGTCGCCCCAGGCGGCGGACCGCTTCGTCGGCATCGAGACCCATCGCGACGCCCGCGACATGGACAAGCCCTCCGACCACGTCCCCGTCGTCATCGAACTGGAGGACTAGGCCATGGCCGATGCGCTCCGGGTCATCCTGCTCGTGGCGCTGGCGGCGGCGGCGCTGACCACGGCCGCCCTGGTGCTGGCCTGGTGGATGGAGCCGGTGCGGCGGATGAAGCGGGCCCTGCTGAAGTCGCTGGGGGCCGTGCCCGAGGCCGAGGCCCTGTCCCCCGCCGAGGGCCGCGCCGCCGGCCTCGACTTCGACGGCGCCCAGGTGGCGGTGCTGTGGAACCGGGGTGGAGCCGGTCTGGTCTACGCCTTCGACGAGATCGAGGGCGGCGAGATCATCGTCGACGGCCACGTCGTGGCCCGTGTCCGTCGCGGCGAGACGCGCAAGGCGCTGGACGTGATGGTCCCGGACGCTGAACAGGTGACCCTGCGCCTGCTGTTCGCCGACGCCCGCCATCCCGAGTTCGAACTGGCCCTGTGGGACGCCGCCCTGCCGGTCCAGACCGGGTCGCCGGGCGAGGCCCTGCGGCTGGGCCGCCGCTGGCTGTCGCATCTGGAAGCCTTGCTGAAAGGCTGAAGGGATTCGGGCTCCGCCCTTCCTCCCCCGGTCCGGGAGGGCTAGAACCCCCCTTCCCTGCCGCCTGAGTATTCCGGAGCGCCCCCCGTGGCCCGCCTTTTCGACGCCTACATCATCGCTGACTGGACCGCCGCCGAGGGCAAGAAGCTGGGCGAGGGTTCGGTGTGGCTGGGCGTCGCCAAGCGCGACGTGCGCTTCCGCCTCTATACCGAGACCCACAACGTCGCCACGCGGGCCGAGGGCGAGGCCCTGCTGGCCTCCCTGCTGGCCGAGCACAGGAAGCGTGGCGACCGGGTGCTGGTCGGGTTCGATTTCAACTTCGGCTATCCCGCCGGCACGGCCGCGCGGCTGAAGCTGACCGGGACGCCTTGGTCGGCGATGTGGAAATTCATCGCCTCCAATGTGGTCGACAAGGCCGACAACACCAACAACCGCTACCAGGTCGCGGCCAAGATGAACCGGCTGATGACCGACGAGGCCTGGCCGCTGTGGGGCGCGCCGGCCAATCAGGCGCAGCGCTGGCTGACCACGACCAAGCCGCCGGCGGGCGCCGGGGCCGACATCCCGGAATACCGGGCGACCCAGGACGCGGTGCGCAAGGGCAAGCTGCAGCCCAAGTCGGTGTGGCAGATGCACGGCGCGGGCGCCGTCGGCGGCCAGACCCTGGTCGGCATCCCGGCCGTGCGCCGGCTGCTGGAAAGCCTCGGGCCGTCGGGCGCCGTCTGGCCCTTCGGCACCGGCTGGCGGGCGCTGGACACGGCCGATGTCGAGCCGCTGTCGGCGCTGGTGGTCGAGGTCTATCCGTCGATGTTCGACACGAAGCCGAACCCGGGCGAGTTCAAGGATCAGGCCCAGGTCCGGGTCACCGCCGAGCATTTCGCCAAACTGGACGAGGCGGGCGCCCTGTCCGCCGCCTTCGCCCCGCCCAGGGGCGCGGACGAGGCCCTGATCGCGCGCGTCGAACAGGAAGAAGGCTGGATCCTGGGGGCCTGACGTCATCAGGCCGTCATCGCCCGCGGCTACCGCCCGGGCATGATCCGGCTCATTCTCACGGCGATCCTCCTCCTGACCGGGAGCCCGGTGCTGGCCCATCCGTTGATCATCGCCCATCGCGGGGCCTCGGGCGAACGGCCCGAGCACACGCGCGCGGCCTATGGACGGGCCATCGAACACGGCGCGGATTTCATCGAGCCCGATCTGGTGATGAGCCGCGACGGCGTCCTGATCGTGCGCCACGAGAACGAGATCGGCGGGACGACCGACGTCGCCGCCCGCCCCGAGTTCGCCGGTCGCCGCGCGACGAAGACCGTCGACGGCGAGCGCATGACCGGCTGGTTCGCCGAGGACTTCACCCTCGCCGAACTCAAGACCCTGCGCGCCCGCGAACGCCTGCCGGAGTTGCGGCCCGCCAACACCGCCTGGGACGGTCGGGAGCCGATCCTGACCTTCGAGGAGGTGCTGGATATCGCCGCGAGCGCGGGCGTCGGCGTGGCGCCGGAGCTCAAGCATCCGACCTATTTCGCCGCCCTGGGGCTGCCGATGGAGGACGCCTTCGTCGCCGTGCTGGAACGTCGGGGGCTGACCGGCGCGGACGCCCCGGTGATCGTCCAGTGTTTCGAGGTCGGGCCGCTGCAACGCCTGCGGACCCGGATCGCCACGCCCCTGCTGCAGCTGGTCGCCGCCTCGGGCGGGCCGTTCGACCGGCCGGAGTTGAGCTACGCCGCCATGACGACGCCCGAGGGTCTGACCGGGGTCGCGGCCTGGGCCGACTGGATCGGCGCCGACACGGCCCTGATCGAACCGACGCCGGGCGCGCCGACGAGCCTGATCGCCGACGCCCACGCCGCGGGCCTGAAGGTCGCCGCCTGGACCTTCCGCGCCGAGAACGCCTTCCTGCCCGGGGGCGACCGGCTCGGCGACGCGCCGGCGGCGCACGGGCGGCTGCGGGAGCGGCTGGCGCGGTTCGCCGACTACGGGCTGGACGCGGCCTTCATGGACCAGCCGGGGCTGGCCGGGGACTGACCCCCTCAATCCGTGCATCCCCGCGAAGGCGGGGATGCACGGATTGAGGGTTAGCCACGGCGGCTCTGGCCCGGATCGGGACTCTCGCCCCGGACAGGCCGCCCTTCCCGCCCCCGGAATTCGCCCTTCCCGCCCCCCGGCGAAATTTTCTTCCTGGCGCCCTTTCCAGCCGTCGTAAAATACCCCGCGTCGGTCCCCGAACCGCCGCGTGGTCTTTGACAATTGAGCCTCAGCCGCGACCGCCCAGGCGCGGCGACACACCCGGACGCGCCGACGTGCGTGTCCTCAAAGGGTCGAAAGTAGCGGTTTTCGCATTTTTCGGACGAACAGAGACTCTGACCCCCTCCCCTTGGAGCGGGGTCGGAAATCAGCCCGCGATCTGTCCGAAGTCCGCCACCCGGCCCATGACCGCGCGCACCTGTCCCAGCAGCTTCAGCCGGTTGTCGCGCTCGGCCGCCACCTCGGAGTTGACCATCACCGTGTCGAAGAAGGCGTCGACCGGCGCGCGCAGCTGGCTGAGCGCACGCATGGCGCCGGCGAAGTCCTCGGTTTCGAGGGCCGCGTCGACGGCGGTCGCGGCGGCGGCCGTGGCGAAGGCCAGGGTCGTCTCGGCCTCGGGCTGGTCGGACAGGCCGGTCTCGACCATGCCGGTCGGGACGGGGCCCTTCTTCTCCTCGGCCTTGAGGATGTTGGACGCCCGCTTGTAGCCGGCCAGCAGATTGGCCCCGTCGTCCGTGGCGAGGAAGGCGTCGAGGGCCTCGACCCGCCGCACGATGCGGACGAGGTCGTCGTCGGCCTTGCCGTCAATGGGGGCGAAGACGGCGTCGACGAGGTCGTGGCGCTTGCCCTGGTCGCGGAGGAGGACCTTCAGGCGGTCGGCGAAGAACGGCAGGACATCAACGGAATGTCCGTCATGGTTCTGCTGGAACCACCGCACGGACCAAGCGTCCATTGCGGCACCCTGCACATGGATACGAATGCCGTTTTCCAGAATGATCCGAATTATCCCCAGCGCCGCCCGTCTCAACGCGAACGGGTCCTTCGAGCCGGTCGGCTTTTCGTCGATGGCGAAGAAGCCGACGAGGGTGTCGAGCTTGTCCGCCAGGGCCACGGTCACCGTCAGCGGCGCCGTCGGCACGGAGTCCGCCGGCCCCTGCGGCTTGTAGTGGTCGCGGACGGCGTCGGCGACGGCCTCCGGGTGGCCGAAGGCGCGGGCGTAGTAGCCGCCCATGACGCCCTGCAGTTCCGGGAACTCGCCGACCATGGCGGAGGACAGGTCGGCCTTGGCCAGACGCGCGGCCTGTTCGGCCTGATCCGGATCCGCGCCGACCAGCGGGGCGATCTCGCGGGCGAGGGCGGCGATGCGTTCGACGCGCTCCGCCAACGTTCCCAGTTTGGCGTGGAAGGTGACGCCTTCCAGCTTTTTCGACCAGGCCTCGAAGCCGGTCTTCAGGTCCTCGTCCCAGAAGAAGCGGGCGTCGTCGAGACGGGCCGAAAGAACCCGGCTGTTGCCGGCGGCCAGCGCCGCGCCGCCGTCTGACGCCTCGATATTGGCGACCACGACGAAATGCGGGGCGAGGCCGTGGACCGCCGGATCGCGGACGGCGAAATATTTCTGGTGGACCTTCATCGACAGCCGGATCACCTCCGGCGGCAGGGTCAGGAAGCGCGGGTCCATGTCGCCCAGGATCGGCGTCGGACATTCGGCCAGGCCCGCGACCTCGTCCAGCAGGCCGTCGTCGTCGACCAGGGCCAGACCCCTGGCGGAGCAGGCCGCCGTGGCGCCGTCGAGGATGCGCAGCTTGCGGTCGGCGACGTCCAGAAGCACGAAGTCGCTTTCCAGCTTCGCCCGGTAGTCGGCGAAATCCTTGACCGCGAACGGGCGGCCGCAACCGAGGAAGCGGTGCCCCTCGGTCAGGTCGCCCGAGGAGACCCCGTCGATCTCGAACGGCACCACATGGCCGTCGAACAAGGCGAGGATCCGCTTCAGCGGCCGGATCCAGCGCAGGGTGCCGGAGCCCCAGCGCATCGACTTGGGCCAGGGGAAGCCGCGCACGATGCCATCGACCATGTCGGGGATCAGGGCGGTGGTGGGCTGGCCCTGCTGGCTGAGAACCGCGAACCAGACGCCGTCGCGTTCGCTCAGCTGGTCCTTCGACAGGCCGGTCTTGCGCAGGAAGCCGTCCAGCGCCTGTTCGGGCGCCGAGGTGCGGGGGCCTTTCAGCTCCTCTTCCCGGTCGGGGGTGGCGGCCGGCAGGCCCTCGACCACGAGGGTCAGGCGGCGCGGACCGGCGAAGGTCGTCAGGGCGTCATACGTCAGCCCGGCCGCCTTGAGCCGCTCGGCGGCCATGCGTTCGAGGTCGCGCGCGGCGCCCTGCTGCATGCGGGCGGGGATCTCTTCCGAGAACAGTTCGAGAAGGAGCTGGGCCATTATGCGCGCCCCCTTTCCTGCTCGACCCATTCGGTCGCGCAGGCCTTACAGAGATCGCGGATGCGGCCGATGTAGCTCTGGCGTTCGGCGACGGCGATGGCGCCGCGGGCGTCCATCAGGTTGAAGAGGTGCGAGGCCTTCAGGACCTGGTCGTAGGCGGGAAGGACCAGGGCCTGGTCCTGCGGGCCCTTCATGGCGAGGAAGCGCGTGACCTCGGCGACCATGTCCTCGAACCGGCGTTTCAGGCCATCGACGTCATAGCCGTGGAAATTCGCTTCCGACTGCTGGCGCTCGTTCTCGAGGAAGACCTCGCCATAGGTCAGGCCCTCCCTGGTGAACTTCAGGTCGTAGACGTTGTCGACGCCCTGGACGTACATGGCCAGACGCTCGAGACCGTAGGTCAGCTCGCCCGAGACCACATCGACCTCGATGCCGCCGACGCCCTGGAAATAGGTGAACTGGGTCACCTCCATGCCGTCGCACCAGACCTCCCAGCCCAGACCCCAGGCCCCGACGGTGGGGTTCTCCCAGTCGTCCTCGACGAAGCGGATGTCGTGCAGCTTGGGATCGATGCCGATGGCGGCCAGCGAGCCGAGATAGAGGGCCTGCAGGTTATCGGGGTTCGGCTTCAGAATGACCTGATACTGGTAATAGTGCTGTAATCTATTGGGATTCTCGCCGTAGCGGCCATCGCCGGGCCGGCGGCTGGGCTGGACATAGGCGGCCTTCCACGGGCGCGGGCCGAGGGCGCGCAGCACGGTGGCGGGGTGCAGGGTGCCGGCGCCGACCTCGATGTCATAGGGCTGGAGAATGGCGCAGCCCTGATCCCCCCAGTATTTGTGGAGCGTCAGGATCAGGTCCTGGAAGGCGAGCGGTTCGGCGGTGGTGCTGGACAAGGAGGCTGTTCGCAGTCGCAAAATGAGAGGCGCGGACCCTAGACGGGCGCCCCTCGCCGGGCAAGGCGAGCGGGGGTTTCAGCGATCCTTAAGCGACGCGGGCCCATAAGGCGGGCATGAAGTTCATCGACCAGATGCGCCGGCGCGCCGCGCGGTATCTCGACATCGACGCGGTGACGATCGCCTCGCCGCGCGGGGTGTTTTCGCTGAGCTTCGACGACATTCCCGCCACCGCCTGGACCGAGGCGGGGCCGGTGCTGGCGCAGCACGGGGTCAGGGCCACCTACTATGTCTGCGGCGGCCTGGCGGGCGGGCGCAACATGGACCGCGACCAGTTCGAGGTGCGGCATCTGCAGGCGCTGCATGAAGCGGGGCACGAGGTCGGCTGCCATACCTTCGGCCACACCAGCGCGCTGCGGATGGACGCGGAGGCGCTCCGGCTGAGCCTGGACGCCAATTCGGCCTGGGTGGGCGAGCGGCTGGACGGATACCGGATGACGACCTTCGCCTGGCCGTTCGGGGACGCGACCCTGGGGGCCAAGCGGGTGGTGCGCGAACGGTTCGCCATGGCGCGCGGGGTGCGCGACGGGGTCAATGCGGGGCGCGAGGACCGCGCCCTGATCAAGAGCATCGGGCTGGAGAGCCGGCGTCTGCCCGGCTACGACCTCGAGGCGCTGATGGCGGAGACGGCGGCGTCGAAGGGCTGGCTGACGGCTTATGGCCACGACGTCAGCGACCGGCCGACGGACTATGGCTGCACGCCGGACGATCTGGACCGGGTGCTGCGCGCGGCGAAGGCGGCCGGGCTGGAGGTGCTGCCGGTGGCGGCGGCGTGGGACGTCGTGAGATCCTAGGCCGCTTCGGCCAGCCCCGACGCCTTGCGCGCATCCGCCCATCTGATCAGGGCTGCGCGGGGCCAGGCCACGATCCACGAACGGGCGACGTACTCGCCCTTTTCGATCAGGGCGGCGCGGGTCGGGGAACTGGTCGCGGCGCGTTGGGTGTGGATCTCGCCGGGGCCCTGATGCAGCAGGAAGGCGCCGTGTTTCAGCGGATTGACCCGCAGATAGGCGAGGCGCGGGCTGATCTGCTCCAGCGGCGGATCGTAGAACCAGCTGGAGCCCAGCATGCCGGCCATCTCCGGGCGGCGCTTGCAGATTTCGGCGGCCGTGGCCCAGGCGCGGTCCCAGCCCGCCTCGTTGAAATCGGACAGTTCGCGGGCCTCGGTATGCACCTCCAGCCACGGCTTCCAGGCCTGGGCGGCGGCGTAGGCGGGGATCACCGACCAGCCCCAGCCCTCGCGGGCGTGGCGCAGCACCTGGCCCGGCCCCATGGGCGAGGACAGGTCGATCATCTGGGTGCGGGCGCCGGGCACGCTGAGGACCAGTGAGATGCGCACGTCCTTGGCCCAGTAGTCGCGGTCATAGGGATCGGCGGCGGCGGTCAGGAAGTCGGCGAGACGCTGGATCCACTCCGGATAGAGCTCCAGCACGGCGGGCGGCAGATCGGCGGCGGGGACCCGCGCCGGCATTTCCAGCGCCCAGAGCGCGATCAGGGCGCGGCGGTGGTCGTCGGTCAGGGCGGAGCCGAAGGCCTGGACCAGGGCCTCCTCGGCGCGATGGCCGGGCTGGTCGAAATCCCAATGCGGGGCGGAGGCTTCGGCGGCCGCGGCGGCGGCGGCCTTGAGCGCGTGGAGCCGGGCGCGATCTTCCGCCGGGACCCGGGCTAGCACGGCCTCGAAGGCGGCGATCCGGGACTGGGTGAGCGTTTCCATGACCGCAGGATAGCAAACAGCGGTTGTCCGACGGTTAAGGCCGGAGCGGCGCCGCCAGCCTCAGCGGAGGGTCGCCGGGGCGATCCACCACCGGGGATGGGTCATCGCCAGGCGACGGGCCGCCTCGTCAGCCTGATCCGGGGTGTCGAACAGGGCGAAGACCGTGGCCCCGGAGCCCGACATCCGGACCAGCCGTACGCCGGGCAGGCGCGCCGTCTCCGCCAGCGTTTCGCCGATGACCGGTTCGAGCGAGACCGCCGGCGCTTCGAGATCGTTTCGCTGAACCGCCAGCCAGTCGATGACCGCGGACAGGCTCCAGTCGTCGGGCGGCCCGGGGCGATCGGCCGACCCGCCCCGCCCTTCGTCAAAGGCGCGATAGACGGGCCCCGTGGGCGACGGGACGCCGGGGTTCACCAGCAGGGCCGGGAGGGGCGGCAGGCGCGGCTCGAACGTCAGCCGGTCGCCCCGGCCCTCGGCCCAGGCGGCGCGGGCGTGCAGGCACATGGGCCCGTCGGCGCCGATTCCGGCCGCGATATCGGCCAGGGCCGCGTCGTCGAGCGTCAGACCCAGCAAATCACGGGCGCCTTTCAGCGCGGCCCCGGCGTCGGACGAGCCCCCGCCGAGGCCGGCGGCGATGGGCAGCCGCTTGTCCAGTGCGACGGAGACAGGCGGGTCTCCCGCGCCGGTCGCCCGGCCCATGGCCCGCAAGGCCTTGAGGATGAGATTGTCGTCATCGCCGGACAGGACTCGGCCGAAGGGGCCGGTCACCGTCAGGGACAGCCGCTCCGCCGACTCAACCGCAACCCCGTCGCCGATGTCGGCGAACGCCACGAGGCTGGCGAGCGGGTGATAGCCGTCCGCCTCCACCGGCCCGACGTGCAGGAACAGATTGACCTTGGCGGGCGCGAGAAGGGCCGGCGTCATGCCTCAGGGCTGGCCGCCGCCGGCCACGGACGCGGGCTCGGTCAGGCCGCGGACCAGCTTCTGCTCCACCTCGCTGCGGCGCTCGGCGTCCGGCTCGAGCGTCAGCACCCGGTTCCACTGCCATTCAGCCTCGCGGCGGCGTCCGACCTGCCAGTAGGCGTCGCCGAGGTGATCGACGATCTCGGCGTTGCCCGGCTCCTTGCCGACGGCCTCTTCCAGGGTCTGGACGGCGATGTCGTACTGTCCCTGACGGAACTGGGCCCAGCCCAGCGAGTCCTGGATGTTGCCGTCCTCAGGCCGGGCCGCGTGGGCGCGGGCCAACATCTGGGCGCCCTCGGCCACGCGACGGCCGCTGTCGACCCACAGATAGCCGAGATAGTTCAGGATGGTCGGGTCATCGGGCTGGGCCTGCAGGGCGGCCCAGAGCTCGGCCTCGGCCTCGTCGATCCGGCCCAGATTCTCCAGCGCCGCGCCCCGCAGGAAGCGGAACTCGGGGGGTTGGGCGGCGACGTTGATGGTCGGCCGGTTGAGGATCTCCAGCACCTCCGCGTGCCGGCCCATGCCCTGGAGATGGGCGGCCAGGGCGTAGGCGAAGGCGGCCTGGTTCTGAGCGGCCGTGTCCGCACGCCTGAAGGCCTCCAGCGCGGCGGCATCGTCGCCCCCGGCGCCCAGAGCCATGGCCAGCCCGACCTGGGCCCGCGCATAGGTGATGAGATCGGTCCGGCCGACGCGCGAAAACGCTTCCTGGGCCAGCAGGGGCTGGCGGCCATTGCTGAGGGCCTGCCCCAGCTGCAGGACGGTCAGATCGTCGGGGTGCAGGTTGTCGGCGAGACGCAGATAGATCGCCGACACCTCATGGTTTTCACCCGCGGTGGTCTGCAGGGCGGCGAAGACGAGCGCGTCCGACGCGCGCTCCAGCGCGTCGGCGGCCGCGGGAGGACGGCCCCGACCCAGCACCCGGGCGCGACCGGTGAGCGCCTCGGAGTCCGGATTGCCGCCCGACAGTGCGGCTTCGTAGATCGCCAGCGCCTCGTCCCGGCACCCCTGCCGTTCGAGAAACCCGGCGTAGTCCAGGGCGAACAGCATGGCGCCCGCGGGAGCCGCCATCAGAATCTTGTATTCGGCCTCAGCCTCGGCGAAGCGGCGGCGGCTTTCCAGCAGACTGGCGCGCTGCTGATGCAGGATCAGGCCGGCGGGGTCGGCAGGCGGCGCGTCCACGACCTTCAGCGCCGTATCCCAGTCGTCCGCGGCGGCGGCGATGGTCGGGGTCAGATAGCGGGCCGCCGGGCTGAAGATCTCGAACGGGGCGTCGGTCAACAGGGCGAGGCTTTGACGGGCGTTTCCGGACCGCAGGTTCTCCACGACCTCGATGAGGCGGCCGACCTCGGCCAATTGCGGCGTGTCAGAAACGGTGGACGTCAGGCGCGCCACGGCGCCGAGATCGCCGGAGAACAGGCCCGAGCGGAACGCCTCTTCGCCAAGCACCGGCTGTTCCGGGGCGAGGGCGTGGGCTTCCGTCAGGAACTCCGAGCCCGCCGCGCGGTCGCCGCGAATGCTGGCGAGGCGTCCGGCCAGATAGAGGCCGTAGGCGGACTGGCCCGCGGCGTCGACGGGCACGGGGGCCCAGACCGCAGGGATGGGCGGCGCCGGGGGTTCGACCGCCGGCGCGGCTTCCGGCGGGACCTCGACGATGATCGCGGGCGACTGCGGAACGGGGACGGCCTCGACCGGCGCAGGGATTCCGATCGGGGGATCCTGAGCCCAGGCAGGCGAAGACAGCGCCGTCAGGGCGCAACCGGTCAGCAGAAGGGCGAAACGAGAAATGCGCATGACGGAACCCTCACCGCATTATGCGGCGACGACAAGGCCCCCTCGCATCGCCTCTGTCACATATTCGGGTAGTTGGGGCCGCCGCCGCCTTCGGGCGTGGTCCAGACGATGTTCTGGGACGGGTCCTTGATGTCGCAGGTTTTGCAGTGGACGCAGTTCTGGGCGTTGATCTGGAAGCGCGGATTGTTCCCGGCCTCGTCGTACAGCACCTCATAGACGCCCGCGGGGCAGTAGAGCCGCGCCGGCTCGCCATACAGCGGAAGGTTCACCCGGATCGGGACCGAGGGATCCAGCAGCTTCAGGTGGGCCGGCTGTTCCTCGGCGTGGTTGGTGTTGGAGACGAAGACCGAGGACAGCTTATCGAACGACAGCTTTCCGTCGGGCTTCGGATAGGCGATCGGCTTGTGCTTCGCGGCTTTTTCGGTCGAGGCGGCGTCGGTCTTGCCGTGTTTCAGGGTCCACGGCAGGTTCACGCCGAGCAGGGACGAGACCCACATGTCGAACAGCCCCAGCGCCCCGCCGAGGGTCGTGCCGAATTTCGACAGATAGGGCTTGGCGTTCCGGACCTGCTTCAGCTCCTTGTAGACCCAGCTGGCCTCATAGGCCGTCTGGTATTCGACCAGCTGATCGCCCGAGCGTCCGGCCACGACCGCGTCATAGGCAGCGTCGGCGGCCAGCATGCCGGTCTTCATCGCATTGTGGCTGCCCTTGATGCGCGGCACGTTCACGAAGCCGGCCGAACAGCCGATCAGGACGCCGCCGGGGAAGCTGAGCTTCGGCACCGACTGGAAGCCGCCCTCGGTGATGGCGCGCGCGCCGTAGGAGATGCGGGTCCCGCCCTCCAGATGCTCGCTGATCGCGGGGTGGTGCTTGAAGCGCTGGAACTCGTCGAACGGCGACAGGAAGGGGTTCTTGTAGTTCAGGTGCACGACGTAGCCGATGGCCACGTAGCGATCACCGAAATGATACATGAAGCTGCCGCCGCCGGTGAATTCGTCCAGCGGCCAGCCGGTGGTGTGCTGGGCCAGGCCAGGGCGGTGCTTCTCCGCCGGGACCTGCCACAACTCCTTGAGGCCGATGCCGAATTTCTGCGGCTGGGCCGTGTCGCACAGGTTGTGGCGCGCCATGACGGTCTTGGCCAGCGAGCCGCGCACGCCCTCGGCGATGAAGACGTATTTGCCGTGCAGTTCGATGCCGGGCTGGAAGTCGTCGGTGGGCCTGCCGTGGCGGTCGATGCCGAAGACGCCGGCGACGACGCCCTTCACGCGGCCCGTCGGTTCGTCCCAGACCACATGGCTGGCGGCCATGCCGGGATAGACCTCGACGCCCAGGCCTTCCGCCTGCTCGCCCAGCCAGCGCGCCAGATTGCCGAGGGAGGCGATGTAGCAGCCGTCGTTGTGCATCACCGGCGGCAGCAGGGGCATGGGCAGGGAGACCTGTCCCATCGGCCCCAGCACCATGAACCGGTCCTCGGTGACCGGCGTCTCCAGCGGCGCGCCGCGTTCCTTCCAGTCGGGGAAGAGTTCGGTCAGGGCGCGGGGGTCGATGACCGCGCCGGACAGGATATGGCCGCCGATCTCGGCCGATTTCTCCAGCACGGCGACGGTGATGTCCTTTCCGTCCTTCGCGGCCCGCTGCTTCAGACGGATGGCGGCCGACAGACCGGCGGGGCCGCCGCCGACGATGACGACGTCGTATTCCATGACCTCGCGCTCGACCCCGGCCAGGGCCTCGGCGGGCGGCAGTTTGTCGATCACGGCTTCCTGCCAGGCGTTTGTCGCGCCGCCCTCGATCGCATCCTCGGCCATGCCCTGATTTCCTCGTCGTCGGTGGGGTCCGGTGTTTTCCGCTTATCGGAAGGTGACGCAAGGGTGGTCAAGGACTATCCCTGTGCGGACCGTCATGATCACCCAGCCCCTCGCCGCCGCCGCGACCGAAAGCCTGCTCGCCTTCTGGCGCGACGCGGGGGTCGACGCCTGTTTCGAGGACGCTCCGGTCGACCGCACCCATGTCATCCCGCCGCCCGCCGTCAAGGCGGTGGCGAAGGCCACGGCCTCGGTCGTCGTCGCCCCCCACGCCGGGGACGCCCTGTCCGAGGCGCGCCGGCTGGCCGCCGGCGCCGGTACGCTTGAGGCCCTGGGTCAGGCGATCGCGGCTTTCGAAGGCTGTTCGCTGAGGGGCATGGGAGCCACGCAATCGGTGTTCAGCCGCGGAAACCCCGAGGCGCCGGTGATGATCATCGGCGAGGGTCCGGGCGCGGAAGAGGACCAGCAGGGGCGACCCTTCGTCGGCAAGGCGGGCAAGCTGCTGGACCGGATGCTGGCCGAGGCCGGGCTGGAAGGCCGGGTGTTCATCACCAACACCGTCTTCTGGCGGCCGCCGGGCAACCGCACGCCGACGCCGGCCGAACAGGCCGTCTGCGCGCCGTTCGTGGAGCGGGCCTTCGCCCTGCTGAAGCCGAGGGCGGTGCTGCTGCTGGGCGCCGCGGCGGCCAGGTCGGTGCTGGGCACGGACGAGGGCATCATGCGGCTGCGGGGTCAGTGGCGGGACTGGCGGTTGCCCGAGGGCGCGGTCTCGGCCCCGGTGCTGCCCACGCTGCACCCGGCCTTCCTGCTGCGTCAGCCGATGGCCAAGCGTCAGGCCTGGGCGGACATCCTGTCGCTGGCGGCCCGGCTGGACACGGATAACTGAGCCCGTTCATCCTTCAGACTCAAAACTGCCCCAAAATGGGGAGAAATCTTGACATGGGCCGGGCGCGGTGGCGCCCTTTGTGCCTGACGACCGAACGAACAGCGCGAACCGGCCCGGGTCGAGACGGGCTTGCTGAACGCTTCAAGGGGGCCGCCTCAGTGCAGTTTGATTTCCGCCGTGCGTTCATCGCGCCGACGTTGGCCCTGGCGTTCTGCGCCATGGCGACCGCCGGCCGGACCGAGGAAGTCCGGCGCGCACCCACGGCCCTGAGCGCCGCGGATCGCCTGAGCTACACCACCGCCTTCGACGCCCTCCGCCGCGGCGATCTGGACGCAGCCCGCGCGTCCGCGCGTCAGGCCAACGACCGCGTCCTGCTGGGCCAGGTCGAGTTCGAACGCCTGTTCCACGCAGACTACACCGCCACCTATGAGGAACTTTCGGCCTGGCTGGCGGAATACGCCGACCTGCCGTCCGCCGAACGCGCCTGGACCCTCGCCATGCGGCGCCGTCCGGACGGCGCCCCGGAGCCCCGGCAGCCGTCCCGCATGGGCGGCGGCCGCAACTGGAACAGCATCGCGGCCGCCGGCGGCAACACCGAGGGCGATCCGATGAAGGCCGCCCGGGTGGCCCTCAATCGCGACGACCTGACCGGCGCCGTCGCCCTCGGCGACCAGCTCGGGGATTGGTGGACGGTCGGTCTGGCCCAGTACCGGCTGGGCGAGTTCGGCCAGGCCAAGGTCGCCTTCGAGCGCGTGCTGGACGATCCGACCGAGGACGGCTGGGTCCGTTCCGGCGCCGCCTTCTGGGCCGCGCGGTCGGCCGGCCGGTCGGGCCAGCAGGACCGGGTCCAGCCCCTGCTGCGCCGCGCCGCGGCCTGGCCGGCGACCTTCTATGGCCAGATCGCCCTGCACCAGCTGGGCGAGGCGCCGACGATCGAGAACATGGGACCCGTTCCCTATGGCGCGCCCGCCCTGCAGCGCACCGCCTACCAGCCGGACGAGCCGATCGGCGTCGACGCGGACGAGCTGGAAGAGTTCGTGCGCAACGAACCGCGCGCCCGGCGCACGGTGGCCTTCTTCGAGATCGGCCGCCGCACCGACGCGCGCGATGAGTTGAAGACCGGCTTCCGCGCCGCGGCCACCGACAAGGGCCGCCAGCTCTGGGCCGCCCTGGGCCGGGCGCTCGGGCCGCGGGTGACGGGATCGGGCGACGACGTGCGCCGGGTGGACGCCGACCGCTACCCCCAGCCGGTAATCGAGCCGGACGGCGGGTTCACGGTCGAACGCTCGCTGGTCTATGCGGTCGCCCGCAAGGAGACCGATTTCAACGCCCGGGCCCGCTCGGGCGCCGGGGCCTATGGCCTGATGCAGGTGATGCCGACGACGGCGGCTGAACTGACCGGCGACCGCGGCTTCATCAGCGAGCCCGAGCGACTGTTCCAGCCCAACGTCAATGCGCGGCTGGGTCAGGCCTATCTGAACCGCGTGCTGGCCCTGCCGGCCATCAACGGCGACCTGCTGCGCGCGGCGGCCTCGTACAACGCCGGGCCGGGCCCGATGGTCATGGCCGTGCGCAAACTGGGCCAGGACGCCGACCCGCTGCTGCTGATTGAGACCATCGACGTGCCCCAGGCCCGCGAATATGTCGAAAAGGTCGTGGCGGCCTACTGGATCTACCAGCGCATGAACGGCCGTCCGCTGCATACCCTGGACGCCGTGGCGTCAGGGGCGACGCGGATTCCGCTGGCTCTGGACTATGTCGCGCCGCCGCCGCCGACTCCGGCTCCGGTGCAGGCGATTGATCTGGCCTCGGCCTCCACGACGGCCGGAACCAACTAGATCACGCTGACCAGCAGCAGCGCCGGCAGACAGCAGGCGATCACGATCATCAGCCCATAGACCATCAGGCTGGGACGACGTGTTCCGGGCTGTTCGACGGGCATGGACATGGCGACCCCTGAACGCGCTGGCGTTCGTGCAGGGAGAAAATACCGCCGTTGTCTTAAAGCCCGGTTCCGCGGATCGGTTAATGGTTCGCCAGCGCCTCGGCCGACCATTCCAGGAAGTCGGGCTGGGCCAGCAGGGCGTCGCGGTAGGCGGCCGCGGTCCCGTCGTCGCCGTGGGCGGCCAGATCGATCCGGAAATGCCGGAAACGCGCCGCCACCGGGGTGAAGAAGGCGTCGGGGACCGACCATTCGCCGAACAGATACGGCCCGCCCTCGCCGAACCGGGTCCGCATCTCGCGCCAAAGGGCGACGATGCGGCGGATGTCCTTCGTGACGGCCTCGCCCGTCGGCGCCGGCGCGCGGTCCGGGCCGACCATGGTGTGGTCGGGGCCCATGCCGCATTCGGTGCGCAGAGCCATGAAGCCTCCGTGCATCTCGCAGGCCGCCGAGCGGGCCAGCCAGCGGGCGTGGGCGTCGGCGGGCCAAAGCCGGGCCTCGGGATAGCGTTCGGCGCACCAGACCGAGATGGCCATGGAGTCCCAGATGGTCTCTCCCTCCACCTTCAGCAGCGGGACAAGACGGGACGGCGAGATGCGCTCGAGCTCGGCCTGGCCGTCGGGCGAATAGATGTCGATCTCGCGCACGGTGAAGTCCGCCCTGCAGCGCTTCAGCACCAGCCAGGGCCGCAGCGACCAGGTCGAATACAGACGCGGTCCGATGATCAGTTCCATGAGGCCCCTCCAGCGATGCAGCCTCAATGCAATACGGCCGGCGCGGCTTCGCCGCCAGTCGCGGAAGGCCGAGTTCGCCACAGCCCGGCACAAGCGGCGCTTGACTCAACCGGTCGCCGGACCGACACGACCGGCCCATGATCAGCCGCTATTCCCGCCCCGCCGCCGTCGCCATCTGGTCCCAGGAGACCAAATACCGGATCTGGTTCGAGATCGAGGCCCACGCCGCCACCCGGATGGCCGAGCTGGGCACGATTCCCGCCAGCGCCGCCGAGGCGATCTGGGCCAAGGGCAAGGATGTGGTGTTCGACGCCGACCGCATCGACGAGATCGAACGCACCACCAGGCACGACGTGATCGCCTTCCTGACCCATGTGTCCGAGATCGTCGGCGACGAAGCGCGGTTTCTGCACCAGGGCATGACGTCGTCTGACGTGCTGGACACCTGTTTCGCGGTGCAGCTGGCGCGCGCTTCGGACCTGCTGGTCGAGGGCGTCGACCGGGTGCTGGCCGCGCTGGAGAAGCGGGCGCAGGAACACAAATTCACCCCCTGCGTCGGGCGCAGCCACGGCATCCACGCCGAGCCGGTGACCTTCGGCCTCAAGCTGGCCGGCTATCACGCCGAGTTCCAGCGGGCGAAGCGCCGGCTGCTCACGGCCAAGGAAGAGATCGCCACCTGCGCCATCTCCGGCGCGGTCGGGACCTTCGCCAATGTCGATCCGGCGGTCGAGCAATACGTCGCCGACAGGATGGGTCTGGCCGTCGAGCCGGTCTCGACCCAGGTCATCCCGCGCGACCGGCACGCCGCCTTCTTCGCGGCCCTGGGCGTCGTCGCCTCGTCGGTCGAGCGCCTCGCCATCGAGATTCGCCACCTGCAGCGCACCGAGGTGCTGGAGGCGGAAGAACCGTTCGATCCGGGCCAGAAGGGCAGCTCGGCCATGCCGCACAAGCGCAACCCGATCCTGACCGAGAATCTGACCGGTCTGGCGCGGCTGGTGCGCTCGGCGGTGGTGCCGGCGATGGAGAACGTCGCCCTTTGGCATGAGCGCGACATCAGCCATTCCTCGGTCGAGCGCGGCATCGGGCCGGACGCCACCATCCATCTGGACTTCGCCCTGCATCGTCTGGCGGGGGTGGTCGAGCGGCTGCAGGTCTATCCGGCCAATATGGAGAAGAACCTGAACCTGCTGGGCGGGCTGGTGCATTCCCAGCGCGTCATGCTGGCCCTGACCCAGGCAGGCGTGAGCCGCGAAGACGCGTATGCGGCGGTGCAGGAGAACGCCATGAAGGTCTGGCGCGGCGAGGGCCGGTTCCTCGACTTCCTCAAGGCCGACGCCCGGGTGACCCTGCCGGCCGAACAACTCGAGGCCCTGTTCGACCTCGGCTATCACACCAAGCACGTGGACACGGTGTTCGCGCGAGTGTTCGGCCCCGAACAACACTGAGGCCATGACGCTGAAACGCGCCTTCGACCCGGTCGTCGACGCGAACACGCGCCTGCTGATTCTCGGCAGTCTGCCGGGAGACGCCTCGCTGAAGGCGGCGCAGTACTACGCCCATCCGCAAAACGCCTTCTGGCGGCTGACCGGCGGGGTGATCGGGATCGACCTGGCCGCCCTGCCCTATGCCGACCGGCTGGAGGCGCTGAAGGCGGCGGGCGTGGGTCTGTGGGATGTGATCGCCCGCGCGGACCGGGCGGGCAGCCTCGACGCCGCCATCCGCAACGCGGAGGCCGCCGACCTGAACCGGCTGGTCGACAGTCTGCCGGCGCTGAGGGCCGTCGCCTTCAACGGCGGAACGGCCGCCCGTCTCGGTCGCCGCGGCCTGGCCCCCCGGCCCCACATCACCCTCATCGACCTGCCGTCGTCCAGCCCCGCCTACACCCGGCCATTGTCAGAGAAGGCGGCGGCCTGGGCGATCTCGGGGTCTTTCCTCGCGGTCCGGTGACGGGGGTGCGGTCACGTGTCGCGCCTCAATACGGGCCCGGCCTGCATCCTTTCCTGCCCTGAACAGTACCTCCCCCCGAACCGCCGGCACGGCGGTCGCTCAGGAGAAAAGCCATGAAAATCACCAGAACCGCCACGCTCGCCGGCGTATCGATCGCCGCCATGCTCGCCCTCGCCGCCTGCAACAACGCCGAAGAAGCCGCTCCGGCGGACGCCGCGGCGACCGACACCAGCGCCATGGCCCCCGCTCCGGCCGCCGCTGGCACCGTCGTCGCCGTGGCCCAGGGCAATCCCGACTTCAGCACCCTGGTCAGCGCCGTCACGGCCGCCGATCTGGGCGCGACCCTCGGCGGCGCCGGCCCCTTCACCGTCTTCGCCCCCACCAACGCCGCCTTTGAGAAGATCCCGGCCGCCACGCGCGACAGCCTGATGGCTCCCGCCGGCAAGGCTGATCTGACCAAGATCCTGACCTATCACGTGGTTCCGGGCCGGGTGGACGCGGCGACGCTGACGCAACAGATCCAGGCCGGCGGCGGCAGCGCCGCCCTGACCACGGTCGAAGGCGGCACGCTGACCGCGCGCGCCGGCGCGGATGGCGTCGTCACCCTGACGGACGAAAACGGCGGCGTCTCGCGCGTTGTCCAGGCCGACGTCGCGGCCTCGAACGGCGTCATCCACGCCATCGACACCGTGGCCATGCCCAACTAGGGGCAGAAGCCTTCGAAACGAGAAGGGCCGCTCCATCGCTGGAGCGGCCCTTTTTCGATCTGACGGGAGAGAGCGCTTACTCGCCGTTGCGAATCTGCTCGCGCGCCACCGAGGACAGCTCGTCCATCTTGCGGCGGATTTCGCCCTCGGAGACGGTCAGGCCGGCGCCCTCCAGGTCCTGGGCGATCTTGCGGTAGACGTCTTCCTCGCCCGGCTGTTCAAAATCGGCCTTGACGATGGCGCGGCCGTATTCTTCGGCGCTGTCGGCGCCCAGGCCCATTTTTTCGGCCGCCCACAGGCCCAGGAGCTTGTTCCGCCGGGCAACCGCCTTGAACTCCTGTTCCTGATCGAGGGCGTATTTGGACTCGAAGCCCTTTTCCCGATCGTCGAAGGTCGTCATGCGCGTCGCCAGGCTCCATCAGGCGGCCATGAGCGGGGCCGCGGTGGAGGTGGTCTATATCCACCCGATGGCCGAACGCAACCAGAACTGACGGGGTTGCGGCGACGTGATCGCCGCAGCCGCCGAACGGCCGCTGTTTGTATCGCGGCGCCGCATCCGCTAAGGGGTTCCGCGACTTTTTCCCGCACGCCCGCGATTCCGGATCAAGCCGCCCAGACCCGGGTCTGGCCGCGCGATTTGCGTTTCCGGCGCGCCCCGCCCGGACCAGACATGATGAACGTCAAACGCAAGAAGCTCTACGAGGGCAAGGCCAAGATCCTCTACGAGGGTCCCGAGCCCGGCACCCTGATCCAGTATTTCAAGGACGACGCCACCGCCTTCAACGGCGAGAAGAAGGCCCAGCTGGAAGGCAAGGGCGTCATCAACAACCGCATCAGCGAATTCATCATGGCGCGCCTCAACGGCATCGGCGTGACCAACCACTTCATCAAGCGGCTGAACCTGCGCGAGCAGCTGATCCGCGAGGTCGAGATCATTCCGCTGGAGGTCGTCTGCCGCAACATCGTCGCCGGCTCGATGAGCCAGCGCCTCGGCATCGACGAGGGCACGCCCCTGCCTCGCTCGATCATCGAATTCTATCTCAAGAAGGACGAGCTCAACGACCCGATGGTCACCGAGGAGCACATCACCGCCTTCAACTGGGCCACGACCCAGGAGCTGGACGACATCCTGGCCATGACGGTGCGGGTGAACGATTATCTGTCGGGCATGTTCGGCGCGGTCGGCATCACCCTGGTCGACTTCAAGATCGAGTTCGGCCGGGTGTGGGAGAACGACTTCAGCCGGGTCATCCTGGCCGACGAGATCAGCCCTGATTCCTGCCGCCTGTGGGACACCAACACGGGCGAGAAGCTGGACAAGGACCGCTTCCGCCGCGATCTGGGCAATGTCATCGAAAGCTACACCGAGGTGGCCCGCCGCCTCGGCATCATGAAGGACATGCCGACCGTGATTCAGGGGGGACTGCACTGATGGCGAGGGTCAAGGTTCACGTCTTCCTCAAGCCGGGCGTGCTGGACGTCCAGGGCAAGGCCGTCGAAGGCGCCCTGCATGGTCTGGGCTGGGCCGGGGTCGCCAACGCCCGCGTCGGCAAGCTGATCGAGTTCGACCTGGACGGCGCCGCCGATCCCGCCGCCGAGGCGAAGAAGATGTGCGAGCAGCTGCTGGCCAACACGGTGATCGAAAGCTACCGCATCGAGGTCGCGTGAAACGGCTGATCCAGTTCTCGGTCGCGGCCTTCGTCGTGGTCTGCGTGCTGATCTTCGCCGCGGCCCTGGCCGGCGGCCTGACCGACGAGGCGGCCTTCACGCCCGCGGCGAAGGAAGCGGCGCACTAGGGACGTTCTACGGGGCGACCCGGACCGCGATCATGCGTTAGGATCACGCCCAACCGCAGCGAGGAGCGATCCATGGCCTTCACCGTCACGTCCAAAGGCTTCACCGACGGCGGCGCCCTGCCGGACGCCCAGGTTCACGCCAAAGGCAACCGGTCGCCGCAGCTCGGCTGGTCCGGCGCGCCCGAGGGAACGAAGAGCTTCGCCGTCACCTGCTACGACCCCGACGCGCCGACGGGCTCGGGGTTCTGGCACTGGACGGTGGCCAACATCCCCGCAGACGTCACGGAACTGGCGGAAGGCGCGTCATCGGACGGCCTGCCCGAGGGCGCGGTCGAAGGTCGCACCGACTTCGGCGAACCCGGCTTCGGCGGCGCCGCCCCGCCTCCGGGGCATGGACCCCATCGCTACATCTTCACCGTCTTCGCCGTGGACACGGAGCGGCTGGAGGTGACGCCGGAAAACTCGGGCGCCTTGTTCGGCTTCAACCTGCATTTCCACACCCTGGCGAAGGCGTCGGTCACCGGCGTGTACGAGAACAAGGGCCACGGCTGATCACCGTCGTCGCGGCTGACACATTCTTCCGGCAATCAGAAGGATGGGGCAGAGTTGTCTCGGGGGGAGCAGCCGTATGCGTTCGGGAATTCTTTCGGTTCTGAGCTTCACCGTGGCGCTCGCGCCGCTGTCCGCCGCCCTCGCGCAGGCGGCGCCGGATCGGCCCTGGACCGAGGCGCAGGCATGTCTTGCGGAACCGGACGTGGCCATCTGCTGGTTTCGGGGCATGGTGCATCGGAGCGGGCCGGGCCTTCTGGTCACGGACCCGGACCTGGAAGACCGTCCCGATATCCTGATGCTGGCCGGCGCGACGACGCCGGTCCCGGCCCAGCCGCCCGCCGGCGAGTTCCCCGAAAACCTCGAGACCAGGCCCTTCTTCGACGCCATCGACGCCGCAGCCGCCGCCGCCAGGGCCGGGTCGGACGCGGAAGCGGTTCTCGCCCCCTTGCAGGCCCTGCCCGTCACCGGGGGCTACGCCATGATGAATCCGCTTCAGGAGGGGTTGTTTTCGTTCGGTCGGCTGGACGCCTATCAGATGATCACGACCGCCCTGATGCGGCCCGGCGTCCAGACGCCCGAACCGGAGCGTCTGGCCTCCGCGATCATGGCCGCCTGGGAAGTGGATCTTTCGGGAGCCGACGAGGCCGCGGTCCTGGGGGCCGATTCCACGGACCTGGCCAGGCTGTATGCGCAGCGGGGCGACACGGCGGCGGCGCGCCGGGTTCTGGCCCGTCTGTCGCCGGAGAACGAGCCGGCGCTGATCAACGCCCTCGTTGATCTCGACCTGTTCGCGGAGGCGGCGGCGGTGTCGGACGCGGCGGACGCATCGCACAGCCTGGGCCGCCTGCGCCGGAGACAGGCGGTGCTCGAACAGGTGGCGGTCGCTCAGATGGCGGAGTTCGAGGCGGTCCGGGATGCGGCCTTCGAGGAGATGCTCGCCGACCTTACTCCCGAGCAGCGCGCGACCCTGCTGGCCATGCAGGCCGAGGCGAACGAAGCGGAGACCGCAGAAGACCCCGCCGTCCTTGAGGCGGGCGTCATGCAGGAGGCCGAGGACGAACTGGCCTCGGCGCGTGACGGACTGCTGGCCAAGGCTGACCGCGCCGGCAAGGCCGCCCTCGTGCGGGGGACAGCGCGACAAACGTTCGAGGAGGCGATGCGCGCGGCCGACGCCTTCGGCAGCGGCTCCCGGCTGGCGCGCGCCCTGACGCTTCTGGTGCAGACCAGCGAGGCGCCCGAGGCCGTCGCGCTGACCGAGCGGGCCGAAGCCCATGCCCGGACCAGAGGCGACAGCCATCTGCAACTCCTGCTGCCGGCGATCCACGCGGCCTGGCTGGGGCTGGACCGTCCCGATCGGGCCGAGGCGCTGATCGAGGAATGGCGGCCTCTCGCCGCGGCGCAGGGCCGCGCCTTCGCGGATGGGCGAGATCCTCAGGGCGTCCTGTCGGGCGACGGCCAGCCGGGCGCGACGCAGGGCCTGCAGACCATCCTCCTGTCCCGCGACGACATCGCCGGAGCCCGGGCCCTGGGTTGGTTGCCGCCCGACGCGGCGTTGCGACGGGATTTCACCGCCGGGCGGGGAATCTCGCGTCTGGACAGTCATCTGGCGGCGGCCACGCCGGATGATCAGCGACAGATGCTGATCCATTGCTGGCATATGGCGCTGGAAGCCGGTGACCGGGTCTCGGCCGCCGTCTGCGTGGAACGTTTCGCCGACCTGGCCGATACGCCGATCGGGCGCTCGACCGCCGCTGACGCGCTTCTGCAGGTCGCGGGCGCGGCCGCGATGAAGGACGACGTCGCGACCGCCTTGCGGTTGACCCGGCGCGCGCTGGCGACGGGAAGCGCGGTGGAGCAGGGGGAGTCCCCCGAACCGGGGTCCTATTTCTCCCTGACCATCCACCTGCGCGACGTGGCCAAGGCGATGCTGCGCCGGGACGGACGGCTGCCCGCCCTTCCGGCGCGGGCGGGCGACCCTTCCTCGGGTCATGACGCCAGTGACTGACAAGCCGGCCGAACGCTGCTAAAGGGCGCCGCCATGAGCGCAGCCGTCATCGTCTTCCCGGGTTCCAACTGTGATCGCGACTGCAAGGTCGCCATCGAACGCTCCACCGGCGAGCAGGTCCAGATGGTCTGGCACCAGGAGACCGAACTGCCGTCGGGGCTGGACCTGATCGTCCTGCCGGGCGGATTCTCTTACGGCGACTATCTGCGCTGCGGGGCCATGGCGGCGCAGGCGCCGGTCATGCAGGCGGTGAAGAAGGCCGCCGACGACGGGGTCGCCGTGCTGGGCATCTGCAACGGCTTCCAGATCCTGTGCGAGGCCGGCATGCTGCCCGGGGCCCTGCTGCGCAACGCCGGACTGAAATACGTCTGCAAGCCCATCAGCCTGACGGTCGCCAACGGCCAGACCCGCTTCACCGCCGGCTACCAGGGCCAGCGGGAGGTGATCATGACCCAGGGCAATGGCGACGGAAACTATTTCGCCGCGCCCGAAGACCTCGCCCGGCTCGAGGGCGAAGGCCAGGTCGTGTTCCGCTATGTCGACAATCCCAACGGCTCGGTGAACGATATCGCGGGGGTGCAGAACGCGCGCGGCAATGTGCTGGGCATGATGCCGCACCCGGACCGCGCCTTCGAGGAAGAGCTGGGCTCGGCCGACGGCGCGATCCTGTTCCGCAGCGTCTTCGCCGCCGCCTGAGCCCCGCCGCCGCTCAGACTCCCCAGGCCTTGCCGCCGGCGCCATAGCCGTCGATCGCCTGGAACATCGCCGACACCAGCGCGCGCTCCTCTTCCGTCACCTCCGCCTTCCAGACGTCGAAGATCAGAATGGTGCGGTCCTGGTCGCTTTCGTTCGCGGCCTCATGCTCGACGGTGTCGTCGAAGGCCCAGGCCTGTCCTTCCTTCCATTCGCGCACCTCATTGCCGACCCGGAAACGCGAGCCGGGCGGCGCGATCAGCGGCAGGTGACAGATCAGACGGGTGTTGATCAGGCCGTGGTGCGGCGGGATGCGCGCCCCGGCCTTCAGCCGCGAGAAGAGGATGGACGGCGTCCGTCCGGGGACCCGGCAGAGAGGAACATCGGCCAAGGCCTCGAGCGTGCGCGGACAGCGGCGCGCGATCTCGGGCTGTTCCTCGCCGTCCTTCCACAGATACAGGGCGCTCCAGCTGGCGTTGGACGCCATGCCCAGGTCGTCGCGGTTCGGACGGTCGGCCCGCGGCTCGACATAGGGACGGAACAGATCCGGTTCGGCCAGCAGCGCTTCCAGCTCGCCCCGGATCCCGGACGCCGCCGCCTCGACCGCCGCCAGCCAGGGCAGGGTTTCACGCGGCTGGAACTGGATCTGCGGCAGGCCGGGGAACAGGTAGAAGCGCGGCTCCTGTTGATACAGCCGCTTGCGGCCGGCCATCAAATCCAGAGACAGGGCGAACCGGTCGCTGGACGTGGCTGCATCGAAACCCGCCCGGGCGAGGCTGTCTGTCAGGTAGGTGTTGAAGGCGGCCGCCTGATCCCGCACCGCGGCCTGCGCGCGACGCAGTTCCGCCACCAGATCGGCGGGCAATCCCCTGCCATCCCCGGCCGCGCGCAGGGCCGAACTGTAGAAGCTGGCCCCGGCGCGGGCGTCGCCCAGTCCCAGCAAGGCGTCGCCCTTGGCGATCAGGGCGCGAAGATCACGAGGGTCGGACGACAGGGTCCGGTCGGCATCAGCCAGCCGGGCCTCCCATCCTTTCTGATCCGCAGCCTCGTCCATTCGTTGATCGGAGGTCGGCGAGCGGCGTCCGTCAAGCTGAAACCGCAGACGACGGATTGAACCCGCCACGAAGCGCCCCGGTCCGGAAATGAAACCTTGGCCGCTCCGCGACGTACTTAGGGGTAAGCCGTCCCGAGGAGTTTCCCATGTCGTCCATCGTTCGAGCCACCCCCGCCCAGACGACCCGGCGATTGATCGTGCTGGGAACCGCGCTTTTCGCCGTGATCGTCGGTCAGGCGCAGGTGGCGCTGGGCTGGGGCCAGACGCCCGCGGAGTTCTCCGCGGACAGCGACACGACGCTGAGGGTGGCCGGCTACGCCTTCGCCATCTGGGGCGTCATCTATCTGGGTCTGCTGGTCTACGCCGTGCGTCAGGTGCTGCCGCAGACGGGCGAGAGTCTGTTGATCCACCGGTTCGGCTGGCCCTCGGCCCTGGCCTTTGCCGGCATCGGGCTGTGGGTCGTCGCCGCCGCCCTGGACGCCGAGGTCGCGACCATCGTGCTGATCTTCGGCTCGCTGGCGGTGGTGCTGATCCCGCTGTTGCAGAACGCCGGCGCCATCCGGGCCCTGCCCGTCCGCGAGCGCGACCGCTGGATGGTGGTCTGGCCGATGGCGCTGCTGGCGGGATGGCTGACGGTGGCCGCGCCCCTGAACCTGATCACCGTAGCCACCGGCAACGGCGACCTGCCCGCTTTCCTGTCGCCGACCGTCTGGGCGGTGATCGCCATCGGCGTGGTGGTCGCGGCCGCGCTCGCCGTGACGCAGCGGATCCGCACCGTCGCCTACGTCATCCCCATCGCCTGGGGCCTGCTGGGCGCCTTTGTCGCCGAACAGCCGCGGAACACGACCCTGGCCTATGTGGCGCTGGCGGCGGCGGTCGCGGTGCTGGTCGGGGCGATCATATTGAGCCTCGGCCTGATCCGCGGCGTCGAACGGCGTGACGCGGTCAGGAACGACACCTAGGCCGCCGGTCTATTCGACCTCGTCTTCGACCGTCTGATCGTCGTTGGCGGCGTGTTTGAACGCCCGCTCGGCGGCGGCGGACGCCCCGGCGTCGTCGGCGGCGATCTCCGGGGCGTCGGGATCCTCGGGGGTCGCGGCGGGGTCGATGGGTTGGTCAGGCATCACGGCCTCCTTCGGCTTCACGGGATCAATGGCCGTCCACGGGCGATGTTCCGCTCAGGGGCGGCTGACACTCGCCCCGTGAACGGCTAGAAGGCGCGCCCATGAGCGCTCCGCAGAAGACCATGGCCGAACTGGCCGCCGAATACGGCCTGGCCCCGAATGAGTATCAGGTCGTCCTCGACCGGTTGGGTCGAGAGCCCAACAACGTCGAACTGGGCGTCTTCTCGGTGATGTGGTCCGAGCACTGCTCGTACAAGTCGTCGAAAATCCACCTGGGCAAATTCCCGACCAAGGGGCCGCGCGTCATCTGCGGGCCGGGCGAGAACGCCGGGGTCATCGACATCGACGACGGCGACGCCTGCATCTTCAAGATGGAGAGCCACAACCACCCCTCCTACATCGAGCCCTACCAGGGCGCGGCGACGGGCGTGGGCGGCATCATGCGCGACGTCTTCACCATGGGCGCCCGGCCCGTGGCCCTGCTGAACGCCCTGCGCTTCGGCGATCCGTCGCACGAGAAGACGAAGCGGCTGGTCAAGGGCGTGGTCTCGGGCATCGGCGGCTACGGCAACTGCGTCGGCGTGCCGACCGTGGCGGGCGAGACCAATTTCCACGCCGGCTACAACGGCAACATCCTGGTCAACGCCATGTGCGTGGGCGTGGCCAAGGCCGACGCCTTGTTCTACTCGGCCGCGCCGGCCCCGGGCCTGTCGGTCGTCTATTTCGGCTCCAGGACCGGCCGCGACGGCATCCACGGCGCGACCATGGCCTCGGCCGAGTTCGACGAGGACTCCGACGAGAAGCGCCCGACCGTGCAGGTCGGCGATCCCTTCGCCGAGAAGCTGCTGATCGAGGCGACGCTGGAGCTGATGGCCTCGGGCGCCGTGGCGGCGATCCAGGACATGGGGGCCGCGGGCCTGACCTCGTCCTCGGTCGAGATGGCCGGCAAGGGCGCGGTCGGCATCGAGCTGAACATGGACGCCGTGCCCCAGCGCGAGGAGGGCATGACCGCCTATGAGATGATGCTGTCGGAAAGCCAGGAGCGGATGCTGGCGGTGCTGAAGCCGGGCCGCGAGGAAGACGGCCACCGGATCTTCAAGAAATGGGGCCTGGACGCCGCCGTCATCGGCGTGACCACCGACACCGGTCATCTGGTGCTCAAGCATCACGGCGAGACGGTCTGCGACGTGCCGCTGGCCCCGCTGTTCGACGATGCGCCCCTGTACGACCGGCCCTGGGTCCAGCCCGAACTGCAGCCGCGGCTGGACGCCAAGACCATCCCCGCGCCGGACAGCTGGGTCGATGCGGTGCTGAAGGTGTTGTGCTGCCCCGACATGGCGTCCAAGCGCTGGATCTGGGAGCAGTACGACCGCCACGTCATGGCCGACACCCTGCACGACTCGGCCACCGCCGCCGACGCCGGGGTGGTGCGGGTGCATGGCACCGACAAGGGTCTGGCCATGACCTCGGACTGCACGCCCCGCTACGTCCAGGCCGATCCCTATGAGGGCGGCAAACAGGCCGTGGCCGAGGCCTGGCGCAACCTGACCGCCGTCGGTTCGCTGCCCATCGCCATCACCGACAATCTGAACTTCGGCAATCCGCAGCGGCCCGAGATCATGGGCCAGATCGTCCGCGCCATCGACGGCATGGCCGAGGCCTGCCGCGTGCTGGACTTCCCGGTCGTGAGCGGCAACGTCAGCCTCTACAACGAGACCAACGGCGCGGCCATTCCGCCGACCCCGACGGTCGGGGCGGTCGGCCTGCTGACCAACTATGACGTCGTCGTCGGCTTCGGCGGCATGGTCGAGGGCGATGTGCTGGTGCTGATCGGCGAGACGGTCGGCGAACTGGGCTCGTCCCTCTATCTCCGCGAAGTGCTGGGCCGCGAGGACGGTGCGCCGCCGCCGGTCGATCTGGCGCTGGAACGCAAGACCGGCGACTTCGTGCGCGAACAGATCGAGGCCGGCGCCCTGACCTGCGTCCACGACCTGTCCGACGGCGGCCTGATCGGGGCGGCGGCGGAGATCGCCCTGGCCTCGGACGTCGGCGTCGAACTGGACGCCACCTCGGCGGCCCACGCCCACATCCTGCTCTTCGGCGAGGATCAGGCCCGCTATCTGGTGGCCGTGCCGGACGCGGCGGGGATCATCGCGGCGGCCCAGTCGGCCGGCCTGCATGCCTCGGTCGTGGGCCGGGCCGTCGGTCGCGACTTCGCGTCGGGCGAGCTGTTCCGCCTGCCGCTGGATCACCTGCGGGAAATGCATGAGGCGTGGATGCCGAAGTGGATCGAGGGCTGAGATGCGCGCCGTTCTGACAACCCTGCTGGCCGCCCTGGCGCTGGCCGCCTGCGACGGCGGCGGCGATCCCGTTCAACAGGCCCTGCGCGAGACCGCGACGGCGAACCAGTCGGCCACGGTCCGCGAGACCGCGACGACCTCTGCCACCGGACACGCGACGGCTGGACACGGTCCATCAGTCGGCGACCGGGCTTTTGCGGCGTCCGAAGCCGCGATGCATGAGCGCATGACGGCGGCCTCCGGCGAGACCGTGGACCAGGCCTATATCGCCAAGATGATCGAACACCATCGCGGCGCCGTGGCCATGGCCGAGGTGGCGCTGAGGAACTCGCGGGATCCCGAGGTCCGGCGCATGGCCCAGGTCGTGGTCGACAGCCAGACCCGCGAGATCGCCGGGATGCAGGCCTGGAAGCCGGCCCCGGCGAACTGACGCACCCCGCTGGCGCGGGTCCGCATCCGGGCGTAGCGTCCGGTCATGGCTGACGGCTCCCCGACGTTCCGCCCTTGGACCCCGCCCCGGCGCGACAAGCCGCTGGGCTTCGCGGAATTCCTGTGGGTCGGCTGGCGCAATCCGCTGCTGATGTGGTCCAAGCGGCATTTCCGCGAGCCGCAGCTCTACGGCAAGGGCCCGATGGGGGCGATCATCGTGGTCAGCCACCCGGAGGGCGTGCGTCACGTCCTGACCGATAACGCGGCCAACTATGAGAAGGGGGCCCTGCAACGGCGCGTGCTGGGCCCCCTTCTGGCCGATGGCCTGCTGCTGACCGAGGGCGAGAGCTGGCGTCGGGCGCGGCGCATTCTCGCGCCCCTGTTCACGCCCGCGCGCACCCAACGGCTGGCGGCGCGCATGGGCGAGGTGTGCGTGCGACGCGTCGAGGCCTGGCCGCTTGAACACGGCGCCCGGGTGATGAACATCGACAGCGAGATGTCGGGGCTGACCTTCGACATCCTGTCGGCCACCCTCTTCTCCGACGAGCTGGAGGGCGACGCGCGCGGGTTCGAGCGGGCGCTGGACCGGTATCTGGCCATGGGCGCGCGCATCGATCCCCTGGACGTCATCGCCGCGCCGGCGTGGATTCCCCGGCTGGGTCGAGCCGCCAGCGGCGGCGTGGCGCGCTTCTTCGAGGAACGGGTCGCCAACCTGGTCACCCGGCGCCGCGCCCTGATCGAGAGCGGCGCCGACGCTCCTGACGACCTGTTGTCGGCCCTGTTGCTGGCCCGCGACGAACAGGACGGGGCCGCCCTGTCCGACCGCGAGGTGGCGGCCAACATCCTGACCTTCATCCTTGCCGGACACGAGACCACGGCCCGCACCCTGGGCTGGGCGCTGCACCTGATCTCGCGCAGCCCCGACGTCGCCGCCCGGCTTCGCGCCGAGGCCGACGCCTTCGACCTGACCGATCCGAAATGGGCCGACGCCCTGCCCTGGACCCGCGCGGTGATCGAGGAGGCGATGCGCCTGTTCCCGCCGGCCCCGACCCTGGCGCGCCGCGCCCTGGGCCCGGACGTCATCGGCGGCCAGGCGATCGAGGCCGGAACGGCGGTGGCCATCTCGCCCTGGGTGCTGCATCGCCACCAGCTGCTTTGGGAGGACCCGGAGGCGTTCCGGCCCGAACGCTTCCTGCCCGAGAACCGCAAGGCCATCGACCGCTACGCCTATATTCCGTTCAGCGCCGGGCCGCGGGTCTGCATCGGCGCGGCCTTCGCCATGCAGGAGGCCATGATCGCCCTGGCGACCATACTGCGCGCCGCCGACGTCGAGGCGATAAGCACGGTCGAACCGCGCCCGATGCACCAGATCACCCTGCGCAGCCACACGCCGATCCATCTCCGCCTTCGCGCCCGCCGGACCGCGTGACGACCGTCACAATTCCGGGCTAGGTCGAAGCCTTCCCTGTCCGGAGGCCGCCATGCGCTCGTTCGATTCCCTTTCCCGTCGCGGACTGCTGCTCGGCCTCGGCGCCGGCGGCGCCCTGGCCGGTTCGAGCCGCCAGGCCCTGGCCGATCCGGTGTTCGCCGAATACCCCTTCCAGCTGGGCATCGCCGCCGGCGATCCGGCCCCCGACGGTTTCGTCATCTGGACCCGGCTGGCCCCCCGGCCGCTCGAGATCGGCAACGGCATGCCCTCGGCGCCGGTGCCGGTGAACTGGGAAGTCGCCAGCAACGCCGGCTTCGGGACGATCGTCCGCAGCGGCGAAGCCATCGCCCGGCCCGAACTGGCTCACGCCGTCCACGTCGAGATCGAGGGACTGGAGCCGAACCGCGAATATTTCTACCGCTTCAGCGCCGGCCGGGAACGAAGCGCCACGGGTCGTGCGAAGACCGCGCCGGCGGCGGGCGCCGCGACCGCCCAGGCCCGCTTCGGCGTGCTGGGCTGCCAGGCCTATGAGCAGGGCTTCTACACCGCCCACCGCAAGGCGGCCGAAGAGCGGCTCGACTTCATCTATTGCTACGGGGACTACATCTACGAAGGGCGCGGCAGCCGCACCTATAACGGCTCGGGCGGGACGTCGGAGAACCCGCGCCAGCATTTCGGCGGCGAGATCTATTCGCTGGACGACTACCGCCGCCGCTACGCCCAGTACAAGCTGGACGTGGACCTGCAGGCCTGCCACGCCTCGACCGCCTGGTACTGCACCTGGGACGACCACGAGACCGACAACAACTGGGTCGGGGCCTTCGATCAGGACGGGACGCCGCCCGAAGTCTTCGCCCTGCGGCGGCAGGCTGCGGCGCAGGCCTTCTACGAGAACATGCCGCTGCGCCGGTCGGCCTTCCCGCGCGGGGTGGAGATGCAGCTTTACCGTCAGGCCGCCTGGGGCGATCTGCTGGATCTGAATTTCCTCGACACCCGCTCCTATCGCTCGAACCAGCCGTGCAACGACGCCTGGGCCACCACTTGCGCCGGCGTTTCCGATCGCGACGCCCAGGTTATGGGCGAGGCGCAGGAGGCCTGGCTGTACCGCAACCTCGACCAGTCCCGCGCCCACTGGAAGGTGCTGGCGCAGCAGATCATGGTGATGGATCTGGACCGCAAGGAAGGGCCCGAGACCGGCTATAACCTGGACACCTGGGCCGGATACGCCATCCCGCGCCAGCGGCTGCTGGACCGGCTGCGCGAGCGCCGCATCGGCAACACCGTCATTCTGACCGGCGACGAGCACCAGAACTACGCCGGCGAGCTGTACCGCGACAGCCGCAACCCGGAGGGGGCGCCGATCGCCTCGGAGTTCGTCACCACCTCGATCAGCTCCTCGGGCGACGGGCAGGATCAGCGGGCCGACGGCCGGCGCTATCTGGCCGACAATCCGTTCCTCAAATTCAACAACGCCCAGCGCGGCTACGCCGTCTGCGACGTGACGCCGGAACGCTGGCAGACCGAGTTCAAGGTGCTGGACAAGGTGTCGGAAAAGGGCGGCACGCTGACGACACGGGCGAAGTTCGCGGTGGCGAGCGGGGACGCGCGGGTGGTCGCGGCCTGAGGTCAGGCAGGCGGCAAATAGTCGTTGGCCTCGACCAGCCGGAAACCCGGCGCCGTCTGGACGAACTGCCTCAGCCAGTAGCTGTGGCCGGAGCCGTAGATGACCACGATACGGTCGCCCGGCTTCGCGGCCTGCATGAGGCGCGCGAAGATCAGCGCGTTGCGGGTATACCAGCGACCGTTAAGGAGGGCGCCCGGCTGAACATCGCCCGCCCCGAAGACGAGCATCGCCGTGTAGAAGGTCTGGTCGGACGCCGCGCTTTCCGGCCTGTTCATCCACCGCAGCACGCTGCCGACCGTGTCCGCCTGCTGGCGGGCCTCCATCTCGCCGATCATCGTCGCGACCTGTTCGTGCATGGCCCCCAGCACGGGCGAACGGCCGTTGGCCTCGGCCCAGCTCTGGACCTCTTCGAACGGGAAATAGGAGGGCTGGCCTTCACGATCCTGTTCGTCGATGGCGTAGACCCTCTCCAGCCCAAGGCGGTGGGCGAGGCGATAGCCGACCTGAACCCGCTCATCCGGATTGGTCAGCAGGTCGGCCGGCGTGAAGGCGGGATAGCGATGATCCAGCATGTCGGACTGGTTCCGCGCCACCTGCTCGACGGCGATGGCCGTCGGCCGGAAACGCGCGAGCGCCTCGGCGACGGCCTCGAGTTCGGCCTGTTTCGCCGGAGTGGTGACGGGATCGATCCGGGCGTTATGCAGATCCTGGCCGGGGTTGCCCATGTGGTAGGTCCCCAGCACCATGACCTCGATCGGGGTGGGGTCGGGCGTCTGCGCAAGGGCGGCGGCGGGCAGGACGAGGGCCATCACGGCCGCGAGAAATTTCAGCATGGGCCGGGCTCCGGTTCTGGAGACCAGAGGCTCGGACACCACCGTTCGGATGCGCCCTTCCCCGATTTTTAACTGCGGCGGCGCGTCCGCCCTCCAGGGCTACAGGTCCGGCCGCTCCGCCAGCAGGGCGACGAGGCGGTCCGGCTTGCCGTCGAACAGGCGATCCAGCAGGTCCTGCACCTCCCCCTCGACATAGGCCTGGCGGTCGATGACGGCGTGATAGCGCTGGCGGCCGTCCTCCTTCTGCGAGCGGACGGCCCCCTTCTGCATCAGGCGATGCAGAAGGGTCTTGATGGTGGCGTCGCCCCACGGCTGGCGGGACCGGACCTCATCCATCAGAGAGGCGGCCGACAGCGGCCCGCAGCGCCACAGGGCTGCGAGGACGGCGCTTTCCGCCTCGGTGACGGCGATCCGGGTCAGGGCCGCAGCACCGCGCGGTCAATGCGCGCCTCGACGACCCAGTTGCAGATCACGGCGATCACCCCCGCGATCAGACCGAGCACGAACAGGAAGGCGGCCTCGGCCACGCCGGGCGCAAGGACATGGTAGGGCGGCTGCTGGCCGACGTTGGCGATCGCCAGATTACTCATCATGAGGTTCCAGGCCGCGCCCAGCAGACCGATCAGGGGGCCGCCCAGCCGCAGGGCCTGCAGATAGGCCGAGCCGCCGGTCAGGCGCGGGCCCGAGAGGACCTTGCGGACGGCGACGACGATGGCCCCCACAGAGGCCGCGACCAACATGACCATAATGAGCTTCATGGACGGCGATGCGTCCAGGAAAACGACCGTCGGGGTCAGTTTGGGACGCGCATGAGCCAGACCGGGAACGAGCAGCGCCGCCGCGCTGACGGAGATGAGACGAAGACTCGACATGGCAGCCTCTGGATTACGTTTGTAATCCAGTGAGATTACATCTGTAATCTCACTCGTCAATCCCTCAGATGACGGGGATCGCCTGCGACAGTCGCCCGCCGACCCGGATGGGCTCCACGCGCGTGGCCAGCCCCGTCCTGTCGTCGGTCTCGACATAGACGCCGCACACGGTCGCCGGGCCATGGGCCGGAACGTAGCGACCGCCCGAGAGACGGGTGGTGAAGCGCCGCAGGGGCTCTTCCTTCTCGTTGCCGATCACGCTGTCATAGTCGCAGCAGCCGCCGGCGTCGGTCTGGTAGGCGGTGCCGCCGGTCAGGATCTGGCAGTCGGCGGTCGGGACGTGAGTGTGGGTGCCGACCACCAGCGAGGCGCGGCCGTCGCAGAAATGGCCCATGGCCATCTTCTCGGAGGTCGCTTCGCAATGCATGTCGACGATGATGGCGTCGGCGGCCATGCCCATCGGACAGGCGGCCAGTTCCTTCTCGACCGCGCTGAACGGGCAGTCCATCGGGTCCATGTGAATGCGGCCCAGCACATTCATGACCAGCACGGTCTTGCCGGAGTGGGTCTCGAATAGATTGGCCCCCGCGCCCGGGGCGTCCATCAGGCGCGGATAGTTCAGCGGCCTGATCAGCCGCGGCTCGCGCACGATATAGGTCAGGGCCTCGCGCTGGTCCCAGCTGTGGTTGCCCAGGGTCAGGCAGTCGGCGCCGGCCATGAACAACTCGCGCGCGGTGTTCTCGGTGATGCCGAAGCCGCCGGCGGCGTTCTCGGCGTTGACCACCACGAAATCGAGTTTCAGGTCGCGCTTGAGGCCCGGCAGGTGGTCGCTCAGGCCGTCCCGTCCGGACTTGCCGACGACATCACCGAAAAAAGCCAGTCTCATACGAAGGCTCTATAGCCCGTCTCGGTCAGAACGCCATGCAGGCGAATATCATGCGGCTCGACCGGCAGGCGCTCGACCTCCTGCCCCGCGTAGGCGAAGCCGATGCGCACCGTGTCGGGCCGGGCCGCAAAGGTCCGGTCGTAATAGCCCCCGCCCTGCCCCAGCCGTCCGCCCCCGGCGTCGAAGGCCAGAAGCGGCGTCAGGATCAGGTCCGGATCGACGATCCCGGCCAGGGGAAAGGGCGCGGGGACTCCAGCCTCGTCCAGTTCGAGCGGCTCGCCGGGCGCCCAGCGGCGGAAGATCATGGGCGCGTCCCGTTCGATGACCACCGGCAGGCACAGCTCGCGGCCCGCGCGGCTGAGGGCCAGCGACAGGGCGTCGACGTCCAGTTCCGAGCCGATGGCGCGATAGACAGCGACGATCTGCCCCGGCGGCAGGGCGCTCGCCTGCCCGGCCGCCCGGCCGGCGGCGCCCGCGTCCAGCCCGGCCAGACGCTTGCGCATGGCCCGCATGGCGGCCCGGAGCTGATGCTTGTCGGTCATGGGAGAAGCCGCCGGCCGCGTCGAACACGCGCGGCAGCCCTAGCGCGCGCAGTTGCCGCGCTCAAGCAGCGAGCGACCGCGTCGCGTGCGATAGCGCAACAAGGAGGGAGAGGGTGGCGGCGCCGCAAGAACCGTGAAGGACGTTTAAATCCTCTCGACCTGGGTAGCCAGGTGGGCGCCGTGTGCCCAGGCCCACGAGCCTGGTCAGGGACAGCTCCCTTCGAGTGAATTAAGGTCGCAAGGAAATGTTGCCTTCGACGAGGGCCGCAGCAAGACCCGCCGTCGGGCAAGATAGTCCTTCCGCCGGGGCGGAACAATGGCCGCGGCTCACAGTCCCTGGGCGATTTTTTCCAGCCGGGCGGCGACGGCGTTCAGCGCCTCGGCCACGCCGTCGGTGGCGGCGGCCGCGGTGGACGCCGGGGCGGCCCCGCCGTTGGCGCGCGCCTCATGCAGTTCGTCGGCCAGCATCAGCCCGGCCATCAGGAACAGGCGGATATCGCCGACATGGCCCACCTCGCCCGCGACCTGACGCACATGGCCGTCGAACTGGCCGGCCAGGGTGCGGACGCGGTCCTCCTGGCCATCGGCGCAGCCGACGGCATAGGGGCGGCCGTTGATCTCGACGGTCACCGTGGCCATCAGCGGGCCTCCGGTTCGGACAGGCTGGCGCGGATCGCCTCGGCGGCGCGCGACAGGGCCTCGGCGGCGTCGCGGCCTGCAGCCTCGAGCTCATGGATGCGGGCGCGGTCGGTCTCGGTCGAGGGTTCCGGCGCGAACAGGTCGTCGTCGGGCACCCGGCTGGATCCAGCCGCACGCCCCTTGAGATCCAGCAGCCGGCGTTCCAGCAGAGCCAGCGCGCGGTCGACACGGTCCTTGGCGGCCGAAGCAGCATCCATTCGGGTCACATCCTCCAGAATCCGTATAGAACCCGCGCGCACGCCGGGGTAAAGCGGCGCGCTTCCTTTTTTCCGCCTCCCGATGAAAGTGCCGCCCGTGGCCGACAGCAAGAGCGTATCCGAAAAAGCCACCCCGAAGCAGATGGCCGACGCCATCCGGGTGCTGTCCATGGACGGGGTGGAGAAGGCGAAAAGCGGTCACCCGGGGATGCCGATGGGCATGGCCGACGTCGCGACGGTGCTGTTCTCGAAATTTCTGAAGTTCGACGCGAGCCGGCCCGACTGGGCCGACCGCGACCGTTTCATCCTGTCGGCCGGGCACGGGTCGATGCTGATCTACAGCCTGCTGCACCTGACCGGCTACAAGGCGGCGACAAAGGAAGAGCTGTCCAACTTCCGTCAGTGGGGGTCGAAGACCGCGGGCCACCCCGAGTTCGGCCATATGCCGGGCGTCGAGACCACCACGGGTCCGCTGGGCCAGGGCTTGGCCAACAGCGTCGGCTTCGCCATGGCCGAGCGTCATCTGGCGGCGCGGTTCGGCGATGATCTGGTCGATCACCGGACCTGGGTCATCGCCGGCGACGGCTGCCTGATGGAGGGCGTGTCGCAGGAGGCCATCGCCCTGGCCGGCCGGTATCGCCTGAACAAGCTGACCGTCCTGTGGGACGACAATTCGATCACCATCGACGGCGCGGTGTCCCTGTCCGACGCGACGGACCAGAAGGCCCGTTTCAAGGCCGCCGGCTGGGCCGTGAAGGCCATCGACGGCCATGACATGAAGGCCATCAAGTCGGCGCTGCAGTGGGCGACCCGGCAGGACCGGCCGACCCTGATCGCCTGCAAGACGAAGATCGGCCGCGGCGCCGCCACCATGGAAGGCAGCCACAAGACCCATGGCGCCGCCCTGGGCGCCGCCGAGATCGCCGCCACCCGTCTCGGCCTGTCGTGGACGCACGAGCCCTTCGAACTGCCCGAGGCAATCGACAGGGCCTGGAAGAAGGTCGGCAAGCGCGGCGCGAAAGAGCGCAAGGCGTGGGAAGCCCGGCTGAACGCCTCGTCCCGGGCCGCCGACTTCACCCGCGCCATGAAGGGCGAGCTGCCCGTCGGCGCCTTCGACGCCCTGAACGCGAAGATCGCCGAACTGGTCGAGACCCAACCGGCCCAGGCCACGCGCCAGTCCTCGGGCGCGGCGCTGGACGAACTGTTCGCAGCCATTCCCGAACTGGTCGGCGGCTCGGCCGACCTGACCGGATCCAACAACACCTTCGTCAAGGGCACGCCGATCTTCGACGCGCCGACCTATGAGGGCCGCTACGTCAACTGGGGCATCCGCGAGTTCGGCATGGCCGCGGCCATGAACGGCATGGCGCTGCACGGCGGGGTCATTCCCTACGGCGGCACCTTCATGGTGTTCTCGGACTACAGCCGCCCGGCCATCCGTCTGGGCGCCCTGATGGGGGTGCGGGCCATCCATGTCCTGACCCATGACAGCATCGGCCTGGGCGAGGACGGCCCGACGCACCAGCCGGTCGAGCATCTGGCCGCCCTGCGCGCCATCCCCAATCTGCTGGTCTTCCGCCCCGCCGACACGGTCGAGGCCATGGAGTGCTGGCAGGTGGCGCTGGAGCATAAGGCCGCGCCGTCAGCCATGGCCCTGTCGCGGCAGAAGACGCCGGCGGTCCGCACCGTCGCGGCGTCGGAGAACCTGTCGGCCAGGGGCGCCTATGAGATCCGGGCGGCGAAGGGTGAGGCGAAGGTGACGCTGTTCGGCACGGGCACAGAGCTGGCGCTGGCGCTGGCCGCCGCTGATGTTCTGGAGGCGGAAGGCGCGCCGACGCGGGTGGTCTCGGTCCCGTGCTTCGAGCTCTTCTTCCAGCAGGATGCGAAATACCAGGCCTCGGTCATCGGCCGCGGCACGGTGCGCGTCGCCGTCGAGGCCGCCATCCAGCAGGGCTGGGAGCGGTTCATCGGCGAGGACGGCGCCTTCGTCGGCATGACCGGCTTCGGCGCCTCGGCCCCGGCGGAGGTGCTGTACGAGAAGTTCGGGATCACCACGGAAGCCGTGGTGGCGGCGGCGAAGGCGCGGCTCTAGGGCCGTGCCGCGTCTCGGCGCCGTCAGCCTGCTGGTCCGCGACTACGACGAAGCCATCGCCTTCTACGTCGGCAAACTGGGCTTCGCGCTCGGCGAGGACACGGACATGGGTGGCGGCAAGCGCTGGGTGCGGGTCACGCCGAAAGGCGGCGAGACCTCGCTGCTGCTGGCCCGCGCCACGACGCCGGATCAGGACGCCCGCGTCGGCGATCAGGCGGGGGGGCGGGTCTGGCTGTTCCTCGAAACCGACGACCTGGTGCGCGATCACGCGGCGTGGTCGGCGGCCGGCGTTGTCTTCCGCGAGACCCCGCGCGACGAACCCTATGGCAAGGTGGTGGTGTTCGAGGATCTCTACGGCAACGCCTGGGATCTGATCGAACCCGCCCGCACCGGAGACTGACCATGCGTATCGGCACCCCGCTGTCGGACAGCGCCACCCGCGTGATGCTTCTGGGCGCCGGCGAGCTCGGCAAGGAGGTGGCGATCGAGCTGCAGCGGCTGGGCGTCGAGGTCATCGCCGTCGACCGCTATCCCAACGCGCCCGCCATGCAGGTGGCGCACCGCAGCCACGTCATCCCGATGACGGATCCCCATGTTCTCGCGGGCGTCATCGCCGCGGAAATGCCCCACATCATCGTGCCGGAGATCGAGGCCATCGCCACGGACGTGCTGGCCGAGATCGAGGTGGCGGGACACGCGGTGGTCATCCCCACCGCCCGGGCGACCCGGCTGACCATGAACCGCGAGGGCATCCGTCGGCTGGCGGCGGAGGAGCTGGGTCTGCCGACCTCGCCCTACGCCTTCGCCACCTCGGCCGATGAACTGGCCGAGGCGGCCGACCGCATCGGCCTGCCGGTCTTCGTCAAGCCCGTGATGTCGTCATCCGGCAAGGGCCAGTCCTTCGTCGAGTCCCCGGATCAGGCAGTCAGGGCCTGGGCCTACGCCCAGTCCGGCGGCCGGGTCGAGACCGCGACGGTCATCGTCGAGGGCCGGATCGATTTCGATTTCGAGATCACCCTGCTGACGGTCCGCTCGATGCGGAATGGCGCGGTGCGCACCGACTTCTGCGCGCCCATCGGCCATCGCCAGGTCAAGGGCGACTATGTCGAGAGCTGGCAGCCGCAGGCGATGACGCCCGCGGCCCTGGCCGCCGCGCAGGAGATCGCCGGCAAGGTCACGGACGCTCTGGGCGGCCTCGGCGTGTTCGGGGTCGAGCTGTTCGTGAATGGCGACCATGTCTGGTTTTCGGAGGTGTCGCCGCGCCCGCACGACACAGGGCTGGTCACGCTCGCGACCCAGGCCCAGTCCGAGTTCGCCCTGCACGCCCGGGCCATCCTGGGCCTGCCGGTCGACGTCAGCCAGCGCGACATCGGCGCCAGTGCGGTGATCTACGGCGGCATGGATGCGACGGGCATCGCCTTCGAGGGCGTCGCTGAAGCCCTGTCGGTGCCGACGGCCGACCTGCGGCTGTTCGGCAAGCCGGAGAGCTACGAACGCCGCCGCATGGGCGTGGCGACGGCGCGCGGCGCGACGACGGACGAGGCGCGCGAGCGGGCCCGCCTGGCGGCGTCGAAGGTCAGGCCGGTCGCGGTCTAGAGCGGCGCGGCGGCCACGGCCTGCGCCTGTTCCGCGCGCGGGGCGGCGAGGACGGCGACCGCGGCCTCCAGCGCCGCATCCCGTCCAGCGTTCCGATCCTTCCCGCTATCGGGCACGGCCAGATCAGGGGTCACGCCCCGCTTTTCCAGCCGCACGCCGCCGGACGTCACGAAGTCGGCGCGGCTCAAGGTCAGCCGGCCGCCATCGGGCAGCCGCGTCTCCTGCGAGATCAGCACCGCACCCGCTGTCAGCGAGCCGACGACGACAGCCCGACGGGCTTCCTGCAAGGCGGCGGGCGTCAGTTCGGCGGCGCTGCGACTCTGGCCGTCGACCAGAACCGCGACGTCGTTGGCCACGGGTTCCGCCAGTTCGCCGCATCCGCCGGCCGTCTTCAACGCGACCTGCCGGCCGTTCCGGGAGGTGCGGGTCGCCCAGGTCCGGTTGCCCGGCAGGAAGCAGCTCAGCACCGCATCCGCCTCCATCAGCCGCCCGCCGGGATTGCCCCGCAGGTCCAGGATCACATCCGTGTCCGGCGCCAGGTCGGCCAGTTGCTGACCCATCCAGCGGCCCAGACCCTGGTCGAAGGCTTCAACCCGCAACACCAGCACATTGGGCCGCGAGCGGTCGGCGACGAAGGCCGGGCGCGGCTCCATGACGCGCGGGTTCAGAACGGTCGGGCGCGCCGCGCCCTCGTCGTCGATCAGCGTCAGGGTCAGGGGCCGTCCCTCGATGACATCCTGTTCCGGGGTCCAGCCCAGGGCGCCGTCGGCGATCAGCCGCCAGCCGACTCCAACGCCCGCCTCATCGGCAGGCGAGCCCTCGCGGACCTGTTCCACGACATAGCTGTCCTGGTCCTCCCGGTCGGCCCGCAGGGACAGGCCCACGATCGCGCGCCGTTGGCGCAGCTGATCCTGACGGCGGGCGACGGCGGGCGGCGCGGCGCCGGCGTGGTCGTCGTCGAGCAGATTCAGCATCTCGCGCAGCGACCGGTACAGGGTGCGGTCGTCCGGGGCGGTCAGGGCCACCGGCCGCCAGGTCCGGCGCGCGGCGCTCCAGTCGACCCCATGCAGGTGCGGATCATAGTATTCGCGGCGCACCTCGTTCCAGACATGGTCGAAGACCTGCTGGTTCATCCGGACGCGTTCCCGGCTGGGCGGCGCCCCGGCGGAGATCGGTGACGGAGCGGCCGATGCGGTCGCGGGATCGCCCGCCAACGCCGGAGCCGCGAAGAGCGCAAGACTCATCGCGGCTGACACGGTCAGTCGATCAAACAGGCGACGGAAGGTCATGACGCCATTAGAGGGCGCCTTCGCCGAGTTTCAAATCACGAAGTCGCCGGGCGGATCAATCGTCACTGCCATGTCGCGTTTCGATCCGGTGGGTGAAGACCTCGACATCCCGGCCCGGGCCGCGTTCGCCCTGCTCGATGAAGCCCGAGTGGTCGGCGTCCATGCGGGTGAAGGCTTCGCGCAGAGGGCCCGTGAACTCGGCCTCGCTGATCCGGCCGTCGTTGTCGGCGTCCATGTCGTTCCCGCCGTCCGGCCCGCCGGTCTGGCGTATGATGACATTGCTTTCCCCAAGGCCTTCGGCGCCACGCGGCGTATGGATGATGCGGGCGCTTCCCTCACCGGTCAGACCGCGCAGGACGATCTCGTGCTCGCCGGGGCCGCCTTCGCCGCGGCCCGTGAACACCATGGTGCGGACCTCATGCTCCGCATGAGCGCCCGACGGACCAGGGCGGCGCAGCTCGACATGGCCCACGCCCGGTCCGCCCCCGCCACCCGGGCCGCGGTGGATGATGACATTGTCATCGCCCGGGCCATGGCCGGCCGCCATCTCCTCTGTCGACAGGCGGCCGTCGCCGTCCCTGTCGATACGGGCGAAATGATCGTTCATCGGGGCGGCGAACTCCTCGCGCGAAATCTGGCCGTCGCCGTCCTTGTCCAGTCCGCCCGGACCGTCAGAGCCCAGGACCATCAACCGGGTGTGAAATCCCGGAGGCGCGGGAGGAGCCGAAGCCGCCGGCGGCTCCTGCATCAGGACGGCGGACAGGGCGATCAGGGTGAGCATGGAAATCTGTTCCCGTAGTTGGAGCAACGCCGTTCCATCACCCCGCTGTTTCCCCCGTGTTTCAGAGCGATGGAGAAATGTTTCAGTGCTGAAATGACGGCGAGCGTCCGGTTCGCCACAATGGCGGTCATGCAAGCCGACATTGTCCCCCGCATTCTCGTCGTCGATGACGACCCCGGCATCCGCGAGGTGTTGTGCGATTACCTGAGCCAGCACGGCTATGACGCGATCGGCGCCGCCTCGGCGGCCGAGATGGACCGGGCCGTCGCGCGCCAGGCGCCGGACCTGATCGTGCTGGACCTGATGATGCCGGGCGAGGACGGGCTGTCGGTCTGTCGCCGCCTCTCGGGCAAGGGCGGGCCGCCGATCGTCATGCTGTCCGCCATGGGCGAGGACACCGACCGGATCATCGGGCTGGAGCTTGGGGCCGACGACTATCTGGCCAAGCCCTGCAATCCCCGGGAACTGCTGGCGCGGGTCCGGGCGGTGCTGCGCCGTCCACGCGACGAGGTCGCAACCGAGGGCCCGATCCTGGCGTTCGCCGGCTGGCGACTGGACCTGCTGCGGCGCGAGCTGACCCGGCCCGACGGCCTGGTCGTCACCCTGTCGGCCGGCGAGTTCGCGCTTTTGCGTGTCTTCGCCGAAAGGCCGGGCCGGGTGCTGACCCGCGACCAGTTGCTGGAGCGTGCGCGGGGCGCCGACGCCGACGTCTTCGACCGCGCGATGGATGTGCAGATCAGCCGGTTGCGCAAGAAGCTGGACGACGGCTCGGGGCTGGAGATGATCCAGACCCTGCGCGGCGAGGGCTATATGTTCGACGTCCGGGTCGAGCGGCGCCATGGCGTCGAGCGAGGCGCCGCGTGAGGCGTCCGTCTTCCCTGCCTGTCCTGGTCCAGGTGGCGGCGCTGGCGGCGCTGGCCGTGATCATGTCCCAGGCGGTCACGTTCGGCGTGGTGGTCCTGGCGCCGGAACCCCGTCCCGCCGGCTTCAGCATCGAGGCCGCCGCAAACGCCCTGAAGGGCGAACCCGCCGAGACTGCCGACGGCCGCGCCTTGCGCCGCCGCATCGTCGACCGGCCGCCGGGCGCGCAGCAAGACGCTCCGGTCGACCCCATGGCCCTGGCGATCCGGGCGGGTCTGGCCCAGCGGCTGGGCGTGCAGCCCGACGCGGTGCGGGTGACCGTGGACCACGGTCCGCGCCGCGCGCCGCCCGGCCCCCGCGGGGGACCACCCGACCGCGAGCGGGTGGATCTTGTCGTTATCCGGCCCGATGCTGTTCCAGCTCCGCCCTCGCCCCTGCCTTCGGAACCGGCCGCCGCCGCCACGCCGCCCGCGCGCGCCGGTGAGACGGTCATCGTGCAGCGCGGGTCCGAGGTCCGGGCCCAGTTGCGTCTTCGCCACCCCGCGCCAGGGGGAGGCAGCGGCGCCTTCGTCATCGACCGGGAGACGCACCAGTTCACCGTCCTGGCGGACCGGCTCACCTTCGCACCGTTCGCCGCGTCGGTTCGTCAGGCCGACGGACGCTGGGCCACGGTCGAGCCGCCGCGCGGTCTGCTGTCGCCGTGGCAGCAGCGGGTGCTGCTGGCCCTCGTCATCTCCCTGCTGCTGCTGGCGCCCCTGGTCTGGTTCATGGCCCGGCGCCTGACACGGCCGATCCGCGTTTTCGCCGACGCCGCAGAACGGCTGGGGGCCGACCCCGACGCCGAGCCGCTGACTCCGTCCGGCCCCAGCGAGGTGCGCACAGCCATCCACGCCTTCAACGACATGCAGGCGTCCCTGCGCGACCACATGCGACGCCGCACCCAGACGGTGGCCGCCATCGCCCATGATCTGCGCACGCCCCTGACCCGGCTGCGCTTCCGGGCCGAACAGGCGCCCGAGACCCTTCGTGACCGGATGGCGGCCGACATCGAGGAAATGGACGCCCTGATCGGCCAGGCCATGGCCTATGTGCGCGGCGAGGCGACCCCCGAGCGGCGCGAACGGTTCGATCTCGACGCCCTGGCCGAGGATTGCGCGGCCGGCTTCTCCGAGACCGGCGCCGCCGTGACCTTCGCCGATGGCGAGGCGCTGCCGGTCGAGGCCGATCCGGCCGCCCTGCGCCGCGCGCTCGCCAATCTGATCGCCAACGCGGTGAAATATGGCGGTGCGGCCCGGGTGAAGGCCCTGCCGGACGGCGACCGCGCCGTGATCCTGATCGAAGACGACGGCCCCGGTCTGCCGGAGGGCGAGCTGGAGGCCGTTTTCGAACCCTTCCATCGCGCCGAGCGCTCGCGCAGCCGCGAGACCGGCGGCGCGGGCCTCGGGCTGACCGTCGCGCGACAAGCGGCGCGGGCGTTCGGGGGCGACGTGACCCTGATCAACCGGCCCGGGGGCGGCCTGACCGCCCGGCTGAGCCTGCCCCTGAATATTCGTCCGAAGGAGACGCCCTGATGCGCGCCCTGATCTTCGCCGCTGCCCTGCTGGCGGCCACGCCCGCCCTGGCCCAGACGCCCGCGCCGCGAGAGACGGTCGAGGCCGTCGCCGGCCGCATCCGCGACCTCTATTTCGACCCGGCCGCCGGCGACCGCATCGCCGACGGGCTGGAGGCCGAAAGCGCGGCCGGCGCCTTCGACCGTCTGTCAGACGGTCACGATCTGGCCGCGGCCCTGAGCCGACGGCTGCGTCCGCTGGATGCGCATTTCAATGTCGCCTACGATCCGAACGCGCCTGCCGGACCCGGTCCCGCCCTGCGGATCCCCGGGCCGCCGCCCACCGCGGGCGCCGGGGATCCCGCGCGTCGCTCCCGCCTGGCCAATCCGATGGAGGCTCGCGGCCACTACGGCTTCCGCAAGGTCGAGATCCTGCCGGGGAACGTCGGCTATATCGATCTGCGCCAGTTCTCGAACATCGACTTCGACAATCCGGCCGATCCGGCCCGGCGCGCGGCCGACGCGGCCCTCGACTTCGTCGCCGACGCCGATGCGGTGATCTTCGATCTGCGAGACAACGGCGGCGGGGCCCCGTCCATGGTCGGCTATCTGACCAGCGCCTTCACCCCGGCGAACGCGCCGATCTACAACATCTTCCACAGCCGCGAGGGCACGGAGAGCGAGGCGCCGGCCGTGTTCCATCCAGCGCCCCGGCTGGATGTCCCCGTCTATGTGCTGATCAGCGGCCGCACCGGCTCAGCCGGCGAGGCCTTCCCCTACACCCTGCAGGGCGCCCGGCGTGCGACCATCGTCGGCGAAGCCTCGGGCGGGGCGGCCAATCCCGGCGGCATGGTTCCGGTCGGCGGTGGTTTCGCGGTCTTCATCTCGCAGGGCTCGCCGAAAAATCCGGTCACGGGCGGCAATTGGGAAGGGACGGGCGTCATCCCTGATGTCGACGCGCCCTGGGATCAGGCCCTGACGCGGGCCCACGCGATGGCGCTTGAGGCCATCGTCGCCGGCGACAGCAGCCGCATTGACGCAGCCTGGGCGCTCCAGGCGATGAACGCGACGACCCCGGCGGGGGATCTCGCCCCCTATGCGGGCGCCTATGGCGAGCAGATCGTGTCGGTGGCGGGCGGCCGGCTGCATGTGGTCCGTGGGCGTCGCCCCCCGGTGGTCCTGGCCCGACTGGACGGCGATCTGTTCACCGTCGTCGGAGACCCCGGCCGGCGCGTGCAGTTCTCGCGGGATGAGGCGGGGCGGATCGCGACCATGGACTCGCTCGGGGTCGGCGGTCCCGGCCCACGCGCGCGCCGCATCGACTGAGCCTGGCGTTACAGTCGATCACGCCTTGTTACGGGCGCGGGCTTGATCCTCGCGCCCTCCGGTTCCATTGAAGCCCGACATTCAGCCCGCTTCCACGGAGACCGCCCCATGACCGTCCGCGTCGCCATCAATGGTTTCGGCCGCATCGGCCGCCTCGTCCTGCGCTCGATCGTCGAGCATGGCCGTCGCGACATCGAGGTGGTGGCGATCAACGATCTGGGGCCGGTGGCCACCAACGCCCACCTGCTGAAATACGACTCCGTGCACGGCCGCTTCCCCGGCACGGTCGAGTTCGGCGACGACTGGATCGATGTCGGCCTGGGCAAGATCAAGGTCACCGCCGAGCGCGATCCGTCGAAGCTTCCGCACAAGGAGCTGAACGTCGACATCGCCTTCGAATGCACCGGCCTGTTCACGACGAAGGAAAAGGCGTCGGCCCACCTGACCGCCGGCGCCAAGCGCGTGCTGGTCTCGGCCCCCTGCGACGGCGCCGACAAGACCATCGTCTACAAGGTCAACCATGACGTCCTGACCGCCGACGACATCGTCGTCTCGAACGGCTCGTGCACAACCAACGCCCTGGCCCCGGTCGCCAAGGTGCTGAACGACCTGTTCGGCATCGAGCGCGGCTATATGACCACCATCCACTCCTACACCGGCGACCAGCCGACGCTGGATACGATGCACAAGGATCTGTACCGCGGCCGCGCCGCCGCCCTGTCGATGATCCCGACCTCGACCGGCGCCGCCAAGGCCCTGGGCCTGGTCCTGCCGGAGCTGAAGGGCAAGCTGGACGGCTCGTCGATCCGGGTGCCGACGCCGAACGTCTCGGTCGTCGACCTGAAGGTCGTGGCCGGACGTCAGGTCACCGTCGAGGAGATCAACGCCGCCCTGGTCGCCGCCGCGTCGGGCCCGATGAAGGGCGTCCTGGACACCACCACCGACCCGGTCGTCTCGATCGACATGAACCACGTGGCCGCCTCGTCCACCGCCGCCCTGCCCCAGACCCAGGTGGTCGACGGCACGCTGGCGCGCGTCCTGACCTGGTATGACAACGAGTGGGGCTTCGCGACGCGGATGGCCGACACGGCGCTGGTGATGAGCAAGCTGATCTGACGCCGGTGTCTCCTCCCCGTCGCGTAGCGATGGGGAGGGGGACCGCGAAGCGGTGGAAGGGTCCTTCCACCGCACGGAGTCCGGGGTGACAACCCCTCCGTCACGGCGCAAGCGCGCCGCGCCACCTCCCCATCCGCTTCGCGGACAGGGAGGAGACAGGATAGACCGATGACCTTCCGCACCCTCGACGACGCTCCCTCCCTCGCCGGCAAGACCGCCCTCGTCCGCGTGGATTTCAACGTCCCGATGGAGGACGGCAAGGTCACCGAGGACACCCGGCTGCGCGTCGCCATCCCGACCATCAACCGGCTGCGCGACGCCGGGGCCAAGGTCGCCCTGCTGGCCCATTTCGACCGGCCGAAGGGCAAGGTGGTCCCGTCGATGAGCCTGCAGCCGGTGGTCGACGACCTCGAACACCTGCTGGGCGCCCCCGTGCGGTTCGCGACCGACTGCGTGGGCGATGAGGCCAGGACCATGATCGCCGACCTGCCCGTGGGCGGCGTGGTCCTGCTGGAAAACGTTCGCTTCCACGCCGGGGAGGAGGCCAACGACCCGGCCTTCGCGCAACAGCTCGCCGACCTCGGCGACCTCTACGTCAATGACGCCTTCTCCGCCGCCCACCGCGCCCACGCCTCGACGGAGGGACTTGCCCGCCTGCTGCCCGCCTATGCCGGCGAGTCGATGCGGCGCGAGCTCGACGCGCTGGACGCCGCCCTTGGCAAGCCGCGGAAGCCGGTCATGGGCATCGTCGGCGGGGCCAAGGTCTCGACCAAGCTGGACCTGCTGAAGAACCTCGTCGGCAAGCTGGACCGGCTGGCCATCGGCGGCGGCATGGCCAACACCTTCCTGTTCGCCCAGGGGATCAATATCGGCGGCTCCCTGGCCGAGCGCGACATGGCCGACACTGCCCGCGAGATCCTGACCGAGGCCAAGGCCCGGGGCTGCGAGATCCTGCTGCCCGTGGACTTCATCGTGGCGACCGAGGTCAAGCCCGGCGCGGCGGCACGCACCGTCGTGGCCGGCCAGCCGCTGTCGGCCGACGACAAGATCCTCGACGCCGGCCCGGCCAGCGTCGCCCGCCTCGTCGACGCCCTGACCGCCTCGAAGACCCTCATCTGGAATGGCCCGCTCGGCGTGTTCGAGGTACCGCCCTTCGACACGGCCACCGTCGCGGTCGCCCGTCATGCGGCCGCCCTGGCCAAGGCCGGGGTCCTGACGGCGGTCGGCGGCGGCGGCGACACGGTCGCGGCCCTGCACCACGCGGGCGTGGCCGACGACATGACCTTCGTCTCCACCGCCGGCGGGGCCTTCCTGGAGTGGATGGAGGGCAAGCCCCTGCCGGGCGTCGAGGCGCTCCGGACCTGACGTCTGCGTTGTTACAATGCGTGACTTCGAGGCGCAGGGCGGCTAAACCACCGGCAAAACATACGGGCTCAGGAGACACCCCATGGCGCGCATCACGCTGCGACAGCTTCTCGATCACGCGGCCGAAAACGGCTACGGCCTGCCCGCCTACAACATCAACAACATGGAGCAGGGACTGGCGATCATGGAGGCGGCCGAGGCGGTCAACGCCCCCGTCATCATCCAGGCCAGCCGCGGCGCGCGGAACTACGCCAACGACATCGTCCTGGCCAAGCTGATCGACGCCCTGGCCGAGCTGTATCCGCACATCCCCGTCTGCATGCACCAGGACCACGGCAACGGCCCCGCCACCTGCGCCACCGCCATCCAGTATGGCTTCACCTCGGTGATGATGGACGGCTCGCTGGAAGAGGACGCCAAGACCCCCGCCAGCTACGAATACAATGTCGACGTCACCCGCCGCGTGGTCCAGATGGCCCATAGCTGCGGCGTCTCGGTCGAGGGCGAACTGGGCGTGCTGGGCTCGCTGGAGACCGGCATGGGCGAGGCCGAGGACGGCCACGGCTTCGAGGGCAAGCTGGATCACTCCCAGCTTCTGACCGATCCCGACCAGGCCGTCGACTTCGTCCGCGAGACCCAGGTCGACGCCCTGGCCATCGCCATGGGCACCAGCCACGGCGCCTACAAATTCACGCGCAAGCCCGACGGCGACGTCCTCGCCATGAATGTGATCGAGGAAATCCACCGCCGCCTGCCCGACACCCATCTGGTCATGCACGGCTCGTCCTCGGTGCCGCAGGACCTGCAGGACATCATCAACCAGTACGGCGGCAAGATGCCCCAGACCTGGGGCGTGCCGGTCGAGGAAATCCAGCGCGGAATCAAGCACGGCGTGCGCAAGATCAACATCGACACCGACAACCGCATGGCCATGACCGGAGCGGTGCGCAAACTGCTTGCGGAAAAGCCGGGCGAGTTCGATCCGCGCGCCTGGATGAAGCCCGCCAAGGAGGCGATGCGCAAACTCTGCCAGGAGCGGTTCGTCCAGTTCGGCTGCGAGGGCCAGGCGTCGAAAATCCGGCCGCTGTCGACAGCGCAGATGGCGCAGCGCTATGCGAAGGGCGAGCTGAACCCGCACTTCGGCTCGGCTGCGTCAAAAGCCGCCTGATAGCGGCGACCTGACGCCCTACCAGTCGCCGTACTGGCTCCGGAACCGCCAGCGCACGTCCCTGACGTCGCGTTCGGCGTCGTCGATGGCCTCCTGGGCCCGGCGCCAGTCCCGCTCGGTGTCCGCGCGCTCGCGCCGGAGCTCCTGAATGCGGTTGCGGATCGTCTCGCGTTGCTGGTCGGACAGGCCGTCCGCCCGGGCCTCGGCCTGTTTGGCGGTGATCTTGTCGTCCAGCTCTTCCAGCCGGTCCCCCAGCGACTCCACCCGGCCACGCGCATCGGCCAGGGCCTGCTCGGCCTGATGAACCAACTGGCCGTCGCGGTACGCCGGAATGAAGTCGGCTTCCAGACGCGACGGGCAAACGCCGCCATAGCTCGACCCCGTCCGGCCGGCCTGAAAACCGCGGTCAGGCGTGCAGTACTGCCTCAGGCCCTGTTCCCGTCCGGCGCCATAGGCGGAGGCGTCCGGCGTCACGCCATGCTTGGCGCAGGCCTCGGCATGATCGTTCAGCCGGCTCATGGTCAGGCCCGCCGCGCCGTCGGCGTAGCCCTGGCTGGACCAGTCGCCCGCCATGCACTGTTCCGCGCTCATGGTCGCGCAACTGCCCAACGCCAGCGCCGCCCCCCCGGCCGCGGCTGCAAGAATCCAGACTCGCATGGCCTTCACCCCCTTAGCAAAACCAAGCTTGACCATAAACCCGCAACCCGTCGTTCGCCAAGGCGCGCCTTGTGTGTCCGCCGGCCTGTCGTGCTAGATCGGCGACCGCCCGCCTTCCGGGGCGGCGGAGCGCGCCGTGTCCGACGAACCCCTTCTGTCCGAAGACCTCCTCGCAGACGAGGACGGCGTCACGGTTCTGGAGGCGCGCCTTGAGACCGGCGGCGTCCGCCTCGACAAGGCCCTCACCGACATCTTCCCGACGCTGTCGCGCGCGCGGCTGCAGGCCCTGCTGGCGGAAGGCGTGATCACCCGCGACGGCGCGCCGGTGTCCGTCGCCTCGGGCAAGGCCCAGCCTGGCCTGTATGCGGTCGCCCTGCCGGCGGTCGTGTCCGCCATTCCCCAGCCGGAAGCGATTCCCCTGACGGTGCTCTACGAAGACGCCCATCTGATCGTCATCGACAAGGCGGCCGGCATGGCGGTCCATCCGGCGCCGGGCAGCGAGACCGGCACCCTGGTCAACGCCCTGCTCCACCACTGCGCCGCATCGCTGTCGGGCATCGGCGGCGTGGCCCGCCCGGGGATCGTGCACCGGCTGGACAAGCATACGTCCGGCGTGATGGTCGCCGCCAAGTCCGACGCGGCCCACGCCGGGCTGTCGGCCCTGTTCGCCGACCATGACATCGAACGCACCTATATCGCCCTGACCCGGGGCTCGCTGCGCCCCGAGCATGGCCGCATCATCTCCCAGCTCGGCCGTTCGAGCGGGGATCGCAAGAAGATGGCGGTTCTCAGCCACGGCGGCCGGGAGGCCATCACGGATTACGTGGTCGAACGGGTTTTCGGCGCTTCCCCACAAAAGGGCTCGCGCCCCGCCGCCCCGCCCATGGCCGCGCGCATCGCCTGCACCCTGCACACCGGCCGCACCCACCAGATTCGCGTCCACATGGCTTCGAAGGGCGCGCCACTGCTGGGCGATCCGGTCTACGGCACCGGCAGCCCCGCCAATCCCGTGCGTGCGGCGATCTCGGCGGCCGGACTATCCCGTCAGGCGCTCCACGCGGCCATCCTCGGCTTCGTCCACCCGATCACCGGCGAGGCGCTTCGGTTCGAGACGCAGCCGCCGGAGGATATGCGGGCGCTGGAAGAAATCCTCGCCGCCCTATAGTCAGTCTTGATTAAGGACTGACTCTTTGTTATAGACTCCGCTATTCGATGCCGTGGCGCCGGGGCAACGGTCACGCTCACGTGTGACCATCCGCCACTGACAAGTGCGGAAACCCGACCCTATTTCATCGGTTGAGGGGTGAGGCGGCGGTGCACATTGGGTGGCCGCTTCCGAAGGACCCGCTCGTTCAAACGGTCGGAGGGACCATATGGCTGTAGCTAGATCACTCGCGGTGATGTCGCCTGAACAGGGCTTGTCGCGATACCTGACTGAAATCCGCAAATTTCCGATGCTGGCGAAGGACGAGGAGTTCATGCTCGCCAAGCGCTGGACCGAGCACCAGGACGCCGAGAGCGCCCACCGCCTTGTGACGTCCCACCTGCGCCTGGTGGCGAAGATCGCCATGGGCTATCGCGGCTACGGCCTGCCGATCGGCGAAGTGATTTCCGAGGGCAACGTGGGCCTTATGCAGGCCGTCAAGAAATTCGACCCCGACAAGGGCTTCCGCCTGGCCACCTACGCCATGTGGTGGATCCGCGCCTCGATCCAGGAATACATCCTGCGCAGCTGGTCGCTTGTGAAAATGGGCACCACCGCCGCGCAGAAGAAGCTGTTCTTCAACCTGCGCAAGGCCAAGAGCCAGATCTCGGCCTTCGAGGAAGGCGACCTGCATCCCGAGCACCTCGCCGCCATCGCCACCAAGCTGGGCGTATCCGAGGAAGAGGTCACCAACATGAACCGTCGCCTCGGCGGCGACTCCTCGCTGAACGCACCGATCCGCTCGGATGGCGAGAGCGAATGGCAGGACTGGCTGGCCGACGACACTGCGGTGTCGCAGGAAACCGCCCTCGCCGAGAGCGAGGAAAAGTCGATCCGCATGGGTCTGCTTGAGGAGGCCATGCAGGAGCTGACCGACCGGGAGAAGCACATCCTGACCGAGCGCCGCCTCAAGGACGATCCGGTGACGCTGGAAGAGCTTGCCGGCCAGTATGGCGTGTCGCGTGAGCGCGTCCGTCAGATCGAGGTTCGCGCCTTCGAAAAGCTGCAGAAGGCCATGCGCGCCGCAGCCGACGAGCGAAATCTGGTCGACGCCTGATCAAGGCTGTCGAGGTCGACAGCAGAAGGGCCTCAGCCGGCCCGTTGCAGCGCGGCGACCGGCGCCATGGCCAGCAATGTTCCGATCGGGGCGGCCAGGGTTTCCCTGGTCGCCGGCCCGGACGCCAGGGTGACCTCCAGTGCGCCGACCGCGACCACGAGCCGGGAGTCTGACGCACTCATCGCCAAGGCCTTGAGTTGGGCCGCCTGTTCGCGGATGGCGCGGACAGCCTGCATCGGATCGCTGTCGAACTGATCCAGCGCCGCGGCGAGGATGCGCATGGCCTGATCCTTGGCCGCGGCATTCGCCTCGGCGCCGGTCGAGGGTTTGTCGGCCCTGCGTTTGCCCGGTCCGGAAAACTCGCCGGAATTGAACCGCCGCCGGTCCGGTCCGACGTAGCCGACCGCCTCGACCCAGTCTCGCGGCTTGAGAGCGACGTTTTCGACGCGCTTGAAGAGATCGGCGATGGTGAAAGGCTTCCGCAGGAACTCGTGCACGCCTGCGTCGCGAGCGCCGAGAATGGTGGTGGCTGTCGCTTCCGCGGTCACCATGATGATCGGAACGCGGCGGCATCCGAGGTGCGAACGCCTGATCCTCCGGGCCAGGGCCTCACCGTCCAGCTTTTCGCCGGTCCGTTCGGTGAAGATGATGCCCGGCTCCAGCTCGGCCGCGGTCTTCAGGGCACGGTCAGTGTTCGGCTCGACCACGATCTCGGCGGCGCCCAGTCCCTTGATGATCTCGGTCAGCATGCGCGCGGCATGCGGATTCGGATCGACGATCAGAACCCGCCCCAACATGGGAGCCATTTTGGCCAGCACGCGGCGATCAACAGCAAACAAGACGCATCCCTCCAGTCCGGGACGGTCATCCTTAACGGCCGCCGGTTAAGGCCGGTTGAATGCCGAAGGCCGGCTCAGCCCCGGAACGGATCGTGCATCATGATGGTGTCGTCGCGTTCCGGGCTGGTCGACAGCAGGGCCACCGGAGCACCGATCAACTCCTCGATTCGGCGGACATACTTGACGGCGTTGGCGTTCAGATCGCGGAAGCTCCGGGCGCCGGCGGTGCTTTCGCTCCACCCTTCCATTTCCTCGAATACCGGTTCAGCCGCGGCCTGGGCCTTCAGGCTTGACGGCAGATAGTCCAGCACCTGTCCTTCGATGCGATAGCCGGTGCAGATCTTCAGCGTCTTCAATCCGTCCAGCACGTCCAGCTTGGTCAGGGCGATCCCGTCGATTCCGTTGATCGCCACCGATTGGCGCACCAGCACCGCATCGAACCAGCCGCAACGGCGCGCCCGGCCGGTGTTGACCCCGACCTCGCGGCCGACGGTGGCCAGATGCTGGCCGACCTCGTCATTCAACTCACAGGCGAAAGGCCCCTCGCCCACGCGTGTCGTGTAGGCCTTCACGATCCCCAGCACATAGCCGACGCCGCGCGGCCCGATGCCCGACCCCGCCGCCGCCTGACCGGCCACTGTGTTCGAACTGGTCACATAGGGATAGGTGCCGTGGTCCACGTCCAGAAAGGCGCCTTGCGCGCCCTCGAACAGCACGCGCTTCCCGTCCCGCCGGGCCTGATCCAGCACCCGCCAGGCCGGCTGCACATAGGGCAGGATTTTCGGGGCGATCTCCAGCAACTGGTTCAGCAGCGCCTCGGGGTCGATCGGCTCCAGGCCCAGCCCCGCGCGCAGCGGATCGTGGTGCGAGCGCAGCCGGTCGATCTTGACCTTCAGGTCGTCGACATTGGCCAGGTCGCAGACCCGGATCGCACGGCGTCCGACCTTGTCTTCATAGGCCGGGCCGATGCCACGGCCCGTGGTGCCGATCCGCGCGCCCGGCGCGCTGGCCGCAGCCTCCCGCGCCACGTCCAGCGCCGGATGGATAGGCAGGATCAGGCAGGCGTTGTCGGCCACGATCAGGACTTCCGGGCTGATGCGAACGCCCTGCGCCTCGATCTTCCCGATCTCGCCGACCAGATGCCAGGGATCGACGACCACGCCGTTGCCGATGATCGAGGGCTTGCCCTGCACCACGCCGGACGGCAGCAGCGCCAGCTTGTAGACCTTGCCGTCGACGACCAGCGTATGGCCGGCGTTGTGCCCGCCCTGGAACCTGACGACCATATCGGCCCGGTTCGACAGCCAGTCGACGATCTTGCCCTTGCCCTCGTCGCCCCATTGGGCGCCGACTACCGCGACGTTCGCCAAGACTGTTCTCCGCTGTCCGGGATTTCGGAATGCGGGCGCAGCCTATAGCCGGGGAATCGGCGGGTGTCCCGTCGCCGGACGATTATTCCGCCAGCGCCGTCTCGAAAGCCCAGTCCAGCCAGGGCGTCAGCGCCTCGATGTCCGCGACATCGACGGTGCAGCCGCACCAGATCCGCAACCCCGCCGGGGCGTTGCGATGACTCTCGATATCGAAGGCAGCGCCGGCATCCTCCACCAGCGCCTTGATGCGGGTGACCAGGGCCCGGCGACCGTCGTCGTCCATCGCCGCGACCCGCGCATCCACGATCTTCAGGCATACCGAAGTCGTCGACCGCGTCGCCGGGTCGCCGGCCAGATATTCGACCCAGTCCGTTCGCCGCACCCAGGCGTCCAGGGCTGCGGCGTTTGCGTTCGTCCGCGCGATCAGGGCGTCGAGCCCCCCTGCCGCCAGTCCCCATTCAACCGCGTCGATCCAGTCCTCGATCGTCCACACCGAGAAGGTGTTCAGCATCGACCCGTTGGCCAGCAGCCGGTCGAATCCGTTCGCATCGCGCAACCGCAGAACCTTCGGCACGCTGCGCGGCGGCGCATAGCGGTCCAGCCGCGCGACCGCCCGGGGCGACAGCGCCGCCACCCCCAGGCCGGCCTCGCCGCCCAGCGCCTTCTGGAAGCTGAACGTCACCACATCCAGCTTGCCCCACGGCAACGGCATGGCGAACGCCGCCGACGTGGCGTCGCAGATCACCACCCCTTCCCGGTCATCGGCGATGAAGTCCCCGTCCGGAGCGCACACGCCCGACGTCGTTCCGTTCCACGGAAACACCAGGTCCTTCTTCGGATCGACGCCGGACGTATCGGGCCAGCTTCCCCAGGCCGCCGTCAGCACCTCGGGATCGAGTTTCAGATGGTCTTTCGCATCCGTCGCCCAGACCTTGCCGAAATTCTCGAACGCCAGCACCTGCACCGGCCGTTCGCCCAGCATCGACCACATGGCCGCCTCGACCGCGGCGGTGTCGGATCCCGGAACATAGACCAGCACCCAGTCCCGGGGGACCTGCAGCAACGCCCGTGTCAGCTGCAGGCCATGCGCGAACCGCTCCACCACCTCGGGCGCGCGGATGCCGCGGCCCAGCAGTTCATGCGGGATCGCCTGCGACGACCATCCCGGCCGCTTGGCCGTCGGTCCGGACGAAAACCACGGTCGGGCCGGTTTCACATTCGGTCGGTTGAGCATCAGTCCCGCCACGGCTTGTAGGGAGCAGCATCGCGCATCGTCTGGGCCAGCTTGACGAGGGCTGCGTCCTCTTCCTCGGGCAGCATGACCATCAGCCTGGCCAGCAGATCGCCCCGCTTGCCGTCCGCGAAGGCTCCGCGACCCTTCAGCCGCAACACCTTGCCCGAGTTCGACCCCTTGGGAATGGTCATGGAGACCGTCCCTTCCGGCGTCCGCACCGGGATCTTCCCCCCCAGCACCGCATCGTACAGTGTGACAGGCAGATCCATCGTCAGGTCGGCGCCGTCCCGCGTGAAGATCGGGTGCCGCGCGATCTTCAGCGTGATCAGGGCGTCGCCCGCCTCGCTGCGGCCCGAGGCGCCGGGCGCGCCCTGCCCCCTCAGCCGGATCGTCTGGCCGTCCGCCGCGCCCTTGGGGATGGTGACATCCAGCGTCCGCCCGTCGGAAAACTGGATCCGCCGCGTCGCCCCGGAGATCGAATCCTCAAGACTGATCTCGAGCGTCGCCTTGACGTCCGCCCCCCGACTGACGCCTCCACCGGCGAAGCCGCCGCCCCGGGCGCCGCCGGGTCTCGCGCCGCCGCCGAACATGCCGCCGAACAACTCGTCCAGATCGATATTTTCGAAGCCCTGCTGCCGGGTCCCGCCCTGACCGAACGGGTTGCCGCCCGGCGCGCCACGCGTCTGTCCGCCCCCGCCGAAACCGCGGAACTGTTCGCGTCCGTCAGCATCGATCTCGCCGCGATCGAATTTGGCGCGCTTCTCCTTGTCGCCCAGCAGGTCGAAGGCGGCGGTGATCCGCTTGAACCGCTCGTCGGCGACGGTGTTTCCGGGGTTCTTGTCGGGATGCAGTTCCTTGGCGAGCTTGCGGAACGCCTTCTTGATCTCGTCCGCGCTCGCGCCCCTCGAAACACCCAGCTCCTTGTAGGGATCGCCCGCCACGTTCGAAATCGCTCCTGCGCCCGGCGTGAGCAGCGCAAAGTGCGTCAGCCCGTCAATGCCAAGGGATCAGTTAGGCCATCGAGGGGATTCCCGAAAGGTGGGCCGCGGAAAACTCTGACGGGCTATCCCAACACCGTTGTCGCCTCGACGCCCCAGCCATAGCCCTCGCCCCACTGCGCCACGGCGACCACCGCAAGCGGCGAGGGCCCGCCAGGAAAGTCCGCCGCGACATCCGCCGCCTCATACAGGGCGGCGCCGCCTTCAGCCTCGAACGTCCTGAGCTCCGACGTTCCCGCACGGATCCTGATGCGGAACCGCATCGGATCGGTCGAGGCCGGCTCTCCATCCCAGCGGTCCCCGTCGATCCGCGACCGCGCGACCCAACCCAGGTCGAACCCGCCATCGTCGCGCGCGGTCGCCCGCAGATGCGCCGGCGACCAGGGCCGGTCGTGAACGCCCGTCGTCACATAGGCGACCTCGCTGACCCCCGCCCCGCCCGCGGGACCGCCCGCCGGCCCGGCGCGCCAGATCAGCGGCGCCCCCCTCTCGGACCGTGGCGACTCCGCCCGCGCCGGCGCCGTGTCCAGCAGAACCACGACCGCGCCTGTCGGCGCTCCGGTCGCCACCGTTCCCTGCTGCCCGCGCAACAGTCCTCCCAGGCGCCAGACCTCTTCGCCGACCAGTTCGGCCGTCCGGAACTGCACCAGCTCCCAGCCCTCCGCCGTCTCGACCGCCGCCGCATTGGCGCCCGCAAGCACCGCGATATCCGGACGGCTTTCGGGAGCCCGGCCCTCGATCCTGACCGTCAGCGTATTCACCCGGTCCCAGCGATGGCGGGGTCCGGCCTCCAACGGCTCGGTCAGCACCCCCACGGTCGCCGGGCGCGCGGCTTCTCCCCGGGCCGTCAAGGCTTCAGTCGACGCCCCGGCGAAGATCCACATCGGCCGCCAAGGCTCGGCCGCGACGACCGCCACCGGCCGCCCATCCGCCTCATGTCCAACCAGCGGCGGCAGTTCGACCATCCGGAAGAAGGGCGCGGCGATCACGGCGCCCGGGTCGCCGGCGGCCGGTTCGCCGTCCTCGGGGCCGACAGCCACCGACGACGCCCGTTCCAGCACCGCGGACGGCGTATCGTCCATGTCCAGGCGCATGACGCGCCAGTCCCCGCCCCGGCCTTCGATCGACACCCTGTCGCCCGGTTCCAGCCGCATCGCCAGGAGGGGCCCCGGCGCGACGGTCAACCGCTCGTCCGCCGCCTCTTCCAGCGCCCGTTCGGCCGCCGCCCGCGCCAGCGCGGCCGAGCACACCGCCGGCAGGTCAAGATCGATCCCGCCGCCACCGCCTGCCGACCGCACGATGACCGACCCCGTCTGATAGTCCGCATCCCCTTCTATGAACCTGACGCGCGCTGTCGCCGGCGACGGCTCCAGCCTTCGGTCCGCCCGGACGCTGGCTCCCTCTTCCGGCAAGGCCAGACCGTCCAGCATCAACGGCGTCCCGGCTGTCTCGCCGACGATCGCGACCTTGCCGTCCCGTTCCGCCGCGGCCAGCCCCAGGGCGGCCAGCAGCGGCTCCAGCGCATCGCGCGTCCGCATCGGTCGATCGATGACATAGCCCTGCACCGCCCCGCTGACGGCTCCGACATCGAAATCGTCAGCGGCCAGCCCGCCCCGCTCCAGGACCGCCCCGATCAGCTCCCGCGTATCGCCGCCCAGCCGGCCGTTCAGCCAGTGCCCGGTGCGCCACGCCGGCGCATCGGCCCACACATCCGTCCGTCCCGGAAACGTCGGCCATGGCCGTGCATCCCAGCACCAGGCGTCCGCGCCCGCCAGCATCGGCCCGCCATAGACCGCTGAAACCGGATTGTTCCGAGGCTCCGCATAGTACCCGAGCACCGCCTCCAGCGCCCGCCGCTGCATCCGGTCGTCGCGCCCCCCCGTCGAGAACGGCGGCAGGCTGCTCTCGGCGCTCTTCGGGTCCTGAAACAGGTTCGGCGCGTTGCCGCCCCTGTCGACGGCCGCGCAGCCGAACTCTGTCAGCCGAATCGGCTTCATGCCCGGCGCCCAGGCCGTCGGCGTCGCGCTTCGCACACCGCCCGGCCGGTCATGGTGAGGATGGCTCCACCAGCCCTTCAGGTCCTTGGGCCGGAACAGCCAGTCTTCTCCGTGCGCGGTGTCGGCGATGGCCGTGCGCACCTGCGCCGCCCGGTCAACCTCCGAGGCGTAGAACCAGTCGAATCCCTCGCCCCCCGCGACCTGCGCCGACAGATAGGCGGGATCGTCAGGCGCGGCGAAAGCCTCGCCGTCCACGCCGCCGTCGCCGGCCCGCCAGTCGCCCAGCGGCGGGTACCAGTCGATACCCACGTAATCGATGTTCGCGTCGGCCCACAGCGGGTCCAGATGAAAGACCGCGTCCGCCCCGTCATGCCGCCCGAAATATTCCGACCAGTCCGCCGCATAGCTGATCGCCACATCCGGTCCGGCGATCGCCCGACACTCGGCCGCCAGCGTCCTGAACTGATCCACCGCCGGAAAACCTCCGCCGGCGTCGCGCGTCCAGGTCAGCCCCCGCATCTCGGACCCGATCAACAGTCCGTCGGCCCCCGTCTCCGCCGCCAGCGCCGCATAGTGCTGCGCCAGCCGCCGCAGACCCCAGCCGCTCACGGTGCCGAACACGGCCGCGACATCGGCCGCCGCCTGGCTCCCGTCGCGTCCCCTGACCCGCCCGCGCCATGGATAGGGCGGCTGACCCGTCCCGCCGTAGGGATCGGCCAACCCGTTCCCCGGCGCCACATCCATGAAGACGAACGGATACAGGGTGACCTCCAGCCCTCGCGCCTTCAGCGCCGTCACGGCTTCGCGCACGCTCTGGTCCGAAGGCGTCCCGCCATAGGCCGGGCCGCCGCCACTCTCCGAGATCACATGGGCGTCCCCGCGCGCCAGCCCCGCGACCGACCAGGCCAGCGGCTCCGTGGCCTTCGCCACCCGTTCGACGCCGGGCCGGATCGTGCAGTGCGCCGCCCGCAGGTCGGTCCCGAACCAGCCGATCACCAGGCTGACCCGCTTCAGCGCCGGCGCCTGCGCCATCAACTGGTCGAGCGAGACGATCAGGTCCGTTCGGCCGTCCCCGCCGTGAACATTCTCCGCCGCGGTCCGCGTCAGCCCCTCGCGGCGGGCGACGACATCGGTCGCGAGCACGAACTCCCCGGCGCCGGGGATCAGGCACACCCCTTCCAGCCGGTCCTCCAGCGCCGTTCCGTCGGACCCCGCTCGCCGGAACACCTCAAAGGACAGCTGCGGCGGCCGGTTTCCATACGGCCCCAGCGGCAGATCCTCGAACACCACATAGGCCGTTCCCCGATACGCCGGCGCCGCTCCCTCCACCGCTTCGATGAGAGGATCCGGCGTCTGATCACCGTCGCCGCGATGCACCCGCATCGTCACGCCCGACAGGTCCATCCGCCGCCCGTCGGCCCAGACCCGGCCGATCCCGTCGATTTCGCCCTCGCACAGAGCGACGGCGAAACTCAGGGAATAGTCGTACGCCGCCGTCCTCGGCCCGCCCTTGCCGCTCGAGGAGGTTTTTCGCCCTTCAAGAAACCGCGCCGCCCAGATCATCTGACCGGTCACGCGGGCCCGCCCGAACACGGCGGCCATCGGCGCGCCCTCGGCCGTCCCCTGGATCTTCAACGCCTCCAGACGCGGTCCCTTTTGCCGGGCCGGCTCCAGGCTTGAGATGACCCGCTGGTCGATCGCCCGCCCCAGGGTCGAGCCGATGACGGCTCCGATCGGTCCGCCGACCGCCTGCCCCACGCTGCTCAGGATGATTTGAGCCATTCAATCGTCCTCACCCTCGCCGGCCGGCCACCCGAACACCGCCACCAGCCGGCTGCGCCACCAGGCGCCGATCCAGCTCTCCACCACCGCCCGGCCCCAATAGGCGTGGATCATTCGCGGCTCGGGGCCCGCCGTGTCGCTCAGGATCGCGCAGTGTTTGACCGGGCAGCCCGCCGCCATCCGGAACATCAGCACATCGCCGACCGCCGCGTCCTTGACCGGCTTCTCCCTCAGCCAGCGGCGCGCCGCCGCCAGCAAGGTCTCCTCGCCGCCGACCTCCGCCCAGTCGGCCTGATAGGCCGGCGGAGGCTCCGGCTCGCGCCCCACCAGTTCGCGCCAGACGCCCCGCACCAGTCCCAGGCAGTCGGCGCCCTCGCCTCGCACGCTGGTCTGGTGCCGGTACGGCGTTCCCAGCCAGGTCCTGGCGACCGCAGCGGCCCGGCCGCTCATCGGCGGCTCCCGCCGTCATAGCGCCCGCCCTCGACCGGAGCGGCCGTCAGGAAGTCGTCGCCCGGGATGTCCGGAAACCCCTGGAAGTTGATCCCGTTGGCGAAGGTCCCGACGCAGGTCGGCCAGCGCTTGTCGCACGCCGCGCCGGGGAAGGCCGCCAGATCGACCCGACACCGCCCATCGCCCAGCAAGGCGTCACACATCCGCCCATAGGTCCGCCCCACCACCCGCTCCAGCTTCGCCAGCGGCCCCTCAAGCTCGGCGATGAAACCACCGCCCTCTCGCCGGAAGCGCGCCAGCGTCGCCGTCCACAGACGCACCCGCAGGTCCGGCTGCGACCAGTCAACCCGCCACAGCGCGACATCGGCTCCGTCGTACAGCCCGGCCTCGATGTCCCCGTCCGTGATCGCCGCATCGTCCAACGCCCCCGCGATGGCGGCCGACCCGGCGCCCAATCCGACCGCGCTCTCCGCCGCGCCCGCCGTCCAGCCGGACGCCGCCCGACAGGTCACCCCGCCGACGGTCAGGTCGCGGTCATGGTCCGTGAACCCCGTCTCGACCCCGTCCGCCCGCCTCAGCACCCAGGCATGGCACATCGTCGCCGCCCCGCTTTCGATGCGGCCCGCCAATTCCTCCGGAATGTCCCTCATGCCTGGACCCGGACCTCTATCAGCGGCGCGGCCGCCATCCGGCCGGCCCCGAAGCTTTCCAGCGTCACTTCGATCCGATCCGTGTCGAACCGCACCGGCGTGTCGAATTCAAAGCCGGCCGTCACCACGGAGCCGACGGGCGGGGCCTCGTCCAGCGTGATCAAGCCGGTGGCGTAGTCGACGGCGAACGCGTCTCCGGGCCGCTCAATCCCGTCCACCGCCACACGCACCGTGCCTTCGACGGGTTTGGCGATCCTCCGATCCGCGGCGTTGTCGTCCTCACCGTATCGCTTCGAGAGCGCGAACCCGGTCCGCACGCCGTCCCCTTGGCCCAGGACCTGGTCCACCGCGCTTGTCGACGCGCCCGGCGCGCAGGATTTGAAATCGGCGAAATCCCGGAACCGGAACCCGTATAGCCGCCCGCGCCGCGCCTCGAAGAAAGCGGTCAAGGCCGCCATGTCGTCCAACGATCTCAGATTCGCCCCGATCAGATAGCGCCGACGCCCCTCCGCCCAGGGCGTCGACCGGCGCTCGAACCCGGACCCCAGGGTCACGATTTCGGTGCGCCGCTCCACCCCGCCGGTCGATCCGAACGCCAGGCGCGCGGGCAACCTCACCTCGTGAAAGGCCATTCCATCTCTCCTGTCCGGTTCCTTTCCGGGCCCGCTTTCGCTTGTCGAGCGAGCGCCGGTACGCCATCCTCCCTCGCCGGACCCGGTCCGGATCGCGCGGGAGGGCGCCATGAGCATCGAAAGTTCGTCCCAGATTCAAAGCTTCGACTGGCAGAAGTTGTTGTTTTCATTCGAGGGCCGCACCCGGCGCTCGCATTTCTGGATCGGCTGGCTGATCTGTCTCGGCGTCGGCGTGGTCGCCGGCTGGATCCCCATCCTGGGGGGACTGATCTCCCTGGCGCTGATCTGGCCCAACCTCGCCATCACGGTGAAACGCCTTCACGACATGGGCAAATCCGGCTGGTTGGTCGCCATCCCCTGGGTCGTCACCATCGTGGGCGTCTGCGTTGGCGTGGCCATGGTCGGCGTCTCGGCCATCGTCAACCAGGCGGCGCTGGATCGCGAGGATCCGGCGGCCATCCTCGCCCTGATCGGTCCCGCCTTCGGATTTTTCGCCCTGATCCTGCTGGTCAACCTGGGCTTCCTGCTGTGGGTCGGCGTCACCGACACCCAGGCTGGAGACAATCGCTTCGGTCCCGACCCCAAGCGCCTCTGACCCGGGAACGGTCCGACATCAAAGCTTGCGCGCGCCCAGCGCCACGGCGCGCGCAAGCATCTGGGCGATCTGGGCCTCCGACCGCAGCAGACCTTGCGCCCCGCCGTCCACACGGACATTGACCGTTACGCCCGCACCCCCGACAGCTTCGATCACCCCCGCGCCCGACGGCCGGAACACCTCTGGCCCGCGCTCGCCGACCAGATAGGCGCCACCGCCGGCGACCGGTCCGCCGTCCGCACGCGATCCCGAAAAGAGGGTCCGCACCGCCTGGGCGATGGCGTCCGACAGCCCGCCGCCGCCCGACCCGGCCCCCGCATTCACCGCCGCCAGCATGGCCCGCGCCAGTTCGGACAGCGTCACCTCGCCGTCCGCCGCCGCCCGAGCCAGCGACCGCGTCAGGCTCTCGCCGGCCCGGCCGAACGCATCCTCGATCGAGGCCGCCGCCCGCTCGGCCGGTTCCCTCAGCGACTCCAGCGCCGCCGCCGCCTCGGCCGCCTTCATCGGCACCGCGTCCAGTCCGGACGGTTCGATCGGGTCAGTCATCGGGCCACGCCTCCGCCATTTGCCTCAGCTCGCTGCGCCCGATCGGCGCCGCGCCTGCGGGCCGCTCCGTCAGCATCCGCCATTCCCTCAGCGACAGTCGCCAGAAGGCCTCGGGCCCGACCCCCGACAACGCCGCCGTCCGCGCCATCTCGCTCCAGGGCGTCCGCACGCCCGTCATCCGCCGGCCCGACCGGCCGCCGTGAAGGCCCTGGCCACCGCCTCCGCCGCCTCGCGGGGATCGACCGCCGCCCGGTCCAGCTCCGCCGCCAGCGCCCCCTCGCCGCCGCCGCGCAGCAAGGCCGCCAGCACCGCCAGCAGGTCCCGCCCCGACAAGGCCCGCATCCGCTCGGCCAGGGCCCCGACGGACTCCAGTCCCAACGCCGTCTCGATCTCCGCCAGCGCCCCCAGCGTCAGACACAGCCGCCTTTCGGCGCCCGCCAGCATCGCCACGGCCTCGCCGCGTGCGCCGTTGATTCCCATCACAAGGCTCCGAATGACACTTCCCCCGCGCTGGCCAGGCTGATCGCGAACGTCGCCTCGCCTTCGTGTTCGCCGGCGTATTCCAGCGCCGCCACCAGGAACGGCCCCTCCAGCACGCCGAAGTCCGGCACGATCAGTCGCCAGGTTCGCGCCGTCTGGTCGAAGAAGGCCTCGCGGATCAGGGCGTCGGACGCCGCGTCGCGAAAGATCCCCTGCCCCGCCACCGCCGCGGACTTCACCCCCGCCCCGCCCAGCAGCTCGCGCCACCGTCCCGCGCTGTCGCCGTCCGTCGCGTCCACGGTGCGGGCGTTCAGGCTGATCGTCCGCGCCCTCAGCCCCGCCACCGTCGTGAACGCACCCGGCGCGCTCTCGATCTTCAGCAGGATGTCCTTGCCCCGTTGCGCCGCCATGTTCAGATCTCCTCCGTGACGGCGCGCACGCGCAGCACCGCGAATGTTCGCGCCCCGCCGGGGCCGGGAAATACGTCCGCGAACGCGACCCGCAGGTTCACGGTCCGCACGCCGTCGGCCTCCAGCACCGCGTTCGTCAGCCGCGATCGCACCGCCGCCAGCACCGCCTTGGCCTCTTCCGTTCCCTGAAACCGCGACACGACCGTCAGCGTCAGGGCATGGTCGACGCCGCCTCCGTCCGCGCGCAGCGGCCGGCTTTCGCTGCGGCCGATCAGCAGGTGCGGGAAGCCCGGCCGGTTCGGCGCCGCGTCCCAGATCCGCGCCGGCTCGCCCAGCAGCGCCCGCACCGCCGCATCATCCTTGAGGTGGGCGATCAACGCGCCTTGCAGCGCCGTTTCATGGTTCATGGAAACCGCTCCAGGTTCAGGATGGCCCGGCCGCCGACCGTCTCGCCCGAGACGATCCGCCAGTCCCCGCCGCCAAATCTCAGCATCCGTCCGGGCGTCAGCCGCGCATCCGCCCGCGTCTCGGCCGCCGCCGTCTCGATGGCGCGCAGCCCGCCCGCCTCCGACCGCTCGCGCCGCCGCCGCGCCCCCAGCTTCAGCCAGGCCGACCCCAGCGGCTCCCAGGTCACGCTGCGTCCGCCGTACGGCGTCTCCGCCTCCAGCGGTTCGAACAGCTCGGCCAGCGTCTTGCCCGGGCTCACAGCCGCACCCCGCGCCAGGGTGCGATCCAGGCTTCGACCGGCGCCACCGGCATCGCCGGCTCGCCCCGCTCGTAAGCCCGCAGGGCCAGCATCAGGATCGCCAGCCTCAGCGGCGCGGGACTGGTCGACTGCAGGGTCATCCCCACCTCGCCCTCGACCCGCGCCTGGGCCGCATCGATCAACGTCTGGATCAGACCGTCCTCAGCGTCATGCTCGACGCGCAGGAACAGCTTCGCCTCCGTCAGGGAGACGGGTGCGGTCATGGGAAACCTCATTGTCTGGAAGGGAAGCAGCAGGCTTCAGGTCACGGGGCAGCAAGGTCGAACCTCGCCGCCTCAACCTGTTGCCTGCTGCCTGGCGCCTGTTGCCTCGAGCGTCAGCTCGCCGCGAACTTCATCACCTTGATGGCGTCGAAATTCTGCACCCCGCCGCCGACCCGCTTGGTCGTGTAGAAGAGCACATAGGGCTTGGCCGAATACGGATCCCTCAGCACCCGCACCCCGGCGCGATCCACGATCAGATAGCCGCGCTGGAAGTCGCCGAAGGCGATCGCCGCGCTGTTGGCCGCGATGTCAGGCATGGTCTCGATCTCGGTCACCCGATAGCCCAGCAGGCTCGCCGTCTCGCCCGCCCGTTGGGCCGGTTGCCAGATATAGGCGCCGTCGGCGTCCTTGAATTTGCGCACGGCCGACACGCTCTTGCGGTTCATCACGAACCGTCCGTTAGGCCGATACTGGGCCTTGGGCGCATAGATCAGATCGATCAGCCGGTCGGTCGGATCGTCGACCGCGAACGCACCCGCCGCGCCGGACGCCACATAGCCGATCTCGCCCCACTCATGGTCCGCCTCGGCGACGATATCGTAGCTGAGGAAGCCCTTCGGCTTGTTGACGCCGTCGCCGGTGACGAAGGCCGCCGTCTCCTGGGCCGCGAAAGCGTCCTCGACCTCGGCCGCCAGCCACTCGTCCAGATCGATCAGGGCGTCGTCGAGAAGCGACTGCGTCGCCGCCGGATTGGCGTAGAGATCCGCCGAGGGGAACTCCAGCAGCGCCAGGGTCGCCGGATCCGTTTCCGGCCGCGCCGCCGTCTCGGCCACCCAGCCCGCCGCCACGCCCGCCGTCGACACCGGCTTGCGGAACACCCCGGCGCCGACGGTGCGCACCGTGGCGATCTCGCGCATCGGCGAGCCCGCCATCAGGCGTCGCTCGATGGCCCGCTCGGTCTGTTCGGGCACCACATAGCCCGCCGAGTTCGACGCCGTGCTCAGCCCCGCCTTCAGCTCCAGGCCGAACGACTGCCCCGTCTTCAGATATCCGTCGAACGCCGCCTTTTCCTCCCCGTGGAATGGGGATGGGGACCGCGAAGCGGTGGAGGGGGTGTCGGCTCCGGACCCGATGCCCGGCCTGCGCCCCTCGCTCACCACCCGATCCAGCCGCGCCTGCGCCGAGGCCACCGCCTGGTCGATCCGCGCCACCTTCTCCTCCAGCAGCGTGTCGGCCGACGCCTTCTTCTCGATCTCGTCCAGCCGGGCGTCATTGGCCCCTTTGAACGCCTCGAACGCCGCCATCATTTCATGCATGGCGGCGCGCGCCTCCGGGGTGCCCGGGGCCTGTTTGGTCTCTTTCATGGTATCTCCGGTTGAAGAACCGCGGCTTGCGGTCAGGGTCGAGGCGTGAACCGCCTTCTTGAAAAATTGCCGCCGCTCTCGCGCAGGCGAGGCGCGCGGGAAAGCGCGCGCCCTATGCGGTTCGCGCACGCGAAGCCGGGACCACGAACCGCGCCCCCGGCAGCATCGGAAAGGTCACCAGCGACACCTCCCACAGCTCCACCTCCACCAGCACGCGTAGTCGCCCCTCGCGGCGCGCCCGGCTGCTGCGGAATCCGATCGACAATCCGTCCAGCGCTCCGGCCCTGGACAGCGCCGCCGCAAACCGTGCTTCGGCCGACCAGTCCATGATCCGGCCCTCGACCCACAGCCCGCGCTCGTCCTCGACCATCCGGTCCCAGACCCCGACCACCGCCCGGCTCTCATGCTGGTGCAGCATTCGCACGGCTCGCGCGCCGGTCCTCGCCACGCTCGCGGCGAACGCCCCCTTTGCCACCACGTCCCCGTTCAGATCCGCGACGCCCCAAAGCGAGGCGTAGCCCTCAATCCTCAGGCCGGCGTCGGCCGCGACCACCGCCGTCATCCCCAGCCCTCCAGCCTCTCCTCGATCCGTTCCACCGCCGCCCGCGTCGCCACGCTCTGTTCCTCCAGCCGCGCCAGCCGCTCGGCGACCAGACGTTGCTCGGCGACCCGCGCCTCCAGGGTGGCGATCCGCGCCGCCGCGCCGCCGGCCCACACCAGCCCGCCGATCGTCTGCACGGCCAGCGCGGCGATCAGCGCGATCAGAACCTTCTTCAGGTCTTCCATCAGTCGCCCACCCCCGCCATGCGCCGCCGCTCCTCATCGGTCAGGAAGGCCGCCGCGTTCAGTCGCGCCCACAGCGCGTCGCGCTCGATCTGCAGCGCCGGCAAGGCCTCCAGATCCGCCTCGATCCTCACCCCCGCGAACCGCCCGCCCAGCCAGCCGCCCAGCGCCGCCGCCGTCTTGCGCACCAGCGGAACCACCGTCCCCCGCCAGAAGGCCGCATTGGCTTCGCGGTAGTTGGCGTAGGTCGCATCCCCGGGAATCCCCAGCAGCTGCGGCGGCACCCCGAACGCCAGGGCGATCTCCCGCGCCGCCGCATGTTTTCCGGCGATGAAGTCCATGTCGGCCGGCGTCCAGCTCATGGGCTTCCAGTCCAGCCCGCCCTCCAGGATCATCGGCCGGCCGGCGTTCATCGTCCCGGCCTGGCTCTCGTTGAGCTGCGCCCGCAGAGCCTCGAACTGCCCGGCCGTCAGGTGCTCGCCGTCCTTCGCGCCATACACCAGCGCCCCCGACGGCCGCGCCGCATTGTCCAGCAGCGCCTTGTTCCAGGCGCCCGACGCATTGTGCACATCGATGGCCGAGGCCGCCGCCTCCAGCGGCGAGAATCCGTAGTGGTCGTCGGTCGGATGAAACAGCTTCAGCTGCATCACCGGCATCCAGCCATCCGCCGCCCGGCCGATCCGGACCGTCCGGCCGTCCACGGAATACTCCCAGGCCTCGGCCCAGCCTGCCCGGCCGGGAACCACCTTCACCCGGTCCGGACGCAGGGTCCAGAGCTCCTCCGGTTCGGCCTCGCCCACCGCCTCGGCATAGGCGTTGCCCGCCGTCTGCAGCGCGCCGTACAGGGCCTCCAGCCATTCCGACCCCGACTGCTCGGGATTGGGCCGCGCCAGCAACCGGGCCAGCGGATGATCCTCCGTTCTCACCCCGTCGGCGAACACGACCAGCGGCGTCGACGCCGCCGCCTCGGCGATCATCCGCACGCAGCGATAGGCCACGGCGTTCTTGCCGAAGCCCTCGACGGCGAGATGGGCGTAGTCGCGCGGCGTCCACCGCGCCCGCCCTCCGCTGGTCAGGGCGATCAGCGGCCCGGCCCGGCTGTCCTTGATTTCGGGCGCGGTTTCACGCCCGCGACGGCCCATCGGCCAGCGCAGCTTCTGCATCCTCATCCTTCCCGAATTTCGTCTCAGGACCTGCCCGGGCTCAGCCCTTCACCGGCGAGCCAGACCTGATTTCCCGTCATGCCCGAATAGTACGGGACCAGCGCACTACGGCTGGAAAATAGATTTGAGAAAAGCATATCCTGTTGTTTAGGCGAGATTTAATCTCGCGAACCCGACTATAGATTCGCGAATGGTCAGCACAGCGTCACGCCGCGGCCTCGTCCGCATCCGCCTCCGCCCGGCCGGCGGCGGATTGCGAGGCGCGGTTCATGACAGCCAGCAACTCCGTCAGCTGGATCGGCTTGCCGACGTGGCCGTCCATCCCGGCCGCCATGCAGCGTTCGATCTGTTCAGGCTGGACATTGGCCGTCAGGGCCACGATCGGCGTTCGCGCCACGGCGCCGCCCATGGCCCGGATCGCCCGCGTCGCCGCCAATCCGTCCATGACCGGCATATGCACGTCCATCAGGATCAGGTCGTAGCCGCCCGACCGGGCCGCTTCCACCGCCTCGGCCCCATCGCAGACCGTGTCCAGATTCACGCCCAGCCCGCCCATGATCGCGGTGACCAGTTCGCGGTTCGCCGGGGCGTCGTCGGCCATCAGCACCCTCAGGCCCGCCGGAATGGCCCTGTCCGCCGGAGCTGACGGCGTCTGCGCCGCCTCGGCGCGGCGCAGCGGGACGGTGAACCAGAAGGTCGAACCCTCGCCCGGCCGGCTGTTCGCCCCGATCTGACCGTCCATCATCTCGATCAGGCGGTGCGAGATCGCCAGGCCCAGCCCCGTGCCGCCGTAGACACGCGTGGTCGAGGCGTCGCCCTGGGTGAACCGGTCGAACAGCTGGGCGATCTTGTCCGGGGCGATGCCGATTCCGGTGTCGCTCACCGTCACCCTCAACCGCCCGCCATCCTCCCCGATCGTCAACCGGATCTCCCCGGCCGAAGTGAATTTCACCGCATTGGACAGGAAGTTCAGCGTCACCTGTCGCAGGCGCCCCTCGTCGCCCATCAACGCCGTGGGCAGGTCGGCCGCGACATCGACGGTCAGGGTCAGACCCCGGGCGAGGCATTGCGACTCCACGATCGCCGCCGCGGCCTCCGCCATGGCGCGAGGATCGAACGGCTGCGGATCCAGGCCGACCGCGTCAGCCTCGAGCTTGGAATAGTCGAGGATGTCGTTGATGACCCCCAGCAGGGCGTTGCTCGCCGTTGCGATCCGGTTGGCCCAGGTCCGCTCGGCCGGGGGCAGGTTCGCACTGTCTTCCAGCAGTCCCGAGAAGCCGATCACGCTGGTTAGAGGCGTCCGCAACTCGTGGCTCATATTGGCCAGGAACTCCGACTTGGCGCGCGCGCCGGACTCGGCCCGGTCGCGCGCCTCGATCAGCGCCTCTTCCAGACGCTTGGTGTCGGTGACGTCGCGCACGACATCCTGGAATTCGACCACCCGGCCGTCGTCATCCCGGATGATGGATGTCCGCGCCTCGAACCACCGCACCTCGCCGTCGCGCGGCAGACCGCGGTATGTCACGCCCCGATGCGCGCATTCGGGCGGCGCCTTGACGAACTCCCGGAAGCTCTCGGCCAGGGCGGGGACGTCATCGGGATGGATGAACGACGTGGCCGGCCGCCCGATCAGCGCTTCGGGCGCGTAACCGGTCGCGGCCTCCAGCGACGGCGACACATAGGTCACCAGACCATCCACGCCGTAGGTGACGATGACGTCCGTCGCCCGCGAGGCCAGCAGCCGGTAGCGGCGCTCGCTTTCCGTGATCCGCACGACAGCCCGTTCCGCCTCGGTCACGTCGCGGAACACGCCAAGCAAGGCCGTGACGCGCCCGTCGGAGTCCCGCTCGGCCCTTGCATGGGTCTCGATCAGCCGTTCCTCGCCATCCGCCCGGATCAGCCGGGCGCGCGAGCGGAAACCCTCCCCGGTCCGGACGCCTTGCATGACGGCCGCCTGGATCCTCGCCCGGTCATCGGGGTGGAAAAACCCGACAGCGCTGTCGAGGCCGGGATCGAAAGTCTCCCGCGTCACGCCATAGATGGCGTAGACCCTGTCCGACCAGGTCGACTTGAACGTCTCGGCGTCCATCCGCCAATGCCCGACGCCGGCCATCTCCTCGGTCAGACGCAGCAGCTCCAGCTGCTCCTCCAGCTGCCGGGCGGCCTCCGCCCGGTCGAGGATTTCACCCGCCATGCGGGCCAGCAGTTTCAGGCTTTCGATCCCGGCGTCGCTCGGCCGCGGACGCGGCCGTATGTCCATCACGCCGATGGCCCCGACGCTCTCGCCGGCGGCGTTGACGACGCCGACGCCGGCGAAGAACCGCAGATGCGGTTTCCCGGTCACCATTGGATGGTTGCGGACCCGTTCGTCCGCCAGGGCGTCCTCGATCACCACCACCGCGCCCGGCCCCATGCCCGCGACCAGATGGGTCGCCGTCAGGTTCCGGGGCATCTGACTCTGGCCCAGGCCGACGTTGGCGCGGAACACGGTCCTCTCGCCGTCGCAGACGCCGATCATGGCGTGAGGCATGTCGAACATGGCGCAGGCCAGCGCCGTCAGCCGGTCGAACGGCGTTTCCAGATCCAGGCGGCTCGGCGCCGCTTTTCGCGGCATTTTCGAACGCTGCACTCCCATGCCGCCAGCTTGCACGGTCAACAACGAAGTTTCGGTTAGCGGCCTCGTTCGACCATCCACTCCGGCGCTTCGAAGTCCAGGGCGTCCTCCGACGCCTCCAGCGCCAGTTCGGAGACCGTCTGTCCTCGCACCGAGACCCCGGCCGCATGCACGGTTTCAGGGTCCCCCGACACCAGCGGATGCCAGTCCGCCAGCCCCCGGCCCTCATTGATGCGGCGGTACCCGCACGACAACGGCATCCACCTCAACGCCTCGATGTTCCATGGCGTCAGCTTGATGCAGTCCGGCACATGCTGCTTGCGATTGGCGTAGTCGATGCAGGTGCAGCGTTCCGCGTCGAACAACTTGCAGTGCACCCGCGTCGGGACGACCTCGCCGGTGTCCTCGTCCTCGAACCGCACCAGGCAGCACAGGCCGCAGCCGTCGCACAGACTCTCCCACTCCTCGCGGGTCATCTGCTCCAGGCGCTTGGTTTGCCAGAAAGGCTGTTCCATCGTCGCCTGTTAGCCCCTCGCGGCCCGTCTGTCTCGCACAAGACGTCCGCGCCGGTGGCCACGAGGGCCCTTACGCCCTATATGGCCGCCTTCGACCGCTCGGCCTCCCCGCCGAGCCGCGTGTCCAGGGTTTTCATGGCTCCCCGTCCTCCTCTCGTCGCCCTCAAGAACGTCCGCCTCCAGGACGGCCAGCGCCCGCTGTTCGACGGCGTCGACATCGCCGTCGAGCCGCGCACCCGCGCCGCCCTCGTCGGCCGCAACGGGGCCGGCAAGTCGACCCTGATGAAGATGGTCATGGGCCTGATCGAGCCCGACGCCGGCGACCGTTCCGTCCAGGCCGGCACGCGCTTCGCCTATGTGCCCCAGGAGCCCGTCATCACCGGCGCGACCTTGCTCGACTACGCCGCCTCCGGGGGGGCCGAGCGCTGGACCGCTGAGGCCTGGCTGGCCACCTTCGGCCTCGATCCCGAAAAGCCCGCCGTGAACCTGTCCGGCGGCGAAACCCGCCGCGCCGCCCTCGCCAAGGCCTTCGCCGAGGAACCCGATCTGCTGCTGCTCGACGAGCCGACCAACCACCTCGACATCCTCGCCATCGAACTGCTCGAGGAAGAACTGATCCAGGCCCGTTTCTCGGTCCTGGTCGTCAGCCACGACCGCGCCTTCCTCAACCGCGTCACCCAGTCCTGCCACTGGCTGGAAGGCCGCCGCGTCCGCACCCTCAACAAGGGCTTCGCCGCCTTCGACGAATGGTCCACCAAGGTCCAGGAGGAAGAGGCCCAGTCCCTGCAGCGGCTGACCAGGACCATCGAACGCGAGACCGAGACCTTCTACCGCTCCATCACCGCCCGCCGCACCCGCAACGAAGGGCGCGCGCGCTCGCTGGACGCCCTGCGCGCCGACCGCAACGAACGCCTCAAGGACATCCCGCGCGAGCTCCAGCTCGGCGTCGATTCCGGAGCCACGTCCGGCAAGCTGGTGGCGGACCTGAAGGGGGTCTCCAAGAGTTTCGGCGACCGGCCGGTCATCAAGCCCTTCACCACCCGCGTCATCCGCGGCGACCGCTTGGCCATCGTCGGCCCCAACGGGGCGGGCAAGACCACCCTGGTCAAGATCCTGCTCGGCGAACTCGCGCCCGACGAAGGCACGGTCAAGCTGGGGGCCAATCTCGAACCGGTCTATCTCGACCAGTCGCGCGAGGGCCTGCGCAGCGACATGACGCTTTGGGACGCCCTGACCCCCGGCGGCGGCGACAGCGTCCTTGTGCGCGGCGTCTCCAAACACGTCGCCGCCTACGCCAAGGACTTCCTGTTCCAGGAAGGCCAGCTGCGCCAGCCGATCTCGACCCTGTCGGGCGGCGAGCGCAACCGCCTCCTTCTGGCCCGGGCCCTGGCCAAGCCGGCCAACATGCTGGTCCTCGACGAACCGACCAACGACCTCGACATGGACACGCTCGACAAGCTGGAAGAGCTGCTCGAGACCTATGACGGCACGCTCATTCTGGTCAGCCACGACCGCGACTTCGTCGACCGTCTGGCCACCTCGACCATCGCCATGAACGGCCGGGGCGACATCGTCGAGACTCCGGGCGGCTGGACCGACTTCATCCGTCAGAACCCCGGCTTCCTCCAGCCCGGCGCCAACCCGCGCCCGCAGGACAGGGACGCCGCCAAACGGGCCGAGGCCGCCCCCGCCCCCGCCACGGTCGCCGCCGCCGCTCCGAAGAAGCCCGGCAAGATGACGTTCAAGGACACCCACCGGCTCAAAGAGCTGGAGGGGCTGCTGGCGACCCTCCCCGCCGACATCGCCCGTCACGAGGCGACCCTGGCCGACCCCGGCCTCTACGCCCGCGACCGCAAGGCCTTCGACCGCGCCACCGCCAACGCCGACCGCGCCCGCGCCCTGCTGGCGGCGGCGGAGGAGGAATGGCTGGAGCTTGAGGCGAAGCGCGAAACGCTGTCGGCCTGACCGGCCAGATCGCCGCATCGCGCACGACCGGCGGCCAGGCTAGCGTTCGCCCATGACCGCCCGCATCCGCCGTCTCGAACTGACCCCGGCCGAACGCCGCGCCGCCGCCCGCGCCAACGCCGCCCTGGCCCTGCTCCCCCGTTTCAGGGCGGATGGGTGGCGGCTGACGGCGACCCAATGGCTCAGCAGCCGCTTCGGCGCCTCGGCGGCGCGGGTGACCGCGGCCCAGCTCAAGCGGCGCGGCGTCAGGGTCGAAACGGTGCGCATCCCGTCCGAAGACGGCGGCGTCGCCATCCGCATCCTGAATCCCCCCGGCCCGCCCCGGGGCGTCTTGCTGGACATGCATGGCGGCGGCTGGGTCGTCGGCAGCGCCGGCCTCAACGACCATCTCAACGCCGATCTCGCCGCCGACGCGGGTCTGGCCGTGGTCTCCGTCGACTATCGCCTGCTCAGCGAACCGCGCGGCGTGCTGATGCAGCACGCCCTGTCCGACTGCATGGCCGCCGGACGCTGGCTGGCCGCAAACGCCCGCACGCGCTTCGGGACCGACCGGCTGTTCCTGTCCGGCCAGTCCGCCGGGGCCCATCTCGCCGTCCTGAGCGCCCTGGCCCTGCGCGATGAAGGCCGGTTCGGCGCCTTCCAGGGGTGCGTCCTGACCTATGGCGTCTATGACCTGTCGGGAACGCCGTCGGCGCGGGCGGCGGGCCCCGAGACCCTGGTCCTGAACGGCCCCACCCTGGCCTCCGACCTCGGCCGCCTGACCCCGGACCGCGACGAGGCGGGCCGCCGTCGCCCCGATATCTCGCCCCTCTACGCCGACCTGCGCGGAATGCCGCCCGCCCTGTTCGTCAGCGGCGACCTCGACCCCCTGCGTGACGACAGCCGCCTGATGGCCGACGCCTGGTCGGGCGACGCCGAACTGCTGGAGGTGCCCCTCGCCCCGCACGGCTTCATCCATTTCGGCGGCCGGCTCGCGACCCGGTCGCTGGCCGAGATTCAAGCCTGGCTGGAGCGGCGCCTCGCCGTCCTCGAGGCCGCCTGAACCGCACCCCCGCCCGAAAACCGGTCGTCCGCGCGAAATTCCGGTTCAAAACATCGTCCCTGTGCAGAAGTCACAAGAGCTTCACAAAGAACAGAAAATTGCCCGGACCGCACAATGCCGTCCCCGTCCTGCAAACTTTATCCACAACACCGTCCACAGACGGTCATTCCGGACCGCTTGCCAGTTCCGCGGATCGGAGCGAGCTTGATCAGGCCGAGGGACACGGCGGCGCGGAAAACCGGGGAGACCCGGGGCTCAAAGCGGACCGGCCCGGCTCTCTGACCCGACGCACCGGGGGGTTTCGACCCCGACGGACGGAGGGCAGGATCAAGGCCCAAAGGACTTTTCAAAGGCTTCGGCCGGAGAAAACCCCGAGGGAACCGGATCGGGATCGATGGACGGCGCGGGGCTCGACCTCGTGGAACGCCGGAGACTAGGAGCGCGACAGGATACAGCCGACCATCGCCGGGGTTCGCCCCGTTGATGCAAAGCCAGGGTCCTGAACCTCAATGGCCAAGTCCAACCCGGACTTGGCGAGGGGACGAGGGAAGCCGGTTCGCCGGGGACTTTCGTCCCCTCGCTCAATTCCGGCGTTCGATTGTCGCGCAACCTCATGGACATCGCCCCGCACCCCGATAAGCTGAGCCGTGTTTCTCAAGGAGCGTCCATGCGCCTCGTACTGATCGCCGCCGCCGCGCTTGTCACCGCACCCGCCACAGCCCAGGACGCGAGGCCGCCAGCCTATGCAAACGCCGAAACCTGCCTGCGCGACAAAGTCGCCGTGGCTGTTCGGGCTGGAAGCGGCGCCGCCGATGCGGCCGATTTCCTGCTGACCTACCTCTGCGCCGGTCCCGTGAGCGCCGCGGGCGCCTATCAGCGAAACACGGCCTACCTCGCAGCCATGCAACAGATGACGCGGAGTATGTCAGCCATGACTTCGTCCGGGTCAGAGGCGGCGCCTGAAGACGACGTGCCGTTGGACGATGAGGTCGATGAAGATGTGACTGATGAAGATTCGAGTGGGGTATTCGGCTTGTTCGACGGAGCGACCGTCGATCCGGTCACCGGCGAGTTCGTGGCCGACCCCTCGAAGCCCGCCGCCATGGGCGCGGCCTTCGGCCTGCAGCTGAGCGCTGCCAGTCTGGTCGGAGCCGACCAGCGGCCGGTCTTCCTGCGCGAACTGGCGGGCCGTCTGGTGCTTCAACACCGTCGCTGACTGCGCTCTGCGGCTTTCCTTCGCGGGTTGCGCACCTTACACCTTGGCCATGAGCCGTTCCGGACCTCGCCGTATCGTCCCCAGTCGCCGCGCCGTGATCGCGGGCGCCGGCGCGCTGGCGGCTGCGGCGGCCGTTTCGGCCTGCCAGCGGTCCGAGGCTCCGGTCGACGAAGAGGGCCGCGTCCGCCTGCGTTTCGCCACCGACTGGCGCGCCCAGGCCGAGCACGGCGGCTTCTACCAGGCCCTGGCTTCGGGGGCCTACGCCCGCCGGGGGCTGAACGTCCAGATCATGCAGGGCGGACCCGGCGTGAACGTGCCGCAATTGCTGGCCTCGGGCGCCGTCGAGCTGGGCATGGGCTCCAACAGCTTCATCCCCCTCAACCTGGTCGCCGAAGGCGCACCGGTGAAGGCCGTCGCCGCCTTCTTCCAGAAGGACCCCCAGGTCCTGATCGCCCATCCGGACCCCGCCCTGAAATCCATCGCCGACCTTCAGGGACGGCCGTTCCTGCTGGCCGACGCTTCGATCACCGCCTTCTGGGTCTGGCTGAAGGCGAAGTACGGCTTCACCGACGATCAGGTCCGCAAATACACCTTCAACCTCGCCCCCTTCCTCGCCGATGAGCGGGCGGTCCAGCAGGGCTATCTGACCTCCGAGCCCTACACCATCGAGCAGACCGCGGGCTTCACGCCCAGGGTCTTCCTGCTGGCCGACGAGGGCTATCCTTCCTACGCCACCATGGTTCTGGCCCCGGACGCCTTCGCCCGCGACAACGCCGCCGCCCTGCGCAGTTTCATCGCCGGCTCGGCCGAAGGCTGGCGCGACTATATCCAGGGCGACGGCAAGGCCGCCGACGCCCTGATCCGCAAGGACAACCCCGAAATGACCCAGGACGTCCTGGATCAGGCCCGCGCCAAGCTGAAGTCGAACGGCATCGTCGACGGCGGCGATGCGGCGCTCTACGGCCTCGGCGCCATGACGGCCGAACGCTGGCAGGCCTTCTTCGACGTCACCTCGGGCGCCGGCGTCTATCCGGCCGGTCTGGATTGGCGCAAGGCCTTCACGACCCAGTATCTGCCTGGCCGTGGCTGAGGCGACGGCCGCGCTTTCGGACGTTGTCGTTCACTATCCCGGCCGCCAGCCGCTCGGGCCCATCGACCTGTCCATCGCTCCGGGAGAGATTGTCGCCCTCGTCGGGGCGTCCGGCGCCGGAAAGTCCACCATCCTGCGTTTGCTGGCCGGGCTGGAGCATCCGTCCCGGGGTCGGATCGATCGCGCCGCCGCCCCGGGCCGCACCGGATTTGTTTTCCAGGCGGCCACCCTGATGCCCTGGACCGACGCGCGAACCAATGTCGCCTTGCCGCTCGAACTGGCCGGCGTCGCCGCTGCCGAGGCCCGTCGCCGGGCGGATGAGGCCCTGGCCGCGGTCGGCCTCGGCGACCGTCTGACCGCCCGTCCCCGCCAACTGTCCGGCGGCATGGCCATGCGGGTGTCGCTGGCCCGCGCCCTCGTCACGGAACCCGATCTGCTGCTGCTCGATGAGCCCTTCGCGGCCCTCGACAGCGTCACCCGCCGCCGTCTGATCGAGGATCTGCACCGACTGTGGGCCGTCCGCTCTCCCCGGCCCGCCATCGTCTTCGTGACCCACGATGTGGAGGAGGCCGTCTATCTGGCCGGGCGCGCGCTCGTGCTGGACGCCGCGACAGGGCGGGTGACGCGGGAGCTGGCGACGCCTGGAGCCTTGCCCAGGGCGCCGGACTGGCGGTCGGACGCCGGATACCGGGCGACGGTCGAGCTTCTGGCCGTCGCACTGGCCCGCAGCATGGCGACGGTCCCCCCGGAGGCCGGCTCATGACGCGTCTTCTCCCGCCCCTCCTTCTGACCGCCCTTCTGCTGGCCGCATGGGAGATCGCCTGCCGGGCGCTGCACGTTCCCGCATATTTTCTGCCCCCGCCCAGCGCCGTCGCCGTCGCCCTCGTCGATCGCGCGCCGGTGCTCGCCGCTTCCGCCGCCGCCACCTTCCGGATGGCGATGCAGGCCCTGATCGTCGCCGCCGTCCTCGGCGGCGGCCTGGCGCTGATCGTGTCCCTGAGCCGGCCCGCCGAGCAGGCCGTTCGACCGCTGGCGGTGGCGCTGCAGGTCACCCCGGTCGTCGCCATCGCCCCCCTGGTGCTGATCTGGACAGGACTGGATCACGCCGATCGGGCTGTCGTCGCCCTCGCCGCCGCCGTCGCCTTCTTCCCCCTCTTCTCGGGCGTTCTCACCGGACTCAAGGCCGCCGATCCGGATCTTGAGCGGCTCTTCGACCTCTATGAGGCCACGCCGGTCCAGCGCCTGATCCGGCTCCGCCTTCCCGCCGCCCTGCCCTTCATTCTGGAAGGGCTGCGCGTCGCGTCGGGGCTGGCGGTGATCGGGGCGGTGGTGGCCGAGTTCGTCTCGGGCTCCGGCGCGACCCAGGGGCTGGCCTGGCGCCTGCTCGAGGCCGGCAATCGCCTGCGCACCGCCGACATGCTCGCCGCCCTCGTGCTGCTGATGGTCATGGGCCTGACGCTCAATGCCCTGGTAGGGGTTCTGGAGCGCACCGTACGGAAACGAACGCTCTAGATTTTCACGGCCTTGCGCGTGGGCCGCGGCGGTTGCGTTAGGCCCGCCTTAAGGGGCTGCCGACTAACCTGATGCTCCAGTCCTTGCGTCCGGAGCCGCCCCTTGCGTCGCGCCCACAGCCTCCCGATCGCGCTCCTCGCCGCCACCCTGGCCAGCGCCGCCGCAGCCCAGACGCCGGCGCCCGCCGCCCGACAGGACCTGCGGCAGCTTTCATGGGCTGGCCGGACCATGGCCGCGACGCCGGCCGCCGCTCCCGCCCGCAGCGACCTGCGCCGCCCCAACCTCGTCATCCCGCACGGCGGCTTCAGCGCGGTGGCCCCCGCGCCCTCCAGCCCCGCCCCGTCGTCCGCGCCGCGTCGCACCCTGACGCCCGCAAACGCCTGGATGCAGCCGCCCGCTGCGCCCCCCGCCCCTGCTCCGGTTCGCGCCGATGCCCCGGAGCCGATCTCCGCCGCCCCGCCCCCACCTCGCCCGGCCCCGGCCCCGGCCGCGGCCCCGGAGTATCTCGCCGACCGTGGCGGGCGCGGCCAGCCTGTTCCGGCCGCCATCGCCTATGCGCCGGCGCCCGAACCCGCTCCCTCCGGCATGGCCGCGCCGACCGGGGGCGAACCCGCCGACCCCATGGCTCCCCGCCGCGACGCCCCGATCTTCCGCCTGCGGCAGACTGCGCCCCAGGCTGAACCGGTCGCCGAAGCCCCCGCTTCCGCGTCTCAGGGTCAGACCGCAGCTCCCGTCCCCCGCATCGCCGAGGTCGCCAACACCGGAGAGCGCCCGCCGCAACAGGGCGCCCGCTACTACTCCGTCCATCGCCAGAACGGCCGTCAGCCCGACGCCCTGGCGATGCCCGAACCGACCTATGTCGACGCCCTGGCCATCACCATGACCGCGACGCCCGCGTCGCAGGACCTGGCCGAGCCCGACAAGGGCCCGACGTTGATCCGCGACAATGAGGGCCGACTGCGCGCCGCCCCTGCGGCCTCCGACGGGGATCATCAGTGAGCGACGCGGCGATCCTGACCTCCACGCCTTCGCGCCTTCCCGACCTGATCGCCCTCGCCGAAGAGGGCTCCAGCGAAAAGCGGCGCGCCCTGCTGCGCGAACTGACGGACCACTTCTTCGGCGGTTCGGCGCGGACGACGACGGAAGACACCCTCTACGGCGCGGTCCTGACCCGGCTGGCGGCGGACATGGAAGGCGCCGTCCGCGCCGAATTGTCAGCCCGTTTCGCCTCGGCTCCCGACGCCCCCCACAACCTGATCCGCAAGCTGGCCAATGACGAGGCCGCCGTGGCCGGCGCCGTTCTGGCTTCCTCGCCGGTGCTGACCGACGAAGACCTGCTGGGCGTGGTTCGCACCCAGGGTCAGGACCATCTGCGCGCCGTCTCGGCCCGGCCTTCGGTTTCCGAAGCGGTCTCGGACGTGATCGTCCGCCGCGGCGACGATGAAACCCTGGGCACGCTCCTGCGCAATGACGGCGCGCGGCTTTCGCGCCGGGCCTCGGAAACCGCGATCGAGCGCGCCAAGGCCAACCCGGCCCTGCACGAGGCGGCGGTCGAGCGGACCAGCCTGCCGCCGGATCTGCTGAACGAGATGTATTTCGTGGTCGAGGCCCGGCTCCGGACCCGGATCCTGGAGCAGAACGCGCGTCTGGATCCCGCCCTGCTGGAAAGCGCCCTGGCGGCCGGCCGCGCCCGCATCGCCACCGACGACGGCGCCCTCCCCGCCGACTACGCCGAATGCCTGGCCTATGTTGAAGAGTTGAAGGCCGCCGGCCAGCTCTCGCCCCAGATGCTGGCCCGCTTCCTGAGATCGGGCGGGAAGACGTCCTTCCTGATCGCCCTGGCCCAGCTGTCGGAGATCGATTTTCATACCGCGCGCCAGATCGTCGAGCGCCGCGAACTGGACGCCCTCGCCGTCGTCTGCAAGTCGGCCGACCTGGATCGGGCCCTGTTCCTGACCTATGCGGTGGTGCTGCTCAACGACGACGGCGACGCCATGGCCAAGGCTCACGCCTACGCCCGCATGTACGCCGAACTCACCCGCGACGCCGCCCTCCGCACCCTGCGCTTCTGGCGCATGCGGCGCGGCGCCCAGGCGGCCTGACCGGACGCAGACGCAAGAACGCCCGCCTCCGTCGCCGGAAGCGGGCGGTCCCTGTCACGGATACGGCGGATTACTTCTTGGCGCGACCGGCGGCGGCGGCGGCGCGGGCGGGTTTGCGGCCGCCCTGGCCCAGGCCCATCGACTTGGCCAGATCCGAACGGGCCTTGGCGTAGTTCGGCGCGACCATCGGATAGTCTTTCGCCAGACCCCATTTCGCCCGGTATTCCTCGGGGCTCATGTTGTATTTGGTGCGCAGGTGACGCTTCAGCGACTTGAACTTGCGGCCGTCTTCCAGGCAGATCAGGAAGTCGGGCGTGATCGACTTGCGCACCGGCACGGCCGGGTCCTTGACCTCGGGCTCGGGCTCGACGGCGCCGCTGGAAACCTGGGTCAGGGCCGCGTGAATGCTGGAAATGAGGCCCGGCACTTCAATCGCCTGAACATTGTTGTTGCCGACATAGGCCGACACGATGTCCGCCGTCATTTCGAGCAGTTGAGCATTGTCTTCCACGTGCAGGCCCCGTCTGGTTGAAATCATTTCTGGACTGAATCAGTCAGTGACGAGGTCAATAGATTTGTTCCGCACTGAAAGCAACCGCAGCCCGGATCACCGCAACGATGTCTCTCTGGATGCGGGAAGTTTACTATAGCCGCCACCGTTCCGCGTAAAAGCAGGCGGCGGATCGGTTGCACTGCGGTAATCAGCGGCCGAAGTTTTCCGCCAGGGCCAGCATGGCCGCGCGCTCGGGAGCCGAGTAGTCGTCCATCCCCTCGTCCTCGCCTTCGCGGATCGCCCGGAGCAGAGCCGGCGTCAGGGCGGAGGACAGCGACCAGTTCCAGTAACGGAGCACGGTCTGGGCCCGGTCGACCGCCAGCATCTCATAGGTGATCTGCACCCGCTGCCATGCGGGATGGACGGAACCGTCCTCGGCCGTCTCGGGGCGGCGCATCGATCGCCACAGATTTTGCAGATCGCTCTTGCCCAGGCCCGTGGCCTTGCACAGGATCGCCAGGGGCTCGCCGCCGGGATCGCCCAGTATCTTGGCCCCGGTGATGGGCTTGATCCCCGAGAGATAGGCGATCTCGGTCGCGACCTCACGGTTCAGCCCGCCCGCCGCCGCGGCGGCGACGGCTTGTTCAAGACCGCCGTAGGGACTCTTGGCGATGGCCGCGCGATTGCGCTGGCGACGCTCGATGAACTGCAGCGCCTTGCGCGACACCGGGTCCTGCCAGTTCTCGGCGGCGGCCATGGCGAAGACATCCTCGGCCACTTCCTGCATGACTTCGCGCGACACGGCGAACCGCTGCAGGATCGTGCGGCGGTCCTCCGGTCCGCACCACCAGAACATCACATAGGCTCCCGAGGGGCGCAGTTCGGGCCGCTTGAGCACATAGCCGCACAGCTGCGGCTCCCGCCGGCTCAGGCTGACCACGCCTTCGACCGCCGTCTGGCACAGCCGCGCGGTGGTGTTGCGCAGCACGGCCTCGATGACGTGGCTTTCGCCGAAGCTCAGCAGGGTCTCCGTCACCACCTCGGACAGGGAGCGGCGGCTGGCCATCAGGAACCGGTGTTCCGGGCCGGTGTCGCGCGCGCACGCGACCAGATCGGCGTCCGACAATGAGGCGCACTGTTCGATCAACAGGCCGGCGATGCCCGGCTCGTCCCGCAGCAGCATCCGCGCCAGGGCGTTGGGGATTTCGGCCAGGGGCGCCAGGCGCTGGGCCACCCGACGACGGTCTTCCGGCCCCGCCAGGCGCAACATTTCCACCAGCAGGTCGCCGGTCACCGCCCGCTCGAAGGCGTTGATCCGGCTGGTCGGCAGGGACACCACATCGGCGAGGCGCTTCAGCAGCGCATGACGCGCGCGGAAACCGCCTTCCGGGGCGGCCTCCTCGGTGAATGGCGCGGACTCGGACATATCGGGGCGACGATACAGCCTCTGCGGTTAACCGGCCGTGACGGTCAAAGACCCTCGAACAGGGGCGTGGACAGATAGCGTTCGGCGAAGCTGGGGATGATGGCGACGATGGTCTTGCCGGCGTTCTCGTCCCGCGAGGCCAGGCGGAAGGCCGCCGTCAGGGCCGCGCCCGACGAGATCCCGACCGGTATCCCCTCGACCCGCGCGACCTTGCGGGCCATGTCGAAACTGTCCTCATTGGACACCTGTTCGACGCCGTCGATGACCGACCGGTCGACGATCGAGGGGATGAAGCCCGCGCCGATGCCCTGGATCTTGTGCGGCCCGGGCTCGCCGCCCGACAGCACCGGCGAGGCCGTCGGCTCCACGGCGATCATCCGCACCGAAGGCTTGCGGGCCTTCAGCACCTGGCCGACGCCGGTGATGGTGCCGCCGGTGCCGACCCCGGCCACGACGATGTCGACCGCCCCGGCCGTGTCGTTCCAGATTTCCTCGGCGGTGGTGACGCGGTGGATCGCGGGATTGGCGGGGTTGTCGAACTGGGCCGGGCTGACCGAGCCGGGCGTCCGCTCCAGCAGCTCCTGGGCCATGGCGATGGCCCCCTTCATCCCCTTCTCGGCCGGGGTCAGCACCAGCTCGGCGCCCAGCAGGGCCAACATCTTGCGCCGCTCGATCGACATGCTCTCGGGCATGACCAGGATCAGGCGATAGCCCCTGGCCGCCGCCACGAAGGCCAGGGCGATGCCCGTATTGCCGCTGGTCGGCTCGATCAGCACCGTATCCGGCCCGATCTTTCCCGCCTGCTCCAGCGCGTCGATCATGGCCACCCCGATCCGGTCCTTGACCGAGGCGATCGGGTTGAAGAACTCCAGCTTGGCCAGCACCGTCGCCTTGGGCTGGTACTCGGCCGACAGCCGCGGCAGGCCCACGATCGGCGTGTCGCCGATGGTGTCGAGGATGGACGCATAGACCTTGCCGCGCCCGGCCTTCAGGTGGCGGGAGGGATCGTAGGGGGCGTCAGACATGGCAGGTCTCCGGGAGGGGCAGCTCAAGAGATAGCCTTTCCGGACGCCATGCAAAGAGGGCGTCAGGCGAAACTTCAGGGGCGGCGAGATCGCCAACCGTCCGGGATATCGTCTGGCCGCGTCGTTCGGGTCTTCCGGAATGGCCGGCCTTCACCCCCCGTTAACCACGACAGCGCATCCCTGAAACCTGATCCCGGGGGCCCTGCATTGCGTAATCTCGCCGCCGCCGTCGAAGCCGTCGATCCGCTGGTCGTGACCGGCAAGGTCGCGGGCGTGAACGGACTGCTGATTGAATCGCGCGGCGGCCTGTCACGCCTCGCCGTCGGCGCCCGGGCCGAAATCGAGCGCCGCCACCTGTCGCCCCTGCCCGCCGAGGTCGTCGGCTTCCGCGACGCCAAGGCCCTGCTGATGCCCTTCGGTCCGGTCGAGGGCGTCGCCCCCGGCGCCGACATCCGCATCGTCTCCTCGGCCGCCAGCGTGCGGCCTACGACCGGGTGGCTGGGCCGGGTCATCGACGCCTTCGGCGCTCCGATCGACGGCAAGGGGCCCCTCCCCATCGGCCCGGCCGCCTATCCCCTGCGTGCGCCCCCGCCCCCGGCCCATTCCCGGGGCCGCGTCGGCGAGCGCCTCGATCTCGGCGTCCGCTCGATGGACGTCTTCACCACCACCTGCCGCGGCCAGCGCCTCGGCATCTTCGCCGGTTCCGGCGTCGGCAAATCGGTGCTGCTGTCCATGCTGGCCCGTCAGGCCACCTGCGACGTCGTCGTCGTCGGCCTGATCGGCGAACGCGGCCGGGAGGTCCGCGAGTTCATCGAGGAAACCCTCGGCGAGGAAGGCCTGCGCCGCGCCATCGTCGTCGTCGCCACCTCGGACGAACCGGCCCTGAAGCGCCGCCAGGCCGCCTATATGACCATGGCGATCAGCGAGTACCTGCGCGACCAGGACCTCGAGGTCCTGTGCCTGATGGACTCGGTCACCCGTTTCGCCATGGCCCAGCGCGAGATCGGCCTCGCCGCCGGCGAGCCGCCGACCACCAAGGGCTACACCCCCACCGTCTTCACCGAACTGCCCAAACTGCTGGAGCGCGCCGGGCCCGGCCCCGTCCGCCCGGACGGCACCACCGCCGGCCCGATCACCGCCCTGTTCACCGTGCTGGTCGACGGCGGCGATCATGACGAGCCCATCGCCGACGCCGTGCGAGGCATCCTCGACGGCCACATCGTCATGGACCGAAAGATCGCCGAACGCGGCCGCTTCCCGGCCATCGACGTGCTGAAGTCGGTCAGCCGCACCCTGCCCGCCTGCCAGACGCCGCCGGAACGCGAACTGAACAAGCGCGCCCGCCAGTGCCTCAGCGCCTACGCCAACATGGAAGAGCTGATCAGGATCGGCGCCTACCGCACCGGGGCCGATCCGATGGTCGACCGCGCCATCGCCCTGAATCCCGCGCTCGAGGCTTTCCTCGGCCAGGACAAGGACGACCACACGCCTCTTTCCGATTCCTTTACCCAGCTGGAAGCAATCCTGAACCAGGGAATGATCCAGTGATCCCCACCCGCCGGAGTAAGTATCGATGACCGCCTGGGCCCAATCGCTGATCCGGATCTCCAACTATGAGGTCGAGACGCTGCAGAAGCGTCTGGCCGAGATCACCGCCCGCCGCGCCTCCGCCGAAATGCGCATCGCCGTGCTGCAGGCCGAGGCCGAGATCGAACAGGAACGCGCCCGCTCGGACGCCGACGCCGCCATGATGCTGCAGGCCTATCTGAACGGCTGGAAGCTGCGCAAGGGCGCGGCCGAAGCCGACGTGGTCGTCATCAACGCCGAGGAGGAAGGCGCCCGCGACGCCCTGACCGGCGCCTTCGAGGAACTGAAAAAGTTCGAACACGTCGCCGAAACGACCCGGCTGAACAGCCTCATCGCCGCCGGCAAGCGTGAAACCGCCGCCTTCGACGAACTGGGCCTGAGGCGTCGTGCCGGCTGATCCGTCCGGACTGAACCGCCGCGCCCTCCTCGCCGCGCCCCTGGGCCTGGCCGCCTGCGAACGCTTCGCCTCGGTCCCGACCTCCGCCGGCCCTCTCGCCCCGCCCCTGAAATCCCTCGCGCCCTTCCCCATCGGCGCCACCGGCATGACCGGCCAGCTCGACGATCCGGTCTGGGTCGCCGCCATGCGCCGCCACGTCAGCCAGATCACGCCCGAGTGGGAGCTGAAACCCGAACGCATCCTTCAGTCCGGCTTCGCCTATGACTTCTCGGCCTCGGACCGGATGGTCGACTGGGGCCACGACCAGGGCCTGCGCGTCTTCGGCCACTGCCTCGTCTGGTATTCGCAAGGCCTGGACGTCTTCACCGACGCCCTGCCGACCGCCCGCTTCGCCGCCGAGTTCGACCGCTATGTCTCCACGGTCGCCGGACGCTACCGCGGACGCATGGTCGGCTGGGACGTCGTCAACGAAGCCGTGGCCGAGGACGGCGACGGCCTGCGCGACTGCGTCTACGCCCGCAAGCTGGGGGCCGAGGCCTATATCGTCCGGGCCTTCCAGCAGGCTCGCGCGGCCGATCCCGACGCGGTTCTGTTCCTCAACGACTACAATCTCGAGAACAATCCCCGGAAGGGCGCGACCTTCCTCCGGCTGGCCGAACGCCTGCTGAAGCTGGGCGCCCCGATCGGCGGCATCGGCACCCAGTCGCATCTCGACATCGAGATTCCGGCCGGTCAGATCCGTGGCTTCTTCCGCGACGCGGCCGCCCTGGGCCTGCCGATCCATGTCTCCGAGCTCGACTTTCCGATGCAACGCGACGGCGGCCGCATGCCCGACCTCCGCTCCCCGGCTGAAAAACGCGCCCAGCAGGTCGCCCGCGTCGGCGAACTGGCCGAGGCCTTCATGGCCCTGCCCGCCCGCCAGCGCTTCGCCTTCACCACCTGGGGCCTGCGCGACACCGACAGCTGGCTGGTCCGCGAAGAGGGCAAAAACCGCCCCGACGAAAGCGCCCTGCTGCTCGACGCCCGGGGACGACCCAACCCGGCGTATCAGGCGGTGGCGGATGCGTTCGGCCGCTAGGCTCTGACCGCCGCGATTCCCGCAGCCGCCAGACTCGCCGACAACCCTTCGACCGCCGCCTCGACCTTCGCCGCATCCCGCCCGCGCACGACCAGGTTCGTCCCCATCTCGCCCACCGAGCCATGGCCGAACGGATAGCTGCCGAAGCTGATCTCGCGTTCGGCGCGCGCCGCCGCCGTCAGTATGTCGGCCACGTCCCCTTCGCCCACGCCCGTCACCCGCAGCGTCCGCGCATGCACCACCGCCCCGGTGCGCAGCCGCGGCGCCACGTCCTCCAGCATCGCCGTCATGATCTTCGGCACCCCCGCCATGACGAAGACATTGCCGACCTGGAACCCCGGCGCGTCGGTGACCGGATTGGCGATCAGCGTCCCGCCCTCCGGAATCCGCGCCATCCGCCGCCGCGCCGCATTGAAGTCGTCGCCATAGCGCCGCGCCAGAATGGCCACCGCCTCCGGATGCTCCGGCAGGCCCACGCCGAAGGCCGTCGCCACGGCGTCGGCGGTGATGTCGTCATGCGTCGGCCCGATCCCGCCGGTGGTGAAGACATAGTCGTGGGCGACCCGCAGGGCGTTCAGGCTGTCCACGATCTGCGCCTTGCGGTCGCCGATCGTCCGCGCCTCCATCAGGTCGATCCCCAGCGCCGCCAGGAACCGGGCGATGGTGTTCAGATTGGTGTCCTGGGTTCGCCCGGACAGCACCTCGTCGCCGATAATCAGGACGGCGGCGGTGGGGGATGGAGTGATCATGCCCGAGGTCTAGCCTATCCCGCCTGAGTCCCGAAGTTGGGACGCGCTGATGCAGCGGTCGCCTCAACCCGGCCTTGAGGTTTGTGCTATAGTCTCCCACCTGAGACCCAGCCCGGACGACCCGCCGCCCCGAAAGCCGATCCAATGTACGAGACCCCCGAACTGGACGACGACGCCTTCGTCCGCACCCACGAGATCCGCGTCCACGACGCCGAGGCCTTCGAAGGCATGCGCAAGGCCGGCCGTCTGGTGGCCGAGGCGCTGGACATGATCACCCCCTTCGTGGTCCCCGGCGTGACCACCGCAGAGATCGACGACCGCATTCGCGAGTTCACCCTCGACCACGGCGCCCTGCCCGCCTGCCTCGGCTACAAGGGCTATGAGAAGACCGTCTGCACCTCGATCAACCACGTCGTCTGCCATGGCATTCCGGGCGACAAGGTCCTCAAGGACGGCGACATCGTCAACATCGACCACACCGTCATCGTCGACGGCTGGCACGGCGACTCCAGCCGGATGTACGCCGTCGGAAACATCAACGCCCGCGCCCGCAAGCTGATCGACGTCACCTATGACTCGCTCGAGGCCGGCCTCGCGCAGGTCAAGCCGGGCAACACCTTCGGCGACATCGGCTACGCCATCCAGCAGGTGGTCGAGGCCAACCGCATGTCGGTGGTGCGCGACTTCTGCGGCCACGGCATCGGCCGGCTGTTCCACGACAGCCCCAACGTCCTGCACTACGGCCGCCGCGGCGAGGGCGCGACGCTCAGGGCCGGCATGTTCTTCACCGTCGAGCCGATGGTGAATCTGGGCAAGCCGCATGTGAAGGTCCTGTCCGACGGCTGGACCGCCGTCACCCGCGACAAGTCCCTGTCGTCCCAGTGCGAACACACCATCGGCGTGACCGAGGACGGGCTCGAGATTTTCAGCGCCAGCCCGGCGGGACTGTTCCGGCCGAAATTCTGACCGGCTGGCCGGGCGCGCCCGGCTGACTGGACGTTCTGTTTCTGTTCTGGCAACGTGCGGCCGTTCTCCCGGAGGCCGCCATGTCCGCCGTGCTGCCCTTCCCGCTCCCGGCTCCCGCGCCGCGTCAGGACGCGCCGCCCGCCGACGTCGTCGCCATCAGAAGCGCCGGCCTCTCCGGCCACCGCGAGCGTCTCCGGGACCGCGCCCGCGGCGCCGGGCTGCCCCACCTGCCTGACTATGAGCTGCTTGAGCTGTTCCTGTTCCGCAGCCAGCCGCAGGGCGACGTCAAACCGATAGCCAAGGCCCTGCTCGCCCGCTTCGGCTCGCTGGCCGCCGTGCTGGCCGCCTCCGTCGAGGACCTGATGACCGTCCGCGCCGAGGACGCGAAGGGCCGCACCAGGGGCGTCGGCGCCGAAACCGCCCTCGACCTCGCCGCCCTGCATGAGGTCGCCCGCCGCGTGACCCGCGAGGAAGCCGCCGCCCGCCCCGTCATCTCGTCCTGGACCGCCCTGATCGCCTACGTCCGCATGAGCCTGCAGCACGAGCCGCGGGAACAGTTCCGCGTCCTCTACCTCGACAACCGCAATCAGCTGATCCTCGACGAAATCCAGAATCGCGGCACGGTCGACCATGCCCCGGTCTATCCGCGCGAGGTCGTGCGGCGGGCGCTGGAGCTCTCGGCCCGGTCCATGATCATCGTCCACAACCACCCGTCCGGCGATCCCACGCCCTCGCGGCCCGACATCGACATGACGCGCCAGATCATCGAGGCGGCCCGGGCCCTGGCCCTGGACGTGCATGACCACCTGATCGTCGGCCGCGACGGCGTGGCCAGCTTCAAACAATTGGGGCTGATGTGAGCGGGCCGTCGCGCCGGGCCCTTCTGGGAGCCGCGCCGCTCGTCGCCATGGCCGGCTCCGCGGTCGCGCAGGACCGGGCGCCCGACATCATGGTCTCCACCTGGGACTTCGGCGCCGCGGCCAATGCGGCCGGCTGGGCCGCGCGTCAGGGCGGCGGCTCCGCCCTGGACATGGTCGAGGCCGGCGGCCGCGTGGCCGAGGCGGATGAAAGCAACAGCTCCGTCGGCCTGGGCGGCCTGCCCGACCGCGACGGCCGGGTGACGCTGGACGCCTGCGTCATGACCTGGGCCGGCGACATCGGCGCGGTCTGCGCCCTCGAGGACGTGGTCCACGCCGTCTCGGTGGCGCGCCGGGTGATGGAGCGGACCCCCCACGCCATGCTGGTCGGCCCCGGCGCGCGGTCCTTCGCGATCGACCAGGGCTTCGAGACGCAAAACCTGCTCACCCCCCGCGCCGAGGCGGCGTGGCGCGACTGGCTGAAGACCGCCGACTACGCCCCCCGCCCCAACAGCGAGAACACCGACTGGCGCGCCATGCCCGGCGGCCCCGGCGATCACGACACCATCGGCCTGCTGGCCATCGGCGCGGACCAGCGCATGGCCGGGGCCTGCACCACCTCCGGCATGGCCTTCAAGATGCGCGGCCGCGTCGGCGACAGCCCGATCATCGGCGCCGGCCTCTATGTCGATGACGAGGTCGGCGGCGCGACCGCCACCGGCGTCGGCGAGGACGTCGTGCGCGTGGCGGGCTCCCACGCGGTCGTCGAGGCCATGCGCCATGGACTGGACCCGACGGCGGCCTGCCGGTCCGTGATCGAGCGCCTCGCCCGTCTGCGCGGCGCCAAGGTCGCCGGCTCGCAGGTCGCCCTGCTGGCCCTGGACAAGACGGGGCGCGCCGGCGCCTTCGCCCTCCAGCCCGGCTTCACCTTCGCCGTCACCGACGCCACGGGCCGGACGCGCATCGAACGCGCGGGAGCCCTGTTCGCATGACCACCCTGATCACCGAACACCTGACCCTGACGCCCGTCGCCCCGGGCGATCTGGACGATCTGGTCGCCCTCTGGTCTGACCCGGCCTTCACCACCGCGATCTTTCCCGCGCCGCTCAGCGCCGAGGACGTCTGGTTCCGCCTGCTGCGCGATATCGGTCACTGGGAGGCGCTCGGCTACGGCAACTGGGCCATCCGCGAGACCGCCACCGGCGCCTATGTCGGCAGCGTCGGCGTGCTGGACTACCACCGCATCCTGACCCCCGCCTTCGACGCGCCCGAGCTGGGCTGGGGCGTCGCCCCCCGGTTTCAGGGCAAGGGCGTCGCCTTCGAGGCCCTGTCCGCCGCCCTCGCCTGGTGCGATGAGGCCCTGAACGCCCCCCGCACCGTCTGCATGATCTCGCCCGACAACGCCCCGTCCCATGCGCTGGCGAAGCGGGCCGGCTATGTCCCCTACGCCGAGACGACCTACAAGGGCGCGCCCGTCGTGCTGCTGGAACGCCTCGCGCGCTAGCCCGGGCGTAGCCAGCCATTAAGGTTTACAGCGCATCATCCCGGCGAATCCGGAGACCGCGCCTTCCATGCCCATGCCTGTCGAAACGCTTCGCGGCCACCTGACCGAAGCCTTTCCCGACGCCGAGATCGTCATCGACGATCTGGCCGGCGACGGCGACCACTATCGCGCGCGCATCGTCTCCACGGCCTTCGCCGGCCTGCCCCGCGTGCGTCAGCACCAGCTGGTCTACGCCGCGCTGAAGGGCAAGATGGGCGGCGAACTGCACGCCCTGGCGCTCGAAACGTCCACGCCGGCCCCTTCAAACCTGGCGGGAGACTGAGACCATGCGCTACCGTCCTTTCGGCGTCGCCGGACAGGCCGTCTCGGCCCTGACGCTCAGCCTCGGCGCCCGCGACATCGCCGGCGGGCCCGAGGCCGGCCGCGAACTGATCTATTCGGCGCTGGAAGCCGGCATCAACAGCTATCGCCTCGAAACCGCCGACCCCGTCCTCGCCGAGGTGCTGGGCCAGGCGCTCAAACACGTCGACCGCAAGCTGGTCCAGGTGTCGCTGACCCTGGGCGCCGGCGACGGCCGCCGGGGCTCGGACCGCGACTTCTCGGCCGAGGGCATCACCTCGGCCATCGACAAGGCCCTGCAGGCCTCGGGCCTCGGCTGGTTCGACATGGCCCTGCTGGACGAGCCGGTGGATCACGAACTGCCCCAGTCGACCCTGAATGCGCTGAAGGCGTTGCGGGCGACCCAGCGCGTCCGGCTGCTGGGCGTGTCCGGCGAGGGTGATGTGATGGACACCTATGTGTCGACCGGCGCCTTCGACGTCCTGGCCACGCCGTTCCACGTCAACGCCAGCTGGCAGATCCGGTCGCGCCTGCGCGCCGCCCGCGAGCAGGACATGGCCATCTTCGTCTATGGCTATTTCCCCGACAGCCTGAACACGGCGAAGAAGGCCGCCAGCGCCCACGTCGAAAAGAAGAAGGGCCTGTTCGGCTTCGGCGGCGGGCCGAAGGTCAAGGAGGGCCCGCTGGCCCACGCCGGCACCTTCGCCTTCCTGCACCGCACCAACAACTGGACCGCCGAGGCCATCTGTCTGGCCTACGCCCTGACCGATCCCTCGGTCTCCAGCGTCATGATCGAAGCCAGCGACATCGAGCGGCTCAACACCCTGTCGCAGGTGCCGGATCGCGACATGCCGCCGGGTCTCGCCGCCCAGATCGAGATGGCCCGCGTGGCCGGCGCCAAGGCGGCCTGAGGCCGCCCTGCCCTTGACCCCCCGCCTCGCGGTCCATACCTGACGGCCTTCACTGAAAGGCCAGTATCCGTGACCGACCAAGTCGTGACTTCCCCCGCCGGCGCCGATCCCGTCCACGCCTTCATCGGCGAGACGGTGAAGCAGAACGACGTGGTCCTGTTCATGAAGGGCACGCCGGACGCGCCGCGCTGCGGCTTCTCCTCGCTCGCGGTTCAGATTCTCGACCACATCGGCGCCAATTTCGTCGGCGTCGACGTGCTGCAGGACGAGGCCCTGCGCGAGGGCGTCAAGACCTTCAGCGACTGGCCGACCATCCCCCAGCTGTATGTGAAGGGCGAGTTCGTGGGCGGCTCTGACATCGTGCGCGAGATGTTCAACGCCGGCGAGCTTCAGAGCCTGCTGGCCGAGAAGGGCGTGCCGCTGGGCGACGGCCCCGACGATTCCGGGACCTGATGGCCCGCGCGGTCCTTGAGCCGCGCGAGGACCGCGAGATCTTCGTCGTCCCGCTGACGGTGTTGCCTGAGCACATCGACGACAACGGCCACGTCAACAATGTCGTCTATGTCGGCTGGCTGCAGGACGCCGGCACGACCCACTGGAACGCCCGGTTCGACGAGGCTGCCCGCGCCCGCTGGTCCTGGGTCGCCGTTCGGCACGAGATCGACTATTTCCGCCCCCTTCCGCCCGAGGCGCGGGGCGTCGTCGCCCGGACCTGGGTCGGTGACCCGCAGGGGCCCCGCTTCAGCCGCTATGTCCGCATCGAGGACGGCGAGGGCCGGCTGTGCGCCCAGGGGGTCTCGGAATGGGTGCTGGTCGACGCGGAGACGATGCGCCCGCACCGCATCCCCCCTATGATGCTTCCGGCCTTTGCGCGGCGGCCCTAGCGCGCTGATCCTGTATCAGGGTGCGGCAAGCCAGACGTCGCCACTCGCGCGCCATGTCGCGATAGTCGTCGCGGGCGTCCGGGGGGAGGAGTCGGGCCTTCTGGTCGAGTTCTTCCGCCTTCGCAAAACATTGTGCGGCCGTAAACATCGATCTCCGGAACCGGGATGCCGGCCTTTGGTTCCAGGATGTCTTCTTGAGTTGTAACCTTCGCCGACCTCGCCGAATCCGTGCCGCCCTGCGCCCCATCGGTGTTATATTTTTCAAAGACGACTGCGGCGCCGAGCGGCTCAGCAGGATTTGTATACAGTTGAGACGGGTATGGCCCTCGCTCCGGGGGCCTCCGGTAGTTCTTGAGAGCCAGTCCTGACCGCCCCCGATTCAACCCTTTCCGACGACGGATCACTCAGCCTGGCCCTGGCCGTGGTCGGTTCATCCGCCGCGCCGCTGATACTGCTGGACGGGGAGATGACCGTCGTCGCGGCCAGCGATTCCTTCTTCAGGACCTTCGACATCAACCCGGCGGGCGCCGTGGGCGAGCCGCTGTTCAGCCTGGGCGACGGAGAATGGAATCTGCCGCGGCTCCGGTCACTGCTGGCCGCCACCCTGACCGGCGCCGCGGACGTCGAAGCCTATGAGATGGACCTGAAGTGCGAACGGCTGGGCGTGCGCAGCCTGCTGTTGAACGCCCATCTGCTGAACTGGGGCGACGGATCACAGTCGCGGATTCTGCTCGGGATGTCGGATGTCACCGACGCCAAGGCCAACGAAAAGCTCAAGGACGACCTGCTGCGCGAGAAGGGGCTCCTGCTCCAGGAGGTCCAGCACCGCGTGGCCAACAGCCTGCAGATCATCGCCAGCGTCATCCTCCAGAGCGCCCGCAAGGTTCAGTCCGACGAGACCCGCGCCCATCTTCAGGACGCCCACAGCCGGGTGATGTCGGTCGCGTCCCTGCAACAGCAGCTTGCCACCTCGCGCCTGGGCGAGGTCCAGCTGAAACCCTATTTCGACCAGCTGTGCCTCAGCGTCGGCGCCTCCATGATCCGCGACCACAACCAGTTGTCGCTGCACGTCGACTGCGACGACAGCGCGGTGAACGCCGACATCTCGGTCAGCCTCGGCCTGATCGTCACCGAACTGGTGATCAACTCCCTCAAACACGCCTACGCCGGCGGGAAAACGGGCCGGATCGTCGTCGGTTATCATGCGCACGGACCCAACTGGACGCTCTCCGTCGCCGACGACGGCGTCGGCATGCCCAAGGACGCCGCGAGCGCCACGCCTGGCCTGGGCACCAGCATCGTCGAGGCTCTCGCCAGACAGCTGCAGGCGCGGGTTCAGGTCGTCTCCGGCCATCCGGGCACGACCGTGTCGATCGTCCACACCCAGATCAGCGCCGTAGCCGCCGACGCCCCGGCGGGCCGCGCCGTCTGATCAGCCCGGCGGCAGCTGGTAGGGATTTTCGACCGACAGGCGCGATCCGTCGGCCAGACCCAGCTCCTCGAACGACCAGCGCATCTCGACGCCCTCGGGCCGAACCTCGCGGCAGCGGTCTTCCTTGATCCGGCGCAGGGTGATGATCGGCCCGTCGCTGGACTGCCTCACCACCGGCTGGATGTCGGCCTTGGCCGTACAGCCGTTCGAACTGACCCAGAAGGCGGCCTGGTTCTGGGCGATGACGGCGGCGTGGACCGGTTCGACCTGGCCCGGCAGGGCCGCGCTTTCCGCCCCGGACCGGCCGGTGAGCGGCTCGACCAGCGCGCAGGCCGCCATCACCGGTGCAAACGCCATCATGGCTGCGGCTGTCGCGATCGATCTCATCCCCGGCCTCCTCAGCCGAACCCTGACCGATGGAAAATGCGCCCGTTCGCCCGCCGGGGAAAGCCGGAACCGGGACTCGTCGCCCCAAAAGCAGAAAAGGCCCCGGATCGCTCCGGGGCCTTTCCAGTCTTTGCGCGCGGCTCAAGGAACGCGACCGCGCGATAGCCGCCCTTACGAGGAGTAGTATTCCACGACCAGGTTCGGCTCCATCTTCACCGGGAACGGCACGTCGGCCAGTTCCGGCACGCGGACGAAGCGGACCGAGAAGCCGCGGTCGCCGATTTCGATATAGTCGGGCACGTCGCGCTCGCCGGACTGCTGGGCTTCAAGCACCAGCGCCATGTTGCGGGACTTTTCCTTGACCTCGACGACGTCGCCGACCTTCAGACGGTACGACGCGATGTCGACCTTCTTGCCGTTGACGGTCACGTGGCCGTGGCTGACGAACTGACGCGCGGACCAGACGGTCGGCGTGAATTTGGCGCGATAGACCAGGGCGTCGAGACGCGACTCCAGCAGGCCGATCAGGTTCTCCGAGCTGTTGCCCTTGCGGCGCGAGGCTTCCTCGTAGGTCGCGGCGAACTGCTTCTCGGTGATGTTGCCGTAGTAGCCCTTCAGCTTCTGCTTGGCCTTCAGCTGCAGGCCGAAGTCAGAGACTTTCGACTTGCGGCGCTGGCCGTGCTGGCCGGGGCCGTACGAGCGTTTGTTGACGGGGGACTTGGCGCGACCCCACAGGTTTTCACCCATGACCCGGTCGAGTTTGTACTTGGCGCTATGGCGCTTGGACATATGTCACTCTCTTATGATGCGGCCCGGTCCCTCCCCAACTGGAGAGACGATCTCAACGGCGGTCCACGCATCGTCCGTAGTGGTTCGCGCGCCCGGCAAGCCGGATGCGTGAGGGCGGGCTTATGACGGCCCGCCCGGGTTTCGTCAAGGCTGACCGGTCGTTTCCGGAACCCAGACGAAGCCGTCATCCCGCCGCTGGAACCGGCCCAGACCCGGGAAGGGGAAGTGGACGCCGTAGATCCGGGCTCCCGCCGCCGCGCCGCGCTCCAGCAGGCCCTGGCGCGTCGCCACGCCGGCGGCGCCGTCCGTATCCCAGGCGTTGACCCAGTCCGGCCGCTGGACCGAGATGACCGAGCTGTGCAGGGCGTCGCCGACATACAGCAGACGATCCGTCCCGGAGGCGATCTCATAGCCCGTATGGCCCGGCGTATGGCCGGCCAGCGCCACGGCCTTGATCGACGGCGTGACCTGGGCTCCGGGCGCGAAGGGCTGGACCCGGGGCGTCACCGCGGTCAGCAGGGCGGTTTCGCCGGCCCGCGCCGCGCCGGCCTTCATATATTCCCACTCCGGGGCGCTGATGCGGACAGCGGCCCTGGGGAAGGTCAGCGAGCCGTCCGCCCCGACCAGACCGCCGACATGATCGCCGTGGGCGTGCGAGATCAGCACGTCCGTCACCATGGTCGGATCGACGCCGGCCGCGCGCAGCGAGGCGACCAGCCTGTTCTGCGTGCCCATCCGGCCGCCGGCGCCGGTGTCGATCAGGACCACACGCTCGCCGTCCCGCACCAGCAGCGGCTGGACGGACAGGGAGATGGAATCGCCGGACTGCCCGGCTTCGGTCAGCACCGCCCGCGCCGCGGCCGTGTCGGACCACGGGCTCTCCCCGGCCTTGTTGGCGAGCCGGATTTCACCGTCCCTCAGCGCCGCAGCCTCGAGCGCGCCGATACGGAAGGCGTGGATGTCGGCGTTCTCGGCCGCGGGAGCGGCCGCGGTCGGGTCCGCGGTCTTCTCCGCCTCGGGAGAACAGGCCGCGATCGAGGCGAGGATCAGGGCGGCGGCGGCGAGACGGGCGTGCACGTTCATCGATCGGCTCTCCGGCTGGGATGCGGCAGCGCCTGAGATAGGACGCCCCGTCCGCCGCGCCAGAGGGGCGCGGCGGATTCCGGCGATCAGCTGGCGGCGGCGAACAGTTCGTTGGCCTTGTTCCAGTTCACCACCGTCCAGAAGGCCTTCAGATACTCCGGCCGGCGGTTCTGGTATTTCAGATAATAGGCGTGCTCCCAGACGTCGGCGGCCAGGACCACGGAGCCCTTTTCATCCGCCACGTCCATCAGGGGGTTGTCCTGGTTCGGCGTCGAGGTGACCTTCAGCCTGCCGTCCTGGACGATCAGCCAGGCCCAGCCAGAGCCGAACTGGCCCACGCCGGCGGCGTTGAACGCCTCCTTGAACGCCTCCATCCCGCCCAGATCGCGGTCGATGGCGGCGGCCAGTTCGGCCGAGGGCTCGCCGGTCTCGCCGACGGGAGCCAGCAGCTCCCAGAACAGGCTGTGATTCCAGTGGCCGCCGCCGTTGTTGCGGACCGCCTTGGGCGCGGTCGAGATCGAGGCGAACAGTTCTTCCAGCGTCTTGCCCTGCAGGCCGGCCCCGGCGTCCACCGCCTTGTTCAGATTGTCGACATAGGCCTGATGATGCTTGTCGTGGTGGATGGTCATCGTCTCCCTGTCGATGGCCGGCTCCAGGGCGTCATAGGCGTAGGGAAGCGGGGGGAGCGTGAATGCCATGGGGAGAATCCTTCGACTGCTTGGGGGCCCCGTATCTAGGCGCCCGCTCGCCGAACCCAAGCCGGGCCGCGGGATTTCGTTCCCCTAGGCCTGTGGCAGATGCGCCTTCAGGCAGTCGCGCACGGCGCGGCGCAGGTCGCCGGTCGAGGAGGCGAAATCCACCCCCTCGGCGTCGAACACGGCCCGGACCGCGGCGTCCAGCCCGTTGGCCAGCGCCGCCTTGACCCTGGTCTCGCCCTTGGGATGCAGGCAGATGCCGACCTCGACGCACAGGGCGGCGAACATCGGGGCGTAATCGGCGGCGGGTGTCTCGGTCATGCGCCCTCCTTAAGCCTTTCGGCGTGAAAGGCGACATGGTCGGCGATGAAGCTGGCCATGAAGAAGTAGGAGTGGTCATAGCCCGGCTGCATCCGCAGGCTGATCTTCTGGCCCGCCGCCGCCCCGGCCTGGACCAGCAGTTCCGGCTTCAGCTGCTCGACCAGAAACGCGTCGGCGTCGCCCTGGTCGATCAGGATGTCGTCGTAACACCCCTCGCCCACCCCGTTCTCGATCAGCCGCGCCGCATCGTGCGCCTCCCACACGGCCCGGTCCGGACCCAGATAGGCGGTGAAGGCCTTCTCCCCCCATGGGCACCGCGTCGGCGAGGCGATCGGCGCGAAGGCCGAGACCGACCGGAACAGGTGCGGATGCCTGAGCGCCAGCGTCAGCGCCCCGTGCCCGCCCATCGAATGGCCGCTGATCGACCGCGCCTTCGTGGTCGGGAATTCGGCGTCGATCAGTCCGATCAGCTCCTCGACGACATAGCTCTCCATGCGGAAATGCGGGGCCCACGGCGCCTGCGTCGCATCGACATAGAAGCCCGCCCCCTGCCCCAGGTCATAGGCCGGATCGTCGGCCACGCCCTCGCCCCGCGGCGAGGTGTCCGGCGCGACGATGATCACCCCATGCGCCGCCGCCGCCGCATAGGCCCCGGCCTTGGTGGTGAAATTGTCCTCGGTGCAGGTCAGGCCCGACAGCCAGATCAGCACCGGAAACGGCCCCTCGCCCGGCGGCGTGAACACCGACAGCGTCATGGGCGTGCCGGTGGTCGCGCTGTCGTGCCGCAGGTAACGGAGGGTTCCGCCGTGGACGGCGTGGGTCTTCAGGATTTCCATGGCCGACCCTCTAGCGCCCTCCTTGTCATCCCGGAAGCCGCGCAGCGGCTATCCGGGACGGTGCACCGCGCACACCTTGTTGCCCGACGGGTCGCGCAGATAGGCGAGGTTCAGCGTGCCGAACGGGCCGGTGCGCTCGCCCGGCGGGTCCTCGATGGCCCTGCCCCCGGCGGCGACCCCGGCGTCGTGGAAGGCCTTGACCATCTCCGGCGTCTTCGCCGCGAAACCGATCGTGCCGCCGTTGGCGTGGCAGGCCGGCTCGCCGTCGATGGGCTTGCCGACCGCAAAGGCGCCCCGCGCCGTCCGCCACCAGTAGCGCCCCTTGGGGTCCGGTCCGCTGGCCGGCTCCAGGCCCAGCGCGCCGAACACGGCGTCATAGAATGTCCGCGACGCCTCGATGTCGTTCGCGCCGACGGTGATGTGGGTGAACATGGCTTCCCTCTCCTGATCTCAGGACAGTTTTTTTAAACAACTATACCCGCGACGCAAGCCGCTAGAACACCACCACCGACCGGATGCTCTCGCCCGCATGCATCAGGTCGAAGGCCTCGTTGATCCGCTCCAGCGGCAGGGTGTGGGTGATCATCGGATCGATCTCGATCTTGCCGTCCATGTACCAGTCGACGATCTTCGGCGTGTCCGTCCGTCCGCGCGCCCCGCCGAAGGCCGAGCCGCGCCACACCCGGCCGGTGACCAGCTGGAACGGCCGCGTGGCGATCTCCTTGCCGGACTCGGCCACGCCGATGACGATGCTCTCGCCCCAGCCGCGGTGGCAGGCCTCCAGCGCCTGGCGCATCACCGTGGTGTTGCCGGTGCAGTCGAAGGTGTAGTCCGCCCCGCCGCCGGTCAGCTCGACCAGATGCGCCACCACGTCCGTCACGCTCTTCGGATTGACGAAATGGGTCATGCCGAAGCGCCGGCCCCACTCTTCCTTCGCATCGTTGATGTCCACGCCGACGATCATGTCGGCCCCGACCATCTTCAGCCCCTGGATGACGTTCAGCCCGATCCCGCCCAGGCCGAACACCACGCAGTTGGCCCCCGGCTCCACCCTGGCCGTATTGACCACCGCGCCGACGCCGGTGGTCACGCCGCAGCCGACGTAGCAGGCGCTTTCGAACGGCGCGTCCTTGCGGATCTTCGCCACCGCGATCTCGGGCAGAACCGTGAAGTTCGAGAAGGTCGAACAGCCCATATAGTGGGCGATGGCCTGGCCCTTGTAGCTGAACCGGCTGGTGCCGTCGGGCATGACCCCCTTGCCCTGGGTCGCGCGGATCGCCGTGCACAGATTGGTCTTGCGGCTCAGGCAGCTTTTACATTGCCGGCACTCGGGCGTGTACAGCGGGATCACATGGTCGCCGACGGCCACCGAGGTCACCCCCGGGCCGACCTCGACCACCACGCCCGCGCCCTCATGGCCCAGGATCGAAGGGAAGATCCCCTCCGAGTCCAGTCCGTCCAGCGTATAGGCGTCGGTGTGACAGATGCCCGTCGCCTTGATCTCGATCAGCACCTCGCCGGCGCGCGGCCCCTCCAGATCGACCTCGACGATCTCCAGCGGACGTTTGGCCTCGAAGGCGACGGCGGCGCGGGTTTTCATGGGCGGAGCTCCTGTGCGTTGCCGCTCTTCTAGGACAGACCGCCGATGCTATGGAACCGCATGGCGCACCAAAACCTCGTCATCCTCACCGGCGCGGGCATATCCGCCGAGTCCGGCGTGCCCACCTTCCGGGCCGACGACGGCCTGTGGATGGGCCATCGCATCGAGGACGTCGCCACGCCCGAGGCCTTCGCCCGCGACCCGGTGCTGGTGCAGGATTTCTACAACCGCCGCCGCCGCCAGCTGGCCGAGGTCCAGCCCAACGCCGCCCACCGCGCCCTCGCCGACCTCGCCGCCCGCTGGCCGGGCGACTTCCTGCTGGTCACCCAGAACGTCGACGACCTGCACGACCGCGCCCACGCCGCGACCCCGCCCGCCCGCGGCTTTGAACTGGTCCACATGCACGGCGAACTGCTGAAAGCGCACTGCACCCGCACCGGCCGGGTCTGCGACTGGCCCGGCGATCTCGCCCCCGCCGAGCCCTCGCCGCACCATCCCCAGGGCCGGCTGCGGCCGCACATCGTCTGGTTCGGCGAAATGCCTCTGCGGATGGACCGCATCGAGACCGCGCTGGCGGCCTGCGACCTGTTCGTCGCCATCGGGACCTCCGGCGCGGTCTGGCCCGCCGCCGGCTTCGTCGAGGCCGCCCGCGCCTCAGGAGCCCGCACGATCGAACTCAATCTTGAGCCGACCCCGGGCCGCCGTCGGTTCGACGAAGGCCGCTACGGTCCGGCCACCCAAGTCGTGCCGGCGTTCGTGGACAATCTCTGACTTCCTTCTCCCCTCGGGGGAGAAGGTGGGCGGCGGAGCCGCTCGGATGAGGGGGCTGTTTCGATTCGCTGACCGCCGGGCGACGAGCGAGAGGCCGGCAGACCCCTCATCCGGCCCTCCGGGCCACCTTCTCCCCCAAGGGGAGAAGGCATCACCTGGGCTGTTCCCCCGCCGCCTTCTTCGCCAGCCGCGCCAGCACCCGCCCCCGCCCCTTCGACAGCGCCGTGATCACCCCCCGGAAGGTCGCCACCTCCTGCGCCGTGAACGCGGCCCGCCCCAGCATGACCCGCAGGTTCTGGCTCATCGAGCGGAATTTCTCCGGCGGATGGAAGAAGCCGGCGGCGTCCAGCTCCCGCTCCAGATGCTCGTACATCCCCAGCATCAGCGCCCCCGACGCCGGCGGCTCGCCCTCGCGGAAATTCGGCGGCGGCGCGTCCAGCACCAGGGTGCGCCACTCATAGGCGTTGATCGCCACCGCCTGGGCCAGGTTCAGCGACTGATGGCGGGGGTCGATGGGGATGGTGACGATGCCCTGGCACAGGGCGATGTCCGAGGTCTCCAGCCCGGCCCGCTCGCCGCCGAACAGCAGGCCGACGCCCAGCCCCGAGGCGCGGTCGTCGTACAGCGCCCGCGCCGCCTCGCGCGGGGTGCGCACCGGCTGGCGCGTCTCGCGCGGCCGGGCCGTCGTGGCGAAGACGGTGTTCAGGTCGGCCACGGCCTCGGCCACGCTGTCGAACACCCGGATTCCGTCCAGCACCCAGTCGGCGCCCGAGGCCATGGCCCAGGCCCGCTCCTGCGGCCAGCCGTCGCGCGGCGCGACCAGCCTCAGCTCCGTCAGCCCGAAATTGGCCATCACCCGCGCCACGGCGCCGATGTTCTCGGCCATCTGCGACTTGTCGAGGATGACGACGGGGGGTGGGAGATCGGACATGCGACGCACATATCCCGTCTCCGCCTGGGGGTCGAGAAAGGCGGCGCCGGGCCAGAGCCATCGTCACTTCAATGACGGACCTTCCGCACCTTGCCCCGGCGAAAGCGGGTTCATCCCAACGGGCGCAAAGGAATCACAAAGGACACAACGGGTCCTGAGAGGAGGATAGAGCCGAACCCGCCGTCGCCGCCGTGAGAGGAAGACTCTGATCGACGCCAACGCCCTGAACGGATCAATGCGGCGAAGCCGCAATCTGAAGCTGACGGAAGAAGACACCGATCCGAACGCATCCCCGGTCCCGTCGTGTTCTTTGTGATTCCTTTGTGTCCTTTGTGATGAACCTTCGCGGTCGGAAAGGCCCCCTTCGGGGCCCGAAGCATCACAATCCCAGCGCCGCCCGCACCCCGTCCAGTTGCGTCTCATAATTCCGCCACCGCCCTGACGCCCGGCGGTACAGCGGCTCGCGCACCTGCCAGACGCTGGCGGTGCGAACCCCGGTGTCGGCCTTGTGGAAGTCCAGCACACCATCCTCCCAAGCCAGCCCCAGATGACCCAGCAGGCCCTCGATCACCGGCCGCGGCTCGGCCACCAGCGCGTCGTAGTCGAGGTCGAGGATGTCGGGATACAGCCGTTTCCAGTGCGCCATCAGCCGCTGGTACTGGCCGTGCCAGTGGACCAGATCGTCCAGGTCCAGCGCATGCGCCATCGACCGGTCCAGATGCAGGAACCAGTTCGACAGGATCGTATCCAGCGGGTCGCGCACGGTGTGGACGATGCGCGCGGCCGGGAACATCGCCTTGATCAGGCCGATGTGCAGGAAGTTGTCGGGCCGCTTGTCGGTGACCACGTCGGCGCCGGGCCGGGCGGCGTTCAGCCCCTCCAGATACAGGTCCCGCAGACGAGCGACGGCCTCGGGGGTCACGGCCTCGGGATAGGGCTCCAGCGTCCGCGCCAGCCCCGGGACCAGCCCCAGCTCCCCACCCGCCGTGACCCGGCTGTGTCCCGCCAGGATCTGCTCCGCCAGGGTCGAGCCCGACCGGAACATGCCGCAGATGAACACCGGCGCCTCGCCCGACCCCGGGCCCGGCGCCGCGGGCTCGGCGAAGACGGCGATCAGCCGGTCGATGAACCGCTCATGCCCCGCCCGGTCATAGACGGCCCCGTCCGGGTCCGCGGCCCGGCTGGCGGCGTTGGCGGCGGCGCAGGCTTCGAAGGCGGCGTCATACGCCTCGACCTGATCCAGCGCCTTGCCCAGGGCGAAGCCCAGTTCCGCCCGATCATCGGGATGCAGGTCCGGCCGGGCCAAAGCCCTGCGCAGACCCTGAATGACGGGATCGTCCGGACCCGACGGCCGCGCCAGCCCCGCCGACCGCGCCAGCGCCACGGGATGATCCGGCGCCACGGCCAGTGCCCGCGCATAGGCGTCGCGCGCCGCCTCCCGCCGCCCCATGTCCTCGTGCAGATTGCCCAGGTTCAGCAGCGCCGGCAGCCAGTCGGACCGGATCGCCAGCGCCGCCTCCAGATCCTTCAGCGCCAGATCGGGCCGGCCCAGGTCGTCGGCGTGGATCACGCCCCGGTTCAGCCACGCCTCCTCCGGCCCCGACACACCGCGCCGCAAGGCCTCGGCATAGGCCGCCAGCGCGGCCTCGAACCGCCCCGACCGGCGCTCCATCAGGGCCAGGTTGAACCAGCTGTCCGGCAGGTCGGGCCGCAGCGCCAGCAGCTGGCGATAGGCCGTCGCCGCCTCCGGGGCCCGCCCCGCCCCGCGCAGGCGCGAGGCGATGGCCATCAGGGCTTCGGCCGGGTCGATACTCATGACCGATCATCCCCGCGAAGGCGGGGACCCAGTGCTTTGGGCGATCGGCGCCAGACTGTTCTCACCGACGGCCATCCCATGCGGTCTGCCTCACGAAAGAACTGGGTCCCCGCCTTCGCGGGGATGCACGGAGAATGGATCAGTCCTCGCCGTACATGGCCAGCCACGGGTCCGTCGTCCCGGCCTCGACCTCGGCGACCTTGACCGCCGGCCAGCCGATCGAGTCATCGGCGGAGTCGCGCCAGGCCAGCACATACAGGTCGCGCAGCTCCGACGCCCCCGCCGCCAGCCGCGCCGTCGCGAAGGCCGCGCCGCGGGCGTCGCCCTCGCCGAAGCCGCCCGCCTTCTCCAGCACATAGAAGGGCCGGACCTCGGCCAGGGTGGTCTTCAGATAGGCCGGAACCCGCGCGCGCAGATCGAACCCGTCCAGCGTCGGCGCCGTCATGGCCGCCTCGACCGCGTCCAGCCGCGCCACCCGCCCGGTGAAGGCGCCCTCGAAGGCGCCGTGGGTCTGGCGCGAGGTGGTGAAGCCCTCGGGATTGGGAACGTCGCGCGACCAGCCATTGTAATGGATCGTGGTGTGGTGCGGCTGCGACCCGTCGCCGACATAGTGGCCCAGATAGCCCATGTCGCGCAGGATCAGGGCCTCGCGCCGCTGCCGGTCCTCGCGGTACCAGGCCCGCTTGCCGGGATCCCGTTCGCGCGCCTCGGCGGCGTTCAGCACCCGCCAGGTGGCGAAGTCGCGCACCAGCTGCTGATAGCCGTCCATGATGGCGTAGGGCAGCCAGCCGGCGTCATCGACGTCCATCCCCGCCGCCAGCAGCGCCGCGTCATATTCCGATTTCAGGCGCGGCAAGGCGTCGATCGACGGCCCGCTCGCATTCATGATCCGGCCGGCGTCATCCATGTCGATGAAGTGGGCGGTGTCGCGCTCGCGGTCATGCGGCTGGCCGCCGCCCTTGGTGCGGTCCGGCTCGCGCGACAGCTCCCCGACCTCGGCGGCCGCGCCCGGCGTGCGCAGGAAGGCCGGCATCTCGTCCGTCAGCCCACGCACGGCGGCGACGCCGATCAGCCGGTGGCCGGTATTGCCCCAGGCGTCGGCCTGCAGCGCGACCCCGCCGGCGGCGACAAGAACGAAGGCGGCGAGGACGAGACGCTTCATGGGGGGACTCCGGCGAATGACCCGCCCGCCTTAGCGTATCCCGAAGGCGGCCTCCACCCGCCCGATCCATGCGACGACGGCGGGATAGGCGGCCAGGTCGAAATCCCCCTCGTGCGCCACGCGCGTGTAGGCGACCAGGGCCAGGTCGGCCAGGCTCGGCCCATCCCCGACCAGCCATTCGCGGTCCGTCAGCGCCGCCTCCATCCGCGCCAGCGCCGCATGGCCGCGCTGCATCAGCCGCGGCTCGATCTCGTCCGCCCGCTTGCCGGCGAGGACCCGTTGAAACCGGACCACCGCGATATACGGCTCATGACTGTACTGTTCCCAGAACAGCCACTCGTACATCCGCGCGCGGTCGTAGGCGTCCGCGGGAATGAACGGCGTCCCCTCCCCGAAATAGCCGAGGATCGCATTGGACTGGGCGAGGGCCCGGCCGTCCGCCAGCACCACCGTCGGCGTCTGTCCGGCGGGGTTCAGGGCCAGGAATTCCGGGCTGCGCGTCACGCCGGACATGACATCGGTTTCGATCCATCGATAATCACGCCCCAGCCGGTCGAGCAACCACTTGACCTTCAAACAGTTTCCGGAGCGAATATCTCCGTAGACAGTAAGCATCGCACCCCAGCATAGTTTTTGTTGCTGACGAATACAGCTTACATCCTTCGTCCCGTTGACCAAACGAGATTCGAATTGACCATCACAAGCCCCACTTATCCACGGAAGAACCGGTCGCGATGTCGCAGCGCAGCATCGATGTCTGGTTTTCGCCGCATTTGGGAACGACAAGCCGGTCGTCGGACGCGTATGGGGCCGACGTTTCCGTGAGTCCGCCTCATGCTCGGCACAGCCGCTGCGTTCGCCCTGATCTGGGCGATGGCCTTCCCCGCACAGGGTGGAGAGCCGGTATCCTACGAAGCCGCGGTCGCAGCCGACCGGGTCGCCGTATCAACCGTTTCCCCTGACGAAGGTTCCGACAGCGGCGCCCTGAGCGCCGAACAGCAGGCCCTGATGGACGGCGACGCCGACTGGAGCGCCCGCGCCAATCTTTATCATGCCGGCGGCGGCGGAGCGACGGGGAACGACAGCCTCGGTTGCCGTCCGATCGCCATGCGCACGGTCGCTGTCGACCCCCGCTACATCCCCCGCCGCACCCGCCTGTTCATCCGCGAGACGGTCGGCATGCGCATGCCGGACGGCGCCATCCACGACGGCTACTGGTACGCCTCCGACACCGGCGGCGCGATCAAGGGCCAGAAGATCGACCTCTACACCGGCCACGGCCGCGGCTCGATGGCCCCGGCCATGCGCTTCAACCAGCGCCGCCTGACCATCGTCGACGCCGGCCGCTTCGACGGCTGCCCGCCCTCGTGGGACCGCCAGCCCAGCCAGACCACCCTGATGGCCTCGACCCCGACCCACGCCGGTTCGAACTAGAATTTCCTTCGGCCGCTGACGGTCTCGAAGAACATCCGCCAGTCGCCCATCAGGCTCCACAGCGGATATTTGAACGTCGCCGGCCGGTTCTTCTCGAAGAAGAAATGCCCCGTCCAGGCGAAGCCGTAGCCGACCAGCGGCATGGCCAGGAACCACCAGGCGCTGACCGTCAGCCCCAGCGCCAGCGCCCCGATCACCAGCCCCGACCCCACCACATGGATCCGCCGGCACGTCCGGTTCGAATGCTCGTGGATATAGTACGGATAGAACTGGCTGAACGAGGCGAACCGTTCGCCGGGCGCGGGCTGGCTGGTCATGGCGACAGCCTCTCCCCGCGCCGCGCCACGGTCAAGCCTCGGACCCCGCCGCCGGCTCGGGCCCCAGCACCCGCCGCAGCAGCGGCCAGATGTTGCTCAGGGCCGAGACGAAGCCCACCAGGCTGGACACCCACTGGAACGCCGTCCACATCCAGCCGAACAGGTCGCCGTCGCCGATCGCCTGGCTCAGCGGGAACAGCACCCGCGCCACCCCGATCTGGAACGCCGCATAGGCCTGGGAATATTCGATCGACCGGTCGGCGAGGAAGGCGATCGCCACCGCCGCCGACACCGGCGCCCACAGCAGCGGCAGGGCCAGCACCACGGCCAGCAGCCCCACCACCAGCTTGGTCCCCACCGTCTCGCCCGACAGCAGGCTGGCGACCACCCCGGCCCCCAGCCCCAGCGCCGCCGCCAGCATGAGCACCGGCAGCACCCCGTCGACCGCCGTCATCAGGTCGGTGAACCCCGTCCCGGCCAGGATCGCCGCCCCGGCCAGCAGGAAGCCCCCGACCCACAGGGCCGCATACTGGCCCAGGCGGCGCTTGAGATGCACGAGACTGAACATGGCGGCCATCCCCGCGGACGAGACCCCGAGGATGCCGCGCCCCGGGCCGGAAGTCCATTGACGGAACACGGGTCGGAGAGCGTCCGGGCGCGAGCCCCCGACCCCTTCGCCCCTCGCCGCGTCCGGTCTATCCTTCCGCCCGCGCCGCCCCGGCGCGCGGAGGATCGTCCATGCGCCCCCTCGCCCTCGCCGCCGCCCTGCTCGCCCTGGCCCCCGCCGCCCTGGCCCAGCCCGCGCCGGCGCAGCCCTCCGCCCCCGAGGGCCACCGCCTCGTCTGGGCCGACGAGTTCGACGCCGACGGCCCGCCCGACCCCGCCCGCTGGACCTTCGACACCAGCGCCAACCGCACCGGCTGGTACAACAACGAGGCCCAGTACTACGCCGACGCCCGCCCCGAAAACGCCCGCGTCGAGGCCGGCCGCCTGATCATCGAGGCCCGCCGCGAGCGCCTCGACCCCGCCGCCTTCCCCGACCACGGCGGCCAGGACTACACCTCCGCCCGCATGGTCAGCCGCGGCCCGGGGTGGACGTACGGCGTCTTCGAGGTCCGCGCCAAACTCCCGTGCGGACGCGGCTCATGGCCGGCTGTCTGGATGCTGCCGACCGCGCTCGAGGCCTGGCCCGAGGACGGCGAGATCGACATCATGGAGCACGTCGGCCACCGCCCCGGCGTGGTCCACGGCACGGTCCACACCGGCGCCTACAACCACGTCGCCAAGACCCAGCGCGGCGCCGGGATCCGGGTCCCCGACGCCTGCGACGCCTTCCACCGCTATCAGGTCCGCTGGACCCCCGACGCCATCGTCTTCGCCCTCGACGACGTCGAGTATTATCGCTTCGCCAACGAGCGCACGGGCAAGCCCGCCTGGCCCTTCGACCAGCCCTTCCAGCTGATCCTCAACATCGCCGTCGGCGGCGACTGGGGCGGCGAGGAAGGCGTGGACGACGGATCGTTCCCGCAGCGGATGGAGGTGGACTGGGTCCGGGTATGGCAGGCGGAATAAGCAATCCGGCCGACCACCCCGTCCCTTCTCCCCTCGGGGGAGAAGGTGGCCCAAAGGGCCGGATGAGGGGGCTGCCGGGCCCGGACTCGTGACAGCCGGTTCCCGCCATCAAGCCCCCTCATCCGAGCGGCTTCGCCGCCCACCTTCTCCCCCGAGGGGAGAAGGGTCGCGCGATACCACCACCCCTCGTCCACTCGAAAAAGTTGCGCTACGCTCCGGCCACGGAAGCGGGGGCCGACCATGGATGAAGCGCTGATCAATCGTCTCGGCGGAGACCGGATCACATCCCGCCAGATCGACGAGCTCGTGGGCCTCGCGCGCGGCGTCGCCGCCGACGGCGACCTCAACCAGGCCGAGGTCGAGTTTCTGCAGAAATGGCTGGCCGCCAATGTCGCCGTCAGCGAACAGCCCGTGATCCGCACCCTCTACAGCCGCATCAATGAGGTCCTGGCCGACGGCGTCCTCGACGCCGAAGAGAAGGCGACGCTGCTGGAGACCCTGAACAGCTTCTCCAGCCGCGATTTCGAACTGGGGGAGGTGCTGAAATCCTCCACCCTGCCACTCTGCGACCCCGCCCCGACGCTGTCGTTCCAAAGCCGGACCTACTGTTTCACCGGGACCTTCATCTACGGCCAGCGCAAACACTGCGAACAGGCCGTGACCCAGCGCGGCGGCCTCTGCGGCGGCCTCAGCCGCAAGACCGAGGTACTCGTGGTCGGTGCCTACGCCACCGAGTCGTGGAAACACTCGTCTTTCGGAAACAAGATATTGCAGGCCAGCGACTGGCGCGATCACGGGGCGCCGATCGCGATCGTGTCGGAGGAACACTGGACGCGGCATTTGTAAGGGGGGGCGTCGGCTTCGAACGCAAGGCGGTGGTTAGGAGCGTCCGCTTTCGGACGACATTACGCCGAACGCGATGCCGGTCCTGAAGCCAGCCAGTTCCCCGTCCACATTTGAGCCCAACGCTTTGTTAATCCGGTCGTTTAGTTCGACCCGACGAACGTCGAGAGCCTGCACCTTGTCGAACATGCCGTCGGGCATCTCAGTCACTTTGAATTCGGTCGAGACCATCACGAGCATCATCAGGGCGAAGACGACACAGTTGCCTACGTCGCTCATGTTCATTTGGGCCCATTGCTCGTCCTGTTCATCGAATAGCGATGTCATGCCCTTCCCCGCAGCGAAGGCCTCGTAGTTGAACAGGACAATGCTGTTCGCCACGTTGGCGTGAACCCAGCCCTGGTTGAGCAAATCCTTTCTCGCTTTGAGAGGAGCGGAGAGGAAGGAGTATTTCTCGCCCACCCATTTGTAGGACGCCTTGCTTATGTCGCCGGGCTTTGACAGGCGGCCCTCATCATCGATTTTCCACTTCGGCCCACCATCGGGATGAGCCGCGAGATATCCCATCAGGCACGTGCTTTCGATCAGCAGGCGAAGGTTGGAAGCCATCTCTACGCGATGGTTTCGAAGGCCCGACAGGAAGGCTAGGGCGGCAGATTTACGCACGCTGGCCAAGGCGCCGGCGAACAGGCCGCAGTCGTTACGAACATTCTGAAGAGGTATGCCGAACATGTTCACGGCCTCCTCCGCGAGAGCGAGATAGTCGCCGCCATGCTGCCGGGTCCAAGCCATTACGCCGGGTTCGAACGCGACTATGGCTTCGACGAGCGGAAGGTCAGTGTGAGCCGAAAGATCGTGGGCCTTGTCGGTCATTTCGAAGTCCGTCATCCGCCCAGATCGGCCACCTCTTGGAGAAGGTACACTGAGGCGGTCACTTCACAATCGAAGAGAACATCTGCTTCTTGCGTTTAACGCAGCCTGAACCGCGAAGCTCGGTAGGCGAGGCATCTATCTGAACGCTCTGAACAGGGCGCCAATGCCTTGCCAAATCGTCGCGCGAACTGCCGTATCAACGATCACGCTCGCAACTTGGGAGGAGCCCGCCGAGGGCCGGTGGACGCCCAGTATGGCTTCCAGTGCTTCCCGGTCGTTCTGTGCGAGCGCCATGTACTCGGCGTTGCGTATGACGACGCGCGTCATGATCCCGTCCTGCTCAGCCTGGGGAAGATGGGCTACTTGGGCCTGCAACTGCGCAATGAACTGCTCCCACCGAGCCTGAAATGTTCTTCGGTTGGAGATCCCGTTCACTAACAACTCTCGAAAAAAGACATCCTGTTGATCCTTGAGGTCGACGCTGGCGGGCGTTTCGAGGTTTGCGAGCCATGCGGTCGCTTCGCCTCGACCGCCGCCTGTGACCTTCAACTTCTCTCGTAGACCGTCGGGGTCGGTTCGCTCCCACTCAGCATACTCGCTTCGAAGGGCGCGCAGACTGCTTCGAAACGACGCCCCCCGATCGTGAGTGTAGTCCGCCGCCATCTCCTCAATGAGGGCCTCGAAGCGAAACACCGCCTCGCCAGCCATTTGGGGATTGACCCCGGCGAGCCGGATAAGGGTGCGCCAGTGACTTTCCACCATGTCGCGCAGCTCATCGCTCCCCGGCTCAAGATTTTCAGACATTCGCCCACGGCCTCCCTAATCGCGTCAGGGTGGCACGCGAACACGGTTCGCTCAATGCGCGGGCCGGACCAGCCGAAATCGTCGCGCTTGCATCGAGTGATGGTAGTCGGGACAGGAGTTCGGGTGTCGGCTTCGGGATAGCCAGCCGGTGACTGCCGCTAACGCAAAACGTCCCTCATTCCCCCGCCCCGCCCCAGGCCAGCGCACCATCCCAATCACCGACGGTTCCAGCGGCAGCAGCACCCCGGCCTCGTCCCAGTAATAACCGGCCCCTCCCCTCGGCCACGGCCCGGCCGTGCTCGCGGGCGGCGTCTCGGGGCCCAGTTGTTCGGCGCGCCAGTGGTGCATCATGGGGCCCAACCCCCTCGCCCGCTTCGCGGCGGGTGGCCCCCCTCACACCTCCTCCTCCCAGTCCATGCCGTGCTGCCGCCGCCCCTTGCACAGGCGCAAGTGTTGCTCCTGCATCCGGCCCGACGGACTGTTCGGCGATACGGCCGGCCACAGCCGCCCGTCCTCGTCCCGGTAGCGCGCCGCCCAGCCGCCCTCGACGCCGCGGACGAAGTCGCGCTCGGCCTGTTCGGGGCCCAGAACCCGGGCGCGCCAGCGCAGGGCCGAGGCGGCCCAGCGGTCGGCGATGTCATAGCCCCGGTCCCTCAGCAGGGCCTCGGCCATCTCGCGCCCGCGTTGCCCCCGGTAGTCCTCCAGCCGGCGGGTTTCAGCTTCGCCCCCTACTCCATCTCCCCCGGCTCCCGCGCCCGCAGCCTCCCATCCGCGTCCCAGTACCGGTCCGCCCACCCCTCTCCCTCGGCCGTGCGCCGGTCCGCCTCCGCCGCCTCGGCCCCATAGGTCGCGGCCCGCCAGCGCAGGGCGTAGCCGCCCCAGCGCACGCCGGGTCGGACGCCCTCGGCCAGCATGGTGTGGGCCAGTTCGGTGGCGCGGGCCTCGATGATCTGGCCGACCTTGAGGCGCACCGCCGCATTGTCTTCCTCCCAGGTCTCCATCGCCGCCGCCTCGCTCTCGGCCTCGCCCAGCCGGGCCAGGGCCTCCGCCGCCTTCAACTGGACCAGGGCCTCGGCGGCCCGGCCCGCGGCCAGCAGGGCGTCGGCGCGGGCCAGGGCGCGGCGCCGCACCGTGGGCGAGTCGATCCGCGACAACCCGTCGCCGGGGGCGGCGCCCTCCGGTCCCGGCTCAGCCCCGTCCGGCCGGTCGCGGTCGGGGTCGGCGGCGCCGACGGCCGCCATCCGCCCGCCCGGCAGGTCGCGGTCCGCGCGCTCGGCCTGATGCCGGCGCGACCAGCCTTCCAGCCGGCATTTCTTGCGCAGATTGGCCAGGCTGACGTCGAACCGCTGGACTACCGACGGCCCGCTCTCGCCGGCCTCATAGGCCTGCCGCACCCGCGCCCAGACCTCGGGGCCGCGATATTTTCTCAGACGGAAATGCTCCATGGCGACAGCCGACCACGGGCCTGCGTCAGAATCGGACGCAGGCGTATCCGTGATCTTCCAAATCGCGCCGGACGTCGTCGAAGTCGCGCTTTTTCCGTCGTCGAATTCCCACCCGGCCGAAGCCTGCCGACGCGAAGCGTCATTCCGTCCGACCTCGCGTTGGCGGCGGCTTGCCTAGGTTCTTCACAAAGGACACCAAGGGGCCACGAAGGACACGAAGTTCGCACCGGCCCCGTCGTGTCCTTTGTGAGTCCTTTGTGCCCTTGGTGATGAACCGGCTCGCGCTGACGCGCACGCCTCCGCCCGCCGCCGGCGCTCCCCGCCCCTACCGACAGAACCGCGTCTCCGTCGCCTCCAGATGCAGGTGATCGGCGTGGACCGCATTGTACTCGGGGCTCAGGGTCGTGCCGAAGATGCGGCAGGCGTCGTCGCGGATGCGGCGCAGGAAGCGCGCCTCGGGCCCGTCGCCGGTCCAGTCGGCCGCCACCGTGATCCGCCGCCCGTCGCGCAGCCGCACCCCGGCGAAGTCCAGCGCCGCCGCCTGGGCATGGGCGCTGACCCGGCCGCTGACCCCGCCGTTATTGACGTTGCGGCAGGCGTAGGCGCCCATGTGATCGATCTGGACCACGTCGGACCCCAGGATCTCGCGCGCCGCCGGCTCCACCGACTGCCGCCGCCAGACGCTCAGGGCCAGGGCCGTGCGGCAGGTCATCTCGACGTCGCCGGGGGCCATGCGCGCCACGGTCCCCATGTCCGGCCCCAGCACGCCCCCCGCGCTGAGGCCGCAGGTGGCCGTGGTCGACCGGTCGGGCGTGGGATGGAAGCTGACGCGCGCGGCCGTCAGCTGCGCCATGCATTGTTGCAGCCCGGCGCTCTCGCGGAGCACCGCCGCCTGCGTGCCGCCGCCGATCGGCTGATCGATCAGCGCCCCGACCAGCGGCGCCTCGGTCCGCGACGGCGCGGCCGGATAGCGGGCGGGGGCGGATCGCTCGGGCAGCATGGGGCTGCACCCGGCCAGCAACAGGGCCGTCGAGACGGCGGTGGCGATACGGCGGAACGCGGCAGACATGGACGGGAGGCTAGCTGATTCCCGGCGACGGAGCCTGGGGCGGGGTCGGAAGGTTCATCACAAAGAGCACGAAGAATACACAAAGGACACGAAGAGACCGAGGATGGGGCCCGATCGAGGTTTAACGCGGCCGTCCTCGACTTGCGGCTTCGCCGCCTTAAGGATCGACGCGGGTCCGGCTGTCTCAGCCACGCCGAACCCTTTGTGTTCTTTGTGTATTCTTCGTGCCCTTTGTGATGAACCAGCGCCCTTCGCCCCGGCAGGCGGCCAGAAAAAAGGGCGGCCCTTGCGAGCCGCCCCTCATCCCTCATCCCTCATCCCTGATCCCTCATCCCTAGCTGTCCAGGAAGCTCCGCAGCTTCCGCGACCGCGACGGATGCTTCAGCTTTCTCAGCGCCTTGGCCTCGATCTGCCGGATCCGCTCGCGGGTGACCGAGAACTGCTGGCCGACCTCTTCCAGCGTATGGTCGGTGTTCATGCCGATGCCGAAGCGCATGCGCAGCACCCGCTCCTCGCGCGGCGTCAGCGACGCCAGCACGCGGGTCGTGGTCTCGCGCAGGTTCGACTGGATGGCCGCGTCGATCGGCAGGATGGCGTTCTTGTCCTCGATGAAGTCGCCCAGATGGGAGTCCTCCTCGTCGCCGATGGGCGTTTCAAGGCTGATCGGCTCCTTGGCGATCTTGAGGACCTTGCGCACCTTCTCCAGCGGCATGGCCAGTTTTTCGGCCAGCTCTTCCGGGGTCGGCTCGCGGCCGATCTCGTGCAGCATCTGGCGGCTGGTGCGGACAATCTTGTTGATCGTCTCGATCATGTGCACCGGGATGCGGATGGTCCGCGCCTGGTCGGCGATCGAGCGGGTGATGGCCTGACGGATCCACCAGGTCGCATAGGTCGAGAACTTGTAGCCGCGGCGGTACTCGAACTTGTCGACCGCCTTCATCAGGCCGATGTTGCCTTCCTGAATGAGATCAAGGAATTGCAGGCCGCGGTTGGTGTATTTCTTGGCGATGGAGATGACCAGGCGCAGGTTGGCCTCGACCATTTCCTTCTTGGCCTGACGGGCCTCGCGCTCGCCCTTCTGCACCGTCTGGACGATGCGGCGGTAGTCGTCGATGGGCAGGCCGGCCTCGGTGGCCACGGCGGCGACGTCGCCGCGGATCTGGGCGATCTGGGCCTGTTCGTTGTCGCTGAACTTGGTCCAGCGGACGCCCATCTCCTTGACCCGGTCGGCCCAGGTCGGATCCAGCTCGGCGCCGAAATAGGACTTCAGGAACTCCGGACGCGAGATGCCGTAGCTGTCGGCCAGGCGCAGCAGCCGGCCTTCCAGACCCATCAGCCGCTTGTTGATGGCGTACAACTGCTCGACCAGCGCCTCGATGCGGTGGTTGTTCAGCTTCATCGTCTTCAGCCGGCCCGAGATGGTGGCCGTCAGCGTATCATAGGCCTTCTGGTCCTTGGCGCTGAGCGCCTCCCCCTTCAGCCGGCTCTCCACCAGCTTGTCCTGCAGCTTGCGGAAGCTCCCGAAGTCGCCGGCCACCGCGTCCAGCACCTCCATCACCCCATCCCGCAGCTCCGCCTCCAGCGCCGAGATCGACATCCCGCCGCCATCATCGAAGTCCTCGTCCTCCTCGTCGTCCTCCGCCTTCGGCTCGGCCCCCTCTTCGGGCGGGGCGGGCTCGACCACCGTCCCGGCGGGCGGCTGGTTGTGCGGCAGGGACGAGGGGTTCAGCACGCCGTACGTCGCATCCAGATCGATCACTTCGCGCAGCAGGATGCGGTTGTTGGCCAGTTCGTCGCGCCACACCATGATGGCCTCGAACGTCAGCGCGCTTTCGCACAGGCCCGAGATCATCGCATCCCGGCCCGCCTCGATCCGTTTCGCGATCGCGATCTCGCCCTCGCGGCTCAGCAACTCGACCGAGCCCATCTCGCGCAAATACATCCGTACCGGGTCGTCGGTGCGGTCATAGGCGGCCTTGGCCGGCGCCTCGGCGACATTCGTCTCCGCGCGCTCGACGACCTCGCCGCCCTCCTTCTCGGTGGTCTCGGCCGCGTCTTCCTCGGCCTCCACCACATTGACACCCATCTCGGACAGCATCGCCAGCGTGTCCTCGATCGCATCCGGCGTGACCTCTTCGGACGGCAGGACCTTGTTCAGATCCTCCATCGTCACATAGCCTTTCGCCTTGGCCTGCTTGATGAATTTCTTCACCCCGGCGTCGGTAAGGTCGAGCAGCGGACCGTCACTCTGGGCTTCGGTTTCCTGCGTCTCGGTCTGGGCGCTCATACGGTCTCTTCTCCGGGTGGAGCGGCTGATCAGGCCGTCCGCCAAATACAACGTGTGGCGGGTTCGTTGGTTACGAGCCCGCGCTGTCTTCCCAAATCTCTCCGGTTTTGATCGCGCGACGCAAAGCATCCCGCTCGGCTTTCAGCCGGCGAAACGCTTCGTCCTGGCCCGGCGTGCCTGCCGTCGAGCCTAGGGCATCCTCCAGCGCCGCCACGCGAATCAACGCGTCGAACGCCTGCGACCATCGGATCCGCGCCTCGCCGAGGGGCTTGTCTGTGGCCAGGAAGGGCGCGCCGGACTTTGCCGCCGCCTTCTCGACCTCGTGCATCAAAACGCTATGACCCGATTGCGCCAGATGGCGTCGGAGGGCAGCGGAGTCAAGGTCCTGACCCGAGAAGCGCAGGCGAACCATCTCCTGCGCCAGTCCGTCCAGGGCCGGATCGCCGAAGCCGTGGGCGGAGATGGCTTCAAGATGCGCGTCCATCCGCTCGGGATCGTCCACCGCGCCATGGGCCAGGGCGGCTGCGACCGGCTCGATCGACCGGAACAGCGACTGCATCGCCTGCGCCCCTTCCGCCGTCTGGCCCAGCTTGGGCGGCGGGCCCGGACGCCAGCGCCCGCCAGCCGCCTGGGCAGGCTGGTTCACCGGCGCCCGGCGCGCCGGAAACAGGGCGTCGAAGCGGTCGAACAGGTCGCGGCGATACTGTTCGGCCAGGTCCTTGTCCTGAATGGCCGAAGCGGCCTGACGCAGGCGACCTTTGAGACCCGCACGGCGTTCGGGGCTGTCCAGCGGCTCGACCTCGGCCTCCTTGCCGAACAACACCTCGGCGAACGGCCGAGTCGCCGCCAGGGCCTGGCGCAGCGCCGGCGCCCCCTTGTCGCGCAAGATATCGTCCGGGTCCTGACCGCCCTCCAGCAGGGCGAAGCGGAATGAGCGGCCCGACTTCAGCTGAGGCAGAGCCCTCTCGATAGCGCGATACGCCGCCCGGCGTCCGGCGGCGTCGCCGTCGAAGCACAGCACCGGCTCGTGCGACACGCGCCATAGCCGCTCCATCTGCTCTTCGGTCAGGGCGGTGCCCATGGGGGCCACGGCGGGGATGCCGGCGCGGTGGCAGGCGATCACGTCCATATAGCCCTCGACCACCACGATGGCCTGATCAGACTTCGACTCGGCGCCGAGGATGCGCCGCGCCTCCGGCAGGCCGTACAGGGTCGCACCCTTGTGGAAGAGCGGGCTCTCCGGGCCGTTCAGATATTTGGCGCGGTCGTCGGGGTTCATCGCCCGGCCGCCGAAGCTGACGATCCGCCCCCGGGCGTCGAGGATCGGGAACATCAGCCGTTCGCGGAACCGGTCGTAGGGCGCGCCGCCTCCTTCCGGCGCGATCAGCATGCCGGCCTCGACCAGATCCCCGGGCCGGGCGCCGCGCTGGATGAGCGCGTTCTTCAGCCCCTCGCGGTCGTTGGGCGCGTAGCCCAGGCCGAAGCGCTCCCATTGGTCCTCGGGCAAGCCGCGCTTCTCGAGGTATTCTCGCGCGGCCTTGCCAGGCGAGCGGCGCAGATTGGCGGCGAACCATTTCTGGGCCAGATCCATCCAGTCGGTCAGGCCCTGCTTCCTGGCCTCGCGCTCGGCTGCCTGGGGGTCCTCGGCCGGCAGGGCCATACCCGCCTCGCCGGCCAGCCGCTGCACCGCCTCGACGAAGGACAGCCGCTCGGTCTCCTGCAGGAAGGATATGACGTCGCCGTGCTTGCCGGACGAGAAGTCGTGGAAGAAGCCCTTGTCGTCATTGACGAAAAAGGACGGCGACTTCTCCTTGGTGAAAGGCGACAGGCCGACGTATTCGCGCCCCTGACGCTTGAGCTTCACCGTCCGTCCGATGATGTCGGACGGCCGAAGGCGGGCCTTCAGTTCTTCAAGGAAGCGGTCGTCGAAGCGCACGTCCGCCTTATAGCGCGCGACTCACCGCTTTGGGGGCCTTTACCTTTCATTAACCAGAATGGCCAAAGCGCGGCGATAAGCGCCTGAATATGCGCGCATTTTTTCGATTATAACGGAACAGTCCACAGACCTGTGGATTAACCATGCGACCGTTCGTGAAGATGGGCGGGTCTGGATGGGGGCGCGGCGAAGACCGTGGCTCCGCCCGAGAATGAGAAAGACTCCCATGTTTATGAGCATCGCCCGCCCGGCGGTGGAGCCTCAAGGTCCCGACACAGTCGCTGTCCCCGGTTCGCCCGCCATCAACGACCTGTCCCCTCGCGCCCTGCACGCCAGGCTGCTGGAGAACGCCGCCCTGAGGCGTATGCGCGGGGCCGAACGGCTGCGCTCGAACCGGCTGGAGGACGCCGACTACTGGCTGCATGCCGCCCCTGTCGCCGTGCGCAAGGCCAGCGCCCTGCGCGAAGAGAAGAGTTTCGCGCCTCTCCCCTGACGTCACCCCGCGGCCATCGCTCGCCCGGGGCGATACCGACCGGCGCGACGCCGGATCGAAATCAGCCTCGCATCGAGTCCGCGAAGCGCTGGAACAGGTACAGGCTGTCCGTCGGCCCGGGCGACGCCTCCGGATGGTGCTGGACGCTGAACACCGGGCGATCTGTCAGCGCGATGCCGCAGTTGGTGCCGTCGAACAGGCTGACATGCGTCTCGGTCACCGCGTCGGGCAGGCTGTCGCGGTCGACGGTGAAACCGTGGTTCATCGACACGATCTCGACCTTGCCCGTGGTCAGATCCTTCACCGGATGGTTGGCCCCGTGGTGGCCCTGATCCATCTTGATGGTCTTCGCGCCCAGGGCGAGGGCCAGCATCTGGTGGCCCAGGCAGATGCCGAACAGGGGCGTGCCGCTTTCGACCAGCTTCCTGATCTCGGGCACCGCATAGACGCCCGTCGCCGCCGGATCGCCTGGACCGTTGGACAGGACCACGCCGTCGGGCTTGCGGGCCAGAATCTCCTCGGCCGTCGTCGTCGCCGGGACTACGGTGATCTTCGCGCCGGTCGAGGCCAGGGCCCGCAGGATGTTGCGCTTCACCCCGTAGTCGACGACCACCACCGACTTGTCAGCGGCGTGGACGCGCGGATGACCTTCGGGCCAATCCCACAATCCCTCGTCCCAGTCGAACGCCTGTAGCGTCGAGGCGGGTCTGGCGAGGTCGAGGCCGACCAGGCCCGTCCAGGCCCTGGCCTGCGCGACCAGGGCGTCGAGGTCGAAATTGCCGTCCGGATCGTGAGCGATCACCGCATGCGGCGCGCCGCCGTCGCGGATCCTGGCGGTCAGGGCGCGGGTGTCGACGCCGGCCAGGCCGACTACGCCGCGCCGCTTCATCCAGTCGTCGAACGAACTGTCAGCCCGCCAGTTGGCGGGATCGGTCGGGACATCGCGGAACACGGCGCCGCGCGCCGATGTGTCGGAGCCGCCGCCGATCTGTTCGAGATCCTCGACGTTCGTCCCGGCGTTGCCGATATGGGGGAAGGTGAAGACCAGGATCTGGCTCATGTACGACGGGTCGGTCAGGATCTCCTGATAGCCCGTCATGGCCGTGTTGAAGACGACCTCGCCGAGGGCGGAGCCGGCGGCGCCGCAGCCGAGGCCTTGCAGGATGGTTCCGTCCGCGAGCGCGAGCACGCCGGTGACGCCGGGAAGAAGCTGGGTGGTCATGGCAGGCTCCCTAGCACCGAATCCCGGCGAGCAAACGGCGGCGTTGCTAAAGAGGCGTCGCCCCGGGGTCAACGGGCGCCGCCGACTTGCGCAGAAAGGCGAACCACGCCGCAGTGGTCACGACGAAGAAGATCGCTGTCGGCAGGATGTAACCCGGCGCCGCCGCGACCACCGCCGCCGAGGTGAACAGCAGCCCCAGCGCCGCCACGCCCCGCGCCCGCGTCCAGCGCGCCAGCCGGAACAGCGAGGCGGAACAAAGGCCGTAAACGACCAGGCTCAACACCGAAGTGACGCCGATCAGCATGCCGAACTGACCGCCCAGCGTCGGCTGCCCCGAAATCACCGCCACCACGCTCATGATCGCCCCGCCCAGAAGCGGATTGGCGATCGGCGTCTGCTCCCCGGCTCCGAAGCCCGACGGCAGATACCCCCGCCGCGCCGCCGCTCGCGCGGTTTCGCCGCCCAGCATGACCCAGCCGCTCAGGGTGCCGACCGCCTTGACCACCGCCGCGGCCGCGACCGCAGCCCCGATGGAGGCCCCGAACACCTGCGCCGTCAGATCGGCGTAGGGGCTTGAGGACTGGGCCAGAACGCCGGCCGGAATGACGCCGAACACAGCCACACTGGCCGCGACATAGACCACAGAGGCCAGCAGGACGCCGGCGATCGACGCCCGGCCGACGTCCCGCGCCGGATTCCGGACCCGCGCCGACAGGACCGCGGCGCTCTCGACCCCGAGGAATGCCCAGAAGATCACCGCCAGCGAGGCAGGCACGCTTTCAGCGAGGCTGTTCCCGGAGGGGCTCCACGATGCGGCGAAGGTGTTCCCGTCGAAAGCCATGACCCCTGCGGCCACCGCGATGACGATGGGAACCAGGCCGATGGCCAGCGCCATGGCCGCAAACCGCGAGGCCGTTCGCGCGCCGAGGATGTATGCGCCGGTCGTCAGCCAGATCAGGCCCAGATTGCAGAAGGTCGCCGCCACCGGCTCCTTCAGGATCGGGAAGAAGAACCCGAGGTAGCCCGTCGCGGCGACGGCGATGGCGACATTGCCGACCAGACAGGCGGTCCAGAAGGCGAGCGCCGTCTGGAAGCCGAAGAAGCGGCCCAGGCCCCGCTCGGCGAAACCCGACAGGCCGTCGGCGTCAGGCTGCAGGCGTCCCAATGCGGCGAACACCAGCGCCAGCGTCACGGCCCCGACGCCGGCGACCGCCCACCCCACCACGCTGGATGAACCGACCGGCGCCAGGGTCGCGGGCAACAGATAGACCCCCGAGCCGATCATATTGCCGGCCACGACCAGGGCGGCGAGACCCCAGCCCAGCTTGTTCCGGTCTTCGATCGGCGCGTGCGTCATGGATGAACCTTTGCGATCCGCGCCTGGAACCAGGCCACGGCGGCCTCATGGCGCGGGCTGAGCACGCCGCGGTCATAGGCCCCGGCCGACAGATTGGCCTGCACCGCCTCGCAGATGGAGGCGTCCTCGGCCGTCAGGCGATCCGAGGCCTGCAGCGCATCGCCGATGGCCGCCTCGCCGCCGTCGTTGAGGAACAGATAGTCCAGCCGCGTCCGTCCCGGCCCGACCGGCGTCATCCGCTCGATCATGGCGCCGTCGCGATAGACGTTGATCCCAAGGTTCGGCCACAGCCAGCCCCAGACGCCGGCCTGCGGTCCGTCGTTGACGCCGACGGCCTCCTGCACGACCAGATCGCCCTCGACCCGGATGCGGTATTCGGCCGAGCCCAGCTCGTCAGCCAGCACCGGATGGACGGAGCCGATATGGTAGCCCTCCAGATAGTTCTCGGCGTAGGTCTTCCAGTCGCAGGCCAGATCGTGGCTTCGACGCAGGGCCGGCGCGGCGAGAGCCAGACCGCGCTCGGCCAGCAGGGCCTCCAGCGGCGCGACGAGATCGGTCAACGGTGCGGCGTCCTGATCCAGGGTGGCGAACGCGAGCCCCCGCCATGTCTCCAGCCGGAGCGCCAGAAGGCCGAATTCGCGCGGGTCGAACCCATCCGCCGCGCCGAAGCCGACGGCGGACCGCAGACGGCCGTCGAGGGCGTAGCGCCAGCCGTGGTATCCGCAGACCAGCTCGCCCTCGCAGTGTCCGCGCTGGCCCATCACCAGCGGTCCTGCCCGGTGACGGCAGACATTGTGGAAGGCGCGCAGCACCCCGTCCTTGCCGCGCACGGCCAGCAGGCGATGGCCGGCCAGGTCGGACGCGATCCAGTCGCCGGGCGCTGGCGCCTCGGCCTCATGGCCCAGAAACAGCCAGGCGCGCCCGAACACCCCGGAACGCTCGCGCGCCCATGCGTCGGGACAGCCGTAGAGTCGGGCGGGAAGCGTGGCCTGCATCGTCGGGATCAAGGCCCCGGCGCGACGGCGTCGTCAACCGACTCTAGACAGTGATCACCTCCATGCCGGCGAACACGGCATGGGTCGCGCCCGCGGCCTGGGCGGCCAGGCCCCGGTCGGGTCGCAGGTTCAACAGCATGACCTGGCTGCAGGTCTGGCGCGCGGCGGAGATCAGATCCTGGGCCGCCTGCCACTCGCGCGCGCCTTCATGGGCGACGCCGGCGAAATCGATGGCCAGGCACCGGGCGCGCACGCCCGCCATCCGGCGCACAAGGCCGGCGTCGGGCGCGATATGCAGGATCACGCCCAGCGCCTCGGTTTCGAAATGGGAGATGGATTCATCGACCATCTCGGGCGCCGCCTGCTCAAGGCCGCCCATTACCTCGACCAGAAGGTTCCCGGGCGCCGAGCCGTGTTGAAGTTCGGTGCAGAGCAAGGCGAACCGCCCCCCGCTTGAAGCCACGGTGCGCCAGAAGGCCGGCAACACCCCCGTGTCGTCGGGACCGAGACGCAGGAGGTCCAGGCCATGATTCAGGGTCTGAAGATCGATGCGCTTCAGGTCAGCCGGCTCCAGGGTCCGGCGGCCGAGGGCGGCCAGGGCGGACTCGCCGCCCCGGTGCCGGACGATGCGGCGAATGCGGCGGCTGACCGGCGTCGACCGGTCCAGATCAAAGACCGGTTGCGCGGCCAGGGTCACGGTCAATTCACGTCCGGCGCGGGTCACCAGGCTGAAGGTCAGGCTTTCATAGGGCGCGGCGTAGGCGCGGCGCTCGCCGAGAGATGTGTAGGAGCTTTCGCCCGCGGGGTTCCCCCCAGGATCATCGCCCGTCGGATACGCTGGAACTTGTGTCATGACCGCCCCCTTCGGATGGCCGGTGAAGTTCCCCCAGAGTCGTGACGATAACCGTGAACCCAAGAACGTAACCCTGCCAAACGTAGTCAAAAATCGTTGACCATGATGGACGCCTCCCGGCGCTCCGCCCCCTCCCCCGAGCGCCATCGTGGTGATAGGGAGCGGCATGAACATCACCACGGTCGGCCTCGATGCCGACGACACCCTCTGGCACAACGAAACCATCTTCCGGCTGACGCACGACCGGTTCGTCGCCCTGCTGGCCGATCACGCCGAGCGTCCGGAGCTGGAAGCGCGGCTGGCCGAAACCGAGAGGCGGAATCTCCGGCTCTACGGCTACGGCGTGAAGGGCTTCACCCTGTCGATGATCGAGACGGCCATGGAGCTGACGGGGGGCGAGGCTCCGGCCTCGGTGGTGCGCGAAATTCTCGCCGCGGGACGCGAAATGCTGGCCCATCCGGTCGAGACCCTGCCCGGCGTCGATGAGGCGCTGGCTGCGCTGTCGGAATCATATCGTCTGGTGCTGGTCACCAAAGGCGACCTGCTGGACCAGGAACGCAAGCTCGCCGCCTCGGGGCTGGGCGACCTCTTCGCCGCGGTCGAAATCGTATCGGAGAAGGACCGCCGGACCTACGACCGCGTCTTCGCCCGTCACGGCACCGGCGCCCATGAAGCCGTGATGGCCGGCAATTCGATGAAGTCGGACGTCTTGCCTGCACTGGCGGCGGGGGCATGGGCGGTTCACATTCCCTACGCCATCACCTGGGCCCACGAAGTCGCCGAGGCGCCGGCGGCGCACCCCCGCTTCGGGGGGTTGGACAGCATCAGCGAACTGCCGGACTGGATTGCCTCAAACCGCTAACGTTGTTCGGATAACATTGTATTTGTGAACGCTGAATCGGCCTTGCATTTGCATGTTTCAGATTCGAAACATTTATATCAATAACGGCGGAATATAAGCATTTCTGTTACTGTCCAGCTTGACCGGACACATGTGTGGTGAGTTTGTGACCGTCGTCGCGCCAAGGGAAACCAGCGCCCGTCTTCTCAAACTCACCCCCGAGATTTAATATATGACTGTTATTCGTAATCGACTCCTGGCTTCGACGGTGCTCGCCGGCGTGATGGCGATGTCCGCCGCCCCCGCTTGGGCGCAGACCGTCCCCGCCACGCCGCAGGACGCCAGCCCGCTGTCGGGCGTCACCGTGACCCAGGCGCAGGATGACGACGCCTCCCAGCTGGACGAGGTTGTGGTCACCGGTTCGCGCATCCGTCGCGACCCGGTCAACGCGCCGACGCCGCTGATCCAGGTTTCGCGCGAAGAACTGCTGACGACCGGCCAGTCGACGGTCATCGACTATCTCGCCACAATTCCGGCCCTGGCCAACTCGCAGGTCCCGTCGGACGTCACAGGCGTCCTCGGCATCGGCGGCCTTTCCTTCGCCAACCTGCGCTCGCTGGGCGCCGGCCGCACCCTGACCCTCGTCGACGGTCGCCGTCACGTCGGCTCGGCCGGCGGTTCGCTGGCGGTGGATGTCGACACCATCCCGCGTCTGCTGATCCAGGACGTCGAGATCATCACCGGCGGCGCTTCGTCGGTCTACGGCGCCGACGCCGTCTCGGGCGTGCTGAACTTCGTGCTGCGCAAGGATTTCGAAGGTCTCGAGATCGACGCCAACTACGGTATGATCAACCAGGACGGCGAAGCCTCCAAGCGCATCTCCGCCCTGCTCGGCGGCAACTTCTTCGACGACCGTCTGAACCTGTACGCCTTCGCGGAGTATGAGCAGCTCGACGCCGTCAACTCGCTGGACATCGACTGGCTGCGCAACTCCACCGGCCTGATCGGCGTCGACGCCGACCCGGCCGCCGCTCGCATTGACGGTGAGTTCGATAACCAGCTCTACCGCGGTTACGTCACCCTGCAGCGCCCGCGCTGGGGCCAGACGACCCTGGCCAACAACCAGCAAGCCAGCGCCCTCAACGACCCCGACGTGCCGTACCAGAACTGCGGCCTTACGGTCAGCGGTCTGACAAGCTCGATCTGCTATTCGGTCCAGCCCGGAAAGACCTTCGTGTTTGACGGCGCAACCGCTCGCGCGGCCGACTTCGGCACCCGCATCGGCGCCACCGGCGCAAACCGTCCGAACAACATCGGCGGCGACGGCGACAACCCCGCCACCTTCAGCACCATCACCCGCGTGCCGGAGTCGGAGTCGCAGCGTTACCAGGTCGGCGCCAACTTCCGCCTGACGGACAACGTCCGCGCCTTCGCCGAAGCCAAATATGTGACGGAAGACACCAGCTTCTCGTCGCAGCCGGACTTCTATGACTTCATCATCCGCGACGGCGTCGTCAGCAGCGCTGAAGTCCAGCCGGCCTACGCGTTCAACGTCTTCGGCGTGAACCTGTCGGACAACGCCTATCTGCCGTCCAACCTGCGCACCGCGATCCAGACCAACACCATCACGGTCTACGCACCGCCGACCGCCGGCTCGCCCAGCGCCACGACCGCCGTCGTGGCCGCGCCCTATGCCCGTCACACCCTGTTCGGCGAAGACCGCAACCAGATCAGCAACCGTGAACTACAGCGCTACGTGGTCGGCTTCGAGGGCGACTTCGAACAGATCGCCTTCGTCAAGAACATCGACTGGAGCCTGTCCTATACCTACGGTCAGGTCGATGTGACCGAAACGGAAACCGGCACGGACGCCCTGCGCGTCAAGCTGGCCTCCGACGCCGTCCGCGACACGGCCGGCGTTCTGGGCACCCCCGACGCGATCGTCTGCCGCTCGCGGCTGATCGCCGCCCAGGGGGGCATCGTCGATGACTACTTCTTCGGCAACGCCGATCTGCGCGACGGCCAGGTGGGCGCCGACGCAGTCGCCGCCTGCCAGCCGCTGAACATCTTTGGCCAGGGCAACCAGAGCCAGGCGGCGCGCGACTACATCAACGCCGAGGTCACCTACACCGAGCGTAACGAGCAGGAAGACGCCATCGCGACCGTCGCCGGTCAGCTGTGGGACTTCTGGGGCGCCGGTCCGATCGGCGTGGCCCTCGGCTACGAGCACCGTCGTGAATACACCGAGGCTGTCGGCCGCGACGCCGGCGCCGCCGGTCGCGTCCTCTTCCTCAACGGCGGTCCGGACTTCCCGGGCGCCGAGTACACCAGCGACGAAGGCTTCGCCGAACTGTCGCTGCCGCTGTTCCGCGACAGCTGGCTGGGAGAGTACGCCGAACTGAGCGGTTCCTACCGCTACTTCGACTACAGCACGGCCGGCACCGGCGACGTCTACGGCGTGAACCTGATCTATCGTCCGATCCAGGACATCACGTTCAAGACCAGCTACAACACCTCGTTCCGTGCGCCTGACCTGGGCGAGAATTTCTCGCCGCTGGGCGAGACGTTCGCCAACGGCTTCGTCGATCCCTGCGCCACGGCGAACATCATCGTGCAGACGGCGGAAATCCGGGCCAACCGGGTCACCAACTGCACCGCGCTCGCGGCGCAGCAGGGGCGGACATTCGACTTCAACGGCGCCACCGCCACCAACGTCGACGACTTCAACCCGGTCTATACGGGCGGCGTCTCCGGCGTGACCGGCGGCAACCCGTTCCTGACGCCGGAACAGTCGGAGTCCTTCACCTTCTCGGCGGTGCTGCAGCCCCGGTTCATCCCGAACTTCAGCCTGGTTCTGGACTACTACGAGATCGAGATCACCGACGTGATCGCCTTCATCTCGGCCCAGACCGCAGCCAACAACTGCGTCAACGGCAACTCCCTGAACGCTTCGGCCTGCTCGGTGATCTTCCGTAACAACCCGGGCATCCCGTTCGGCCTCGGCGCTCCGGCGAACGATCCGATCGGCGGCTTCATCGAAGGCGCCGGCAACTACGCCGCGCTGACCACCCGTGGTCTCGATTTCACGGCCCGCTACGGCTACGACTTCGAAGAGATGATGGGCCGCAACTGGGGCCGTCTGGACTACAAGATCGCCGGTTCCTGGTTGATCGAGCAGGAGAATTTCCTCGATCCCGCCAACCCGTCGAACTTCACCACCGACCGCGGCAACCTGTACTATCCGAACGTCCGCTTCACCTCGTCGCTCACCTACACGCCGAACGACGTGTGGAGCGTGAACTGGACGGCGGACTGGCAGTCGGCCAACAACATCGCGCGCAACCGCGATCAGGTCGTCAACCTCGAGAACCGTGAAAGCCAGTACTACGACACCGGCAACTTCACCCGCCACGACTTCACGGTCCGCTATAACGTCAACGACACCCTGTCGATGCGTGCGGGCGTCGTGAACGCCTTCGATGCGGAACAGTCGCCGGCCCTGGGCCAGACCCTGTATTCGAACTTCGACCCCTACGGCCGTCGCTTCTTCATCGGCCTGAACTACCGCCCGTTCTAGAAACGGTCCGGAACAAGACCAAGGGGGCGGCTCGCAGGAGCCGCCCCCTTTTTCATGTCCGAAGGACCTGCGGCCTTGCCACCGCCGCCCCCCGTCTTTAGACGGGCCGCTTGACCGACAACCCGACCGGCCACGCGCGGCGATATCGCCGTTCGCGCAGCCGCGCGCGCAAGGAGCCCGCCCCGTGTCCGACTCCGCCGTCCCCCACGAAGACCGCGACGCCATGGTGCGCGCGTCTCTGGCGGCGCATGGCGACAGCGGGATCACGCCGCGGCACACGCTGTTTTACTTCTACGGGGACGGGGATCACGACGACCTGAATGAGGTCGCGCGGCGCGCCGGTTTCCTGACCCGGGGTCAGGACGACGCCACCATCCTTGAAACGACAATGGCCGTGGACGAGGCGTCCTTCGCCCCCGTCTCCGCCATGATGCAATCCTGGGCCGCGGCCTTCCAGCTGGACTACGACGGCTGGGAATGCGCGGTCGTGACGAACTGAAAGCGCCGTAAAAACAATGCCCAAGCGCACGGATATCCAATCCATCCTGATCATTGGGGCGGGCCCCATTGTGATCGGACAGGCGTGCGAGTTCGACTATTCCGGCGTCCAGGCGTGCAAGGCCCTGAAGGCCGAGGGATATAGGGTCATCCTGGTCAATTCCAACCCGGCCACGATCATGACCGACCCGGAGGTGGCCGACGCCACCTATATCGAGCCGATCACGCCGGAGTTCGTCGAGCGCATCATCGCAAAGGAGCGGCCCGACGCCCTGCTGCCGACCATGGGCGGGCAGACGGCGCTGAACACGGCGCTGGCGCTGGACGCCTCGGGCGCGCTGAAGAAGTGGGGCGTGGAGATGATCGGGGCCAAGGCCGACGTCATCGACAAGGCCGAGGACCGGCAGAAATTCCGCGACGCCATGGACAAGCTGGGGCTGGAAAGCCCGCGCTCCAAGGCCATCCACCACATCGACGAGGCCGAGGACGCCCTCGCCTTCGTCGGCCTGCCCGCCATCGTCCGCCCGTCGTTCACGCTGGCCGGCACCGGCGGCGGCATCGCCTACAATGTCGAGGAATACCGCGAGATCGTCGAACGCGGCCTGGACCTGTCGCCGACCACCGAGGTGCTGGTCGAGGAAAGCGTCCTGGGCTGGAAGGAGTATGAGATGGAGGTCGTCCGCGACAAGGCGGACAACTGCATCATCATCTGCTCCATCGAGAACATCGACCCGATGGGGGTGCACACCGGCGACTCGATCACCGTCGCCCCCGCCCTGACGCTGACCGACAAGGAATATCAGCGGATGCGCACGGGCTCGATCAACGTCCTGCGCGAGATCGGGGTCGAGACCGGCGGATCCAACGTGCAGTGGGCCATCAATCCCGCAGACGGCCGCATGGTCGTGATCGAGATGAACCCGCGCGTGTCGCGGTCCTCGGCCCTGGCCTCCAAGGCCACCGGCTTCCCGATCGCCAAGGTCGCCGCGCGGCTGGCCGTCGGATACACGCTGGACGAACTGACCAACGACATCACCATGGTCACGCCCGCCTCGTTCGAGCCGAGCATCGACTATGTCGTCACCAAGATCCCGCGCTTCGCCTTCGAGAAATACCCCGGCGCCGAGGCGACCCTGTCGACCTCGATGAAGTCGGTGGGCGAGGTCATGGCCATCGGCCGGACCTTCCAGGAGTCGATGCAGAAGGCCCTGCGCGGCCTCGAGACCGGCCTGACCGGCTTCAACGAGATCGAGATCGACGGGGTGGTCGACGTCGAGGACGAAGCCTCCGCGCGCGCCGCCGTGGTGCGGGCGCTGGGCCAGCCGACGCCGGACCGCATCCTCGTCATCGCCCAGGCCTTCCGCCACGGCCTGAGCGTGGAAGAGGTCAACGCCGCCTGCTCCTACGAACCCTGGTTCCTGCGCCAGATCGCCGACATCGTGCGCACCGAGGGCCACATCCGGGTCCAGGGCCTGCCGACCGACGCGACCGACTTCCGCAAGCTGAAGTCCAAGGGCTTCTCCGACGCCCGCCTCGCCCAGCTGACCGACCAGACCGAGAAGGCGGTCCGCGCCGCCCGCCGCGGCCTGAACGTCCGCCCTGTCTTCAAGCGCATCGACACCTGCGCCGCCGAATTCGCCTCGGCCACGGCCTATATGTATTCGACCTATGAGACCGGCGCCCTCGGCCAGGTTCCGCAGTGCGAGTCCAACCCGACCGACCGCAAGAAGGCGATCATCCTCGGCGGCGGGCCGAACCGGATCGGGCAAGGCATCGAGTTCGATTACTGCTGCTGTCACGCGGCCTTCGCCTTCGCCGACATCGGCGTCGAGTCGATCATGGTCAACTGCAACCCCGAGACCGTCTCGACCGACTACGACACCTCCGACCGGCTGTATTTCGAGCCGCTGACGGCCGAGGACGTGCTGGAGCTGATCGACGTCGAGCGGTCGAACGGAAACCTGATCGGCGTGGTCGTCCAGTTCGGCGGCCAGACGCCGCTGAAGCTGGCCCATGCGCTGCAGGAGGACGGGGTGCCGATCCTGGGCACCAGCGTCGACTCCATCGACCTGGCCGAGGACCGCGAGCGGTTCCAGGTCATGCTGCACGACATCGGCCTGATGCAGCCGCCCAACGGCCTGGCGCGCAGCGCCGAGGAGGCCGCGCAGAAGGCGGACGAGGTCGGCTATCCCGTCGTCCTGCGCCCCTCCTATGTGCTGGGCGGACGCGGCATGGTCATCGTCCACGACCGTGAACAGCTGGACCGCTATGTCGGCGAGGCCATGCGGGTGTCGGGCGACGATCCCGTGCTGATCGACCACTATCTGAACCGCGCCACCGAGGTCGACGTCGACGCCCTGTGCGACGACGAGACGGTGTTCGTGGCCGGCGTGCTGGAGCATATCGAGGAGGCCGGGGTCCATTCGGGCGACAGCGCCTGCTCGATGCCGCCCTTCTCGCTGTCGGACGAAATCGTCGCCGAGCTGAAGCGCCAGACCGAGGCCATGGCCCGCGCCCTGAAGGTGCGCGGCCTGATGAACGTCCAGTTCGCCATCGAGGAGCCGCACAGCGCCGCGCCGCGCATCTTCGTGCTGGAGGTCAATCCGCGCGCCTCACGCACCGTGCCGTTCGTGGCCAAGACCATCGGCCAGCCGGTCGCCGCCATCGCCGCCAAGGTCATGGCGGGCGTGCCGCTGAAGTCCTTCGGCCTGAAGGACCGTCCCTACGACCATATCGCGGTCAAGGAAGCGGTCTTCCCCTTCGCCCGCTTCGCCGGGGTCGACACCATCCTGGGCCCCGAGATGCGCTCGACCGGCGAGGTCATGGGGCTGGACTGGAAGCGTGAGGGCGAGGCCGACATGGCGCCTGCGTTCGCCCGCGCCTTCGCCAAGAGCCAGATCGGCGGCGGCACCACCCTGCCCGTTTCCGGCTGCGCCTTCGTCAGCGTCAAGGACGGCGACAAGCCCTTCATCGTCGAGGCTGTGAAGACCCTGCTGGCGGAAGGATTCTCCATTGTCGCCACCGGCGGGACGCATACCTATCTGACCGAACAGGGCCTGCCCGTCGGCCATGTGAAGAAGGTTCTCGAGGGCCGGCCCAACATCGTCGACGCGATGAAGAACGGCGAGGTCCAGCTGGTCTTCAACACCACCGAGGGCAAGCAGGCGCTGCTGGACAGCTTCAGCCTGCGTCGCACGGCCCTGATGATGAAGATGCCCTATTACACGACGACCGCGGGGGCGCTGGCGGCGGCGCAGGCCATCGGGGCGATCAAGGCCGGCGAACTGGATGTGCGGCCGATCCAGGACTACGCGCACTGACCCGTTGGTGACGATTTCGACCAGTCCGGGCCGCCGAACGACGGGGTCGGGCCGGACAGGTCGGCCAGTCAATTCCGGGACAATGAGGCGGGATAGTCGCGACTCTTCCGGGTGATCGGCGCGACAAACGCTCGACAGGGGCGCGACAGGGCTCGCGACATCCGCGACATGCGCGACACCGGGCGGCGTCTACGTCCGTTTCTGACGCAGGCGAGCGTCATCGTGACCGGATGGAGCACCACCGCCTGCGCAAATATCGCGGCCCGGAGACCTGGGCCCAGGTCCGGGCCGCCTATGTGGCCGGGGAGTCGGCGCCGTCGGTGGCCCGACGGTTCGATGTCGGGCTGTCCAATCTGAGACGACGCGCCATGGCCGAGGGCTGGACCCGCAGCCGCATCGCCGAACGGCTGGACCTGACGCCGGTGCGCGGCGGGGCGGACGCGCCGCCGGCCATGCTCGCGCCCCTGTCCGTGCTGGCGGAGACCGCCGAACCGCCATGGGTCGATCCGGAGGTGGCGATGGGACGCGCCCTGCGCCGCGCCACCTGGCTGGTCAGCGAGGGCAGGGCCGCCGAGGCGCGGGCGCTGGCCCGGGCGGTCGAGGCGCTGGAGCGGATGTGGGACGGGGCGGCTGTTCGGAAACGATGAGGGCGCGAGGAAGGTGCGGCGGGAGGCGGGACAGCGAGGCCCCCCGATCCGGGTCCCGCTGCTCGCCCGCCAGACCATTTTTGCTTCAGGTCGAATCGACCTGAATCCAAAAAATGGTCCAGAATTACGCTGGAGCGAAATCTGAGCCTTGGCGGACTGCGTCCACCAGGACCGATTTCGCTCCAGGTCCCCTAGGCCGCCGCCGGTGCGGACCATGCGGACGACCCGGGGTCACGCCTGAACAATTCTTAACGGGCCATACCGACGTTCCGCGGTTAAGCGTCCCGCGAACCTTCACCGGAGCCATTCATGTCGCAGCGCCTGTTGTTCGCTCTCGCCCTGTCGTTGCTGAGCGCCGCATCCGCCGTCGCCCAGACTCCGGCGCCGGCGCCGGTCAAGCTGCTTGGCGAACGACGCATCGACGAACGACCGGCGTTGATGGTTCTGGGTACGGCGCATCTGGCCAACAACAACGCCGACGTGCTGCGCACCGAGGTCGACAATGTGTTGAGCCCGGCCCGGCAGGCGGAGATCGAGGCCCTGGTCGAGGCGCTGGCCCGGTGGCGGCCGACGCGGATCGCCGTGGAGATCGACACGACCGGCCAGACCAGGCTGGACCGGCGCTACGCCGACTATTGCGCCGGGACCTATGCCCTGACGGCCAGCGAGGTCGACCAGATCGGCCTTCGGCTGGCGGCCAGGCTCGGGCATGAGCGGGTGTATGGCGTCGACTGGAACGACATGCCGCCGGGCGTGGAAGCGGACTACGACTGGGAGGCGGGAGCGGAGGCCGCCGGCGAGCAGGCTCGCATGGCCACGCTGCGGAATCCGGCGCGGGGCCAACGCACGACGGACCTGGTCCAGTCCCGGCCCATCCCCGAGTGGCTGGGGGTGATGAACTCGCCCGAGTTCCTGCTGGGCATGCACCGGACCTATTACGAGTACGCCCTGCTGGGCGGGCCCGGGACGAACCAGGGGGCGAACTGGGTCGGGGCATGGCATGGACGGAACCTGAAGATCTTCGCCAATCTGGTGCGGCTGGCCGACGATCCGGGCGAGCGGGTGCTGGTCATCTACGGCGCCGGGCACGCCTTCCTGCTCAACCGGTTCGCGGAGGAGAGCGGGGCGTTCAACGTCGAGCGGCCAGGCGCCTGGCTGGCGCCGTCCGCCCGCTAGATTTCTGACGCAGCGAACCCGGCTCAGCCGGGCAGGCGTCAGGCCTGGCGCATCACCGCCGGGCCGCCCATCAGCGGATCGCTGACGGAGTCCGCGCCGGTCTCGATCCGTCCGGCCAGGCGGCGGAAGAAGCCGTCGGGCCCGCGCAGGGCGACGTCGTACCAGCCGTGCCCGGCGACGCCGATCCGACGCGTCGCGCGGCCGCCCGGGGCGAGGGTCGTCCGCCAGGGGGCCTCGTCGGGCCGGTATGGGTCGGCGGCGGCCTCGATTCCCCGTTCGGCCTCGCCGTCGTTGGACAGGGTCAGCTCCAGCCCGCCCGGCCCGGCGCGGACGGCGACGGAGAGGGCGTCCCGCACGGCGTGACCGACGAAATGACGGTGGAAGCCGCTCGGGCCCAGCACCCACAGGTCGTAGGCGCCCTCGTCCCGGACATCCTCGAGCATGGCCCCGGCCCCGACGGTGTAGCGCCGCGGCGGGCGCTCCAGCCGCAGCCGGTCATAGACGTGGAACACCGCCCCGGCCTGCCCGGCGTTGCGGAAGGTCAGGGCGAGAGCGCCCTCGCGGCGCGTCTCGTCGACCTCGAGGGCGTACGGCAGGGCGCGGGAGCGCCGGACGCCGGACGCCTGGACCGGCGCGGCCGGCGTCGGGGGCGTGGCCGGGGTGCTGCGGCCCGGCAGGGCGGCGGCGCGGGCGGCCAGGGCCGCGGTCGGCGGCAGCGGCGGCACGGGGGCGTTGGGCGTGCGGAAATCGAACGCCCCGGTCAGGTCGCCGCAGACGGCGCGCCGCCACGGCGAGATGTTGGGCTCCATCACCCCGAAGCGGGTCTCGAGGAAGCGGATCACCGAGGTGTGGTCAAACACCTCGGAGCTGACCCAGCCGCCGCGGCTCCACGGCGAGACGACATACATCGGCACGCGCGGGCCCAGTCCGTAGGGGCGGCCGACGAACTCCGGCCGCTCGGTCGCGGCCTCGCTGGCCGTGGTCCGCAGATGGTATTCGCCGGTCGTGTCGACGGTGGAGGCCCCGTGGCCCGGCGACGGCGGCGCGGGCGGGGGGACGTGGTCGAAGAAGCCGTCGTTCTCGTCGAACATGACGAACAGCGCCGTGCGGGCCCAGACGGCCGGGTCGGCGGTCAGGGCCTCGATCACCCGGGCCGTGTAGTCGGCCCCCTGGGCGGGGCTGGACGGGCCGGGGTGTTCCGAGGCCGCGGCCGGGGCGACGATCCACGACACCTGCGGCAGGGCGCCGGCCAGGACGTCCTCGCGCAGGCCGTCGAGGGCGCGGGTGCTGAGCCCCAGTTCGGCCAGGCGCGGGTCGGCGCCCGGCTTGCCGTCGTGGCTGTCGCGGAAGGTCTGGAAGCCGGCCACCGGGTTGTCGGTGAAGTTGTCGGCCATGTCCTGGTAGATGCGCCAGCTGACGCCCGCCTGCAGCAGCCGCTCCGGATAGGTCGTCCAGCGATAGCCGTCGGGATGGCCGCCGTCGGCGACGAGGGCGTCGTGCGAGTTCGAGAGCGAGGGGCCGCCCCTCTCGCCGCCCGGGTCGTTGGTCCCGCTCCACAGGAACAGCCGGTTGGAATTGGTCCCGGTCTGCATCGCGCAATGGTAGGCGTCGCAAACGGTGAAGGCCTCGGCCAGGGCGTACTGGAACGGGATGTCCGTCTCGCGGAAATAGCCCATCGAATGCTCGGTCTTGGCGACGGGCCAGGCGTTCATCCGCCCCTCGTCCCAGGCCGCCTGGGCGTCGGGCCAGCTGTGCGGCGTGCCCTCCACCCGCATCAGGCGGAAGTCCTCGACCGTGTTGAGCGGGAAGGGGGCGACCACCGGGGGCCGGTCCGGGGCCTGGCCGTTGGCCTGGACCCAGCAGGTGGCGCCCGACCGGCCGGGGGCGTCGGCCACGGGGATGGGGAAGCGGTCGCCGAAGCCGCGCACGCCGCGCATGGCCCCGAAATAATGGTCGAAGGAGCGGTTCTCCTGCATCAGGATCACCACATGGGCGACGTCGGCGACGGTCCCCGCGCGAACGTCGGCGGGAATGCTCATCGCCCGGGCGATGGCGGGCGCCAGCGAGGCGGCGCCGGCGGCGAGCAGGAGGCGACGGCGGTCGAGGGTCATGCGGTCATCCTGGCGCGACCGCCCGGCGAGCGGCGGTCCTGAACCGTCCTAGAGGCGGAGTGCGAACCGGCGATGACGGCGCGGCGGCGTCGCTAGATTCCCGCCGCCGGATCCGGCTCGGCCACGGCGTCGCGACCCTCGACGATGCGGGCCGCGGCGAGGTCGGCGGTGACGTTGCCGATGGTGCGGAAGATGTCGGGGATGACCTCGACCGCCAGCAGCAGGGGCAGGACCTGGATCGGCACGCCCATGGCGAGGCAGATGGGGGCGATGGAGACGAAGAAGCTGACCTGCCCCGGCAGGCCGACCGAGCCGATGGAGATGGCGATGGCGGTCAGCCCGCCGGCGATCCAGGCGGCCGGATGGAGGTCGACGCCGTGCAGGTGGGCGACGTAGATGACCACGGCGAGGTTGGCGACCGGGCTGGTGAAGCGGAACACCGCCACCGCCAGCGGCAGGACCAGGCCCGCCGTGGCGGTCGAGACGCCGAGCGCGGTGCGCGCCTGCTCGACCATGGCGGGCAGGCTGGCGAGCGACGACTGGGTCGAGAAGGCGACGACCTGGGCCGGGATGACGCCCCGCGCGAACCGGGCCAGGCCGATGCGGCCCCAGGGCACGACGAAGGCGTAGATCAGGAGGATCAGGCCGACCTGGGCCAGCACCACCACGCCGACATAGTGGCCGAGGGTGCCGAGGGCGCCGAGGCCGGCGTTCAGCCCCACGCCCATCGACAGGGCGAAGACGCCGATGGGGGCCGCCAGCAGCACCCAGTGGACGATGATGATCATGGTCTCGGACACGGCCTCGAAGAACTCCACCAGGGGCGCGCGGCGGCCGGGGCTGAGGCGGGTGACGGCGAAGCCGAAGGCGATGGCGAAGACGACGATGCCGAGGATGGCGTCGTCGGCGGCGGCGCGGATCGGATTGGCCGGCGCGAGGCCGGCGAGGAAGGCCGGAAGCCCGCCCCCGGCCGCGCTCTCGCGCACCACGGCAGCGTCGGGCGCTCCGGCCAGCAGGACGGCCGCGCCCGCCGGATCGATGGGCCACAGCAGGTGCAGGGCCTCGGAGGCGAAGATCGCATAGACCGTCGAGACCAGCAGCAGGACGGCGAACACCATCAGCGCCTTCAGCGCCAGCCGGCCGGTCGCCGCCGCGTCGGCGATCGAGGCGATGCCGGTCACCAGCAGGCTGAAGACGAGCGGGATGATGGTCATCTTCAGGGCGTTGAGCCACAGGGTGCCGATGGCGCCGATCAGGTCGGCGGTCCCGACGCCGCCGGGCAGGCCCCAGGCCTGGGCCGCGGCCCCCGCGAACAGGCCGGCCAGCAGGGCGACGAGCACCCACAGGCTCAGGGACATCAGGGCGGAACGGAGTCGGGAAGCGGCCATCGGTCGAAGCTAGGCGCCGTCGCCGGATTTGACCATCCGTCGCGTGCGCCAGCGTGAACGATCCCCGCGCGACCGTGGCCGGGTTCAGCGGGCGTTGAGGCCGGCGAGCGCCTCGACGGTCTGGTCGGCGGCCGCTTCGAGCGCGGCGTCGTCGAGCGATCCGATCCCGACGACGGCCCGTTCGGGGCGCGCCCGGCCCCCACCCCGGCCCTGACCCTGACGGCGGTAGGCCGGGTCGTAGTGGTGGACGATCAGTTCGGCGGCCAGGGTCTCGACCTCCCCGGCGGCGGCAAGGGCGCGCCACTCTGCGACCATTTGCTTGCCGATGTGGCGCGGCAGGCGGGTCAGGGCCGTGTCGAGGGCCAGGCGGTCGGCGGCGAAGTCGGCGTAGTCGCGCACGGTGCGGGCGGCGCGAACCGCGACCGGGGACTCGAGGCGGATCGTCGGGGCGGCGGACATGGCGGCCCACAGGGACGGCGGGACGACGCGGGCGCCGATCTTCGAACTCTCGGCCTCGACCAGCACCGGGCGGGCGGGATCGAGGCGGGACAGGGCGTCGTGCAGCCGGCTCTCGAAGGCCTTCTGCGACGGCTGGCCGCCGGGCATGGCCCCGAACAGGGAGCCGCGATGGGCGGCGAGGGCCTCGAGGTCGAGGGTCTGGACGCCGCGCACGGCGAGGACGCCGAGCAGGGCCGTCTTGCCGACGCCGGTGGGGCCGTCGAGGAGGACGAGCGAGTGCGCGAGCGGCGCGTCGTACAGGGCCGCCTTTACCTGCCGACGCCAGGTCTGGTAGCCGCCGTCCAGCAGGGTGACGGGCCAGCCGACCTGGTCCATCACCGTGACCATGGCCCCGGAGCGCTGGCCGCCGCGCCAGCAATAGACCAACGGCTGGAAGCTCCCGTCCCGGTCCGCCAGCGCCCCTTCGAGATGCGCCGCGATGTTGCGGGCGACCAGGGCCGCGCCGCCGCGCCGGGCCAGGAATTTCGAGCCCTGGACATATTCGGTCCCGACCGCCGCCCGCTGGGCGTCGTCCAGCACCGGCAGGTTGACGGCTCCCGGGATGTGGTCGAAGGCGAACTCGGCCGGGCTGCGCACGTCGATGATGGCGTCGAAGGCGTCTCGCGCCCCGGGCGACAGATCGACGGTGCGCCGGATCACGCGGCGACCCGCACCCGCGCCGGGCCGTCGACGACGCGGCCCACCACGGCGGCGCGATCGAAGCCCTCGGCCCGGGCCAGGTCCAGCAGCGCCCCGGCCTGATCGGCGGCGACGGCGATCAGCAGTCCGCCCGAGGTCTGGGGATCGGTCAGCAGGTTGCGGCGCCAGTCCGGCAGGTCGGCGGGCAGATCGACGCCGGCGGCGTAGCTGTCCCAGTTGCGGCCCGAGGCCCCGGTGCAGACGCCCGTCGCGGCCAGCGGCTCGACCCCGTCCAGCAACGGCGGCTGGGCGGTCAACTCGACGGTGAGGCCCGATCCGCGCGCCATCTCCAGCGCATGGCCCAGCAGGCCGAAGCCCGTCACGTCGGTCACCGCATGCACCCCCGCCCGCCCGGCGAGCCGCGCGCCGAGGGTGTTCAGCTTGGTGGTCGAGGCGATCAGGGCCGCGTAGCCCGCCGGCTCCAGCGCCCCCGACTTGAACGCCGCGCTCAGCACGCCGACGCCCAGCGCCTTGGTCAGGATCAGCACGTCCCCGGCCCGCGCGCCGCGGTTGGTCAGCACCTGATCCGGATGCACCAGCCCCAGGGCGACGAGGCCGTAGATCGGCTCGACGCTGTCGATCGAATGGCCGCCGGCGACCGGTATGCCGGCCGCCGCGCAGACCGCCGCCCCGCCCTGCAGGATCCGGCCGATGGTGTCGACCGACAGGGTCTTCACCGGCATGCCGACCAGGGCCAGGGCGAAGATCGGCGTCGCCCCCATGGCGTAGACATCCGACAGGGCGTTGGTCGCGGCGATGCGGCCGAAGTCGAACGGATCGTCCACCACCGGCATGAAGAAGTCGGTCGTCGCCACCAGCGCCTGGCTGTCGTTCAGCCGCCACACCGCCGCGTCGTCGCTGGTCTCGGTTCCGACCATCAGATCGGCGAAGACCGCCGCCTGGGGGATCCCCTTCAGGATGTCCTGCAGCACGGCCGGGGCCAGCTTGCAGCCGCAGCCGCCTCCGTGGGCCAGCGAGGTCAGACGGGGTTCGGTCATCCCGTGAAATCGGCCAGTATGACCAGGCGGCCGGCGAGATCCGGTCCGGCCCGAAGCACCGCCTTCGCGAACGTCCGGTCGGCGGTCACCATCCTCGTGTCTCTCCGGATCGCAAGAGCCAGATAGAGGCAGTCATAGACGGGATGATGTAGCCGGGCGGCCAGGATCATGGCCTCGTCCAGCAATCCTGCGGCGTCTTCTGTCTCGACCGCGACGTTGGCGAACCGCGCCAAACCCGCACGCGCCTCATCGAGGTCGATCTCGCCCCGATCAAACGCCTTCCACAGACCATTGGCGACCTCGACCCGCCACCAATCAGGCGCGACCAGAGGACGGAACAGAACCTCCTCGGCCAGGGCCGAGTCCGGCTCGACCAGCACCCATTTCAGGGCGACCGATGCATCGACGACGAGCGCTGTCACCGCTCGTCGCGGCTCTCACGGATCAACACCTCGGACGGCGTGAAGACGCGCCCCTTGAGACGCTCGCGCAACGGCTGGCCCGCCTTCAGCCAGGCCTCGACCTGAGCCCTCCGATCAGCCGCGAGGGTCTGCTCCAGCAAGGCCCTGTGCTCGGCCTCGACGCTCCGGCCATGGGCGGTCGCCCGGGCCTTCAGGGCCTGAACCACGTCGTCAGAAACATTGCGGACGAGAAGTTGCGCCATGGCTTGGATGATAGCGTTTGATAGCATCCTGTTCAAGCCAGATGTCCCCTCGCATTGGCCGTTGCCAGCCCGCCGTCGGCGGACCAATGTTCACTCTCAAACCGGGGGCGGAACGATGCGACTTCTTCTTGCGACGACGGCGGCGCTGGCCCTGCTGGCCATGGGTCCGGCGCAGGCCCGGGAGGGCGAGGACCTCCGGGCGGCCGTCGCGCGCGACTATGACGCCAACCTCGCCGCCCTGTTCGACGACTTCCACCGTAACCCGGAACTGTCGGGCATGGAGGTGCGCACCGCCGGGATCATGGCGGCCCAGCTGACCGCCCTCGGCTATGAGGTCACGAGCGGCGTCGGCGGCACGGGCGTGGTGGCGGTGCTGCGCAACGGCGCCGGCCCCACGGTGATGATCCGCGCCGACATGGACGGCCTGCCGCTGCGCGAACAGTCGGGCCTCGCCAACGCCTCGACGGTCAGCCAGACCGACAGCGACGGCGTCGAAAAGCCGGTCATGCACGCCTGCGGCCACGACGTGCACATCACCGCCCTGATCGGCACGGCGCGGCAGATGATGGCGCGGCGCGCGGACTGGTCGGGGACCCTGGTCCTGATCGCCCAGCCGGCCGAGGAGCGCATCTTCGGCGCCCGGGCCATGGTCGAGGACGGCCTCTACAGCCGTTTCCCCAAGCCTGACGTCGCCCTGGCCTTCCACGTCTCGGCGGATATGGCGAGCGGCCTGGTCGATGTGCCCCCCGGCATCACCGCCTCCAGTTCGGACAGCATCGACATCGCGGTGCACGGCGTGGGCACCCACGGCGCCTATCCGCACAAGGGCGTGGACCCCATCGTGGTGGCCTCGGCCATCGTGATGAACCTGCAGACCCTGCCCAGCCGCAGCATCAACCCGCTGGAGGGGGCGGTCGTCACCGTCGGCGCCATCCACGGCGGCATCAAGCACAACATCATCTCCGACCGGGTGGACATGCAGCTGACGGTCCGGGCCGACAATCCGGAGACGCGCGCCGCCCTGCTGGACGGCATCGACCGGGTGGCGCGGGGCACGGCCCTGGCCCTAGGCGTGCCCGAGGACCGGCTGCCGACCGTGGTGCGGTCCAGGGAAAACACCCCGCCGACCATCAACGACGCCGCCACGGCCGCCCGGGTCCGGGCCGCGATCGGCGGCGCCCTGGGGGCCGACCGGGTGGTCGACATGGCCAGAACGGGCATGGGGGCCGAGGATTTCGCCTATTTCGTCACGCCCGAGAGCGGGGTGAAGGGCGTCTATTTCAGCGTCGGCGGCACGCCGGCCGATCAGGTGGAGACCGCGCCCGGCCACCACTCGCCCCTGTTCCGCATCGATCCGCGGCCCTCGGTCACCACCGGGGTCGAGGCCATGGTGACAGCGGCCCAGGCCCTGATGCCAAAAGCTTAGCCGGGGCCTGAACCGTTCGCCGCCCCGCCCGTTTCACGCCTGAACCGGAGAGCGTCATGCCCATTCCCAAATTCGCGACCCTGATCGGCGGCCTGCTGCTCAGCAAGGGCGGGCGGCGCGTGGCCGGCCGCCACGCCGGCAAGCTGGCCCTCGCCACCCTGGCGTTCCAGCTGTGGGAGCAGCGGCAGGCGGCGAAACACCCGGCCGGGCCGCAGGCTCGTGCCCAGGCCGGGAAGGCCCACCCGCGCCGCCGCTGGAGCGGGCGGCGCGTCTGAATCCGCTGGACCGACGCCGCGTCAACCAGGCTAACTGCGCCGGACAAGCGGAGCCGTCGCCATGATCACTGTCCACCACCTCAACGATTCCCGCTCCCAGCGCGTGCTCTGGCTGTTGGAGGAGCTGGGCGTTCCGTATGAGGTGAAGCGGTATCAGCGCGACGCCAAGACCATGCTGGCCCCGCCGGAACTCAGCGCCATTCACCCCCTGGGCAAGTCGCCCGTGCTGGACGACGGCGACGCCCGCCTCGCCGAGACCGGGGCCATCATCGAATATCTGCTCGAGACCCATCCCGGATCCGGCCTGCGTCCCGCACCGGGGACGGAGGCCGGACGGCGCTTCACCTACTGGCTGCATTACGCCGAGGGCTCGGCCATGACGCCCCTGCTGCTGAAGCTGATCTTCACCGCCATACCCAAACGCGTCCCCTTCCTGGCGCGCGGCGTCGCCAAGGGGATCAGCAAGGCGATGAACGCCAATATGATCGACCCGCAACTGGCGGCCCACACGGCGTACTGGGAGGCCGAACTGACGCGGTCGGACTGGTTCGCCGGCGACGTCTTCTCGGCGGCGGACATCATGATGAGCTTCCCGGTCGAGGCGGCGGGATCGCGGATGGGCTACGGCGCCGACAAGCCGCGGCTGAAGGCCTTCCTCGAGACCATTCACGCCCGGCCCGCATACCAGCGCGCGCTGGAACGGGGCGGACCGTACGGCTACGCCTGACACATGGGCTTCGGCGCCACAGACCGGCCGGGAACGGCGCCGCCGCCCGACGGGGGCGCAACCGCCGCCCGGATTGGACGTTAACAGGCCCATGCGCCCGAGAACCATTCAAGTCATCGCCGCCCTCGTGGCCGCCGTCGCCTTCGTCCTGGCCTTCATCGCCGCGGGCGTGGTGCTGGTCTCCAGCCTGTTCATGCTCGTGGGTCTGGCCGCCGTCGCCTGGCTGGCCTGGAGCCTGGTCAACCGCGTCAAGCTGTGGGGCAGCATCCAGCAGATCCGCGAGCGTCGGCGCAAGCCTGTCACATAACGACAATCCGCCGACGCGCCCTGCCCTCTTGAACCTTGGGAGCAGGCGCCCTACCCTCTCGGGCCGGTCGCGAGCGCCCAGCGACCAAGGCGTATCAAACCTCTAGTCGGGCGATAGCTCAGAAACTCACGACATATGGAAAAAGTGCCGATGACGGCCGAGGGCTACCGTGTCCTCGACGATCAGCTGAAGCAATTGAAGTCCGTGGAGCGGCCGAGCGTGATCTCGGCCATCTCGGAAGCGCGCGAGCATGGCGATCTGTCTGAAAACGCAGAGTATCACGCCGCCAAGGAGCGTCAGGGCTGGATCGAAGGCCAGATCGCCGACATCGAGGACAAGATCAGCCGCGCCCAGGTGATCGACGTCTCGAAGCTGAACGGCAACCAGGTCATGTTCGGCGCCACGGTCACCGTGGTCGACGAGGACACCGAGGAAGAGAGCCGCTACCAGATCGTCGGCGAGCACGAAGCCGATGTGAAGGCGGGCAAGGTCTCCGTCGCCTCGCCGATCGCGCGCTCTCTGATCTCCAAGGAAGTCGGCGACGTGGTCGAGGTCAACACCCCCGGCGGCGTCAAGGCCTACGAAATCCTCAAGGTCGAGTGGAAATAGTCCGATGACCGACGCCCCCGAAACACGCCCGCCTCTGGTGTCGCATGTTTCGGTCGGCGTCACGGACATCGCCCGCGCCGCCGCCTTCTACGACGCCGTGATGGCGACGCTGGGCGCGCGGCGGGTCATGGAACACGAGATGGGCGTCGGCTACGGCCGCGCCTTTCCCGAATTCTGGGCGTCGAGGCCGCATGACCGCGGCGCGGCCGGGGTCGGCAACGGCGCCCACGTCTGCTTCAACGCCGCGGACGCCGAGACCGTCGCAGCGTTTCACGCGGCCGGCGTGAGTGCGGGCGGCGTCGACGACGGCGCGCCCGGGTCGCGGCCCGAATACGCCCCCGGCTACTACGCCGCCTTCCTGCGCGATCCCGACGGCAACAAGGTCGAGGCCATGTGCTGGACCGCGCCGCCCCCGGCGACGTGAGCGCCCCGCTCTCCATCTGGGTGGTGTCCGACGGCCGCGTCGGCATGGAGAACCAGGCCCTGGGCCTCGCCGAGGCCGTTCAGCGCCTGGCCCCCGCCGGCATCAGCGTCCGCCGCATCCGTTGGCGCCCGGTCTTCGACAAATTGCCCTCGGCGCTGAAGGCGTCGTGGATGCTGGACCTGTCGTCCGATTCCACCGAACCCGCCGCCGACGAGGCCTGGCCCGACCTGTGGATCGCCACCGGCCGCGCCACCCTGCCGATGTCAGCCCGCATCCGGGCCGCGTCGGGAGGACGGACCTTCGTGGTCCAGACCCAGGACCCGCGCTGGCGCAGCGTCGCCTATGACCTGATCGTCGCCCCCGCCCACGACCGGGTCGAAGGCCCGAACGTCCTGTCGATCACCGGATCGCCGCACCGGGTCACGCCCGAACGGCTGGCCGAAGGATCGGCGGCGTTCGCGCAGCAGCTAGGCGCCCTGCCCCATCCGCGCATCGCCGTGCTGATCGGAGGGCGTTCGAAAGCCTTCGACCTGACGGACGCCCACGCGGCCGACCTCGCCGCGCGGGTCGCCGGGGCCGTCGAGGGGGCGGGCGGCTCGCTGATGCTGACCTTCTCGCGCCGCACGCCGGAAGCCGCGAAGGCGGCGATGACCGCCCGGCTGGCGCATCTGCCCGGCCTGATCTGGGACGGCGCGGGCGCCAATCCCTATTTCGCCTTCCTGCATTTCGCCGATCATGTGCTGGTGACGGAGGACAGCGCCAATATGGCGGCCGAGGCGGCCTCGACCGGCAAGCCGGTGCACATCCTGCCGATGGTCCCGCTGAAGCCCGCCGGCAAATTCGCCCGCCTGCACGCCGATCTGGAGGCGCGGGGCGCGGCGCGACGGTTTGACGGCAGGCTGGAGCCCTGGACCTACGAACCGCTGGACGAGACGGCGCGCGCGGCCCGCTCGCTGCTCGATCGGCTGGCGGCCCGACAGCGATCCCGCTGATCCGGCGGAAACCGCAGAACCGGCGCATCCGCCGACGGCCGCGGCGGCGACTAACGGGAAAGGCGCGGGCGAGGGGCGCGCGCGAGCAGGGGGTTGGTCCATGGCGCGTTTCATCAAATCCTGTCTGGCGGGCTTGCTCGCGGCGGCCCTGGCCGGCGGCCTCTTCCTGTTTGGCGCGATCGAGGGTTGGGGGCGTCCGCGCCTCGTTCCCGCCGGCGAGACCGACCGGTTCGGCGCGGCCGTCGCGGACCGGCTGGACCGGGACTCGAAGGGCAACGCCGCCTTCGTCCTGGTCGAGGCCGGACGCCCCGTCAGCGAGCATTTCGTGTCCCGGGGCGCGCCGGTCGACCGCGACACCCGGTTTCAGGTGGCGTCTCTCAGCAAATGGTCGACGGCCTGGGGCGTTCTGACGCTGGTCGAACAGGGCAAGCTCGATCTCGATGCGCCGGTGTCCCGCTATCTGACCCGCTGGAGCCTTCCCGCCAGCGCGTTCGACAATGACAAGGTCACCGTCCGGCGGCTGCTCAGCCACACGGCCGGCCTGACCGACGGCCTCGGTTACGCCGGCTTCGCGCCGGGCGCGCCCGTCCAGTCGCTGGAGGCCTCGCTGACCCGAGCCGCCGACGCCTCGCCTGGCGCGGACGGGTCGGTCCGGGTCGGGGCCGAGCCGGGCGCCTTCCGCTATTCGGGCGGCGGCTACACCCTGTTGCAGCTGATCGTCGAGGAGGTCTCCGGACAGACGTTCAACGACTACATGGTCCAGACCGTGTTCACGCCCCTGGGCATGACGCGGACGACCTATGTGCTGGAGGACGGGGCCGACAACGTCGCGACGTTCTACGACGCCGAGGGTGCGCCGGCGACGCATTTCCGCTTCGCCTCCCTGGCCGCCACCTCGCTCTACACCTCGGCCGGAGACATGACCCGCTTCATCGCCGCCCACGCGCCGGGGCGGAACGGCGAGCCGGTCGGCCGCGGCGTGTTGAGCCCCGAAACGCTGCGCGCCATGCGCCGGCCCCACGCCTCGACGATGGGGGCGGACATCTGGGGCCTGGGCGTCATGCTCTACGCCCCGAACAACGCGGGCGACTTCATCATCGGCCATGACGGCGACAACGAACCGGCCATCAACACGGCCGTGCGACTGGACCCGGCCAGCGGCGACGGGATCGTCCTGCTGGAAACCGGCAATGAGCTTCTGGCCACCCGGATCGCCGGAGACTGGGTGTTCTGGAAGTCGGGCGAGGTCGACTTCCTCGTCCTGAAGATGGAACTGAGGAAGATCCTGACGTGGGCGGCCGTTGGCGCGGGCCTGGCCTTTCTGACCGTCTTCCTGCTCGTCTGGCGGCTGGCGCGGCGCCGCAAGCCGGCGGTCGCCGCGGCGCCCTGACGGGGGCTGGAGCCGGGTTCAGCCGCCGTCCCGGCCGTTCTTCCGCTTCCGGCTCTCGTCGAGGGCGACGCCGATCCCCAGGCCCACGGCGACGCCCGCCCCGATGCCGATGGCCAGATTGCCCATGGCGATGCCCAGACCGGCGCCGATGGCGACGCCGAGGGCCAGACCAATGCCGATGAAACTGCGGCCTTCCATGTCGTTCTCCCGTGAACTGTGAACAGTCGCCAACCTACCATCGCGCCGGACGGAATCAGCGCCTAAATAGGGGCATGAGCACCTTGAGAACCGTCCGCGTCGCCATCATCGGCTCCGGCCCCGCCGGCTGGACCGCGGCCATCTACGCCGCCCGCGCCCTGCTGCAGCCCGTGGTCATCGCCGGCCTGCAGCCCGGCGGCCAGCTGACCATCACCACCGACGTCGAAAACTATCCCGGCTTCGCCGACGTCATCCAGGGCCCCTGGCTGATGGAGCAGATGCGCGCCCAGGCCGAGCACGTCGGGACCGAGATCATCGAGGACATCGTGGTCAAGGCGGACCTGTCGCAAAGGCCGTTCCGCCTGACGCTGGATTCCGGGACCGAGATGCTGGCCGAGACGGTGATCATCTCCACCGGCGCCCAGGCCAAATGGCTGGGGCTGGAGTCCGAGGCGAAATACCAGGGCTTCGGCGTCTCCGCCTGCGCCACCTGCGACGGCTTCTTCTATCGCGGCAAGGACGTCATCGTGGTCGGCGGCGGCAACACCGCCGTCGAGGAGGCGCTGTTCCTGACCAATTTCGCCTCGAAGGTGACCGTCATCCACCGGCGTGACGAATTCCGCGCCGAGCGCATCCTGCAGGACCGGCTGCTGGCCAATCCCAAGGTCGAGGTGGTCTGGGACACGGCGATCGACGAGATCCTGGGCGAGACCAACGCCTTCGGCGGCGTCAACGTCACCGGCGCGCGGCTGAAGAACGTCAAGACGGGCGAAACCCGCGAACTGGCCGCCGACGGCGTCTTCATCGCCATCGGCCACGCCCCGTCGTCGGAACTGTTCGCCGGTCAGCTGGAGACCAAGCAGGGCGGCTATCTGGTGGTGAAGCCGGGCACGACGGCCACGGCCATCGAGGGCGTCTGGGCCGCCGGCGACGTGACCGACGACATCTATCGCCAGGCCGTCACGGCGGCGGGCATGGGCTGTATGGCGGCGCTGGAGGCGGTGCGTTTCCTCGCCGAGGAAGACCACGCCAAGGCCCATCACCCGATCTCGCACAAGGAAGCGGAAAAGATCGGCGTCTGGTGAGCTAGCCTCGCGCCTCGCCCTCCCCCTCCGATTTAGCCGAACAGCTGCAGCTCGGGCGGGGCGTATTCGACAGGCCGTCCGGCCCGGCGGCGCAGGGCGTAGTCCACCGCGGTCTGCACGGCCCGCTCGTCCGTCGGCTTGGACAGGACGCCGATCGTGCCGGCCACGCCGCTCCGCACCATGCCGGGGTTGGCGGTCATGAACAGCACGGTCACGCCCAGCTTCTGTCCCAGCTCCCGGCCCAGCTCGATGCCGGTCGGTCCGTCGGACAGGTGAATGTCCACAAGCGCCAGATCCACCTCGGTCTCCTGAACCAGCCGGCGCGCCGTCTGCGCGTCACCTGCCGTCCCGACCACCTCATGGCCGAGATCTTCCAGGACGAAGCGCAGCTCCATGGCCACCAGGGCTTCGTCTTCAATGACCAGGATACGCGCGCTCATCGGTGTTCAAACAGTTCAGTCTCGTCGGCTGTCCGTAACCGTACGGACATACTGGCCAAATCAACGCCGACAACCGGCGGCGGTTGCCGGCGAACCGCCTTATGCGACACTTTGTGCGGCGCGGCGCCGCGACAGGGCCGTGGCCGGCAGGTCGGCGGTGACCCGCAGGCCCTCCGGCGCCCAGACCCGTTCCAGCCGACCGCCCAGCTGCGCCTCGACCGAGACCGTGGCCAGCGAAGAGCCGAAGCCGACCCGTTCGGGCTGGCCCGCGACCGGGGGGCCGCCGCGCTCCTCCCAGACCAGGATGAACCGGTCGCCCTCATTGCGGGTCTCCAGGGTGACCGCGCCGCCCTCCGCCGACAGGGCTCCGTATTTGGCGGCGTTGGTGGCCAGCTCATGGAACAGCAGGGCCACCGAGGTCGCCGCCTGATCATCGAAGGAGGCGTCGTCGCCGGTCACCGTCACCCGCATCCGGCCGGCCAGCGTCGCATAGGGCTTGAACAGGTCGTTGAGGAAGGCGTGCAGCGTCATCGTCCCGACGGTCGGGCGGGAGGCGTCGGTGTGGGGGCGCACGAACTCATGCGCCCGCGCGAGGGCGTTGATCCGCGTCCGCACCGCCGCAGCGAAGTCCTTCGCCTCCGGGAACTGCCGCGCCGACAGGGCGATCAGGGCCGAGACCACGGCGAAGATGTTCTTGATCCGGTGGCTCAGTTCCTGGCTCAGCAGGTCCTTGGCGTCGACGACCCGCTTGAGGTCCTCGATATCGGTGCAGGTGCCGAACCAGCGGGTGATCTCGCCATTGTCGTTGCGGATCGGCGCCGCCCGCCCCAGCGTCCAGCGGTAAACGCCGTCCGCGCGTCTCAACCGGTACTCGATCTCATAGGGCTCTCCCGTCGCCAGCGAGTGTATCCAGCGCTCCCGGGCCCGCACCTGGTCTTCGGGATGGAACATTCCGTTCCAGCCTTCGCCGTCCGTCGATCCCGCCGGCACGCCGGTGAATTCGTACCAGCGCGCATTGTAATAGTCGTGGAAGCCGTCCGGCAGGGTCGACCACACCATCTGCGGCATGGAATCGGCGATGGCGCGGAATTTCGCCTCGCTTTCGGCAAGGGCGGCGGCCGTCGTCATCAGGTCCGCATCGGCCCGCCGCCCGGCCGCCAGGGCCTTGCGCAGGTTCAGCAGGTTCATCACCTGCCCGGCCAACACTTCAAGGATCTCGGTCTGGAGCGGGTTCAACCCCTCGGGCCGGCTCCGTGTGTCCAGCACGCACAGCGTGCCCAGAGGCAGTCCGCCCTCATCCTTCAGCAGCACCCCGGCGTAGAATTTCAGACCGTCCGGCGCTGTGACCAGAGGATTGCAGGCGAACCGCGGATCCAGGGTGGCGTCCGGGACGATCAGCCGGTCCTGCTCCAGCAGGGCGTGACGACAGAAGGACGTCTCCAGCGGCGTCTCGCGCACCCCCAGCCCGACCTCGGACTTGAACCACTGCCGATCCGCGTCGATCAGATTGACCACGGCGATCGGCGCGTCGCACAGGCGCGCCACCAGGGCCGTCAGGTCGTCGAACGCAGCCTCGCGCTCGGAATCGAGGATGTCGTAGGAATGCAGGGCCGCAAGGCGATCTGTCTCGTTCCAGGCCGTCGTGGTCATCCGGGGTCCATGTTTCACCCCTCCGGGCGCGTGGGCATGAACTAATGCCCGGAACGCCCGGACGTTGCATAGCTCGTAGCGGCGGCCGGCTCAGGCGCCGGGGCGCCCGACTTCCTCGACCGCCATGGGCGTCACGCCGGGCGCGGGCGTCGCGACCGGAGCTGCGGGGGCGGGCGTCTCGGGAGCTTCGAAGGCGGCGAGGCGCTGGTTGATCGCCGCGATGTCGGAGGCCGACGCCTGACGCCGACCGCCCAGGGAGGCGATCCCGACGACCCGGGTCTGGCCGTCGATCTCGACGGTCCGCATGACGCTCTCGCCGTTGGCGGCGGCCTCGGCCAGCGCCTTTTCGGCCTCGGCGGCGGTCGCGATCCGGATGCGCGGCTTCGAGAAGCGGGCCTCGTCGATCAGGGGCTCGCGGCCCGCATAGCGCTGGCTGAAGGCGGCGGGCTCTCCATAGACGCCCTTCCAGCGATAGAAGATGTGCGCGCCGATCTGCGTCAGCTTGTTCAGCGTCGGCGACCACCACGGATGCACATAGTCGGCGTGATAGTGGGTCGCCGTGCCCACGGCGGCGGCCACATGGCCCGCCAGGGCCCGTTCCGCGACCCGTTTTGCGCGGTCCCATGCCCAGCCGACCGGCGCCTGGCTGAGGGCGCCGTCGCAGGTGAAGCTGAACTGGCAGCCGGTCGTCCGTTCCGCGCCCTCGAACACCACGCCGCAGACGGTGTTGGCGTAGTTGGGGTCGCGCACCCGGTTGAGAATGACCTGGGCGACGGCCTCCTGGCCCGCGGTGGGCTCCAGCGCCGCCTCATAATAGACCCCCTGGGTCAGGCAACGGAGCGCGCGACGACGGTCCTCGGCCGTCGCGGGCCTGAAGACGAAGGGGGCGGCGACGCGCAGATACCGGGACGCGTTCGGCGTCGCGGCGTTCAGCTTCATCGCGTCCAGGCCCGTAGCGCCGAAGTCCAGCGTCGGCCGGCCCGCCAGGGTCAGGCTCTCCCAGCCGGGGGTCAGGCCATAAAGGGCCGGCTGGCGCTCGCCCGGATCATGGCGCAGGGCCAGGGCCAGTTGCGCCGGATCCATCCGGCCGGTGATGGCGGCCAGGCCGGTCGCGCCCGGATCGCCCTTCGTCAGGGCGCGAACCACTTCAGCGCGGCGATCGATCTCGGGCCGGGGGGTCGAGCTGGCGGCCATGGCCACGCCGAAGGCGGCCAGCACCACGGGCGCGCCGGCGGCGAACCGTCGCGTCCGTTTCAGCACCGATGCCCAGTCGATCCCCAAATTCCAGCTCCAATGGACGGCCTTCAGCCGCCCCAACCTCTTCATGCCCGGCAAGCGGGGCGCTTTTCAGGCGGAAAAGCGCCGTTAGGTCAAGCCCTAACGCCCGCCCAGCGTGGATCGCAGCATCCAGGCGAATTTCTCATGGGCCCCAAGCCGCTGGGTTATCAGATCGGCCGACGCTTCATCGCCGGCCTCCTCAGCGACTGCCAGCGCCTTGCGGGCGGTGGCGATCAGGGTTTCGTGGTCATGCATCAGCTCCTTGAGCATGGCCGTCGCCTCCTTCTCCGGATCACCGTCCTTGATCGAGGTCAGATTGCCGAAGCCCGAGAAACTCTGCGGCGCCAGCACGCCCACGGCGCGGATGCGCTCGGCGATGTCGTCCAGCGCGGCCCAGATATCCCGGTACTGCTGCTCCAGCAGATTGTGGAAGCTGAAGAACTCGGGTCCGCGCACATTCCAGTGGTAGCCATGGGTCTTCAGATAGACGGCGAAGCTGTCGGCCAGAACCTTCGTCAATTCCCCGGCGACGTCGGAACGCTCGGCTTTGGTCAGGCCGGTATCGATCTTGGCGGTCATGAGGGACTCCTGTGAAGAGGTTCAAACGGTCGGACTGCAGGTGGGCATCGTCGGCGCATTCTCCAAGGCGAAACGGCGTCGCGGGCGCGGAAAGAATGGTGACGCTTGAAGGAACGTGAAGGGAGCCAATACGTTGCAGCGGATCGCGCGCGTGCGCGAGAGAGGGTTAGTTGAGTGGGCGGGGCCGACTTTCTGAAACATCTGTCGGGCGCCGATGCGGCACTGAGCGGCCTGGCGCGAATTCCACCCCGGCCATGGTGGGTCAACATCCTTGTCGGACTGGCGTTCGCGGCGGCGTCCCTGGCTCTTCGCTGGGCCCTGTCCGGATTCTACGGCCAGATCAGCGGCTTCATTATCCTCCTGCCGGGCGTCGTCCTGGCCGGGCTGGCGGCCGGCCGGCTGTCGGCGGTCGTCACGCTCTTCGCCTCCCTGATCGGCGGCTGGATGATCGCGGGCCCCACGGCCACGGGCGTGGGCATTTCGACCCCTCTGGGCGTGGTCGCCACAACCAATTTCATTGTCGTGGGGCTGTTTATCGCGGTCGTCGCCGCCTCGCTGCGCAAGACCCTGGCCCGGCTGGACCGATCGGTGACGGAACTGTCCGCCGCCGACGCCCGTGTCGGCGAAAGCGACGCCCGCTTCCGCCTGATGGCCGACACGGCGCCGTCGCCGGTCTGGATGACCAATGCGAACGCCGAGGTCGAGTTCGTCAACGCCGCCCTGGTCGAATTCTACGGACGGTCGGCGGAAGAGATTCTGGGCCACGTCTGGAAACAGACCGTCCACCCGGACGACCAGGCTGCGGTGGAGGCGGCGATGACGGCCGCACGGCCGCGGCGCCTGCCTTATGGTTTCGAGGCCCGGTTCCAGCGGGCCGACGGCGGCTGGCGCTGGATGCGCGTCTCCGTGAATCCGCGGTTTGGCGCTGACCAGACATTCCTCGGCTACGTCGGCATGTCCTTCGATGTCACTGAAACGCGCGACGCGCTCGACGCGCTGGCCGCGCTGGAGCGGCGGCAGACGTTCCTGCTCGAGCTGGCCGACAGTTTACGCGACCTGGCGTCGCCCGAGGAGATCATGCTGGAAGTCGAGCGGGCCCTGGGCGCCGAGCTCGGCGCCGACCGGGTCGGCTACGGCGAGGTGGATCAGGCGCGCGGCGTCGTCTCAATGTCCCGCGACTGGACCGACGGCGTGGTCAGCGCCCAGGGCGAATTCCGTCTGGCCGATCTCGGCGCGGCGCTGATCACGGATCTCGCCGAAGGCCGGTTGATCCGCATCGCGGATGTTCACGAGGACCCGCGCACCCGGGACGCCCTGGACGTCTTCCAGCGTCTGGAGACGCGAGCTCTCATGCGCGCACCCGTCATCAGGGCGGGCGGCCTGAAGGCCTTCATGTACGCCCACCATGCCGCCGTGCGCCAATGGAGTGAACAGGAAGCAGACCTGCTGCAGGAGGTCGCAGTCCGCACCTGGACCGAGATCGAACGCGCCCGCGCCGAGGCCGAGGTCCGCGAAAGCGAGGCCCGCTTCCGCGCCGTCGCCGACACAGCGCCGGTGCTGATCTGGGTCACCCGGCAGGACGGGACCCGCGACTTCGTCAACCAGGCCTATGTGGACTTCGCCGGCGGGACCTATGACGCGGCGCGGCTGGCCGACTGGCGCGCCGTGATCCATCCGGACGACCAGGACCGCGTCGTCCAGGACTCCGTGGCCGGAGAGGCGACCGGCCAACCGTTCTCGCTGGAGGCGCGCTATCTCCGGCACGACGGCGAGTATCGCTGGCTGAAGTCCTTCTCGCGGCCCCGGCGGACCGCGGGCGGCGGCGTCCTGGGCTTTGTCGGCGTGGCCTTCGACGTGACGGACATCCGCGAAACCAACGACCGGCTGATGGAGTCCGAGACCCGGTTCCGCACCGTGGCCGACAGCGCCCCCGCCCTGATCTGGATGCTGGACGCGGAGGGCCGGCCCACCTTCATCAACCGCCGCTACCGGACCTTCTTCGGTATTGAGTCCGAACTGGATGTCCAGGACGGCTGGCGACGGCTGGTCCATCCCGCAGACATGGAGGCCTTCGCCGCCGGCTTCGCCGACGCCGTCGAGCGGCGCGATCGCTTCGAAAGCCTGATCCGCGCGCGCCATCCGGTCCTGGGCGAGCGCTGGCTGCGCTGCGAGGCCCTGCCCCGGTTCGACGGGGCCGGCAAATTCCAGGGCTATGTCGGGGCCAATATCGACATCACCGAGGCCAAACAGGCCGAGGAAGATCTGAAGCGGATCAACGAACTGCTTGAGGAACGCGTCGGCGAGGCGCTGGCCGAGAAGGCCAAGGCCGAGGCCGATCTGATGCACGCCCAACGCATGGAAGCCGTCGGCCGGCTGACCGGCGGCGTGGCGCACGACTTCAACAATCTTCTGACCGTCGTCATCGGCGCCCTCGACATCATGCTGCGCTCGCCCGACGACGCGGCCAAGCGCCAGAAGCTGGGCGAGGCCGCCCTGGCCGCCGCCCGCCGCGGCGAAGGTCTGACGCACCAGCTGCTGGCCTTCTCGCGCCGGCAGGCCCTGCGCCCCGAGCCCCTCGACCTGAACGCCCAGATTCGCGAAAGCGAGCCGCTGCTGCGCCGGGCCGTCGGCGAGGCCGTTGAGTTCAGGCTCAAGCTGCGTCGCGGCGGCGCCCGGGTCAGCGTCGATCCGTCCCAGTTCGAGGCCGCCCTGCTGAACCTCGTCGTCAACGCCCGCGACGCCGTCGGCGACAACGGACGGGTCACCGTCGAGACCCTGTCCTGCGAGGTCAAGGCGGGCGAAGTCACTGACCTGACCCCCGGCGACTATGTCTGCATCACGGTGTCGGACGACGGGTCGGGCATGTCCCCCGACGTCATCGCCCGGGTGTTCGAGCCCTTCTTCACCACCAAGGCGGTCGGCAAGGGCACCGGCCTGGGTCTGAGCCAGGTCTATGGCTTCGCGCGCCAGAGCGGCGGGGCGGCCCACATCGTCTCGACCGTCGGAAAGGGGACGGAGATCAAACTCTATCTGCCCCCGCTGGCCGGAGATGCGGCGCCGATCGTCGAGGCAGGCCCCGCCGCGGTCCAGACCATGAAGGCGGGCCGCCGTCTGCTGCTCGTCGAGGACGACGTCAGCGTCACCGTGGTGGCGCTGGAGTTGCTGGAGAGTATCGGACTCGAGGTCCGGGCCGTGGAGACCGCGCCCCAGGCGCTGGAGCTGCTCAATCGCGAAAGCTTCGACATCATGCTGAGCGACGTGGTCATGCCCGGCGGCATGACCGGCATCGAGCTGGCGCGCCGTTGCGAGCGCGACCATCCTGACATGCGGATCGTCCTGACATCGGGCTATGCGGGCGACGACGTCGACGCGGCCCTGGCGGACGCGCCCTGGCCGTTCCTGCGCAAACCCTATTCGGGCGACCAGCTGGCGCGCATCCTGGGCGATCTCGCGCCCGAGGATGCGGCGGGGCCGTCCGGGACGACCTAGCGGGTGCGGGCCTTGCGGGCGGCGTAGCGCGCGTCGCGGGCGGCCTTCTGTTCTTCCTTGGTCAGAGCCTTGCGCTCCTTGCGGGCGGCGCGCTTCTCGGCCTCGACCGCTTCCTGGGCCTCGACGTCGGACGCGAGACGCGCGGCTTCCTTGTCGGCCTTTTCACGGCGCGCTTCGGCCTTGGCCAGCTCGTGCTGCTGGCGCAGGGCTTCCTTCTCGGCGGCGCGCTTCAGCGCCAGCTTCTCGAATTCGGGATCGGGCGCGGCGGGTTTGGCCTTGAACCGGGCGAGCAGGGCCTTCTTGGCCTCCTGCTGGGTGGTCAGGCGGTCGGCGAAGCCGGTTTGTTTCAGATCTCTCATGCGGAGGTCGTCGATGTCCTTGATCGTTTATCGGGTCGGCGGAACGGCGCGGGGCGAACGTCTCTCAACCCGGGCGCGTCGGCTAACCCTATATAGGCGCCGAAATCAAGGTTGCGAGGCGGGATCGCTCCCGCCCCGCTCACTCGACAGGGAGAGTGTGTCAGTTCGGCTTCTCGGCCTTGCCGACCGCGGCGCCCGCGGCGCCGCCCACCGCCGCGCCAACCGGACCGGCGACGATGGCGCCGGCGATGGCGCCCGTGGCGGCCTTCTGTTCAATGGTCTGCCCGCAGCCGGCGACGGCGATCGCCGAGGCGGCCAGGACGAGGGTGAGGGCGAGACGTTTCATGCGGCATTCTCCCAATAGCGCAGCTTGAACGCCCTTTCCGCTCCACCGGTTCCGGCGCCGGAATCAAAGTTAAAAGCGTCAACGAAACCCTAACGAAGACAATAGAGTTCAGGCCTATTAATCAATCATATGCAGATTCAGCGCGCCTTCATGTTGTGGACGTGATCGGAAATACAGATAACGCGCGATAGATTATAGCCGAACACAAGGCGAGGCCGCGCGCCTCATTTAACGTTACATGGAGTGGCCTACGCGATGTTGCGTCGCACCCGAATCTTGCGAATCAACCACATTGGCGCCACAAATGGCTGGCTTAAGGCGCGTCCTCGACGGCCGGCCCCATTCGCCGACCGCCGATTTACCGCAAACGGATCGCGACGCCGATCTCCAGGGATTGGAGAGGGTCGCCCGGCTGCGAGACTACCCGGGGGCGGCACTGCGCCCTGCCGAACAGGACTGAGCCCTTGCCGAACGCCCCGCACACGTGCGCGAACGCCCCTGTCGATCGTCTGGCCCGTATCCGGCCAGGCACGGCGGCCGCGGCATTCGGCGTGGTGATGGGGCTGGCAGTGGGCTGCGCCTATCTGGGCGGGACGGCGGCCAAGGCCACCACCGTGCGGAACCAGGCGGAACGGATCGAGGGCGCCACGGCGGCCGGCTTCACCGAGGAGGCGCTGGCCGCGGCGGCCGGCGGGCTCGACGAGAGCGCCCTGGCCATCGCCCGGCGTCATGATCCCTATACGGTCGCCGGCGGCGCCCAGCGCGACCGCCAGGCCGAGCTGATGACCGCGCGCCTCGAACAGCTGCGCGCCCAGCCCGCCCATTCCGCCCTGCGCCAGGTCAGCCTGACCGGCCCGGTCGCGGCCCAGCCCTTCCGCCTCGGCGGCGCGCTCGACGCCTCGCGCGATCTCGAGTGCCTGACCCAGGCCGCCTATTACGAAGCCCGCGGCGAAGGCCGCGACGGCATGCGCGCCGTGACCCAGGTGGTCCTGAACCGCGTGCGCCACCCCGCCTTCCCCAACAGCGTCTGCGGCGTGGTGTTCCAGGGCGCCGGCCGCCGGACCGGCTGCCAGTTCAGCTTCACCTGCGACGGATCCATGCGAGGCGCGGTCAATCGCGCCGCCTGGAACCGCGCCCGCGAGGTCGCCTCCGGCGCCCTGTCCGGCAGCGTCTTCGCCCCCGTGGGCAACGCCACCCATTTCCACACCACCGGCGTCTCGCCCGGCTGGCGCAACGCCCTGGTGCGGGTCAATCAGGTCGGCGACCATCTGTTCTACCGCTTCGGCGGCCGTTCCGGCGCGCGCGGCGCCTTCACCTACGCCGCCCGCCCGTCCGCTCCGGTCGAGGGTCCGCGTCTGATCCAGGCCAGCATGGACCCGACCGGCACGGTTCGCGAGGCCGGCGCGGTCGCCTACAACCTGCTGGTCTCGCAGGAGCCCCGCAGCGCCCCGGCCGAGGCGGCGCCCGCCGCCCCGACGCCCGCTCCGGCGACGCCGGCCCCGGCGGCCGCCCAGACCGCGACCGTCGAAACCACGCCCGCCGCGGCCTGAGCCTTCAGGCGGACCGGGTCAGCGGTTCTGAACCTTCCACTGATTGGTCAGGTTCTGCTTCAGATTGCCGAACCGCCCCTGCTGATCAAGGTTGACGTCGGCGTCGCCCGGCTGGCCCGTCTGGATTTCCGTTTCCAGATCGCGGCGATCGCTGTCACCGGCGTCCGCGGCCGGCTTGCCGCCCTTGTCCGCGTAGCTGCGCTGTTCCTTGGGAATTCGGGGGGTGTGGGTCATCGGGGTCTTCCTTCAGTCCCCTGATAAACCCCGTGCCGGGGACGCCGTTCCCTGGCGGGTTCGCCCGGGCGCTCAGACCACGTCCAGGCCGATGTCCAGCGACGGCGCGGAATGGGTCAGGGCCCCGACCGAGATCACGTCGACGCCGGTCCCGGCGACGCCGCGCACCGTCTCCAGATTGATCCCGCCCGACGCCTCCAGCACCGGCCGCCCGAACGGCGAGACCTTCGCCCGCTCCACCGCCTCGCGCAGCATCGGCAGGGTGAAATTGTCCAGCATGATCACGTCGGGCCGTTCGGCCAGCGCCTCGTCCAGCTGATCGAGGCCGTCGACCTCGACCTCGACCTTCATCAGGTGACCGACCGCCGACCGCGCGCGGCGGATCGCCTCGCCGACCCCGCCGCAGACGGCGACATGGTTGTCCTTGATGAGGATGGCGTCATCCAGGCCGAAGCGGTGATTGACCCCGCCGCCGCACTGGACGGCGTGCTTCTCCAGCGCGCGCAGACCCGGCGTCGTCTTGCGCGTATCGGCGATGCGGGCCGGGGTCCCGACGACGGCCTCGACATAGGCCCTGGTCAGGGTCGCCACGCCGCAGAGCCGGCCCAGCAGGTTCAACGCCGTCCGCTCGGCGGCCAGAAACGCCCGCGCATCCGCCTCGACCTCGGCCAGGACGGCGCCGGCCTCGAACGCGTCGCCGTCCTTCCGCTTCAGCTCGATCGACGCCTCGGGATCCATGGCCAGCACGCTCAGGCGCACGCAGTCGATCCCGGCCAGCACGCCCGGCTTGCGGGCTGTGAACGACGCCCGCATGCGCGCGCCCTCGGGAATGCAGGCCTGGGCCGTCACATCCCCGGCCCGGCCGAGGTCCTCGGTCAGGGCCATCAGGACCACCGGCTCGATCAGCAGGTCGGGCAGCTGTCGGATCATCGTTCTATCCCGCCTCGGCCAGAAGGCCGGCTTCCAGGGCGGCGGCAGGCGCGCGGGACACGCGGCTATGCCGCGCCTGGGCCGCCGTGGCCGGATAATCGCGGCGGAAATGCCCGCCCCGGCTCTCGCGCCGCGCCAGCGCCGCCTCGGCGATCAGCCGCGCCGCGATCAGGGGCAGGGCCGGGCCGGCGACCCGTTCCAGCGCCTCGATGACGGCCAGCGCCCGCGTCAGCCCCGCCGCGTCGCGGACCACGCCGACGTCGGCGCTCATGGTCGCGCGCAGGCGCTGCAGCTCGGCGTCGCTCAGGCCGGGCGCCGTCG
>NZ_JBAZOS010000003.1:0-151607 GCF_041648615.1 Brevundimonas sp.
TCGACAAGGTGCTGGTGCATCAGGGCCTGACGACACTCGATGTTCTGGCGATCGGCCTGATCTCGGTCGTCGTGTTCGAGAGCTTCCTCGGGGGGCTCCGTTCCTACGTCTTCACCCACACGACCAGCCGGGTCGACGTCGAGCTCGGGAGCAAACTCTACCGTCACCTGCTGAACCTCCCGCTCGCCTATTTCGAGTCGCGTCGCGTCGGCGACACCATTGCCCGCGTCCGCGAGCTGGAAACCATCCGCGAATTCCTGACCTCGTCGTCGGTCACCCTCATCGTCGATCTGTTGTTCACGGTCATCTTCCTCGTCGTGATGTGGTTCTCTTCGCCCTACCTGCTCGCGATCGTCATCGCGTCGATCGTGCTCTACGCCATCATCTGCTTCCTGATCACGCCACCGCTGCGCAAGCGCATCGAGGAGCGCTTTTCAGCGCAACGCCGAGAGCCAGGCCTTCCTCGTCGAAAGCATTACCGGCGTGCAGACACTGAAAGCCGCCGCCGTCGAACCGCAGATGCAGGTGCGGTGGGAACGGCTGCTGGCGGCCTATGTCAAGGCGGGGTTCAAGGCAGCGAAACTCAACATCTGGGGCGGTCAAGCCATCCAGCTGACCAGCAAGCTTTCGACCGCGCTCATTCTCTATGTCGGGGCCAAGTTGGCGATCGGCGGCCACATCACCGTCGGCGAGCTGGTTGCGTTCAACATGCTGGCGGGACGGGTTGCCGAACCCGTTCTGCGCCTCGCCGGCCTGTGGCAGCAGTTTCAGGAGGCGCGGGTCGGGGTCGACCGGCCGGCTGCGGTCGGTCGAGGCGGCCGAATCCGGCGTGATCCGCGCCATCGCCGTGCGCGAGGGCGAGCATGTGCGCGCGGGCCAGCCGCTGATCGAACTGGACCCGACCTTCGCCGCCGCCGACGCCGACACGGCGCGGGCCGAGCTGGCCTCGGCCCTGCTGACCCGGGCCCGGGCCGAGGCCATCCTGTCGTACATCGCCACGGGAAGCCGCGCCTTCACGCCGCCGGCCGGTTCGGATCCGGCAAAGCGACAGCGGGCCAGTCGGCTGCATGGGCGAAGTCGTGCTGCGACTGCGACAGGCCATGCAGGTTCATGGCCGCCAAAAGGGCGACGCACGGACCGATGCAGATGTGGCGTAGGGCGTGAGTCAAATGTCCAGGCTCCGCCGATCCGTTTAACTATCAACCCGACACGAGGCAATCAGCGTGTGGCTCCTCGGCCTGGGGCGCGAACGTCCGCTTGCCGACGAGATGCCAATGTCCACTCATGGCGCAACTCCGACATCACCGCGTGACCGAGCCTGACTCGTTGCAGCGGTTCGAAACGTCGGCCGCCATCCACGATTCCCTGGCGCATGAACCAGCCCTGCTAACCCGGGCGGCGCGAGGCTCTCCATTCCTGCAAGGCATGAAGCGGCTATTGTTGGACTTTGCGTCCCGGCCTCCCCGGCGAATAGGCTCAGCGACATGGCCCGTCAGAGGCCGCAGGGAGTCGACATGGATGCTGCGTCCGCAGTGAAAGCCAACAAGCCGACTGACGGGTTCGGCCCGGAGGGGCCGCTCTTCGGACGCGTGATGCGCCCCGCGGGGGCGGAGCCGGTCGCGAAGGGGGCGCCATATCCCGCCGCCCGGATGGCCGTGCATCGCTTCTCTCCGCACCACCGAAGACCCGAAACGAGCCGGGCCGACGCCTTGTCTGCCGGGTGGCGGGAATTCCTCCTTCGCACCGGACCGGGCGAATTCACGACGCCGCCGATGCTCGCTGACCCGGCCGCAGCCCCGCGAGGGCGATGGTCGGCCGCGGGCGGCCGCGCGCGGTCGCCTTGCCGTTTTCAGGACGGGCCCAGGGGCGACGCGGTCGGACAGGTCGACATCCCCACATCCGTCACCGCCGCCCGCTGAATTCCGATCCATGCACGACGGCGCGTCCAGGACGCGTCAAGGTCCGACAACAAAGGAGCCATCCCGTGGCGAGCCCAGACAATCCTCTCGCAAGCCCGACGTCCGGCACAGACGGCTACCGCTATGTCGTGGTTGTCGTGCTTTCCCTCACCTACATGCTCAACTTCATTGATCGTCAGTTGCTGTCGGTGCTGGCGGAACCGGTCAAGCTCGAGCTCGGTCTCAGCGACACCCAGCTGGGCATGCTCACGGGCCTGACCTTCGCGCTGTTCTACACGGTCTTCGGCATCCCGCTGGCGGCCCTGGCCGACCGCTGGAATCGCGTGCGGATCATCGCCATCGCCTGCGGGGTCTGGAGCCTCTTCACCGCCGCCTCCGGCATGGCGTCGAACTTCCTGACCCTGGCCCTGGCCCGGATGGGCGTCGGGGTGGGCGAGGCGGGATGTTCGCCGCCGTCCTACTCTGTGCTGGCGGACTATTTTCCACCCGAGAAGCGGGGTCGCGCCCTCGCCATCTATATGCTGGGCGTCCCCATCGGCAGCCTGGTGGGAACCATGGCCGGCGCCTGGATCGCCGCCCACTACGGCTGGCGGGCCGCCTTCCTCAGCGTTGGCGTCGTGGGCCTGCTCTTCGCCCCGCTCATCGTGCTTCTCGTCCGCGAACCGCGCCGTGGCCAGTCCGACGGCGGCATCAGTCTCGTGTCGGCCGCCGCCCGACCGGAGGGCAAGGCGTCGACCTGGGACGCCTTTCGTTTCTTCTTCCGCTCACGGACGATCATTCTCAACGCCGTCGCGTGCGGCCTGACGGCGTTCGTCAGCTACGGCATCCTGAACTGGGCCCCGGCTTACCTCGGCCGGGTGCAGGGCATGCCCCTGTCCCAGATCGCCTCCCACTACGGTCTGGCCATCGGCGTCGCCATGGTGATCGCGGCCTGGCTCGGAGCCGTCGTCGCGGATCGCCTGGGCGCGCGCAATCCCATGAACTACGCTCTCATGCCGGCGCTGGGCCTGGTGATCTCGACGCCTTTCCTGTTCGGCTTCACGCTCGCCGATAGCTGGCAGGTGGCGCTGGCCTGTCTGTTCGTACCCCTGGTGCTGACCCACATCTATCTCGTTCCGGCGATCGCGCTTTTGCAGAACCGCACGCCGCAGCAGTATCGCGCGACGGCGAGCGCCCTCGTGCTTTTCCTGATCAACCTCATCGGGCTGGGCTGCGGGCCGCTGTTCGTCGGCGTCGTCAGCGACGCGCTGGAACCTCGCTTCGGGGCGGACTCGCTGCGCTACGCCCTACAGTGGCTCACGCCCTTCATCGTGCTCGCGGTCGCTTGCCAGATCGCCACGGCATGGAGCCTGCGACGCGATCAGGCCAGGGCCGCGGCCTGACGCGAGACCGCCGCGGCGTCTAGCGGCGGGTCCACCGTCCCGGGCGACGCGCCGCCACCGCGCGAACGCCCTCGGCGAAGTCCTCGGTGGCGCTCAGGCGGATCTGTTCGCCGGCTTCACGGTCCGTCTGTCGAAGAATGTCGGCGACCAGGCCCGCGCGAAGCGTCGCCCGCGTGGCCTCGACGGCGAGCGGCGCGTTTTCGGCGATCTCGGCGGCGAGGTCGATCGCGGCCTGCCGAAGCGCGTCTTCCGGAACCATCTGATCCGCCAGACCCATGGCGACGGCTTCGGCGCCGCCGAGCCGACGGCCCGTGTACAGCAACAGGGCGGCGGCCTGATGCCCGACCAGGCGGGGCAGGGTGTAGGTCATCGCGAAGCCGGGATGGATCCCCAGCTTGACGAAATTGGCCGAAAGCCGGCTGGAGGGGGACACGATCCGAAAGTCGGCGGCGACCGCCAGGCCCAGGCCGCCGCCGATCGCCGATCCCTGCACCGCGGCGACCACGGGTTTGCGGATCGCGAACAGACGGGCGGCCTGCGCATAGAGACGCGGCGGCTCCTCCTTGCCTGTAACCAGGTCCGCGCCGGCGCAGAAGTTCGAGCCGTCGGAGGCAAGCACCGTGGCGCGGATTTCGGGAGAGGCGTCCGCCTCTTCGAACCGGTCGGCGAGAGCGGCGATCAGCTCGGTGCTGAAGTGGTTGTGCGGCGGCCGGGAGAACCGCACCAGGCCGACGGCGCCGATTCGCTCGAGGGAGACCTCGAAGGGCGGGGCCGGATCCGGGGCCATCACTGCGACAGGCTTGTCACGCATAGGGATAAGGTCCGCCAATGTTGGAGTGAACGAGCGACGCGTCGAGAGGTGGCGTCCGTCGGGTCGGGGGCCCGGCCCGGCCTCTGTTCCGGGTCAACCGGATGCGCATGAACCGAGGCGTTGTTCGCGCAGCTGGAGGCGGCGGGCCTTGCCGGCGTCGTCGCGCAGGTCCTCGCCCACGAACTCGAAACTGCGGGGTATCTTGTAGCGAACCAGGTGCTCGGCGAGGAACGCGGCGACGGTCGCCGGGTCGATCCCGGTCCGGGCGTCAGGCGCCACCTGGATGATCGCATGAACGCGCGCGCCAAGATCCTCGTCGGGCAGGCCGATGACGATGCTGGACCGGATCAGGGGATGGCGATCGAGCGCGGCCTCCACCTCCGCCGGATAGACGTTCACCCCGCCGGAGACGATCATGTCCGTGCGCCGATCCGAGAGGTGGAGATAGCCGTCCGCGTCGAGTCGGCCGAGGTCGCCAAGCGACGCCCAACCGTCATGCGTCGTCTGCGCTTCGGCCCCGATGTAGTGGTACCCCCTGGCCTGGTTCGCCGCCGAGCGGAAATAGATCTCGCCGATGTCGCCCGGCGCGCAGTCGCGACCCTCGGGGTCCAGGATGCGCAGCCCGACGCCCGGCGCCGGCCGGCCTACGGAGCCCTTGTGCTCCAGCCATTCCTGTCCTGTGATCAGGGTGGCCCCCACGCCCTCGGTTCCGGCGTAGACCTCGAACACCTTCTCGCAGCCGAGCCAGGCGATCCACTGCTCCTTGAGCCAGATCGGGCAGGCGGCCGCGAGGTGCAGCACGACCCTCAGGCTCGATACGTCATAGGCTTCGCGGGTCCCGGTCGGCAGGCGCCAGATGCGGTTCATCATGGTCGGGACAAGGACGACATGGCCGACCTTGTGTCGGTCGATCAGCCGCAGAGCCGTCTCGGCGTCGAACCGTTCCATGTTGACGACGTGGCCGCCCGCAAACAGGCATTGGTGGGCCGCGCTGAAAGCGGCGTTGTGGTAGAGCGGTCCCGGATTGAGGATCGTCTCGCCCACGCGCTGGAGAAGATAGCCCGACGTGTCGGGATCGGCGGCGCCGTCGACATGGGTGACGATAACCTTCGGGCGCCCGGTCGATCCTCCGCTCGTCAAAGCCTTCCAGAACGGAGACCGTGCGGGCGGCAGAGGCTCGTCGGACACTTCGGGGCCAGGTCCGGAGCCCGCCGGAGCCGTGGGCCAGGCGGGGAGGCGCGAGGCCTCGGGTCCGATGACCACCCGGGGCGCGACCAGATCGACGATCGCCGACAGCTCCGCGTCCGGAAGGCGAGGCGACACGGGACAGGGGACAGCCCCGAGCTTCCACAGCGCGAAGGTCGTCTCGAAGAATTCGAGGCCGTTGGGGAGGGCCAGGACCACGAAGTCGCCCTGGGCGACGCCGAACCCGGCGAGCCATCGGGCCCTTCGATTGGCCCGGAGGTCCAGATCAGCATGGGTCAGGGTCACGCCGTCATGGGTCAGGGCTGGGCGATCAGGCGCGCGGGCGGCATGGAAGGCGAGAATATCTCCGAGCGGGATGCGCTTGTCCGCCCCAGGAACGGCAGCAGCCGTCGATGGCCCGTCGCCCGGCCGGTCGGCCTGGTGGGACCCTTCAACTCTCGCCGTCTGCGCGCTGGATTGAGACTGCACCTTCACTCCCCGGTATCGCCACGCCTTACGGCCGGTCACGCTTTTCCAACGGGATAGTCAACAGCGATCCGGATGGCCAATGCATTACAGGCGGCCGTCATTCCTTCAGAGAATGCGCCGCCCGACCGCGACCTCCTTATGAGCATGGGTAATGGTTTCGCCCGGAAAGTCATTGGACGCATGCCGGCCTCGCCGCGCAGAACTTTGCCGCAGCGACCGGCCGCCGCCGGGCGAGACCCCGGGGGTCGCAGCGCCCCTGCCGACTGGAGCGACCGATGTCCGAACGCTATCTCCTCGATCGATGGTACCAGGCCGCCTTCAGCGAGGAAGTCGGCGACACGCCCCTGGCGCGCACCCTCCTCGATATCCCTGTTGTTCTGTACCGGGCCGGAGACGCGATCGCGGCGCTTGAGGATCGATGCCCGCACCGGTTCGCACCGCTCTCGATGGGATCGGTGCGCGATGGCGCGGTGGTCTGCGGCTATCACGGCCTGGCCTTCGGCGCGGATGGCGCCTGCAAACACAATCCCCACGGAAAGATCACCGCCGCGATGCGCGTCAGAGCCTTTCCCGTGGTCGAGCGGCACACGGTGGTCTGGATCTGGATGGGAGAGGCGCTCAAGGCGGACGCCGCGCTTATCCCGGACCTCGGCTTCATCGACCGGACGCCGGAAACCGCACGGATCCGCTTCCACATTCCCACCTCGGCGAACTACCGGCTTGTCACCGACAACCTCATGGACCTCAGCCACGCCGACTATCTTCATCCCACCTCGCTCGGCGGGGTCATGACGGGAGCGGAGGTCACGACGTCGTTGAAGGGCGAGACCGTCGTCACCCAGTGGATCAACCGGGACTGCCTGGCTCCGGCGCGGTTCCACGCCCGCGTGCCGCCGCCACAGCGCGCCGACGCCTGGACGGAAGCGGTCTGGCAGGCTCCCGCCGTGATGGTGATCTCCACTTCGCTGGTGCCGACCGGAACGCAAAGGCGCGACGAGGACGAGGTTCGGGCCCTGCACAGCATGACGCCCGAGACCGCATCGACCACCCACTATTTCGTCTGCGGCACGCGCGGCGACCGGCTTGAGGACGTCGAATACTCCGAGCGCCTGAGAGGGATGCTGGCCAACGCCTTCATCCATGAAGACAAGCCCATGCTGGAAGCCCAGCAGGCTCGTCTCGGAAACGCGTCGTTCGAAGGCTCACGTCCCGTGCTGCTTGCGATCGACGCCGGCGCCGTTCAGGTGCGTCGCCAACTCGACAGGCGGATCGCCGCCGAACAGGATGCGGCGCTCGCGCTCGCCTGAGCCGTCTCGCGGCCGCGCGTCACCACGCGTTGGCGACTTCACGAACAGGAAACATCGGGTGGCATCAGGCTTCGACTACATCGTCATCGGCGGCGGCTCGGCGGGCAGCGTCGTCGCCGCCCGCCTGAGCGAGCAACCGGAGGCGAAGGTCCTTCTCCTCGAGGCCGGAGGGACGGACCGTAGCCTGCTGCTGAAGATGCCGCTCGCCTTCAGACTGCTGCGCTCGAAGATGCTGTTTGACTGGGGGCTGGAGTCCGAGCCTGAGCCTTTCGCCAACGATCGCCGGGTGCCGGCGGCGCGCGGGCGGGTTCTGGGAGGAAGCTCCTCGGTCAACGGGATGATGTATTCGCGCGGCCATCCGCGGGACTACGACCAGTGGGCGCAGATGGGGGCCCGCGGCTGGTCGTTCGACGAGGTGCTGCCCTGGTTCCGCAAGAGCGAACGGAACTGGCGCGGCGCCTCAGACTGGCACGGGGACGGCGGCCCGTTGTCCGTCTCGCCGATGTCGAGAACGGATGCCCTGACCCGGGCCCTGGAGGCGACGGCGCGGCTCGCCGGTCATCCGGTCACCGACGACTTCGAGGGCGCCCAGCCCGACGGTTTCGGCCTGCCTGACCTGACGACGCGCCGCGGCGTCCGGGCCAGCGCGTCGCAGGCCTTCCTCGCCCCCGCGCGACACCGGCCCAACCTCACGATCATCACCTCGGCCCAGGTCCGGCGCCTTGTCATCGAGGGCGGCCGCGCCGTCGGCGTGGATTACGTGTCGGGAGGCGTGCTGCATACGGTGCGCGCGGCGGCGGAAGTGGTGCTCTGCGCGGGCGCCTACGCCTCGCCGCAGATCCTGATGTTGTCCGGGATCGGGCCGGCGGACCGGCTGCGACAGCACGGCATCGCCGTCGCCGCCGACCTGGGCGGCGTCGGCCAGAACCTGCAGGAGCATCCCCTCGCGCCGATGAGCTTCAGGGCCAGGAAACCGTTCCCCTTCGGGAGCGGATTGCGCGCCGACAAGGTCGCCGCCTCGGCCGCGCTCTGGGCCCTGACCGGTCGCGGGATGATGGGCACCCAGCCCCTGACCTCGATCGCCTTCCACAAGTCGCGCGAGGGGCTGGAAAAGCCCGACCTGGAGACGATGTTCATGCCGACGAGCTTCGACGCCCGGGTCTGGTTCCCCGGGCTGCGCAAGCGCGCCGAGGACCGGCTGACCGTTCTCAACGTCGCCCTGAGACCCGGAAGCCGTGGTGCGGTGGAGCTGCGGTCCGGCGATCCCGACGACAAGCCCGTGATCCGGTTCAACCTGCTCTCGGACCCGTCGGATCTGGCGCAGCTCCGGTACTGCGCCCGATGGACACGGGACGTACTCAGCCAGGGCCCGATCGCGGACCATGTCGGCGACGAGGCCTTTCCCGGCCCGGGCGCACGCTCGGACGCCGAGCTGGATGCGGCCATCCGCGCCACGGTCGTGACCGCCCAGCATCCCGTCGGCACCTGCCGGATGGGCGCGGAGACCGATCCGGACGCAGTGGTCGACCCGGAATTGCGCGTTCGCGGCGTCGAGGGCCTCAGGATCGCCGACGCCTCGATCATGCCGACCCTTATCGGCGGCCATACGAACGCGCCGGCGATCATGATCGGCGAGCGGGCGGCCGCCATGATCCGGGGCCTATAGCGCCGTGATGACCGTCCTGGATTCCGTATAGGCCGCAATGCCCTCGGCGCCGCCCTCCCGGCCCCATCCCGACTGTTTGAAACCTCCGAACGGCAGATTGGGTCCAGTCACCATTCCGGTATTGATCGTCACCGTTCCGGCCTTCAGGCGCCGGGCGAGGCGATGGGCGGCGGAAACGTCGCGGGTCCAGATCGCGGCCGAAAGTCCGAACTCGGTGTCGTTGGCGAGGGCCTCAAGGTCATCCAGATCGTCCACCGGCGTAGCGACCAGAACCGGTCCGAAGATTTCCTCGCGCGAGACCCGCATGCGGGGACCGGCGTCGATCACCAGGGTGGGTTCGACGAAATAGCCGGCGTCGCCGTGGGTCCGCCCGCCTGTCGCGAGGGTCGCTCCCTCCTGACGGGCGGAGTCGATGTAGCCCAGCACCCGGTCGCGCTGGACCCGGGAGACCAGCGGCCCCAGCGTGGTCGCCGGATCGAGACCGGCGCCGATGCGGAACCGGCCGGCCTCGGAGACGATCCCCTCGACCACTTCGTCGAACCGGTTCCGCGCGACGAACAGGCGCGATCCGGCCGCGCACATCTGGCCGGCGTTGCGGAAGATGCCGTTGGCGGCGGCGGGAATGGCGCGCGTCAGGTCGGCGTCCGGGAAGATGATCGTCGGCGATTTACCCCCGAGCTCCAGCGTGAGTCGTTTCAGGTTGCCGCGGGCGGCCGCGACCAGTTCCTTGCCGACGGCGGTCGAGCCGGTGAAGGATATCTTGTCGACGTCCGGATGATGGGCGAGGGCCGCGCCCGCCGTTCGGCCCGGACCGGTCACGACATTGACCACTCCTGGCGGGACGCCCGCGTCCATCATCACCTCGGCAAGCCGCAGCGCGGTCAGCGACGTCTGCTCGGCCGGCTTCAGGATGATCGTGCAGCCGGCGGCGAGGGCCGGAGCCAGCTTGGCCGAGGCCATGACGAGCGGGAAGTTCCAGGGGGTGATGAGGCCCACGACGCCGACGGGTTCCGGGGCCGTCCAGGCGAGATACTCTCCGGGCAGGTCGACCGCGTGGGTCTCGCCGGACAGCTTGGTGCACCACCCGGCCCAGTAGCGAAACGCGGCCGCGGCGGCGGGAACGTCCATGGCCCGGGCGGCGGTCACGGGCTTGCCGTTGTCGAGGGTCTCGAGTTCCGCGAATTCGGCCGCCCGCGCCTCGATCAGCTCGGCGACCTTCCACAGGATACGGGCGCGGGCGCCGGGGGTCATGGCCGTCCACCGCCGATCCTCGAAAGCCGCGCGGGCCGCAGACGCCGCGCGATCAATGTCGGCCGCGTCTCCCGCCGGAATGACGGCGAAGACGGCTCCGTCCGCCGGGTTGACGACATCCAGGGTTTCGCCGCTGGCGGCGGGCGACCACTTCCCATCGATCAGCATAAGGAACGGCCTGGCCAGGCTGGCCTGGGTGGCGTCCGACGGCAGGGGAGGGTGGGTCATGTGGTCTCCGGACTGGTCGCCTTGCATTCGCCGCGCGGCCCCGCGACCCTTTCCGGGTCCGACAAAGTTCGTCCAGTTCATTCTGCGTCCGACACATTCCCTGAAAGCATGCTGGCGCGCGGCGGGTCCGCTTTGGACCGACCCGATGGCGTCATTCGCTCAAGGAATAGGAGTGCCCGATAACGACTTTGACGCCTTGCAGGCGGAGGCATCACAGTCCCATTGAGGATGGACCGCGGCAAAGCGATCCGCCTCCAGGCGAAGCCTGGAAAACAGTCCGGAACACACGGGCGGCCAAGAGGGGAACAAGGGATGAGGCACATGTCGAAGGTCGGATTGCGCGCGGCGCTGATGGGGGCGGGATCCCTGCTGGTCCTGGCGACTCCGGTCGCTGCCCAGCAGGCGCCGGAGCAGCAGGAAACGACCGTGATGGATGAGATCATCGTCACGGCCCAGAAGCGCGAACAGGCGCTCAACGACGTGCCGATGTCGATCACGGCCCTGAGCGGCGAACAGCTGTCGAGCCGCGGCGTGACCGACGTCCAGTCGCTGGTGAAGGTGACGCCGGGCCTCAGCTATGTCGAAAGCGGCAACGGAGTGCCGGTCTACTCCCTGCGCGGCGTCGGCTTCTTCGAAACCTCGCTGGGCGCCCGTCCGTCGGTCGCCGTCTATGTGGACGAGGCGCCGCTCCCGTTCTCGATCATGGCCTCGGGCGCCGGTCTCGATCCGGCCCGCGTCGAGGTCCTCAAAGGACCGCAGGGGACCCTGTTCGGGCAGAATGCGACGGGCGGGGCGATCAACTATGTCGCCGCCCGTCCGACCGACGTCTTCGCCGCAGGCGTCACGACCAGCCTCAGCCGGTTCGAGACTGTCGACACCACGGCCTATGTCAGCGGCCCGCTGAGTTCGACCCTGCAGGCCCGGCTGTCAGGACGGGTGTTGTCCGGCGGTGACTGGCAGCAGAGCTTCACCCGCGACGACACCCTTGGGGCGAAGCGCTTCTACCAGGGGCGCCTCATCCTCGAGTGGGAGCCGACGGACCGCTTCCGGGCGTCGCTGAACCTCAATGGCTTCAAGGACGAATCCGACACCCAGGCGGCGCAGAGGATCGAATTGATCCCGTCGTCCCCGACTTTCGTTAATCGCATTCCGCTCATGGTCAACTATCCGGCGACCCCGCGTGACAATCGCGCGGCGGACTGGGATGCGGATCAGCGCCTGCGCAAGGACAACGATTTCTATCAGGCGTCGTTGAGGGCCGATTTCGACCTGAACGACCAGCTGACGCTGACCTCCCTGACCGCCTATTCGGACATGACCATCGACCAACTGGTGGACCAGGACGGCACGAACTTGCGCGCCTCCCTGACCCAGGTCACGGGTTCCCTGTCGTCCTTCTCGCAAGAGCTGAGGCTGTCCGGCGATCTGGGCCACGCCCAGTTCGTGGTCGGCGCCAACTACGCGCTCGACAAGTCGGACGAGTACGACCGGTTCCGTTACCCGTACACGACCAGCAACTTTTCGGGATCGACCGGATTGACCGGGGCCACGGATCTGCAGGGCAGCCAGGAGTTCGATTCCCGGGCGATCTTCGGCAACGTCGACTATGAGCTGTCGGACACGGTCGTCGCTCACGCCGGCATGCGCTTCACAACGACGGACCTTGATTATCAGTCCTGCGCCCGGGCCGGGGACGCGCAGACCGCCAACTCGTTCACTATCCTGATCAACGTCCTGCGGGGTCGGATTGGAGCGCCGCCGATCGCGCCCCTGACCGTCGGTGGCTGTGTTTCCCTGGACTCCGGCCTGAACCCGGTCGGCGTGGACGATACCCTGAGCGAGGACAATGTGTCCTGGCGCGCCGGGCTCGACTGGAAGCCCGCGCCCCAGACTCTCGTCTATTTCAACATCAGCCGCGGATACAAATCCGGCAGTTCGCCGACCCTTCCCGCCATCGCCGCCAACGCCCTCATTCCGGTGACCCAGGAATCGGTGGTCGCCTACGAGGCGGGCTTCAAGGCGCCGGTGGTGCGAGGGGTGCTGGAGGCCACGGGCGCGGTCTTCTATTACGACTATGAAGACAAGCAGTTGCTTGGCCGGAGCAACGCCCAGCCCGCGATCCTGGGTGTGCTGCCTTCGTTGGTGAACGTGCCCAAATCCCGCGTCGCCGGCGCTGAGTTCCAGCTCAACGCCTTTGTCATGGACGGCCTGCGGCTTTCGCTGGCCGGGACCTATCTCGACTCCGAGGTCACCGACGACTTCAACAACTTCACCATCCTGGGGCTCGCCGCCAACTTCAAGGGCGACGAATTCCCCTATACGCCGAAATACCAGCTCGTGGCGGACGCCCAGTATGAGCGGCCCATCAACGATGGTCTGGACCTCGTCCTCGGGATCAACGCCACCTCCCGCAGCGGAACCAACGCCGGCTTCGGCGGAGACCCGCGCCTCGACATCGACGGCTACACCCTGGTCGACGCCCGGGCCGGCGTCCGATCGTCGGATGGCTGGGAGGCGTCGGTCTTCGTGCGCAATCTGACCGACGAATACTACTGGACCAATGTCGCGCGTCTCTCCGACGTCATCCGCCGCTACGCCGGCGAACCCCGCACCTACGGGGTCAGGCTGAGCGCGCGCTTCTGATCCGGTCTTCCGGTCCTGACCGAAACTGACCGAGGGCGCCCCGCGGGGCGCCCTCCTTTTTGCCTGCGCGCCGGTTTCTGCGACGCCTAGGTCTGAAGGCCGACGATCGCGATCGAGCAGATGGTGTGGAAGGGCGCGCCGCCGAGATTGTGCGACAGGGCGTTGACGACCGGAGTCTGCCGCTGACGGTCGCCGGCGCGACCGAGAAGCTGAAGGTAGTTCTCATAGACCATGCGGATGCCCGTGGCCCCGATCGGGTGGCCGAAGCATTTGAGGCCGCCGTCGATCTGGCAGGGGATCTGGCCGTCAGCGTCGAATTTGCCGTCCAGCACGTCGCGGACCGCCTCGCCTTCCATGCTCAGCCCCAGATCCTCCATCGTGACCAGCTCGGTGATCGAGAAGCAGTCGTGGACCTCGGTCAGGCTGAGTTCGGTCCGGGGATCCGAAATGCCGGCCTCCTTGTAGGCGCGGGCGGCGGCGGCGCGGGTGGTCGGGACATAGGAATAGTCCCAGCCTTCGCCCTGCGCCTCCCAGCCGCCGGTCGCGGCCAGCTGGAGGGCCTTGATCGTGACGATATCCTTCTTGCCGAGCGCGCGGGCGATTTCCGGCGTGGTCACGATGGCGCACGCCGCGCCGTCCGACACGCCGCAGCAGTCGAACAGGCCCAGCGGATAGGCGATCATCGGCGCGTCGATGGCCTGGGCCTCGGTGATCCTGCGACGCAGGTGGGCCTTCTCGTTGATCACGCCATTGGCGTGGCTCTTGACCGAGATGTGCGCCATGGCCCGCTTCAGGTCGGGCATGTCGACGCCGTGTCGCGCGGCATAGCCCGAGGCGAGCTGGGCGAAGCCGCCGGGCGCCGTCACATTGGCGTTGACCGCGTCATAATAGGGACCGCGCGACCCGCCGGCGAGGCCGCCGTAGCCGGCGTCCTTGAGCTTTTCGACGCCCAGGGCGAAGGCGATGTCGCACGCCCCGCTGGCCACGGCGTAGGCGGCCCCGCGCAACGCCTCGGTGCCGGTCGCGCAGGCGTTCTCGACGCGGGTGACCGGCACATTGTGAAGGCGCAGCGCGATGGCGAGGGGGATGGCGCCGGGACCGACCGCATTGCCGGCGTGGCCAAACCACCCCGCCTCCAGTTGCGACGGATCGATGCCCGCGTCCGCGATCGCCTCCTCGAAGGCCTCGACCATCAGGGAGGGGGCGTCCATGTCCCAGCGCTCGCCGAATTTCGAACAGCCCATGCCCAGGATCGCCACCCGGTCCTTGATTCCGGTCGCCATGTCAGTGATCTCCCGGCGCGGGCCGATAGTCCGGCACGGCCTTCCAGAAATAGTGTTTGAAGCCGGCGCCGTCCTGACGCTTGATCCGGAACATCATTCGCATCGACTGTCCGACCGCCAGGGCGTCGGGATCGACATCCGAGAAGTCGGCCATCACCCGGCCGCCGCCCTCGAAGGCGACGATGCCGTAGCAGCTCGGGGGATCGGGCGAGTAGGCCAGGCGGTCGGCGGTGAAGGACACGATCTCCGCCCTGAGTTCAGCCATCGGATAGTCGTCCTGGGTGTTCACCAGCCGCGCATTGCGGGCCACCGAAACGGCGGTCTTCGGATACTGTACGGTCCCTGTCTCGCGGCAGCGGCCGCCGACGAAGGAGAGGATGGTCTTGCGCTCCCGGTAGAGCATCGACGGCGACTGGCGCAGGTCGATCTCGGCCCTCATGCCCCCGTCCAGCGTCACCGCGCCGGAGAAGGACAGGTGTTTGAGATAGTTGGTCTCCGCACGGCGACGCGCCAGCCAACCGGCGACTCCCAGGGCCTTGCTCCGCCGCGCCGCAGCGTCCGTGACGCGGAAGGCGAGGACGTCGCATCCCTGGCCAAAGGCGAGCAGAACGATCAGGGCGCCCGGCCTGGCGGTCTCGAGCACCTGCGCGAGCAGAATCAGCGGATGGGCGGCGCCGGCGAAGCCGAGGGTGTCGCGCAGCGAGGCGCAGACCGCCTCAGGGCGGATGCCGATATCGCCGGCCAGGGCGCTGTCGAGGCCGGCAACCGGCAGGGCGGCGATGAAATGATCCACGACGGCCGCCTCCAGATCGAGACTCTTCAGGGCCTCGGCGACCGCCGGAGGGATCAGTTTGCGATAGCCTTCGTCGCGGACCCAGCGGCCCTCCCATTCATAGTCGTAGGGGCGGTCCGTCGGCCGGAAATGATCCACGAAATCCAGGGTGGTGCTGTGAGAGCCGAGGAACTCCGCGATCGGCGCCTGATCGCCGACCAGGAAGGCGGCGGCGGCGTCGCCGTTGACGAACTCGGCCTCCGAGGCCGGCTTGGCCAGCCTGCGTTCGGAGGCGACGCACAGGGTCGGCCGGCCGCTTTCAAGGGCGGCGAGCAAGGCGGACGTTCCCGCGCGTTGCGAACCGGTGACATCCAGGGCGGCCAGGGCGTCCGGCAGGTTCAAGGCCTCCTTGACCACGCCGACGTTGAGCCGATCCGCGAACGGCAGGCTGGTGGAGGCCAGAATGACCTTGCCGATGCCGGCGCGATCCCGCTCCCACAGGCAATCGCGTGCGGCCTCGACGGCCATGGTGAGGGTGTCCTCATCCCAGTTCGCCAGGGCGCGTTCGCCCCGGGCGTGGCCGGCCAGACCCGGATTGAACCAGGCGGTCGCCCGGGCCATGGCGGCGCGTTGCAGGCGCAGGAGCGGCACATAGGCTCCGGCGGCGACGATCCCGACCATCAGCGCGCGCCCTCGATCAGGTCGACGACGCCGCGGCCATGCACGCTGCGGGCCCGCGTCATTGCGGGTCCCGGGACATGACCTCGGCCGTGGTCTCGAGGGGATGGAAGCTGGGCCTGAGCGCGGGCATCAGCACATCGGCGCAGGCCTGGACGGTCCAGCCGCCCGACATCTGCATGGTGCGCAGGATGGTGGGCCGGGCATAGAGGAAGACCTCGTCGCCGCGTACGCCGAACACCTGGCCGCTGACGTCGGCGGCCTGGTCGGAACAGAGGAAGGCGGCGAGCGGCGCGACCTTTTCCGGCGTCATCCGGCGGACCTGGTCCAACCTCTCGCGCATGTCCTCGGTGTCGGCCGGCACGGTGTCGACCAATCGGGTCCAGGCCGTGGGCGCGATGCAGTTCGAGCGGACGCCGTAGCGTTTCATGTCGAGCCCGATGGCCGTCGACAGGCCCACGACCCCGGCCTTGGCCGCGCCGTAGTTGGCCTGGCCGATATTGCCGATCAGGCCGGTGGTCGAGGTGAAATGGACAAAGGCCCCCGACCCCTGCGCCTTGAAATGGGGCGCGGCCGCGCGCGAGACGGAAAAATAGCCGCTGAGGTGAACGCCGATCACGGCGTCCCAGTCGGCCTGGGTCATCTTGTGGAAGATGCTGTCGCGCAGGAAGCCGGCATTGTTGATGACCGCGTCGATGCGACCGAAACCCGACACCGCGTCCTCGATGATCGAGACCGCGCCTTCCGGGTCGGTGATGCTGGCCGAATTGGCGATGGCCTCGCCGCCGGCGGCGCGAATTTCCTCGACCACGGACGCGGCCGGACCGGCGTCCTCGCCCTGGCCGTCCGGGCCGCCCCCGAGGTCGTTGACCAGCACCCGGGCGCCTTCCGCTGCGCACAGAAGAGCGATCGCCCGGCCGATGCCGCGGCCCGCCCCGGTGATGGCGACGACCTTGTCCTGCAGCACCCCGGTCATCGCGAGGCCCGGAGGACGGTGTTTGAAAATACGGCGGGCGTGGAGATCGGAACGGGCATGCGACGGGGTCTCGAACAGGGCAGGGCCGGTGGCGCCGCGGGCGGTCGCGACGTCCTCCAACCCATCATGACCTCTGTGATGCCGGTTGACGCCCAGGTTCGCAAAGTCATTATCCGGCACAAACATGCGCCCGAGGAATGTCGCGATGGACTCCCGCCTGATCTATGTCGTCGCCGTCGCCCGGGCCGGATCGTTCACGGCCGCGGCCGAGGCCGTCGGCGTCACCCAGTCGGCCATCACCAAGAGCGTCGCCGACCTGGAGCGCCAGATCGGCTATTCGATCTTCTACCGGACGTCCCGGGGATCGTTCCTGACCGCCGAGGGCCGCGATTTCATCGATCGGGCCGCCCGGCTTCTCGAGGACGCGGGCGATCTGCTTCGCAAGCCCCGGGACCAGGAGGATGTCTACGCGGGCACGCTGCGGATCGGCGTGGGTCCCGCCTCGATCGAATGGCGGCTGATCGAGCCGCTCTCATTGCTGCTGCAACGCCACCCAAGCATCAAGTTCGACATCCTCGGCTCCACCTTCGAGCGCACTGTGGAGATGCTGCGCAACGGCGGTATCGACGTCGCCCTCGGCTTCGACGCCGCCTTCAGCGAGTGGTCGGACATCCGGCGCGAACCGATCTCGGGCGTCCAGTCCATCCACTTCGTGCGGCGCGGCCACCCGATTCTGGAACGCGAGACCATCACCTCCAGCGATCTGGCGGAGTTCGACTTCGTGAGTCCCTCGGACGGGCGGCCGTACGGCGCGGTGATCCGCAAGATCTACGAGGATGAAGGGATAGAATGGCGGCGCCGCGTGCATATCATCGACTATTTCCCGCTCGCCCGCCGCATCGTCGCCCGGTCCAACGCCATCGGCGTCGTGGCGGCGCCCTACGCCACCCTGCCGTCCTTCCAGGCCCGCTTCGCGATCCTCGACAAGGCGGCGGGTCTGCCGCCCTCGCTGATGTGTTGCGCCATTCGCAAGCGCTGGGAGCCGAAACCCGCCGTGCGAGCCTTCATCAAGGCTGTCCGGGAGACCCAAGCGGCGGCCCTCGAACCTCACACGGGCTCCGGCGTCGTCCAGGCTTGAGGGCGGCCTGCGGAGCCGCGATCTGAGGCGCCAAATAGCGGTATGCTAGCCGCCCGGACCGTCTCCCAATCAGCTTGGGGTCGACAATGATCCGTCACGGGTGCGGACATCACTACGGCCAGCCTGGACCGTGAACGCCGTATCTCTGGCGAGGCGGGGATGTCCGCTACTGGCGCGAAGGAGACTCTGCCGACGGGGCCGGCTCATCGTTCTGCGGCATTCTTGAAGCTCTCTTTCACCTTTCTGATCGCCTGCTTTCTGGTTCGCCATTCCCGTAGATCGAAGTCCGGCTCACGGCGGGTCTTCTCATCGGGAATAATGTCCTCGATCAAGTCAGCGATCCGTTGTTCAGAGGCGATCTCGCCGTCGAGAATCTCCTGCATGTCGGCCCAGGCCTTGCGCTTCTTGAGCTTTGTGCTTTCGGTAATTTCTGAAAGAGCCGCCTCCCGGCGGGCAATGAGCTTGTCCCATTTCGCCTTGTCATCCGGCGTCTCCGGTCCGTTGTCGGTGACCTCCGTGGTGCGCATGTTCAGGCGGATTTCGTGAGGATGTGGGGTTGGTGTTCGATGCGGACGGCCACCCGATGAGCCCGTCGTTCGGCTACGGCCGGGGCGGCAGGGTCTATCGCTACTATGTCTCGGCCCCGCTGCAGCAGGTCGCGAGGTTGAGGACCGGGACGGGGTGCTGCGGCGGGTCTCGGCGGAGGCGTTGGAGGAGGCGGTGCGGGAGCAGGTGAGTACCGTCGCCAGCCGCCGGCGCTTACGCTCGACCAGTTGCTCAAGATGCGCATCCCGCCGGCCTGGGCCGAGCAGCGGCGCGCGCTGTGCTTCGACGGAAAATGATCCCTGTTTCGATCAGGGCCGGTCCCTGTTCCGGGAAAAGCCGATCCCTGTTCCTTTTGAAAATGATCCCTGTTCCGGCGGAATATCGTTCCCTGCTAATTTCAGCCCGGGCAGGAGCGAAGTTCAGCGGTGCGGCCCGCGGTGACTGGCTTTCCGAGAAGCGGCAGCTTCCTGGTCCCGAAATCGGGCTCCCGAAAAACAGCTGATTTCCCTGTTCTGGCCGTTAGCAGGGAAACTCCACCAGATGCGGTTCGCGCAGAGACTGGCCCGCCTGCAGAGGCCGAATGCCTGCTCTGAGGGGGCCGGAACAGCGGGCGGTCCGGGAGTTTGGCCGCGAATAGCCCCGGCGTTCCGGGACCTTGCGGGGCCGGGGTCAGATCAGAGACCTTTTCCCGGGGTGCGTGGCGGGCCACGCTCGATGATGATGAGCACTATGTCCACGCTATAGCCCTCTAACGCCGCCTTTTTTCGAGCCGGTCAGGTGGGTAGGCATCAACGCCTCGACGAGCGCATCCACGACTACGCGCACCTTGGGGGCCAGATCCCGCGAGCGCGGCCAAAGCGCGGAAATGGGGCCATCTTCCGCGGGGGTGGGAATCGGCACCACCTCAAGCCGCCCGCTGCGGAGGTCGTCCGCCGCAAGCCAGGTCGAGAGACAGGCGATGCCAAGCCCGTTCACGGTGGCGTCCCGCAGGGCTTCGCCATGGCTGATGGCGTGGCGTGGCTGGATGACGAACCGCCTGACCGTTCCGTCCGGGCCGCAAACCGCCCATGGCAGCGGGCGGCCATCTTTGGCGAAGGCGAGGCAGTCGTGATTGACGAGTTCTTCTACGGAGGCCGGACGCCCGCAACGGTCCAGATAGGCCGGGGCGGCGCAGATGATCGACCGTTGCATACCAGTGCGCCGCCCGATCAGGCTCGCATGATTTCCGGGATCGCCAAGCCGGACCACAAGGTCGATTCCTTCCTCGACGAGATCGACCTGGCGGTCGGTGAATGAGATATCGAGATTGAGATCGGGATTCCCCTCCGCGACCTTCGTTAGCACGGGCATGACGCACAACCGGCCGAACGAGATCGGCAGGTTGATCCGCAAGGTTCCCGATACGACGCGCGTTCGCGAGGCCAGCAGCGTCTCCGCCGCGTTCAGTTCTTCGAGGACCTTGAGGCAACTCTGATAATAGGCCCGCCCGTCGGCCGTCAGGTTGAGGCTGCGCGTCGTGCGGTCCAGCAGCCGGATGCCGAGGCGCTCCTCAAGGCGAGCGACGCTCTTGCCTGTCGCGGATTTCGACACGCCCATGCGTGCGGCGGCGGCCGTGAAACTGCCTGTTTCCACCGCATGGACGAAGGCGGACATGCCTTGAAGGTGGGAATGAATGTTCAGGCTCATCAATTGGAGACCAAATGGAGGAGGTGTTAGAAAAATACATCGCAACACGATCTATGTGATTGTCAATAAGGTCTCGCGTGACGCATGAGAGGATCGGCCATGAGCGAGACAATGAAACGATGGCAGTTGCCGTCATTCGGACTGAAGAACCTGGAATTGGCCGAAGCGCCGGTGCCAACGCCGGGCAACAACGAGTTGCTGATCCGGGTTGCGGCAGTCTCCCTTAACTATCGTGACAAGCTGGTGGTCGAAGGTAAGCTGCTGCCCGACAGGCCAACCATGCCGTTCGTTCCGGTATCGGACATGGCGGGAGAGGTCGTGGCAACCGGCGCTGGCGTATCGCGATTCAAGGTCGGCGATCGGGTGCTCGGAAACTTCTGGACGCAATGGATCGACGGTGAGCCACCACAGGAGATGGCCCGGCATGGCCTGTCGCTCGGCGGACCGCTGCCGGGCATGCTGGCTGAATATGTGACACTACACGAGAACATCGCCGTCAAGGCGCCCGCGTCGCTGACGGACGAGGAGGCCTCCACCTTGCCGGTTGCGGCGTTGACGGCATGGTCCGCCCTGATCGAGACAGGTCATCTGAAAGCGGGCCAAACCGTTCTGGTGCAGGGCACCGGCGGCGTCGCCCTGTTCGGGCTCCAGTTTGCACAGGCTTTCGGAGCCCGCGTGATCGTCACCTCGCGGAGCACGGAGAAGCTGGAGCACGCAAGGGCGCTCGGCGCTTTCGGCGTGATCGATACGCGTGCCAACCCGGACTGGTCCGCTGCAGCGCTGGACCTGACCGACGGGCGTGGTGTCGATCATGTGCTCGAACTGATCGGCGACGACAATATCAGCCGGTCGGCGGCCGCCCTGGCGAGCGGCGGGCGTATCGCCCAGATCGGCTTCATGAAGGGATCGGAGATCGTGCTGTCAGCGGTTCCCATGATGCTCAAAAGGGCCGTCATCCAGGGCATTTCGGTCGGGCATAGACGGGCGTTCGAGGACATGAACCGCGCCATTGACGAGCATGTCCTCAAGCCGGTGATCGACAAGGTCTACGCCTTCAAGGATGCACGAGCGGCGTTCGTTCATCTCGAACGCGGGCCGTTCGGTAAGGTGGTCGTTCGGTTCAAGAGTGAAGTTGGAAGCTGATTCTCAAATCCGCCCTGTCGTGGCGTGCGGTGTTCGGCGGGGTTTGCGTAGCTATGGCGCAGGGTATCGCGCCATGGCGTAGAAGCGGCGGTATTTGGCGGACAGGGTGGGATTCGAACCCACGGTAGGCTTTCACCTACGGCGGTTTTCAAGACCGCTGCCTTAAACCACTCGGCCACCTGTCCGTGCCTGTTGAGCGGAATGGCCGCATAGCGCCAAACGCCCCGTTAACCAAAGCGGAAATGTCTGCCGGCATGCTTTCAGCCTTCAGGGATGGGGCGATGATCGCAGGACTCTCCACAACACTGGCCAGGGGCGCCCTGGCGGTCGCGCTGCTGTCGCTTCTGGCCGCCTGCGCCGGCGGCGGCGCCCGGCCGGACGGCGGCCGGCTGCCGGTCGTGACCGATCCCGCGCCGATCGTCCCGGGGACGATGCGGCCCTATCAGATCCGGGGGCGGTGGTATCGGCCGGCCGAGCAGCCGGGATATGACGAGACCGGCCTGGCCTCCTGGTACGGCGACCAGTTCAACGGCCGGCCGACGGCGACCGGCGAACGGTTCGACATGCAGGCCCTGACCGCCGCGCACAAGACGCTGCCCTTGCCCGGTCTGGTGGAGGTCACCAACCTGGCCAATGGCCGCCGGATCGTGGCGCGGGTGAACGACCGCGGGCCCTTCGTCGACGGGCGGATCATCGATCTGTCGCGCGGCGCGGCCGACGCCCTGGACCTGCGCCGCGCCGGCGTCGGCGAGGTGCGGGTCCGCTATCTCGGTCACGCCCCGCGTCTGGGCGGCGGCGCGGTCCTGCAATATGCCGGGGCCGGCCCGCGACCGCCCGCTTCTGCGGCGGTTCCGCCCCGCCCGGTTCCCGACCTCGCGTCCGCCCCGGCCGCACCGGCGCCGGCACTCCTTGCTCCAGAGTCTCCGGCGGCGCCGACCCCGGTCGTCTGGGTTCAGGCCGGGACCTGGCCGGATGCGCGTCAGGCCCGCCGCGCGGCCCTCCACCTCGGCGGCGGGGCGACGGTCGATGAAGCCGGGCCGGGTCAGTTCCGCGTGCTGGTCGGCCCGTGGCCGGACGCGGGAGCCGCCGAGCGCTCGCGGCGCGCGGTGATCTCCCGGGGTTATCCCGAAGCGACGATGATTTCAGGCGTCTAGACCCTTGCGAACCCGGCCGGCGCCGCCATTGTGCGCCGGGTGACCCAGGGCAGATTCATCACCTTCGAAGGCGGGGAGGGGACCGGCAAGTCGACCCAGGTCGCGCGGCTGGTCGAGGACCTGCGCGCGCGCGATCTCGAGGTCGTCCAGACCCGCGAGCCCGGGGGATCCGCCGGCGCCGAGGACATTCGCGCCATCGCCCTGAACGGGGACGCCGGCCGCTGGTCGCCGATGACGGAAACCCTGCTGATGTTCGCCGCCCGCAGCGACCATCTGGAGCGCACCATCCGCCCCGCGCTGGAGGCGGGGCGCTGGGTGGTCTGCGACCGGTTCGCCGATTCCAGCCGCGCCTATCAGGGCGTCGGGGGCGGCACGCCGGCGGAATTCATCGAGACCCTCGACGCCGCCATCGTGGGCCAGACCCAGCCGGACCTGACCCTGATCTTCGACCTGCCGGTCAGTATCGGCCTCGAGCGTGCCTTCGGACGCGGCCTGTTCGAGACGCGCTTCGAATCGAAGGGTCTGGCGTTCCATGAACGGCTGCGGCGCGGCTTTCTCGACATCGCGGAGCGCTATCCGCAGCGCTGCGTCGTCATCGACGCCGACGGCGATGTGGACGCCGTCGCGGCGCGCGTCCGGGCCGCGGTCGAGGCGCGCCTGCTGTGAGCGAGCATCCGAGGGACCAGTTCGACCTCATCCCGGACGCCGCGGCCGAGGCCGCCTTCCTGGACGCCTTCGACAAGGGACGGCTGCACCACGCCTGGCTGCTGTGCGGGGTCGAGGGGTCCGGCAAGGCGACCTTCGCCTTTCGCGCCGCGCGTCGCCTGCTGGGGGCCGCGCCCGATCCGTCGCGCGGGCTGCTGGGGACCCGGCCGGACGATCCGGTCGCCCGGCTGGTCACGGCCCGGTCCCACCCTGACCTGCTGGTGCTGGAACGGGCGGTCGAGGGCGGCAAGACGAAGAAGTCGATCTCGGTCGATCAGGCCCGCGACCTGCCGGAGTTCTTTTCCAAGAGCCCGTCCCAGGCCCGGTACCGCGTCGCCATCATCGATGCCGCTGATGACCTGAACCTGAACGCAGCCAACGCCTTGTTGAAGGTTCTTGAGGAGCCGCCGGAGCGCGGCGTCCTGTTTCTCGTCACCCATGCGCCCGGGCGGCTGCTGTCGACCATCCGCTCGCGCTGCCGCCGTCTGGCCTTCCCGGTCTGGCCGTTGCATGCGCTGGAGGAGCTGGTGCGCAACCGGACCGGCGTCTCCTCCGGCGAGGCCGCCCGCATCGCCGGCATGGCCGGCGGCTCGCCGGGACAGGCCCTGGCCCTGGCCTCGGGCGCGACCCTGGAAGCCGATCAACTGGCCCAGGCCTGGGTCTCCGCCCCGACGGTGGATCGCGCCGAGGCCCTGGCGGTGGCCGACAAATTCCGCGGCGCGGAGGGGCAGGAGCGGTTCGAGACCCTGATGGACCGGCTGATCGCCGCCGTGAAGGTGCGCGCACTCGAGGAGGGCGCGTCCGGCGCGCGCTGGGCCGAGTTGTGGAGCCGGCTGTCCGAGCTGCCAGAGCGCACCGCCGCCATCAATCTGGACCGGGGCGACGTCCTGGCCGGGGCGCTGGCCGACCTGCAGCGCACCAAGGCCGGCGCCTGATGCTGATCGACAGTCACGTCAACCTGCACGCGCCGCAGTTCGATGAGGATCGTGACGCGGTCATCGCCCGGGCCCGCGCCGCCGGCGTCGGCCTGATGGTCGAGATTTCCGACAAGCTGTCGACCTTCGAGGCCACCCACGGCCTGGCCATGGCCCATGACGACATCTGGTGCACGGTCGGCGTCCATCCGCATGAGGCGAAGGACCACGCCGACCTGACGGCGGCGCATCTTGCGGACCTGGCCGGTCGCGACCGCGTCGTGGGCATTGGCGAATGCGGGCTGGATTTCCACTACGACCTCAGCCCGCGCGACGTGCAGGCGGCGGTGTTCCGTCAGCACATCGAGGCCGCCCGCCTGACCGGCCTGCCGCTGGTGGTCCACACGCGCGAGGCGGACGACGTCATGGCCGGCATCCTCGCCGAGGAACAGGCCGAGGCGCCCTTCCGATTCCTGATGCACTGCTACACCAGCGGTCCGGAACTGGCGGAAAAGGCAGCGGAACTCGGCGCATGGTTCTCGGTGTCCGGCATCGCCACCTTCAAGGCCGCGGGGGACGTGCGGGACGCAGTCCGCGCCATGCCGCCTGACCGGATCATCATCGAGACGGACTGCCCCTATCTGGCGCCCGTGCCGCACCGGGGGCGGCGCAACGAACCCGCTTACGTCGGCCACGTGCTGGACGCCCTCGCCGAGATCCGCGGCTGGACGCGCGGGGAGGCGGAGACGCGCACCACCGACGCCTTCTTCGCCCTGTTCGACCGCATTCCCCGACCGGAGGGGGCATGAGCGGCCCGGGCGAGCTGGAGGTCGTCATCCTCGGATGCGGCTCGTCCGGCGGCGTGCCCCGCGGCGACGGCGACTGGGGCGATTGCGACCCGGCCGAGCCCAGGAACTACCGCACCCGCTGCTCGGCCCTGATCCGGCGACACGGCCCGGACGGGGTGACCAGCGTGCTGATCGACACCTCGCCCGACCTGCGCGCCCAGATGCTCGCCGCCGGGGTCAGACACGTCGACGCGGTCCTCTACACCCATGATCACGCCGACCAGGTGCACGGGATCGACGATCTGCGGGTTTTCGCGATGGGCGCCCGCCGACGGATTCCGGCCTGGATGGACGCCGCGACCCGGACCGCCCTCGTCGGAAGGTTTCCGTATATTTTCAGAAGTCAGGAAGGCTATCCCGCCATTCTGGATGAGATGACCATACCGTCCCACGGGCATCCATGGGATGTCAGCGGCGCGGGGGGCGCGGTTCCGGTCGTGACCTTTGATCAGGCGCACGGGCCCATTCGCTCGGTCGGTTACCGCATCGGGCCCGTCGCCTATTCGAGCGACGTGTCCGATCTGGACGAGGCGGCGCTGGACGCCGTGCGCGGCTGCGACCTGTGGATCGTCGACGCCCTGCGCTGGACGCCGCATCCGACCCACGCCCATGTCGAAAAGACCCTCGACTGGATCGCCCGCGCGGGGGTCAGGCGCGCCGTCCTGACCAATCTGCACCTCGATCTCGACTACAACGCCCTGAGGGCCGCCGTCCCCGCCCATGTCGATGTGGCTTACGATGGCTGGAGCGCGCGGCTGCCGCTGGATGGAGTTCAAATCCGATGAAACGCCTGCTGTCCGCTGTCTTCGGCCTCGCCGCCCTGGCCCTGTCATCAGCCGTCCTCGCCCAGCCGGCGCCGACGGAGGGGGATTTCACCGCCGCCGACTTCGCTCTCGCCGACGGACAACGGCTGTCGGGGTTGCGGCTGCACTACCGGACCTTGGGCGCGCCGCGGCGGGGCGCCGACGGGCGGGTCGAGAACGCCGTCCTGCTGCTGCACGGCACCGGCGGGACCGGGGCCCAGTTCCTGTCGCCGCAGTTCGCCACCGACCTGTTCGGGCCGGGCCAGCCGCTGGACGCCGCCCGCTACTACATCATCATGCCCGACAACCTCGGCCACGGAGGGTCTTCGAAGCCGTCCGACGGTTTGAGGGCGCGGTTCCCGGAGTACGGCTACGCCGACATGGTCGAGGCGCAGCGGCGGCTGCTGACCGACGGCCTCGGCGTCGACCGCCTGCGCTTGATCCTCGGCACCTCGATGGGCTGCATGCACATCTTCGTCTGGGCCGAGGCCCATCCGGACTTCGCCGACGCCCTGATGCCGCTGGCCTGCCAGCCCACCGCCATCGTCGGCCGCAACCGCCTGTGGCGCTCGATGCTGAAAGACGCGATCCGCAGCGATCCGGCCTGGGCGGGCGGGGACTACGCGGCCCAGCCGGTCGAGGGCTTGCGCACGGCGGTCGATCTGCTGCTGCTCGCCGGCTCGGCGCCGATGCCGATGCAACAGGATCTGGCCACGCCCGACGCGGTCGATGCATGGTTGAAGACGCAGCTGGACCGGCGCATCCCGGCGCTGGACGCCAACGACCTGTGGTATCAGGTCAACGCCTCGCACGACTACGATCCCTCCGCCGGGCTGGAGCGGATCACGGCGCCGGTGACCTGGATCAACTCGGCCGACGACTTCATCAATCCGCCGGAACTGGGCCTGTCGGAGCAGTTCGTTCCCCGCATCGCCGATGTCCGCTACCGCCTGATCCCCAACAGCGTCGGCGGCAAGGGCCACGGGACCCATACCTGGGCGGTGTTCTGGAAGCAGGATCTGATCGACTTGCTGGCGCGATCCGAGCGGCCCTAGGTCCCCAGCAACCGCGCCGCCTTCGGCGCGAAATAGCTCAGCATTCCGGCGCAGCCCGCGCGCTTGAAGCCGTGCAGGGTCTCGAGGATGGCGCGATCCTCGTCGAGCCAGCCGTTGGCGATGGAGGCCTGCATCATCGCGTATTCGCCCGACACCTGATAGGCGAAGGTCGGGACTTTGAATGTCTCCGCAACCCGTTGAACAATATCGAGATAAGGCATCCCGGGCTTGACCATGACGGCGTCGGCGCCCTCGGCGATGTCCATGGCCACCTCGCGCAGGGCCTCGTCGGAATTGGCGTAGTCCATCTGGTAGGTCTTCTTGTCGCCGGTCAGCTGTTTCGCCGAGCCGACCGCGTCGCGGTACGGGCCGTAGAAGGCCGAGGCGAATTTGGCCGCATAGGACAGGATCAGGGTGTCGTGAAAGCCGTTGGCCTCCAGCGCCTCGCGGATGGCCTGGACGCGGCCGTCCATCATGTCGGACGGGGCGACGATGTCGGCCCCGGCGTGGGCGTGGATGAAGGCCTGTTCGGCCAGCCGTTCGAGGCTGGCGTCGTTCAGGATGCGGCCGTTCTCGACCACGCCGTCGTGGCCGTGGTCGGTGTAGCAGTCCAGCGCCACGTCGGTCATGACGCCGATCTCCGGCGCGGCGTCCTTGATGGCCCGGATGCAGGCCGGGATCAGGCCGTCGGGATCGGTCGCGCCCGTGCCGACGCCGTCCTTGATGGCGCTGTCGACATTGGGGAACAGGGCCACGACCGGAATGCCCAGATCGCGCGCCTCGACGGCGGCCGCGGCGGCGGCTCCCGGCGACAGGCGGAAGACGCCGGGCATGGAGGCGACCGGCACCCGGTCATCGGCGCCGTCGTGGACGATCAGGGGCCAGATCAGATCGGCGGGCGTCAGCGTCGTCTCGGCCACCAGCCGGCGCACCCACGGGCTGCTGCGCAGGCGGCGGGGGCGGGCGTAGGGGAAGGCGGCAGGGGCGAACGGCTGGGTCATGCAGGGTTCATAGGCGGCTTGGCGGTCGGGTCAAACAGGGCGCGAAGGGTTTGAAGCGTCAGCTGCGGTCGGGTCCCGTGCGAACAACACGGCGCCAGGCGAAGAGGAGACCCCCGCGTCCGCACCGAAAAACACCGTTCACACCGTTCACACCGTTCGCTTCGGCCTCCTTCTCCGGCTATCGGGCAATACTGGCGCAGCCCTGCGTCAGAAACGGACGTAGGGTCGAGGGTGACGTTCCGCGAGGGGTTGGATAGAAGCACGGCAAGCGACCCGGGAGAGGCCGCTCACGACCCAGGAGATTTCATGGACTTCGCCCTCAACGACGACCAGCGCGCCATCCAGGACGCCGCCCGGCAGTTCGCCGAGGCCGAACTGGCCCCGCACAGCGCCGAATGGGACGAGACCAAACATTTCCCGGTCGATGTCATGCGTCAGGCGGCGGAGATGGGCTTCTGCGGCATCTACACGGGCGAGGAGCACGGCGGCATGGCCCTCGGCCGCGTCGAGGCGGCGCTGATTTTCGAAGAGCTGTCGCGCGGCGACGTGTCGACGGCGGCCTTCATCTCGATCCACAACATGGCGACGTGGATGATCGACAAATTCGGCTCCGACGACCTGCGCGCCCGCTATGTGCCGTCGCTGGTGTCGATGGAGCGGATCGCCAGCTACTGCCTGACCGAGCCCGGTTCGGGCTCCGACGCCGCCGGCCTGCGCACCACGGCGCGGCTGGACGGCGACCATTATGTGCTGAACGGCTCCAAGGCCTTCATCTCGGGGGCGGGGACGTCGGACGTCTATGTCGTCATGGCCCGGACCGGACAGGACGGGCCCAAGGGCATCTCCACCTTCGTGGTCGAGAAGGACGCGCCGGGCCTGAGTTTCGGCGCCCAGGAGAGGAAGATGGGCTGGAACAGCCAGCCCACCGCCATCGTCGCCTTCGACGACTGCCGCATTCCGGCGGCGAATCTGCTGGGCAAGGAGGGCGACGGCTTCCGCTACGCCATGATGGGTCTGGACGGCGGCCGGCTGAACATCGCCGCCTGTTCGCTGGGCGGCGCGCGGCTGGCCCTGGAGGCGGCACAGGCCTACGTCACGACGCGAAAACAGTTCAGCAAACCCTTGTCTGACTTCCAGAATGTCCAGTTCAAGCTGGCCGACATGGCGACCCAGCTGGAGGCGGCGCGCCTGCTGGTCCTGCGCGGCGCCTGGGCCCTGGACACGCGCCACCCCGAGGCCACCAAATGGTGCGCCATGGCCAAACGGTTCGCCACCGACGCCTGTTTCGAGATCGCCGACGAGGCCCTGCAACTGCACGGCGGCTACGGCTATCTGAAGGACTATCCGCTGGAACGGATCGTCCGCGACCTGCGCGTCCACCGCATCCTCGAGGGCACCAACGAGATCATGCGGGTGATCACGGCGCGTGAGATGTTGCGGCAGTGATCCGGCGCCCGTAGAGCGGCGCCATGAGCGATTCCGAAGTCCTGACCCGCGTCGAATCCGGCGTTGGCCGCATCACCCTCAACCGTCCGAAGGCGCTGCACGCGCTGAACCGGGCCATGTGCGAGGCGATGACGGCGGCCCTGCTGGCGTGGCGCGAGGACGACGCCGTCCAGTCGGTCCTGCTCGACCATTCGGGCGAGCGCGGCTTCTGCGCCGGCGGCGACATCCGCATGATCGCCGAAAGCGGGGCAGGGGATGCGTCGGAAGCCAGGACCTTCTTCCTCGCCGAATACCGGCTGAACCACCTGATGTTCGAATACCCCAAGCCGATCACTGCGGTTGTCGACGGGATCGTCATGGGCGGCGGGGTCGGCATCTCCGAGCCGGCCGACGTCCGCGTCGCCACCGAACGCACCACCTACGCCATGCCCGAGACCGGCATCGGCCTGTTCCCCGACGTCGGCGGCGGCTGGTTTCTGCCCCGCCTGCCGGGCCAGACCGGCGTCTGGATCGCGCTGACCGGGGCGCGGCTGAAGGCGGCGGACACCGTGGCCCTGGGCATCCACACCCACTTCCTCCCGTCGGACCGGATCGAGGCCCTGAAAGGCGCTCTGATCGCCCATCCCGCCGAACCGAAAACGGTCGCCGACACCCTGGCCTCGGATCCGGGGCCCGCGCCCACGGCGGCGCATCGCGAGGCCATCGACCGGCTGTTCGCCTTCGATACGGTGGAGGCCATTTTCGCGGCGCTCGAGGCCGACGGTTCGGACTGGGCCCTGGCCCAGCTGGCGACGCTGAAGACCAAGTCGCCGCAATCGCTGAAGGTCACCCTGCGCCAGCTGCGTCTCGGGGCCTCGCTCGAGACCTTCGCCGACGCCATGGCCATGGAATACCGGCTCGGCGGCCGGATGGTGGGCAGCCACGACTTCCAGGAGGGCGTCCGCGCCGTCATCGTCGACAAGGACAACACGCCGGACTGGTCGCCGGCCGATCTGGCCGGGGTGACGGACGCGGCGCTGGACGCCCTGTTCGCGCCGCTGCCGGCCGACCAGGAATGGTCGCCGCTGCCCTGAGGCCTTGCATCCCCTTCCGTCCGGCGCATAGCTGCCCCCTGCAACAGCGAGGGTGGTCATGATCAGGACTTTGGGATTGGTGCTGGCGGTTTCGGCGGCCCTGGGCGGCTGCGCGACGGGCGGCGACGCGGTCGTCGTCTCCGGCAACGACGTGAGGCCGAACCTGCAGGCCGGTTACGCCGCGGCGGTCGCCGATTCCCGGCGCCTGCCCGAGGAGGTGGCGCGCGATCCGTTGCGCAAGCCCGCCGAAATGCTGGCCTTCGCGCGGCTGGAGCCGGGCGACGCCATCGCCGACATCCGCCCGGAGGAAGGCTATTTCACCCGTCTGTTCGCGCCGGCGGTCGGCCCTGAAGGCCATGTCTACGCCTTCGTGCCCAACCAGACGGCGTCGCGCGAGAACGGTTTCGCCGACGCCATGGCCGCGACCTATCCCAACGTCAGCCGCGTGACGGGCGCCCTGGAGACCATGGCCTTCGACCGGCCGCTGGACGTCGTCTTCATGGGCGAGGAGTACCACGACTTCACCATCCCCCGGTTCGGGGTGGACGTGGCCCGGATGAACGCGGCGGTGTTCGCGGCGCTCAAGCCCGGCGGCCTCTATGTCATCCTCGATCACCAGGCCGCCGACGGCGCCGGGATCGGCGTCGCCGGAACCCTGCACCGGATCGAGGCGGCCGAGCTGCGCCGGCAGGTCGAGGCCGCCGGCTTCGTCTTCGACGGCGAGAGCGACGCGGTCCGCGTCCCCGCCGACGACCATACGCTGAGCGTGTTCGACGGGAGCATTCGCGGGCGCACCGACCGCTTCGTCTACCGCTTCCGCAAGCCGGGCTGACCCGAATTCCGCCCGGCGCCGCTGGCGACCGGGCGGGGGACGGGCTAACGCTCCCGAAAATCACCCGGGAGATGACGCCATGACCCTCAGGATCGCCTTTATCGGCCTCGGCAACATGGGCGGCGGCATGGCGGCCAACCAGGCGAAGGCCGGCCACGCCGTGGCCGCCTTCGACCTGTCGCAGGAGGCGCTGGACCGCGCCGCCGCGGCGGGCTGCACGCCGGTTTCGTCCGTCGTCGAGGCGGTCCGGGACGCCGATGTCGTCATCACCATGCTGCCGGCCGGCCCGCATGTGCTGAAGGTCTATTCGGAACAGGTGATCGGCGCGGCGACGTCCAGCGCCCTGCTGCTCGACTGCTCGACCATCGACGTCGACACGGCGCGCAAGGTGGCCGGCCTGGCGAAAGAGGCGGGCTACGCCTTCGCCGACGCCCCGGTCTCGGGCGGAACCATGGCGGCCGACGCCGGGACCCTGGCCTTCATGGTCGGCTGCGACGAGCCGGACTTCGTCCGCATCGAGGCGGCGCTGGAGCCGATGAGCCGCGCGACCTTCCGGGCCGGCGACCACGGCGCGGGGCAGGCGGCCAAGATCTGCAACAACATGATTCTCGGCATCACCATGCTGGGCACCTGCGAAGCCATCGGCCTGGCCGAGAAGCTGGGCCTGGACCCGGTGAAGATGTTCGACATCGTCGCCAAGTCGTCGGGCCAGAGCTGGTCGGTGACCACCTACTATCCGTGGCCCGGTCCCGTGCCCACGGCGCCCTCGAACCGCAACTACGAGGGCGGATTCGCCACGGCCATGATGCTGAAGGACCTGAAGCTGGCGCAGGACGCCGCGGCGAAGGCCGGAGCCTCGACGCCCCTCGGCGCCCAGACCGAGGCCCTGTTCCAGATGTTCAACGGCCTCGGCTACGGCGGGCGCGACTTCTCGGCCATCCTGCAGATGCTGCGCGGCAAGCTGGACGAACTGCCGAAGACTTGATCCATCTCAAGGCGGCGCAAGGACCGTTCACGGATTGTGGCGCATGCGCACGATCGAAACTGAGAACCGTTATCAATTAGAAGGTTGCGACGATTTAGCGGCCCGCGTCGATAGACTTTTGCGGCCTCCCGGCGCAAATACCGGGGGATTCGAAAAGACCGCGCGAGTGACAGGGTTGTTCGACTACAGGGCCGCATTCGAGACCGCCGTCGAGCAGGTCAAGGGGGAGGGGCGCTACCGCGTCTTCGCCGACCTCAAGCGCGTCCGCGGCGAATTCCCCAAAGCGATTCGGCGCCGTGAAGACGGCACGTCCCAGGACGTCATCGTCTGGTGCTCGAACGACTATCTCGGCATGGGCCAGCACCCGGACGTGCTTGAGGCCATGCAGACCGAGATCGACACGGTCGGCGCCGGCGCCGGCGGCACCCGCAACATCTCGGGCACCACGCGGTCGGCCGTCGATCTGGAAGCCGAGCTGGCCAGCTGGCACCAGAAGGAAGCCGCCCTGCTGTTCACCTCGGGCTATGTCGCCAACGAGGCCACGCTGACGACGCTGCAGCGCATCCTGCCCGGGCTGATCGTCTTCTCCGATTCGCTGAACCACGCCTCGATGATCGCCGGCATCCGCAACGGCGGCTGCGAACGGCACATCTTCGCCCACAACGATCTGGAACACCTCGAGGCCCTGCTGGCCGCGGCCCCGGCCGCCGCCCCCAAACTGGTGGCCTTCGAGAGCGTCTATTCCATGGACGGCGACATCGCCGACCTGGCCGGGACCATCGCCCTGGCCCGCAAATACAACGCCTTGACCTATCTCGACGAGGTCCATGCGGTCGGCCTGTACGGCGCGACCGGCGCGGGCGTCGCCGAGCGCGACGGGGTGCTGGACGGCATCGACATCGTCGAATGCACGCTCGGCAAGGCCATCGGCGTCATGGGCGGCTATATCGCCGCCGACGCGGTGATCATCGACGCCGTGCGCAGCTGGGCCTCGGGCTTCATCTTCACCACCAGCCTGCCGCCGGCCCTGACGGCCGGGGCCCTGGCCTCGGTGCGCTGGCTCAAGGCCCACCCCGAGGTGCGCGAGGCCCATCAGGAACGGGCCGCGACGCTGAAGGCCCGCTTCGCCGCCGCCGGCATTCCGGTGATGGACTCGGTCAGCCACATCGTCCCGGTCTTCGTCGGCGATCCGGTCCACGCCAAGATGATCTCGGACATGCTGCTGGAAGAGCACGGCGTCTACGTCCAGCCAATCAACTATCCGACCGTGCCCAAGGGGACGGAGCGTCTGCGCTTCACCCCGTCGCCGAACCACACCGACGCCATGATGGACGACCTGGTCAAGGCGATGGACCGCCTGTGGACCCACTGCAACGTGGCGCGCCTGCCGGCGGTGGCCTGACTACATCGGGCGGTGCCGATTTTCATAGTCGGTCACGAGCAGGCTTCCGATCGTGTCGTATGAGAGCTTGGTTTTGGCATGGCCGAGCTCTTTTCGGATCGCGATCACAACATCCGAAAACGAGTCCAACCGTTCGTAGACATCGGCCATGGTCATCTGGCCGTCCACTGCCGTGTTCTGTAGTTTGTAGAAGCGGGAGAATTTTTCAACGACATCATCGGACGCGTACATCAGCGAGTTTCTGGCGAAGTTCTGGACCCGTTCCACGATCTGCATATAGCCCTCAGGCGTGTGATCTTTGCCGCCGGGCTTGAAGAAGAGCGCGCTGTAGTCCTCTACGAAACTCGCATATATTTTCGCTTTGTTCTCGTTCAGCTTCTGCTCAATCTGCTGCCTTTTATCCCGCTCCAACTTGTAAAGCGTCCCAAGGCCTGCCAGCGCGGCGAGCAGAAAGGGTGCTAGATAGGCGAGCGCTGATTTGGTAAATGTGACAGCGTCTGGGTCGAGTTGCATTGAGCCCTCATGACTTGCGAGCCAGATTATTGAACGATGCTCAAGACATTGGCGAGGTCATCGTCGAATTGACCCGCAACGGGCCGTACCTGAAATGTTCGGCGATCCACGTGGCCTCCGGTCTCGAGGTCTCGGCGGTCGGTCCGGTGAACGAGCCCAGGGGGCTGGAGCGGATCGCGCTGGCCAAGCTGAAACGGGCGCTGGCCGCCCGCTGACCACAAGATGTTGTGGTAAACCGTCGCCGGGCCTAAATGGATCGCCGCCAGAGCTCCGGGGATTCCAGTGACCGCCTTCACCCACGCCGACTATTTCTCGAAGACCCTCGCCGACGCCGATCCCGACATCTTCGGCGGCATCCAGGGCGAACTGGGCCGCCAGAAGGAGCAGATCGAGCTGATCGCCTCCGAGAACATCGTCTCGAAGGCGGTGCTGGAGGCGCAGGGCTCGGTCCTGACCAACAAATACGCCGAGGGCTATCCCGGGCGCCGGTACTATGGCGGCTGCGAATATGTCGACGTCACTGAGAACCTCGCCCGCGAGCGCGCCAAACAGCTGTTCGGCTGCGCCTTCGCCAACGTCCAGCCCCACTCGGGCGCCCAGGCCAACCAGGCGGTGTTCCAGGCCCTGCTGACGCCGGGAGATACGTTCCTCGGCATGGATCTGGCCGCGGGCGGCCACCTGACCCACGGTTCGCCCGCCAACCAGTCGGGCAAGTGGTTCCGGCCCGTGACCTATACGGTCCGCCAGGACGACTGCCTGATCGACTATGACAACGTCGCCGAGATGGCCGAGCGCGAGAAGCCGAAACTGATCATCGCCGGCGCGAGCGCCTACAGCCGTCCCATCGATTTCAAACGCTTCCGCGAGATCGCCGACAGCGTCGGGGCGTATCTGATGGTCGACATGGCCCACTATGCGGGTCTGATCGCCGGCGGCGTCTATCCCGACCCGCTCCCCCACGCCCACGTCGTCACCACCACGACGCACAAGACCCTGCGCGGCCCGCGCGGCGGCATGGTGCTGTCGAACGACGTCGAGCTGGGCAAGAAGATCAACTCCGCCGTCTTCCCCGGCCTGCAGGGCGGACCGCTGGAGCATGTCATCGCCGCCAAGGCCGTGGCCTTCGGCGAGGCGCTCAAGCCCGAGTTCAAACTGTATGCGCAGCAGGTCGTCGACAACGCCCGCGCCCTGGCCGCGGTGCTGGTCGAGCGCGGCGCGGCCATCGTCTCGGGCGGCACCGACAGCCATCTGATGCTGGTCGACCTGCGGCCCAAGGGCGTGACCGGCAAGGCCACCGAGGCGGCCCTCGAACACGCCCTGATGACCTGCAACAAGAACGGCGTGCCGTTCGACACCGCCCCCTTCACCATCACCTCGGGCGTTCGCCTCGGCACGCCCGCCGGCACGACCCGCGGCTTCGGCGTCGGCGAATTCCAGCAGGTCGGCCACTGGATCGCTGACATCATCGACTCGATGAAGGGCACGGACGAGGCCGACGCCGGCGTGTCGCAACGCGTCGCGGGCGAGGTGCGCGAGCTCACGCGCCGCTTCCCCATTTACGGATAAGTCTCTGATGAAATGCCCTTTCTGCGGACATCAGGACACCCAGGTGAAGGACAGCCGCCCGTCGGATGACGGCGCCGCCATCCGTCGCCGCCGGTCCTGCCCGCAGTGCAGCGGGCGCTTCACCACCTTCGAACGGGTCCAGTTGCGCGAGTTGATGATCCTCAAGCGCAACGGCCGCCGCACGCCCTTCGACCGCGACAAGCTGGAGCGGTCGTTGAACGTCGCCCTGCGCAAGCGTCCGGTTCAGCCGGAGCAGGTGGAACAGCTGGTCAGCCGCATCACCCGCCAGCTGGAAAGCCTCGGCGAGACGGAGATTCCATCCTCGACCGTCGGCGACTTCATCATGAAGGCGCTGAAGTCGGTCGATGAGGTCGCCTATGTCCGCTATGCCTCGGTCTACAAGGACTTCCGCCACACCGGCGATTTCGCGCGTTTCCTCGGCGACGAGGGTCTGGACGAAAACTGATGCCCTCTTCGGGCCCGAGAACCCGCGTCACCCTCAAGCTGGCCACATCGCTGGACGGCCGGATCGCCACCGCCGCGGGCGAAAGCCGGTGGATCACGGGCGAGGCGGCGCGGCTGGAAGGCCATCGCCTCAGGGCCGCCCATGACGCCATTCTGGTAGGCGTCGAAACCGTTCTGGCGGACGACCCCGAACTGACGGCCCGGCTGCCGGGCCGCCCGGTCGACCAGCCTCTCCGCGTCGTGCTCGACAGCCGTCTCCGCACCCCGCCGACCGCCCGGGTCAGCCATGGCGATACCCTGATCCTGACGGTCGCGGAGCCGTCGCCGATCGGAACCGCCGTCGTGGAGCGGGTCGAGGCGGATCACGGGCGGCCGTCGGTCGGCGCGGTTCTGTCGGCGCTGAAGCGCCGCGGCGTGTCGTCGGTGCTGATCGAGGGCGGCGGGCAGGTGGCGGCCAGCTTCCTGCGCGCCGGTCTGGTGGACCGGCTGGAGTGGTTCCGCGCCCCGATCCTGCTGGGCGCCGAGGGCCGGCCCTGCGTGGCGGCGCTGGCCCTTGCGAAGCTGGCCGACGCCCCCACCTTCCGGCGACTGTCCGCCGAGCCTGTCGGCGACGATCTCTGGGAACGCTATGACGCCGTTCGTTAGCCGTCGCCGGGATGCGACCGATCCTGACGCGCGGGCGTGCCAGGGTCCGTTCCAGGGTCTGTGTCGCAGCGTTTCCCGCTCTCGCCAGGTAGACGGTGTAGACTGTGTAGACGGTATTTTTTTCGGTCAAGAGTCTACCTTGGGGATGGTCTGAGTGTTCACCGGCATCGTCACCGATATCGGTCGGGTGCGCCGGGTCGATCAGACCGCGCGCGACCGCCGCTATGAGATCGAGACCGCCTGGGACACGTCGGGCATCGACCTCGGCGCCTCGATCAGCCACGCGGGCTGCTGCCTGACCGTGACCGAAAAGGGCCCCGGCTGGTTCGCCGTCGAGGTCTCGGGCGAGACCCTGTCGAAGACCAGCCTCGGCGACTGGTCCGAGGGCCGCCGGGTCAATCTGGAGCGCGCCGCGAAGCTGGGCGATGAAATGGGCGGCCACGTCGTCTCGGGCCATGTCGACGGCCTGGGCCGGGTCGTCTCGGTCACGCCCGAAGGCGGCTCGCACCGGATCGACATCGAGGCCCCGGCGCCGCTGCACCGCTACATCGCGCCCAAGGGCTCGATCACCGTCGACGGCGTGTCCCTGACCGTCAACGCCGTCGAGGGCCGGACCTTCGGCCTGAACATCATTCCCCACACCTGGGAAGCGACCACCCTCGGCGCCCTGAAACCGGGCGATGCGGTCAATCTCGAGATCGACATGCTGGCGCGATACCTCGCGCGGTGGCAGGAGACGGCGTGATGCAATTGGCCGCGAACATGAACGACAGCCCGATCAGCCCCATCGAGGACATCCTCGAGGACGCCCGCAACGGCAAGCCCTACATCCTCGTCGACGCCGAGGATCGCGAGAACGAGGGCGACATCATCATTCCGGCCCAGTTCGCCACGCCGGACCAGATCAATTTCATGGCCCGCCACGCCCGCGGCCTGATCTGCCTGGCCATCACCGCCGACCGCGCCCGCCAGCTGCGCCTGCCGCCGATGGCGGCCGAGAACCGCGAGAGCATGGGCACGGCCTTCACCGTCTCGATCGAGGCGCGGGAAGGGGTCACCACCGGCATCTCCGCCGCCGACCGCGCCCGCACGGTGCAGGTCGCCGCCGACCCGACCCGCGGCGCCGACGACATCGTCTCGCCGGGCCACGTCTTCCCCCTGGTCGCCCGCGACGGCGGGGTGCTGGTCCGCACCGGCCACACCGAGGCGGCCGTCGACATCAGCCGCATGGCCGGCCTGACCCCCGCCGGCGTGATCTGCGAGATCATGAACGACGACGGCTCCATGGCCCGGATGCCGGACCTCGTCGCCTTCGCCCAGCTGCACGGGCTGAAGATCGGCACCATCGCCGACCTGATCGCCTATCGCCGCCGCACCGAACGGCTGGTCGAGCGGGTCATGGATACGCCGTTCGACAGCGTCCACGGCGGCCCCTTCCGCCTTATGCTGTACCGCAACGCCATCGAGGGCGTCGAACACGTCGCCCTCGTGAAGGGCAAGATCGAGCCGGGCAAGCCGACCCTGGTGCGCATGCACCAGGTCGATTTCGCCGCCGACCTGCTGGGCCATGTCGAGGCGCGCCAGAATTATGTCCCGCGCGCCCTCAAACAGATCAGCGAACACGCCGGGCCGGGCGTCACCGTCTTCCTGCGCGACCCGGAATTGCAGGGACTGGCCGAGCGGCTGACCGGCGTCGAAAAGCCGGCGGCGGTCGATCGCTCCCTGCGCAACTACGGCGTCGGCGCCCAGATCCTGCTGGATCTCGGCGTCCGCGACATGATCGTGATGAGTTCGACCCGCCCCAATCCCACCGCGCTGGACGGCTACGGCCTGCGCATCGTCGGCTGGCGCGACATGGACGGAGAAGACCAATCGTAAGCGACCCCTATCGCGTCCTCATCGTCGAGGCGCGTTTCTATGACGATCTGGCCGACGCCCTGCTGGAAGGGGCGAAGGACGCCCTGCTGGCGCAGGGCGTGGAGTTCGACGTGGTCTCCGTTCCCGGCGCCCTGGAAGTCCCGACGGCCATCGCCCTGGCGGTCGAGGCCGGCCGCTATCCGACCGCGCCGCGCTACGACGGCTTCGTCGCCCTCGGCTGCGTGATCCGCGGCGAGACCTATCATTTCGAGATCGTCTCGGATCAGTCGGCCGCGGGAATCCGCAATCTGGGCCTCAACGGCGTGGTGATCGGCAACGGCATTCTGACGACCGAGGACGAGGACCAGGCCTGGGCCCGCGCCCGCATCAGCGAGGGCGACAAGGGCGGCGGCGCCGCCCGCGCCTGTCTGGACCTCATTGCCTTGCGCAAGCGGCTGCGCGTAGGACTGGGCGGGTGACCGAACCCGCCAGCCTCCAGTCCGTCCTCGCCCAGCTCGCCGAGGCCCAGAAACAGCGCGCCGAGCCGCAGCTGACCAGCCGCCAGCGCCGCGCGCGCACCGTCGCGCGTCTCGCCGCCGTTCAGGCCCTCTACCAGATGGAGCTGGCCGGCGAAGGCGTCGAGACGGTGATTTCCGAATTCTCGACCCATCGTTTCGACACGGACATCGAGGGCGAACCCTTGGCCGAGGCCGACGAGGACTATTTCGCCGGGATCGTGCGGGGCGTCGTCGGCGCCCAGCGCGCCATCGACGACGCGGTCAAGGCGCGGCTGGCGTCGAACTGGCGGATGGAACGTCTCGACTCCACCCTGCGGGCCCTGCTGCGGGCCGGGGCCTGGGAATTGCGCGAGCGTCAGGACGTGCCGCGAGAGATCGTCATCGACGAATACGTCGAACTGGCCAAGGCCTTCTTCGACGACGCCGAGGCCAAATTCGTCAATGCCGCACTGGATGGCGTCGCCCGAGACGCCCGGCCGAAGGGCTGACACGGACATGCCCGCGGTCGACGTCGCCGGGGAGTTCGAAACCATCCGCCGGCTGTTCGCGCCCCTGGCCCATCCCGAATGGGGCCGGGGCCTCATGGACGACGTCGCCGTGGTGCCCTCGCGCGCCGGCTATGACCTGGTCCTGACCAAGGACGCCATCATCGAGGGTGTGCATTTCCTGCCTGACGATCCCCTGGATGGCGTGGCCCGCAAGCTGATGCGGGTGAACCTGTCGGATCTGGCCGCCAAGGGGGCCGAGCCGTTCGGCTATCTGCTGGCCTGCCACTGGTCGGAGCGCTGCGGCTGGCCCGAACGGATGCTGTTCTGCGAGGGCCTGCGGGTCGACCAGAAGGCGTTCGGCGTCGCCCTGCTGGGCGGCGACACCGTCGTGACGCCCGGTCCGGCCAGTTTCTCCATGACCATGCTCGGCTGGAGTCCCAGGGGACGGACCGTGGGCCGCGCCGGCGCCCGGCCCGGCGATCTGGTGTTCGTGACCGGAGCCATCGGCGACGGCTGGCTGGGGCTTGAGGCGGTGCAGGGCAAGCTGTCGCTGGACCCCGAACGGATCGCCGCCCTGTCGGATCACTACCGCACCCCCACGCCGCGCATCGAGTTCGCCGGTCCGGTGCGGGATATGGCGACCGCCTCCATCGACATCTCCGACGGCCTGATCGCCGATCTCGGGCATCTGGCCGAGGCGGGGCGGGTGCGCCTTGAGATCGATCTGGAAACCATGCCGCTGTCGGCCGCGGGCCAGGCCTGGTTCGACGGCCGGGTGGATGAGCAGGCGGCCCTGGAATCGCTGGCGACCGGCGGCGACGACTATGAGATCGCCCTGACCGTGGGGCCCCGCGACGAAGCGGCGATCCGACGCGAGGCCGAGCGCCGCCATCTGCGCCTGACGCGGATCGGTCGCGTGACGGCGGGGCAGGGGGTCGTCGCCCGCTTTGGCGGTCAGCCCGTGACGTTCGACAAGCCGGGCTTCACCCACCGCTGACAACGAAATCTCAAGCGTTGGCGGTCAGGATGACGCCATGCGCCGTCGTGACCTCATCGCCGCCTCCGCCGCCCTGCCGGTTCTCGCTGTCGGGAGCGAAGCGCTGGCCAGCGACAAGGCCCCGGCGCCGGGCGGAGCCAGCATCAGCATGCCGGGCGTGGGCCTGCCCGTCATCGCCGGCGGCCGGCTGAGGAACTACGTCTTCGTCTCGCTGCGTCTGCACCTGGGCGGGTCGGCGACGCCCGAGTCGATGCGGTCGAAAGAGGCCTTCCTGCGCGATGCTCTCGTGCGCGCCGGACACCGGACACCCTTCCTCGTGGCCGACGACTGGACCCGGATCAACGAGGCCGCGCTGTCGGCCAGCCTGATGCGATCGGCGGCTGCGATAGCCGGACGCGGCTCCGTCGTCCGGGTCGAGATCGTCAGCCAGGCGCCCCGTCGCCGCACCGGGGTTCAGGCGCGCTGAACTTCGTTCGCCAACGCTGTTGCGTCGGCCTCCGGCATTTGGCACGTTTCCGCCGCAATCTCCCGAGGGACGCGACATGCGTCCGGTGCGCACGGGGGGACCGGAAGGCGGACAGAGGCGAATAACGCCCGCCGCGCCAAGGAACCGGGCGCCTTGATACACAGGGTTTGGAAACGCCATGAGTAACTATCTGTGGCTGGTCATCGCCGCAGGCGCGCTGGGAGTGCTTTACGGCCTCGTCCAGACCGCCGCGCTGATGAAGGCCAGCACCGGCAACGACAAGATGCGCGAGATCGCCGCGGCGATCCAGGAAGGGGCCTCGGCCTATCTGCGCCGTCAATACACCACCATCGCCATGGTCGGGGTCGTGATCCTGATCGCGGCCTATCTGCTGATCGGCCCCTATGCGGCCATCGGCTTCGTCATCGGCGCGGTGCTTTCGGGCCTCGCCGGGTTCGCCGGCATGCTGATCTCGGTCCGGGCCAACGTCCGCACCGCCCAGGCGGCGTCGGAGAGCCTCGCCAAAGGCCTGGATCTGGCCTTCCGGTCGGGCGCCATCACCGGCATGTTCGTGGCGGGCGGCGCCCTTCTGGGCGTGGCCGGCTACTATGCCTTCCTGACCGCCGGCGCGGGCTTCGAGAGCACCAGCCGCGAAGTCATCGACGGCCTGGTGGCCCTGGGCTTCGGCGCTTCGCTGATTTCCATCTTCGCCCGTCTGGGCGGCGGCATCTTCACCAAGGGCGCCGACGTGGGCGGCGACATGGTGGGCAAGGTCGAGGCCGGCATCCCGGAGGATGATCCGCGCAACGCCGCCACCATCGCCGACAATGTGGGCGACAACGTCGGCGACTGCGCCGGCATGGCCGCCGACCTGTTCGAGACCTATGCGGTGACCACGGTCGCCACCATGGTGCTGGCGGCGATCTTCTTCCGCGACCAGCCCTATGTCGAAACCATGATGCTGCTGCCGCTGGCCATCTGCGCCATCTGCGTGGTGACCTCGATCATCGGCAGCTTCTTCGTCCGTCTGGGCAAGAGCCAGAACATCATGGGCGCCCTGTACCAGGGCCTGATCGTCACCGGCGTGCTGTCGGTCGGCGCGGTGTACTGGGTCATCACCAACCTGGTCACCGGCCCGGTCACGACGACCAGCGGCCTGGTCATCGAGCCGATGAGCCTGTTCTGGTCCGGCCTTGTGGGTCTGGGCGTCACCGCGGCCATCGTGGTGATCACCGAATACTACACCGGCTCGAACTTCCGCCCGGTCCGCTCGGTCGCCAACGCCTCGGTCTCGGGCCACGGCACCAATGTGATCCAGGGTCTGGCCGTCTCGCTGGAATCGACCGCCCTGCCGGCGCTGACGATCATCGTCGGCATCATCGCCAGCTACCAGCTGGCGGGCCTGTTCGGCATCGCCATCGCCACCACGACCATGCTGGGCGTGGCGGGGATGATCGTGGCGCTGGACGCCTTCGGTCCGGTCACCGACAACGCCGGCGGCATCGCCGAAATGGCGGGCCTGCCCTCGGACGTTCGCCACGTCACGGACGCCCTCGACGCCGTCGGCAACACCACCAAGGCGGTGACCAAGGGCTATGCGATCGGCTCGGCCGGTCTGGGCGCCCTGGTGCTGTTCGCGGCCTATACGTCGGACCTGCAGTACTTCTCGGCCAATCCGGACCTGTACCCGTTCTTCGCCAACATGCGCGAGGTCGCCTTCGACCTGACCAACCCCTATGTCGTCGTCGGCCTGCTGTTCGGGGGGCTGCTGCCCTTCCTGTTCGGCGGCATGTCGATGATGGCGGTCGGCCGGGCGGCTGAATCGGTCGTGGAAGAGGTCCGCCGCCAGTTCCGCGAGAACCCGGGCATCATGACCTATGAGGTCAAGCCCGAGTACGGCCGCGCGGTCGACATCCTGACCAAGGCGGCGATCCGCGAGATGATCGTGCCGTCGCTGCTGCCGGTGCTGTCTCCGATCGTGCTGTTCGTGGCCATCCTGTTCCTGTCGGACAAGGCGGACGCCTTCGCGGCCCTCGGCGCCATGCTGATGGGCGTGATCGTCACCGGCCTGTTCGTCGCCATCTCGATGACCTCGGGCGGCGGCGCCTGGGACAACGCCAAGAAGGTGATCGAGGAGGGCTTCACCGACAAGAACGGCGTCGTCCACGGCAAGGGCTCCGAGGCGCACAAGGCCGCGGTGACCGGCGACACCGTCGGCGATCCCTACAAGGACACCTCCGGCCCGGCGGTGAATCCGATGATCAAGATCACCAACATCGTCGCCCTGCTTCTGCTGGCGGTGCTGGCGAGCGGCAAGATCGTCTGAGTCCGGCCGGCCTCTCCGGTTCGCCGGAGGGGCCGGCTGTCCTGAAAAGAAAGAGGCCCCGGAGATCGCTCTCCGGGGCCTTCTTCGTTGGTTCTCGACGGGAGACCCTATTCCCGGCGCTGCTGGCCGGGCGTGTCTTCGTCGGTGCGGGGCAGCTGTCCGCGGCCGACGTTGCCCAGGAGTTGCTCCAGTATGGTCAGCTGGCGTCCGCGGGTCGGGGTTTCACGGCCATTCATGGCCACGACCTGGCCGTCCTCGAGACCGAGGTTGTTGACCGCCGACACCTGACCCGCTTCGTCGAAGGTGATTTCGGTCACGGACCGCTGGGTCACATGGGCGCGGTTGTAGGTGTATTTCTCGGTCACCTGGCTGATGTAGTACCAGACGTTGTCACGCTCGAAGGTCGAGGTGGTCGACGGCGTGCCCAGTTTGGTCAGCACGGTCTGTTTGGTGTCCGTGCCGGCGACGATGTCAGCCGGCTTGGCGTCGATCGCCTGGAAACCGTTCTGGCCCACCACCGGCGCGCACGCGGCGGTCAGGGCCGTGGCCGACAGAACGGCGATAAGGAGCTTGGAACGGAGCATTTGCGGCGCCTGCGACTTCAACAAGGTCTTTGACCTAACCGGACCCGAGCCTTAGTTCAACGGCGCGGCGGAAAAGGGGCCGCATGATCATGCTGCAGAATCTGTTCCGTACCCGTCCCCGAGAGCGCCTGGGCCAGCCGCTGTATGAACTGGCGGTGCGCCAGGCCCGCGACCCGGGCTTCTATACGACGCTGGGCGTCGCTGACCGGATCGATGCGCGATTCGAACTCTACACCCTGCATGTGCTGCTGCTGGTCATGCGCATGCGTGACGAGGGCGAGCGCGGGGCGCAGGCCGGACAGGCCCTGTTCGACACCTACGTCTCGGCCCTGGACCACGCCCTGCGCGAACTGGGCGTCGGCGACATCTCGGTCGGCAAGAAAATGCGCAAGCTGGGCGAGGCCCTGTACGGGCGGATGACCGCGTATGAGGGGCCCCTGCGCGAGGCTGACGCTGCGGCCGTGTCCGCCAGTCTGGCGCGGAATGTCTACGAGAGCGACGATCCCGCGATCGGGGCCGCGCTGGCGGCCTATGCGCTGGCCAGCCGGACCCGTCTTGCGGCGCAGGATTTCGATGCGGTCGTGGCGGGGCCTGACTGGGCGGAGGTCGTCAAATGAGCGTTCCAACCCTTCCCTACAGCGTGCCGGTCCGCCTGCATCAGGTTCCCGGCGGCGTGAAGCGGACGCTGGAGCCCGACGCGGCGGCGCGAGCGCGGATCGCCAAGGCTCTGGATCTGGCCTCGCTCGAGTCCTTCACCGCCGAGATGGATCTGGTTCCGACGGCCGCCGGCTGGCGGTTGTCCGGACGGGTCCGCGCCAGCCTCGCCCAGACCTGCGGCATCACCCTGGAGCCCTTGCCCGTCGAGATCGATGCGCCCTTCTCCCTGACCCTGGCCGAGGCTGTGGATGAGGATTCCGACGAGATCGTCATCACCCTGGACGACGAATCGCCCGACCTGATCGAGGACGGCCAGATCGACCTGGGCCAGTACGCCGTCGAACAGCTGGCGCTGCGGCTGGACCCTTTCCCCCGCAAGCCTGGCGCCGAGTTCGTCCAGCCGCCGGAACCGGCCGAAATCTCGCCCTTCGCCGTATTGAAACAGCTGCGTCCCTCCGACGAAGGTTGACGTCGGGGCGGCGCGGTTGCATCCCCCCGGTGCGGCGCTATCGTCGCCTTACTGACAAGCGCCGGACTGACGGCGCGACGGAGTCGAAACGGCTTGTCATCCCCCATCCTGATTTCGCTCGACGCCATGGGCGGGGACCACGGTCCGTCGGTCGTGGTTGCAGGCGTCCGCGACTACCGCAAACGCCACGGCGGCGAGGGTGTGCGCTTTCTGCTGCACGGCGACGAGACGGCGATCCGGGCCGAGATGGCCCGATGTGCGCTGACCGACGACATCTGCATCATCCGCCACACCGGCAAGGTCGTGGCGATGGACGAAAAGCCGGCCCAGGCGATGCGCCGCGGCAAGGGCTCCAGCCTGTGGAACGCCATTGAGGCGGTCAAGCTGGGCGAGGCCGGGGCGATCGTCTCGGCCGGAAATACCGGAGCCCTGATGGCCATTTCCAAACTGTTGCTGCGAATGTCCGCGCACGGGCTGGAGCGACCGGCCATCGTGGCCAGCTGGCCGACGCTGAGAGGCGTGACGGCGGTGCTCGACGTGGGCGCCAATGTCGAGAGCGATGCCGAACAGCTGGTCGAGTTCGCCATCATGGGCGAGGCGTTCCACGCCGCCGTGCACAGCAATGGCGGCAGACCCACCATCGGCATCCTGAACGTCGGTTCCGAGGACATGAAGGGCCATGAAGAGGTGCGCGAGGCCAACCGCATCCTGCGCGAGGGCGGCGAGGGCTTGGGCCTGGACTACCGGGGCTTCGTTGAAGGCGACGACATCGCCAAGGGCACCGTCGATGTCGTGGTGACGGACGGATTCACCGGCAACATCGCCCTGAAGACGGCGGAAGGCGTCGCCCGTTTCATCTCCGCCCTGATGAAGGAGGCGCTGACCTCGGGCGTCATGGCCCAGGCCGGAGCCTTGCTGGCCCTGCCGGCGCTGAGACGCATGCGCCAGAAAATCGACCCCAGCGCCATCAACGGCGGCCCGTTGCTCGGCCTGAACGGCATTGTGGTGAAAAGCCACGGCGGCGCCGACGCCAAGGGCTTCGGCAACGCCATTCGTATTGCGGTCGAGCTGGGCCGCAGCGACTATCTGGTCAAGGTCAGCGAGAGCTTCAACCGCCTGACCGCCGTCATGGAACAGCCGCCCGCGCCCGCCGCGGAACACGCCATGGAGACTCCCCAGTGAGCGTCATTCGCAGCGCCGTGACCGGCGTCGGCTCCTTCCTGCCGGAACAGGTCGTCACCAACGCCGACCTGGCGAAGATCGTCGACACCTCCGACGAGTGGATTCAGGAGCGCACGGGCATCCGCCAGCGCCACAAGGCCCGCGACGACCAGCCGACCAGCGATCTGGCGGTCGAGGCGGCGAAGAAGGCCCTGATCGACGCCGGCCGGACGACCGCGGACGTCGACCTGATCATCGTCGCCACGACCACGCCGGACATGACCTTTCCGTCGGTCGCCTCGATCGTGCAGCGCAAGCTCGGCGCCCCGACCTGCATCGCCTTTGACATCCAGGCCGTGTGCTCGGGCTTCGTCTATGCGCTGAGCGTCGCCGATGGATTCGTCGCCCGCGGCCTGGCGAAATGCGCCCTGGTCATCGGCGCCGAAGAGATGACCCGGCTGATGGACTGGACCGACCGCTCGACCTGCGTCCTGTTCGGCGACGGCGCCGGCGCCGTCGTCGTCGAGCCGCGTGAAGGGCAGGGGACCAAGGAAGACCAGGGCCTTCTGGGCTTCGCCCTGCGCTGCGACGGGACCAAGACCGACCTGCTGTACGTGGACGGCGGCCCGGCCACGACGGGCACGGTCGGCCATCTGCGAATGGCGGGAAACCAGGTGTTCCGGCATGCCGTGGTCAATATCGCCGAAGCCATCACCGCCGCCTGTGAGGCTTCAAACATCGAGGTCGCGGACGTCGACTGGTTCGTGCCGCACCAGGCCAACCAGCGCATCATCAAGGGCGTGGGCGACCGGCTTGGACTTGACGAAAACAAGGTGATCACCACGGTCGCCATGCACGCCAACACATCGGCGGCCTCGATTCCGCTGGCGCTTGACGCCGCCATCCGGGACGGCCGCATCAAGCGCGGCGATCTGGTTCTTCTGGAGGCCATGGGCGGCGGCCTGACCTGGGGAGCCTGCGCCTTTCGTCTGTAGGGCGTATTTCCAGCTTTCCATTTGACGACGCTTGCCCTTTTATGTCGGCGACCGACCTTTGGAGGGGAGCGGACCTTGGCCGAACACCAGACCCTGACACGCGCTGACCTGTGTGAAGCGGTGCATGAGGAGGTCGGTCTTTCCCGACAGGAGTGTTCCTCTCTGGTCGAGCGCACGCTCGAGCTGATCATCGAGTCGCTCGAGCGCGGCGAGACCGTGAAACTGTCGGGCTTCGGCGTCTTCCAGGTGCGCGAGAAGCGCGCCCGCATGGGCCGAAATCCCAAGACGGGCCAGCCGGCGGCCATCCATCCGCGCCGGGTCATCAGTTTCCGCGCCTCGCAGATCATGAAGGGCCGGGTTCACGACGCCGTCGTGAGCGCCTGAAGTCCGTGGCCAAGAGCCCGAACGCGTTCCGGACCATTTCAGAAGCCTCTGACGAGGTCGGCGCCCCCCAGCATGTGCTGCGCTTCTGGGAGACGAAATTCCTGTTCCTGACGCCGCTGAAGCGGGCAGGGGGGCGACGCTTCTATCGTCCGCAGGACATCGTCGTGCTCAAGGCCGTCAAACGGCTGCTGCACGACGAAGGCCTGACCATCAAGGGCGTGCAGCGGCTGCACAAGGAGCAGGGGCTGAAGCGTCTGGCCCATTATGGCGACCCTGACGGCAAGGTGATTTTCGAGCCGGAGGGCGCCGCGCCGACCGGGGTTTCGGCTTCGCCCGGGGCGGGTTCGGCGGCCATCCATCTGCGTCAGGCGCTGGCCGAACTGGAGGGTGCGCGGGCCCGGCTGGAAGCTGTCCTGTCGAGAAGCGTCTGACGGCTGCTTTTTCAGTTTGCGGCGCCGCCAACCCCGTCTATAGGGAGCGCCTCTCGGAGCGTGGCGCAGCCTGGTAGCGCACTTGACTGGGGGTCAAGGGGTCGCAGGTTCGAATCCTGTCGCTCCGACCATCTTCCTCAATGAAGACGGTTGGTTAGAGGGGCCGCTTTCGGGCGGCCCCTTTGCAATTGGGCGACCTGTTTACAGCTTGGCTTTGGGACGCCGGTTGCTCCGCGGCGCCGCGCTCTTGGTCATGTCCTGACTCGAAGCGGCGGTTCCGCGCGTCTGGTGTTAGGATGCCGTCAGCTTCGGATCCCGGCTCGAATGGAGTTCACAATGCCAGGCGCCTCCGCTCCCTCGATCCAAACGGTTGAGACCCGGGACGCGGGCGTGCGCGTGCAGGCTGCTGATGGAGACTGAACTGAAGCTCGAGATGGATGGCTCCGTCGACCAGGTCCGGCATCGGCTTGCCATCGACTACGGCTCACCGGTCGGAGATCTCCGCCTGGTCTCGATCTATTTCGACACCGCCGACAAGCGTCTCTGGAAAGCCGGCGTGACACTCAGGGTCCGACAGGAAGGCGCGCGTCGCATCCAGACGATAAAGGTCGAGAGCGCTGCAGCGGCGGGATTGTTCGTCCGGGCCGAACTGGAGTCCGAGGTTTCGGGCGATCAGCCCGAGCTCGATTCGTCGATGCGGGCGTTGATCGCCAAAATGATCGGGGCTTCGAATTGTGATCTGCCGCTGGAGGTTCAATTCACAACCGATGTCGATCGGCGACTGTGGCGCGTGGATCGGGCAGGCGCGGAGCTGGAACTCGTCAGTGACTATGGGGCGATCCGCGCGCACGGCCGGTCGGTTCGGATTCACGAAATCGAGATCGAACTGAGGACCGGACCGCTCAGGACGTTATTCGATCTGGCCGCCGGGATCGGGGAGACAAGCCCGCTGCGCATCGGCGTCCAGAGCAAGGCGGAGCGCGGCTATACGCTGGACGAACAGCAGCGGGGCGAGGCGGTCAAGGCGGAAAGCATAGCTCTGACCGAGGACTTCTCGGTGCAGGCGGCCTTTCAGGCGATCTGCCACACATGCATACGCCACTATCGACTGAACGAAACGCGACTGTTGTCTGAGCCTGAATCCGAAACGCTACATCAATGCCGGGTCGCGCTCAGGCGTCTCCGATCGGCGCTGGATCTGTTCAAGCCCCTGCTCTCCGATCCCGAATCCCGGGCCCTGGACGGGCGTCTGAAGCGGGCCGCCCGGATGTTTGGCGACGGGCGGAATATCGATGTGCTTACGGGACTCATCGATGATGCGAGCGTGCTCGCCAGACTCAACACGCACCGGAAGCAGATTTACGATGCGCTTGTCGCGGACCTCCGATCGTCAACCATGCGGGAATTGATGCTGGATCTCACCGCCTGGACCAGCGCCGGGACCTGGCTGTCCGACCCCGCCACGGAGGCGTTGCGCCGCGAGGCCATCCGACCCTTCGCCGTCCGCAGGCTTCGCCGCTGCCGGCGCCGCCTGAGGCGTCGCGGGGCGCATCTGGCGCATCTCGACGCCTCGGGGCGCCATGCCGTCCGGATCGCGGCGAAGAAACTTCGGTACTCGGCGGAGTTCTTCAGCGGCTTGTTTCCCGGGCCCGTCGCGTCCGAGCGGCTCGAGGCTTTCATGGGAGCCGTCGAACGTCTTCAGACCCATCTGGGACGCCTGACCGATCATGCGACCGGCAGCGCGTTGCTCGAGCGCTTCGACCTGACCGACGCGGCGCATGGCGGGCGACCCGCTTTGCACAAGCGTCGGTCCATCAAATCGGCCGCGAGAGCCTACAAGGAAGTGTTCGATCTGAAGCCCTTCTGGGCCGGGGCGCACCCGGCCGTCCGAACGCCTGTCGCCCGCATCCCCTGACGGCCTCACGCGTAGCTGCGCCAAGGCGCCGGGCCTGTCGCGACATGATCTCGATCAAGGACAAAGTCTGCGAACGCGCGAGGGTCAGGATTGGCGGACCTCGGCCTCGACGGGGGCGTGCGAGCGCTCAGGCCTCTGGGGGTTCACGACGCGGTCGTCGCCATTGACTGACGTTCTCCGACGCGGTGGCGTCCGCGGGATCAAACGAGGAGACCCTCTGTGAAGGGCTTTGTCGAGGATATCGAAGACCTGACCGTTGAAAACGCCGCGACGGCTCCCTGCGCGTCAGCCCATGCCTGCCCATGACCCCGCGCCCTGGTTGAACCGACCTGAATGGCCGCTGGTGGTCGCATTGGCGATCGGACTGCTGATCGGCCTCGATCGCGAACGGCGCAAGGGTGATGGCGGAACCCGTTCGGCCGCCGGGTTGCGCACCTTTGGACTGGTTGGACTGTTGGGGGGTGTCGCGGCCCTGATCGGCCATCCTGGCCTTGTCCTGTTGGCCGGGGGCTTTGTCGCCCTCGGGGCCCTCGCGGCCTATTGGCTCGGAGATCGCAAGGATCCCGGACTCACCGGCGAGGTGGCGCTTGTCGTGACCTACGCCCTTGGAGTCCTGGCGCAGACCCGGCCCTCCGTCGCGCTTGGAGTCGGCGTCGTGGTTGCCGCCTTGCTGGCGTTTCGGGGGCAACTGCACAGCCTAGTGCGGGACCGGATCACGGAGCAGGAACTCCTGGACGCCCTGGTTATCGCGATCGCGGCCGTCGTCATTCTTCCCCTCCTGCCCAATCGACCGGTCGATCCGTTCGGCTTGCTCAATCCCTTCACCCTCTGGCGCCTCGCCGTAGTGGGGATGGCGCTCGGCTTCCTGGGCCATGTCGCACAGCGCCTGCTGGGCGGACGGTACGGGCTGCTGATCGCCGGCCTTGCCTCGGGACTGGTCTCAAGCACGGCCACGGTCGCCGCCATGGGTGCGCGCGCCAGGGCCCAACCCGATCTGACAGCAGCCAGCGCGGCGGGCGCGGTCGCCTCAATGATCGGCAGCCTTGGCTATCTCCTGGCGCTCATTGCAGCCGTCAGTCCGCCGCTCATCATCGTCCTGGCGATCCCTTTGGGCCTGTCCGCCTTGCTGATGCTCGCCTACGCCGTCTGGCTCGTGCGCCGCACGTCGAACACAGCAAGCGGTGAAACCCTCGGCCGGACCTTCAACGGCGGAGCGGTTCTCCTGTTCGTGGCCCTGATGGGCGCCTTCAGCCTTGTCGCCGAACTGCTCATCCGCTGGCTTGGCGCGCCCGGAGCCCTGATGGGCGGCGCGGTGTTGGGTCTCGCTGATGCGCAGGCGGCGTCGGTGTCCATGGCCACACTACTGGAAGGGGAGCGGATCGCACTGTCCGCGGCTGCGCTCGGGGTGGTTCTGGCCCTAACCACCAACATGGCCGTCAAGATTCCGACAGCCGTTATGACGGGGGGACGAGCCTACGGGCGCCAGGTGACCATCGGCGTCCTGCTGCTGATTGCGGGCCTCTGGATGGGGGGGATCCTGGAAGTCCTGACCGGCGAAGCCGGAAGGCTCTCGATGGGGAAGCAGCCTTGATGCGTCCGCCGCGGTTGCCGCAGACACGCTCTTCCGGACGTCAGCGCGGCGACGGCGCAGGGCGCTTCCGCTTCAGATTCCTGCCGATCAGCGGGGTCACCGTGATCCCATGAGAGGCGCTGTCGACACGCTCGCCGGGGCGGCGTCATCCCGGCTCTGCTTCCGGGCCCGCGCCGTGACCAGGGTCTACGGCTCCGGTCCGGCGGCGGTCCACGCCCTGCGCGGCGTCGACATCGATCTGCCGGAGGGCGAGATGGTCGTGGTGCTTGGCGCGTCCGGCAGCGGCAAGTCGACCTTTCTGAACATTCTCGGCGGGCTGGACACGCCGACCGGCGGCGAGGTGCTGTTCCGGGGCGAGGATATCAGCCGGGCGGACCAGCATCAGCTGACCGAATACCGCCGCCGGCATGTCGGGTTCGTCTTCCAGTTCTACAATCTGATGCCGAGCCTGACGGCGCGCGAGAACGTCGCCCTCGTCACCGAGATCGCCGAGGCCCCGCTGAGTCCGGAAGAGGCCCTCGCCATGGTCGGTCTGGAGAACCGGCTGGATCACTTCCCCGCCCAGATGTCCGGCGGCGAGCAGCAGCGGGTGGCGATCGCCCGCGCCGTGGCCAAGCAGCCGTCGGTCCTGCTCTGCGACGAGCCGACGGGCGCGCTGGATTCCGCCACGGGCGTGCGGGTTCTGGAGGCGCTCAAGACCGTCAACGACAGCCTGGGCGCCACAACCCTGCTGATCACCCACAACGCCGCCATCGCCGCCATCGCCGATCGTGTGGTCATCTTCGCCGACGGGCGCGTGCGAGAGGTGCGCGAGAACGCCGACAAGCGACTGCCCGGGGAGATCTCCTGGTGAACCGCATGCCGGCCTGGATGGGCGCGCTGGACCGCAAGCTGGTGCGCGAGCTCTGGCGCATGAAGACCCAGGCTCTCGCCATCGCCTTCGTCATCGCAGGCGGCGTCGCCGTCCATTTGCTCGCCGCCGGGATGCTGAGTTCGCTGCAGGAAACCCGGCGCGCCTATTATGAACGCTATCTTTTCGCCGACGTCTGGGCCCCGGTGGTGCGCGCGCCGCAGCGCCTGATCGCCGACATTCGGGTGATCGAGGGCGTCCAGGCCGCGGCGACCCGCATCCGCGTTCCGGCGCTCTTCGCCATGGAGGGGATGAGCGCGCCCGCCACCGGCGAGGTCCTGTCCTTGCCGGACGTGGGAGAGGCGGCGGTCAATCGGCTCCACCTGGTCCGCGGTCGCCTTCCGACCACCGGACAGCGGGATGAGGCGGTGGTGCTCCAGGCCTTCGCCGACGCGCACCGGCTCGAGATCGGCGACACGGTTCCGGCCACCCTCTATGGCGGCCGCCGGCGTCTGAGCGTGGTCGGGATCGCGCTGTCGCCGGAGCACGTCTACGCCATCGGCCCGGGCCAGTTCGTTCCCGACGACCGGCTGTTCGGCGTTCTCTGGATGCGACGCAGCGCCCTGGCGCAGGCCGTCAACCAGGACGAGGCCTTCAACGAGGCGGTGGTGCGCCTCTCTCGCGACGCCTCCGAGCCGGCGGTGATCGCGCGGCTGGACCGCCTTCTGGAGCCCTATGGCGCGCCCGGCGCCTACGGCCGCGCCGATCAGGTCTCGGACGCCTTCGTGTCCAGCGAGATCGACCAGCTGGCGACCATGGGGCGGGTGCTGCCGCCGGTCTTCCTGCTGGTGGCGGCCTTCCTGGTGAATGTCGTGGTTTCAAGGCTGATCGCCGTCCAGCGCGCCGGCATCGGACTGTTGAAAGCCTTCGGCTATCGGGACCGCGACATCATCGGACACTATCTCAAGCTGGTCGCCGTCATCGCGGCGACGGGCGTGCTGATCGGGGGCGCGGCGGGCATCTGGCTCGGTCGGAGCATGGCGGAGCTCTATATGGAATACTACCGCTTCCCCTTCCTGCTGTTCCAGGCGGACCCGGCCGACTACGCCACCGTGGTCGGCGTGGCGATGCTGACGGTGATGGGCGGCGCGGCCCTGGCGGTGCGGCGGGCCGCCGCCCTGAACCCGGCGGAAGCGATGACCCCCGCGCCCCCGCCCGACTATTCCCGCGCCGCGGGGGCCTGGATCACCCGAATGAGGGTTCTCGACCAGCAATCGCGCATGATCCTGCGCCAGATCATCCGCTGGCCCTGGCGGGCGGCCCTGACCGTGGCCGGGATCGCGGCCTCCGGCGCCCTCCTGATCGGCACCCTGTCGATGATGGACGGGATCAAGGTGATGATCGATTCCAGCTTCACCGTATCGAACCCCCACGATGTCTCGGTGAGCTTCGTCGAGCCCCGGTCGCGCGCCGCCCTGTTCAGTCTCGCCCGCGAGGACGGCGTGCTGGCGGCCGAGCCCTTTCGCATCGTCCCGGTCCGCCTGCGCCACGGCGCCCGCGAGGAGCGGGCGGTGATCACCGGCGCGCCGCTGGACGGGACCCTGTCGAGGATGGTCGACACGCACAACCGGCCGGTCCAGCCGCATCCCGGCGGCCTGGTCCTGTCCAGCGACCTGGCCGCCAGGCTCCGGATCGAGGCGGGCGACATCGTCGAGGCGCAGGTCACGGAAGGCCGCCGGCCGCTGCTCGCGCTTCCGGTCTCGGCCGTCACCGTCAGCTATGTGGGCTCCGGAGCGCGGATGCGGATCGAGGACCTGAACCGGGCGCTGGGCGAGGGGCCTCAGGTGTCAGGCGCCTGGCTGACGGTCGACGGCGACCGGACCGGGAATCTCTATGCCCATTTGAAGGAGACTCCCTCGGTCGCCGGCGTGGGATTGCAGGCTGAGGCCGTCAAACGCCTGGCCGCCATGCTCGATGAGAACCTCGGGAGATCCATCCTGACCTTCTTCTTCTTCGCCGGTCTGATCGCTTCAGGCGTGGTCTACAACACGGTGCGCATTTCCTTCGCCGAGCGTCAGCGTGAGCTGGCGTCGCTGCGTGTGCTCGGCTTCTCACGCGCCGAAGTGTCCTACATATTGCTGGGCGAGGTCGCCTTCCTGACGCTGCTCGCCCTGCCGCTGGGCGCGGCGGCGGGGGCCGGTCTCGCCTGGTATCTGGCCCATGCCATGAGTTCGGACCTGTTCCGGCTGCCCTTCGCCGTCGCTCCCGCGACCTTCGGCCTGGCCGCGGCGGTGGTGCTGGTCATCACGGTCGTGGCGAGCCTGATGGTGCGGCGACAGATCGACCGGCTCGACCTGGCCGAAGCCTTGAAGACCGGAGAGTAGCGCGGTGAAAATCAACCGGTTCAATCTCAAATTCCGGACGCTGTTCTGGGTCGCCGCCGCGCTGGCGCTGGCGGCGCTGCTGGTCTTCGCCTTCCGCCCGCGGCCGGTCCTGGCGGACCTCGGGGAGATCACCCGGGGCGCGCTGACGGTCGCGGTTCGCGACGAGGCGCGCACCCGCGTGCGCGACATCTATGTAGTCTCGGCTCCTGTTTCCGGGCGGCTGCTGCGGGTGGGCAACCGCACGGGCGAACGGGTTGAGGCGGGGGCGGTGATCGCGGTCATCCAGCCAGGTCCCGCGGTGTTTGTCGACGAACGGTCCCGCCAGGAAATCCAGGCCGGGGTTCGTTCGGCCGAAGCCGCCCTGGCTCTCTCGCGCGCGGAGCTGGAAGGCGCCGAAGCCCGGCTGGCCCATGCCCGGATCGAGGCCGAACGGACCGAGACCCTGTTCGCCGCGGAGATCGCGTCGCAAAGCGCCCTGGACCGCGCCCGCCTCGATGTCCGCACCGCCGCGGCCGCCGTCGGCAACGCCCGCGCCGGCGTCGGCGTCCGGCAGGCGGCCCTCGAGGCGGCCCGCGTGCGTTTGATCGAGCCGGCCGCCGCGAGTTCCGGCGGCCGCACGGTGACAATCCGGGCGCCGGTGGCCGGGCGGGTCCTGCGGGTGCTGCAGGAGAGCGAAAGCGTGGTCGTCCAGGGCGCGCCGGTGATGGAGATCGGCGACCCTCGCGATCTCGAGGTGGTCGCCGAACTGCTGTCGAGCGATGCGGCGCGGATTTCCGCCGGGGCGCCGGCCGTGATCGACGCCTGGGGCGAGGGTCCGGCGCTCCAGGGCCGGGTCCGGCAGGTCGAACCCTATGGCTTCCTCAAGGTCTCGGCCCTCGGCGTCGAGGAGCAGCGGGTCAATGTGATCATCGATCCCGTCGATCCTCCCGCCGCCTGGGCGGCGGTCGGCCACGGCTATCGGGTCGAGGCGGCGGTCACGGTGTGGAGCGCGGACGCGGTGGTCCGGGCGCCCGTGTCCGCCCTGTTCCGCCATCAGGGCCAGTGGGCGGTGTTCAAGGTCGTGGGCGGCCGCGCCCGCCTGCAGCGGGTCGAGATCGGCCACAGCAACGGTGAGTTCGCCGAGGTTCGCGCCGGGCTGGGTCCGGGGGAGCGGGTGGTGCTCCATCCGGGGCAGTCCATCGCTGACGGCCTGGCGGTACGCGTTCGATCGTCCACACCCGACCGCAAATAGCCTCACCTCGATCCTTGCTCGCTGACCGTTAAACACGGCCCCGTGTGAACGCGGCAAAAATCCGCTGTCCGACCCGCTGTCTATTTCCTTTCCGAGCCGCCTTCGGCCCAGCGGAACAGAGGGTAGAGCGGCACGCCCCAGCCGACGCCGGCGACGGCGTAGACCAGCAGATCGATCAGCGGCGAGGCCGGCAACAGACCCCGGATCGCGATCGCGCCCCAGATCCAGACGACGAGGAAAACCACGACGCCCAGCATGGCGACGAAGCGGCGCGTGCGGGGGCCCATGGTCAACGCTTGCTCCGGAACAGGAAGAATCCGCCCAAGGCCAGGGCGGAGGCGGTCAGCGACCAGGCGACCCAGTCCCATTCGTCCATCGTGCCGATGGCGAAGACGCGGATGGCGAGGAACCATCCGGCGGCGGCGGCGACGCCCGAGACCAGGGAGGTCGCGAACAGGCCGCGGCGGCCGGTGAGCAGATCAGCCAGCCAGGCCAGGGCGAAGGCCCCCAGAATGGCGATGGCGATGTCGGCGTACTGCAACGGCCTCTCCTGACTTGCGGCGATGCGACGCCGAAAAGCGACTCGATCTCGCCGCACAGGGCGGGCATACCGCTCAGTCCGGCGTCGGACCAGAGACGCGCGGTCACTGTAACGGTCGGGACGGCGGGCGTCGAATGAAGCGTTTCATCGGGGGCGATCAGAGCCGGGCCGTGGCCATCTGGCTGTTCGCCTGCGCCGTGCTGGTCTTCGCCATGGTGGTGGTCGGAGGCGTGACCCGTCTGACCGGCTCGGGCCTCTCCATCACCGAGTGGAAGCCGATCATGGGGGCGCTGCCGCCCATGACCGCGGCGGACTGGAACGAGGCGTTCGAGAAATATCGCGCCATTCCGCAATACGCCCAGGTCAACGCCGGCATGAGCATGGGCGAGTTCCAGGGCATCTTCTGGTGGGAATGGGCGCATCGCCTGCTGGGCCGGCTGATCGGAGCGGTCTTCTTCCTGCCGTTCGTGGTCTTCCTGGTCCTGCGCCAGATGCCGCGGCGACTGGTCGCGCGCTGCGCGGTGCTGCTGGCGCTGGGGGGGCTGCAGGGGTTCATCGGCTGGTGGATGGTGTCCAGCGGGCTGTCGGAACGGGTCGATGTGGCGCCGGAGCGGCTGGCGACGCACCTGGGCCTGGCCCTGCTGATCTTCATCGGGCTGATCTGGACGGGCCTGGAGGCGTGGAACGGCGAGGCGCATTCACGGTCGCCCCAGGGATGGAGCCGGGGGGCGGCCGTCCTGCTGGGGGCCGTCTTCGTTCAGTGCCTGCTGGGCGGGCTGGTGGCGGGGGCCAAGGCGGGTTTCGTCTACACCGACTGGCCGATGATGAACGGCGCGGTCCTGGCGCCGGTGGACTGGGGCAAGGGGGCGCTGGCCTTCCTGCACGATCAGGCGCTGGTGCAGTTCAATCACCGGATCTGGGCCTACGCCCTGCTGATCGGCGGCACGGTCTATGCGGTGCAGGCGTGGCGCTGGCGGCTGGCCGAGGGGCTGGGTCTGTCGGCCTTTGTCGTCGCCGCCGTGCTGTGGCTGCAGGCGGGGCTGGGGATCGCCACCCTGATGCACGCCACGCCGTTATGGCTGGGCGCGCTGCATCAGTCGGGGGCGGTGCTGGTGCTGACGGCGGCGACGGTCAATCTGTGGATGGTGCGGCGCTCGCAGGCGCGGCTGTTTACGTCCGGACCGAGGTCCAGGGGCCTCTGATCGCGAAGGTCACCCCGGGGTACTGGATGTTGACGAACAGGACCGAGCCGTCCGGAGAGAAGACGGCCCCGGCGAACTCGGAGTTCCCGGTGAAGACGTTGCGGGCGATGGTGTAGAGCTTTCCGTCCGGAGTGACGCCCTTCACATGGTTGCGGATCTCGGCGGAATAGTTGTCCTCGCAGACGACCAGATGACCCCAGGGCGCGACGCAGAGGTTGTCGCCCATGTTGATGGTCTTCTCGTCGGCGCTTTCGACGAACAGCTGGATCCGGCCGGGACGGCGGGTCTCGCCCCGTTTGCCCTCGTCGCGCGACGGGACATAGCGGAGGATCTGGCCGCGCTGGATCGGTCCGCCCGAGGTGGCGGTCAGATACATCTCCCCTTCGCCCCAGAAGACGCCTTCCCCGCGCGAGACGAGGGTGGCGCCGGCGGCGTGACCGCGCCGGCGCAGGTCGCCGGCGGGGCTTTCGACGTCCTCCAGATCGATCCAGACCACCTCGCGCCAGTCGCCGACCGACCAGAGGCGCGTCGTATGGTTCGAGGAGTCCGAGCCGCGGGCGTCGCGGAAGGCCATGGCCTGAAGGCGGCCCCCGTCGATCAGCTTGCCGGGCGTCTTCGGGATGAAGCGGTAGAACAGGCCGTCGACCTTGTCCTCGGTCAGATAGACGATGCCGGTGCGGGGATCGACGCAGACCGCTTCGTGGTCAAAGCGGCCCATGGCCTTGAGCGGCACGGGATCGACCAGGCCGGTCGCGGCGGCCGGCACCTCGAAGACATAGCCGTGCTCCCGGGCGACGTCCGCGTCGGCCGGGGTCTCCTCGGTCTCCTCGCAGGTCAGCCAGCTGCCCCAGGGGGTGTGGCCGCCGCAGCAGTTGGTGCTCGTGCCGGCCAGCGAGAGGTGCTGGCTCACGGTTCGCCGGGTCTCGAGATCATAGACCAGGGTGGTCGTGCCGCCGGGCAGGGGGCGGCCGTCCTTGTAGGTGTCATAGCCCTTGGCGGGGTCCAGCAGGCCCAGTCGTTCCTGATGGAAACCGCCGGGCCCCAGGTTGCGGTGCAGGCTGCTGGAGCCCTTCAGTTCGTGGTTTCGGACCAGGGCCACGCGCGAGCCGCCGAGGGGGAAACAGCCCATGCCGTCGAACTGGCCCGGGACGAACAGGCCGTCGTCCATGGTGTCGCCGCCCTGGGAGATGACCTGGTAGGAAAAGCCCTCGGGCAGGTCGAGCATGCGATTGGGATCGGCCCGGAGAGGCCCGTAGCCGGCGACCTGATTGACGTAGGTTTCCTCATCGGCGGCGGCCTGGGCCTGAACGCTGCGGGCCAGGCCGGCGAAGGCGAAGGCGGCGGCCGAGCCGGCGATCAGATCACGACGATGAGGGCGCATGGAGACTCCGGATTGGTGACGACGCTTATGACGGGGGTTGGCGACGGGGTCATCATGGTTCTGTGACGCACGCAGGGGGCATCGCTCTTCGGCGTTTCCGCTGAAAAGTTCGGGGAGGGCGCGGGGCGACCGGGCTCGCCCGGTGCGTTTGCAGTTTTACCGTTTCGACGAGACAGCCGCCCCGCGTCGTCGTTTTCCACGCGCCCGCCGGCCGCCGGCCCTGTTCGGGCCTTGCCGACTCCCGCCCGGTCCCTTGCGGTCCCGGACGGGGGAGGACGTACGGCGCATATAGCCCGCAGAGGTCCCGCGCATCAGGCGCGCGGCGAGCAGGAAGACGCCATCCATCGACGTCCTCAAGGACCCCCGAGGTCTGCATCCCCCGGGCTTCATCGCTCGACCACAGCCCGCCGACATCGAGAAGCGTGGATCCGACGCCCTCCCCACCGACGGGATGGGGAGGAGTGTAGGGGCGGTTCCAGCTACGGCGGGCAAATGACGCTAGTCGGAGGATCATCCGATTAGAGATCAACGGGTTAACAAATCAAAGTCGTCTGGTTGGCGGCGGATTGCCAGCACTCAAACTCGCCTTCAGCGCTGAAAACACCGTGCATCCCCGCGAAGGCGGGGACCCAGGTTTGAGCGACAGCGAGGCTGCTGAGCTAACCCATGCTCAGTCCAGCGCCGGCGGTGAGGCCAAAGCCTGGGTCCCCGCCTTCGCGGGGATGCACGGATGGAGGGCGGGCGGGAGGAGACGGTGACGCTCAATCCTTCAGAGCGCGTCCCGCGACCACGGCTTTCGCGCCAAACCTCGCGCGCAGGGCGTCGATGGCGGTTTCGGTCTTCAGGGTGCGGGCTTCGCTGGTTTCGAACAGGGCGGGGGCGTCGACGGCGTCGATGACCTCGCCCATGCCGATGCCGATCAGGCGGTAGGGGCGGCCCAGTTCGGGGGCCATCAGGGCCCGGCCGGCGGCGAACAGGGCGCGGGCGGTCTGGACGGGCTCGGGCAGGGAAACCCGACGGGTGACGATCCTGAAGTCCGTGCGGCGCAGCTTCAGCACCAGGACGCGGCTGGCGACGCCGTCTCGCCGGGCCTTGGAGGCCAGCTTCTCGCACAGGGGCCAGAGCTCGGCCTCCAGATCCCCGGCCGAGGTCAGGTCCTCGTTGAAGGTGGTCTCGGCGCTCATGCCCTTGCGGTCGTGGACGGGATTGACGCGCCGCGCGTCGCGGCCATGGGCGAGGTCGTGCAGCCGCAGGCCGGTTTCGCCATAGCGTTTGACCAGGTCACGGACGTCGGCGGCGGCCAGATCGCCGACGGTGGCGAAGCCGTCGCTGTTCAGGGTCTTCGCGAACACCGGGCCGACGCCGGGCAGGATGCGGATCGGCTTCGGCGCCAGCAGGTCCTTCGCCTCGGAACCCAGCACCGAAAAGCCGCGCGGCTTGTCGAGTTCGGACGCCACCTTGGCGAGGAAGCGGTTGGGGGCGAGGCCGATGGAGACGGTCAGACCCGTGTCCTCCTCGATCTGCTTCTGCAGCCGAACCAGCTGCCAGGCGGGCGGGCCGCCGTTCAGGCGCTCGGTGCCGGCGAGGTCGATCCAGGCCTCGTCCAGAGAGAGGGTCTGGACCAGCGGCGTCAGCCGGCCCACGGCGCCGAAGATGGCCTCGCTGGCGGCGATGTATTTGCTGAAGTCGGGCTTGATGACGACGGCCTCGGGGCAGGCCTTGAGGGCCTTGAACATCGGCATGGCCGAATGGACCCCGTACTGGCGGGCGACATAGCAGCAGGTCGAGACCACGCCGCGCCTGCCGCCGCCGACGATGACCGGGCGGTCGCGCAGTTCGGGGCGATCGCGCTTCTCCACCGAGGCGTAGAAGGCGTCGCAGTCCAGATGGGCGATGGTCAGCCGGTCCAGCTCGTCGTGACAGACCATGCGGCGCGAACCGCAGGCTTCGCAGCGATCGACCTTGTGGTCGCCGGTCCGGAGGCAGTCGCGGCAGATGGTCTTCATGCGCGGGAGGGGGTCATGGCGGCTGGATTATCCGTCATTCCGGAGCCGGCGCCGAGAGGAGAGGCGGAGTTGTTGGACGATCGTCCGCTTCCGCGAAGCAGGAGCAGGGCAGGTTCATCACAACGAACACAACGACGAGACACAAGGAACACGACGGGACCGGAGATCCGGCTCGATCCCGTTGTGCCCGTTGTGGGGTCGTTGTGTTCGTTGTGATGAACCTGTCGGCCGTGTCGCGGTTCGGCGGCCGGCTTCGCCGGCGGAGGGTCATGCGGCGCTTCACCCCAACTTAAGACCCGTGGGGCCACAGTGCACGAAGAAGGCGACAAGCCTCCGTGCAGCCGCACTCCATGGGGCGACAGGCCAGGTGATGATGTCCAAGAAAGTCCTCATCGTCGAGGATAACGAGCTGAACATGAAGCTCTTTCATGATCTGCTCGATTCCCAGGGCTACGAGACCCTGCAGACCCGCGAGGGTCTCCAGGCCCTCGCCCTGGCGCGCCTGCACAAGCCCGACCTGATCCTGATGGATATCCAGCTGCCGGAAATCAGCGGCCTGGAAGTCACCAAATGGCTCAAGGACGATGAGGAACTGAGCCACATCCCCGTCGTCGCCGTCACCGCCTTCGCCATGAAGGGCGACGAGGAACGCATCCGTCAGGGCGGGTGCGAGGCTTATATCTCCAAGCCGATCTCGGTGATGCATTTCCTCGACGTGGTTCGGAAACATCTGGGGTAGGGATCGATGACGGCGCGCATTCTGGTCGTTGACGACGTCGAGCCGAACGTTCGCCTGCTCGAGGCCAAGCTGACGCTCGAATACTATGAGGTGCTGACCGCCGGCGACGGCGCGACGGCGCTGCAGATCGCATCGGAAGAGCGGCCCGACATCATCCTGCTGGACGTCATGATGCCCGGCATGGACGGGTTCGAGACCTGCCGCCGGCTGAAGGCCGACCCCGTGACCCGCCACATTCCCGTGGTGCTGGTCACCGCGCTGGGCGGCCGCGAGGACAAGATCAAGGGTCTGGAAGCCGGGGCCGACGACTTCGTCACCAAGCCGATCGACGACGTGGTCCTGTTCGCCCGGGTCAGGTCGCTGGTGCGGCTGAAGTCCGTGATGGACGAGTTGCGCGAGCGGGAGGAAACGGGGCGGCGGATCGGCGTCGACACCGACGGCGCCGGGCGTCTGCGCGGATCGGGCGGCCGGGTGCTGATCGTCGACGACAATGTCCGCCAGGCCGAGAAGATGGTCGAGCATCTGGCCGGCGAACACCGGCCGACGGTGGAGTCCGATCCCGCCGCGGCCCTGATCGCGGCGCGCGGGCCGGTCGATCTGATGATCGTCAATGTCTCGAGCTCGGAATTCGACGGGCTGCGCTTCGTGGCCCAGGTGCGGTCGACCGAGGCCTCACGCCGTTTGCCCATCCTGGCGGTCGTCGACCAGAGCGACCGGCCGCGCCTGCTGAAGGCGCTGGAGCTGGGCGTCAACGACATCCTGCCGCGACCCGTGGATCCCGAGGAGCTGGAGGCGCGGACGCGGACCCAGATCAAGCGCAAACGCTATGCCGACTTCCTCAAGCAGAAGCTGGACTACAGCCTCGAGATGGCGGTCACCGACGCCCTGACCGGGCTGCACAACCGGCGCTACATGGCCGGCCAGCTGCAAGGGCTGATGAACCGGGCCGGGCAGGGGGGCGAAGGCGTCGCCGTGCTGGTGATGGATATCGACCACTTCAAACTGGTCAACGACGGCTTCGGCCACGACGCCGGCGACGAGGTGCTGCGCGAGTTCGCGGTGCGGCTGGCGACCAATGTGCGGGCCATCGACCTGCCGTGCCGGCTGGGCGGGGAGGAGTTCGTGGTGGTGATGCCGGGCGCCAGCATGGAGGACGCCGTGCGCGTCGCCGACCGCATCCGGCGCGACGTGGCCTCGCAGCCGTTCCCCATCATGGGCGGGGCCGAGGGGCTGACGATCACCGTCTCGGTGGGCGTGGCGGCGAGCACGGGCGAGGGCGATACGCCCGAGGCCCTGCTGAAGCGGGCCGACGAAGGCGTCTATGAGGCCAAGGCCCACGGGCGCAACCAGGTCATCGCGCGGGCGGCCTGAGGGCCGTTACCGGCTCATCCAGGGCTTGGACTTGCCGGTGGCGATGCGCGCGGCCTGTTCGCGCTGGAAGCGGCCGCCCCGCGGCGGCTTCTCCCGCGCCTCGATCGCCGCCTGCTTCAGACGGAGCGCGCGCTGGACGGGGCTCTCCGTCGGTTCGGCGGGGACCTGGGGGTCGTCGGTCGGATCACTCATCACATCAGTCTAGCACGCCAAAGAAAAACGCCCGGTGTTTCCACCGGGCGTCTCCAAATCCAGCAGGGCGTGGCCCTTACTTGATCTTGCCTTCCTTGAACTCGACGTGCTTGCGCACGACGGGATCGTACTTCTTGACGACCATTTTCTCGGTCATGGTGCGGGCGTTCTTCTTGGTGACGTAGAAGAAGCCGGTGTCGGCCGAGGAGTTCAGGCGGATCTTGATAGAGGCGGGCTTGGCCATCGGGAATTACCTTTGCGACGGCGAAAGCCGCTGGAAATAAGAGGCGCGGAACATACTCAGGCGCGGCCGGAAGTCAACGGCGACTTGCGGTCTTCCATGCGCCGAGGGGGCGAACGGTGGCGCAGGCGGGCGAACCGTCCTTGCCGCGGCCGGGCAGATGGACTTCCAGAACGGCGCCGGGGGCCAGCAGGGCCGGCGGGATGTCGTGGATGTCGATCTTGGCGCGGCGGCTCCAGACGCTGGCGTGGTCGCCCGCCGAGGTCCCGATCCGGATGTAGACGAAACGGCGCGTCGGGCCCTCGCGGCGCACGAAGGGGCCGGTCATGCGGCCGTCCGACTGCAGGGTGATCGGGACATCGAACGCGATCCGGCCGTCGCCGGCGGTGACCGGTTCGAAGGGCAGGTCGTCCTTCTGGAGGCTGTAGCGCACCCCGGGGACGGGATCGTCGATGGTGAGGCGAAGCGTCACGGTGTCGGCCATGACGGCAGGTTAGGCGAGATGAGCGGGTCGTGCGAGGCTGGCCTGATGAAACAGATCGCCGTTCTCGCCGCCGCCCTCGCCCTGTCCGCCTGCGCCACGGCGCCGGTCCCGGTTTCGCCGCAGGACGCCTTCTTCGCCAGGCTGAAGACCCTGTGCGGCCAACGGTTCGAGGGCCGGGTGGTCACCACGGACGCCGCCGACGCCGATTTCGCCCGGTCACGCCTGCTCATGCATGTGCGGGACTGCTCGGCCGATGAGGTGCGGATTCCCTTCCGGGTGGGCGAGAACCGGTCGAGGACATGGGTTGTCACCCGGACGGCCTCGGGCGTGCGCCTCAAGCACGACCATCGCCACGAGGACGGGACCGAGGACGAACTGAGCCAGTACGGCGGCGACACGATCGACGCGGGTACGGCGACGCGGCAGGAATTTCCCGTCGACCAATTCTCGAAGGACCTGTTCACGCGCCGCAACGCGACGGTGTCGAACACCAATGTCTGGGCCATGGAGGTCCAGCCGGAGCGGGTCTTCGCCTATGAACTGCGCCGCCCGAACCGCCATTTCCGGGTCGAGTTCGACCTGACGCGGCCCGTGGCGGACTAGCCGGCGGCCATCACGCCGCAGATGACGCGGTCGCCGGCGCCGCCGATGGGCTGGCTGGTCTGGTCGTCGGCGTTGGCGTGGATCACCAGGGCCGAGCCGTCGGCGTCCCACAGCCACTGGCCGGGGCCGTCGCGGGCGATGCGGGCGCGGGTGGTGAAGACCTCGGCGTTCACGCGGCCCCCGGCGTCGGCGAAGACATTGGGCAGGTCGCCGTCGTCGGGTCCGCCGGCGTTCAGCAGGCCGTGGGGGGCCTTGGGGTCGCCGTGGTTGATGTGGGCGCCGGCCGAGGTGAAGGGCGCGGCGCACTCGCCCGTGGCGTGGATGTGGACGCCGTGCCAGCCGGGCGTCAGCCCCTCGGCCTCGATGCGGATCAGCAGGCCGGTCGGCCCTTGCGTCAGGACGGCGCGGCCGACGCGGGCGCCGGACGGATTCATCAACGTGGCCTCGCCGAAGTCGCCGATGGCGGCGCGTTCCGGACCGTCGGCATAGTCCACGGCGGTCACGCTGACGCAGCCTCCGAGGAGCGCAATCAGGGGCAGGACGGCGAGGGCGGGGAGGCGGTTGGGGCGCATGGTCTGGAATCCCTGTCTGGACGGAGCGTCTCCGGGCGACCTGGCTTTGCCACCGGGGTCCCCGGATGCTAGAAAACCTGTTCGCGGATCACGTTCCGATTCCGGCCATTTAAAGCCTGATTTCCTTGACTGACGACAGCTATAACGACGCGCTTCCCCCAGCTTCGGGCGGCGGCGGCGGCGACATCTCCACCATCACCATCGAAGACGAGCTGAGGCGCTCGTATCTCGACTACGCCATGAGCGTGATCGTGTCCCGCGCCCTGCCGGACGCGCGCGACGGGCTGAAGCCCGTTCACCGCCGCATCCTGTATTCGATGCACGACCTGAAGATGACGCCGGACCGGCCGTATTCGAAGTGCGCCCGGGTCGTCGGCGACGTGCTGGGCCGCTTCCACCCGCACGGCGACGCCTCGGTCTATATGGCGCTGGTGCGCATGGCCCAGCCGTTCTCGATGGGGCTGATGCTGGTCGACGGCCAGGGCAATTTCGGCTCGGTCGACGGCGATATGCCGGCCTCGATGCGTTACACCGAGGCCCGCATGGCCCCGGCGGCCTCTGCCCTGCTGACCGACATCGACAAGGACACGGTCGATTTCCAGCCCAATTACGACGAGAAGGAGCTGGAGCCCGTCGTCCTGCCGGCGCGGATCCCGAACCTGCTGGTCAACGGCGCGGGCGGCATCGCCGTCGGCATGGCGACCAACATCCCGCCGCATAATCTGGGCGAGATCGTCGACGCCTGCGTCGCCCTGCTGGACGATCCGAATATCAGCGACGACGCCCTGCTGGACATCGTGCCCGGCCCCGACTTCCCGACCGGCGGCGAGATTCTGGGCCGGACGGCGCCCCGCAACGCCCTGCGCGACGGCCGCGGCTCGGTCATGGTGCGCGGGGTCGCCACGATCGAGACGATCCGCAAGGACCGTGAAGCCATCGTCGTCACCCAGCTGCCGTATCAGGTCAACAAACAGACCCTGATCGAGCGCATCGTCGAAATGGTCCGCGAAAAGCGGATCGAGGGCATCTCCGACGTCCGCGACGAATCCGACCGCGACGGCATGCGGATGGTGATCGAGCTGAAGCGCGACGCGTCCGGCGACGTGGTGCTGAACCAGCTGTGGCGTTTCACGGCGATGCAGAGCTCGTTCGGCGTCAACATGCTGGCGCTGAACCACGGCCGCCCGATCCAGATGGGGCTGCGCCAGCTGCTGGAGGCCTTCCTCGAGTTCCGGGAGGAAGTGGTCGTCCGCCGCATCAAGTTCGAGCTGGCCAAGGCCCGCGACCGCGGCCACGTGCTGGTCGGCCTGGCCGTGGCCGTGGCCAATATCGACGAGGTCATCCACATCATCCGCAGCTCGGCCGATCCGGCCGAGGCCCGCGAGCGACTGCAGGCCAAGAGCTGGCCGGTGGGCGACATGATCGCCCTGATCGAGCTGATCGCAGACCCGCGCTCCATGCTGGTCGACGGCGACAAGCTGAACCTGACCGACGAACAGGCCCGCGCCATCCTGGGCCTGACCCTGTCGCGCCTGACCGGCCTGGGCCGCGACGACATCTTCGCCGAGGCGCGTGGTCTGGCCGACACCATCCAGGGCCACCTGACCCTGCTGAGCGACCGCGCCAACATCCTGGCGGTGATCCGCGAGGATCTGCTGCTGGTCCGCGACGAGTTCGCCGTTCCGCGCCGCACCCTCATCGGCGAAGGCGATTTCGAACTGGAAGATGAGGACCTGATCCCGCGCGAGGACATGGTCGTGACGGTGACTCACGGCGGCTACGTCAAGCGGGTGGCGCTGAACGCCTATCGGACCCAGCATCGCGGCGGCAAGGGCCGCAGCGGCGTGGCGATGAAGGAGGACGACGCCGTCGTCGGCGTCTTCTCGTGCTCGACCCATACGCCGGTGCTGTTCTTCGCCACCAACGGCAAGGCCTACAAGCTGAAGACCTGGCGTCTGCCGCTGGGCAATCCGCAGTCGCGCGGCAAGGCGTTTGTGAACCTGCTGCCGATCGTGCCGGGCGATTCGATCATGAACGTCCTGCCCCTGCCCGAGGACGAGGCCGAATGGGCCAACCTCGACATCATGTTCGCCACCCGGTCGGGCGACGTGCGCCGCAACAAGCTGAGCGACTTCGCCACCGTCAACCGGGCCGGCAAGATCGCGATGAAGCTGGAGGACGGCGACCACATGGTCGGCGTCGCCCTGTGCACGGCCGAGGATGACGTCATGCTGACGACCGCCCTGGGCCGCGCCATCCGCTTCAAGGCCGACGACGTGCGCGTGTTCAAGGGCCGCGATTCGACCGGCGTGCGCGGCGTGCGCCTGCAGAAGGGCGACGAGGTCATCTCCATGGCCGTGCTGGGCCGGGTCGATGCGACGCCGGACGAACGGGCCGCCTATGTCAAACACGCCTCGGCCATGCGCCGGGCGGCCGACGGGGCCGAGGACGAAACGCCGACCGTCGAGGCCGACGACGAGGGCGCTGAAGGTTCCGCCGAGGCCGCGGCGTTGAGCGTCGAACGCATCGCTGAACTGGGCGCGGCCGAGCAGTTCATCCTGACCGTCACCGACACCGGCTTCGGCAAGCGGTCTTCCGCCTATGAGTACCGGCGCACGGGCCGGGGCGGGCAGGGGCTGACGGCCCACGGCCTGGGCGGCCGCGCGGGCACGCGTCTGGCGGCCTCCTTCCCGGTCGAGGACGGCGACGAACTGCTGCTGGTCACCTCGGGCGGACAGATGATCCGCACGCCGGTGGGACAGGTCCGCATCGTCGGCCGGTCGAGCCAGGGGGTGACCATCTTCCGCACCGCCGAGGGCGAACGGGTCGTGTCGGTCGAGCGGCTGCCGGACAGTGGCGGCGGCGACGAGGCGGCGGACGAGGCCGAACAGGACTCCGCGGAAAGCTGATTGCGCAAGGTCTCCCGCCCGTCGCATGCTGAGGCGTGGTCGGGGGAATCCTATGTTGCGCTATCTGCTCATCGCATTGACGCTTTGCCTTGGCGCCTGCGCGCTGCCGAAGGCGGATTCGGATCGCGAGGCCCAGGCCGACCGGGTGTATGAAGCGGTGCGGCGCAATGACGTCGCCGCCGTCAAGGCGATGGCCACGCCCGCTTTGGACGCCCAGGACCTCGCCGGACCCTTTCGGGAGTTGCAGCGTCACGTCTACGCCAGCGCGCCCGATGAGGCCGTGACGATCGGTTGGGGGAGCGACGTATCGACGAACAACGGCGCCAGCTATCGCGTGGTTCGGCGGTACACCCATCCAGAGGGTCAGGTCGAAACCGAAGTGCTGATGGTCCGGGACGCGGAGGGTGCGTGGCGCGTCGATGGGTTCAGGGCTGTCCGGATAACTGCGGCCACGGTCCGCGCCGCCGGGGAACAGGCGGCGGCGGCGCGCTTCACCCTGGTCGGGAAGTCTGCGGCCCATTATCTCATTCTGGCCGGCGCCGCCTTGTCGGCCATCCTGTGTCTGGGGTCCGCCGCCTTCGCCGGAGTCCGCAAGCGCTGGGGATGGATGATCCTGAACCTGTTCGGAATCGGCCAGTTCACGTTGAACTGGACGACCGGCGCGGTCGGGTTCCAGGCCATTTACATCGCCCTTTTCGGCGCGGGATTCCTGAAGGGGACGGGTCCCGCCGATCCCTGGGTGATCATGGCGGCCTTCCCGATCCCCGCCATACTGTTCTGGGTTCTCGGAAAATGGCGACCAAAGGCGCCCAGGACCAAGGGCGGTGAAAGCCCGGCGGCGGTCGCACGGGCGCCTGAGCTTTGAGCCTGACGCTGTCCATCGACGGCCAACCGGCCACGCCGGACGACCTGACCCACGTCGCCCTGGTCAATTACGGCGCCTACACCTCTTTCCGGGTGGAGGACGGCGGCGCCCGGGGGCTGGACCTGCACCTGTCGCGGCTGGAGGCCGAGGCGATGGAGCTGTTCGGCGAACCGGTCGGCGAGACGCGTCTGCGCGCCTTGATGCGGGACGCCGTGGCGGGACGCGACTCCTGCTGGCTGCGGGTCAGTCTGTTTTCGCCGGAGATCAGTCCCCGAACGCCGGACTGGCGCGGGCGGCCGCGGGTCATGATCGCCGTTTCCCCTTCGCCGCCGCCCCTGGCGGAGAGCGTGCGGCTGCAGATCCAGAGCTATGCCCGGGACGCGCCGCATCTGAAGCATGTGGCCACCTTCGGCCTGATCCGCGCCCGTCGGCTGGCCCGCGCCGCCGGCTTCGACGACGCCCTGTTCGTGGATGTCGAAGGCAAGGTATCCGAGGGAAGTCTCTGGAATATCGGTTTTATCGTCGGGAATGACGTGATCTGGCCGCAGGCGCCGATGCTCGCCGGGGTCGCCCAGGCCCTGGTGCAGCGAGGCCTCGGTCCGACCGGCCTCACGGGTCGGACGGCTCCGGTTCACGTCGACGATCTGCGGAGTTTCGACGCCGCCTTCATCTGCAACAGCGCCACCCCGGCCTGCGCCGTGTCCGCGATCGGCGATCAGGCCTTCGCGACGTCGCCCGCCCTGATCGAGCGCCTGCACGCCGCCTGGACCTCGAACCCCGTGCAACCGATCTAGGCTGGGGCGGCGGCGGCTGCTAAACCGCTGGAAAGCGGGGAGGACTGCATGCGCATCGGCCTGTATCCGGGCACGTTCGATCCCGTGACCAACGGGCATATGGACATCATCGGCCGAGCCGTGAAGCTGGTCGACAAGCTGGTCATCGGAGTCGCCCGCAACGACGACAAGGGGCCGCTGTTCACGACCGACGAGCGCGTCGAGATGGTCCGCGCCGAGGTGGCCCATCTGGGCGACCGGGTCGAGGTCCGGGCCTTCTCCAGCCTGCTGATGCATTTCGCCGAGGAGCTGGACGCCAGCATCATCGTGCGCGGCCTGCGCGCCGTCGCGGACTTCGAATACGAATTCCAGATGACGGCGATGAACCAGCGCCTCAATGCCGACATCGAGACGGTCTTCCTGATGGCCGACCCGCGGCACCAGGCGATCGCCTCGCGGCTGGTCAAGGAGATCGCCCGTCTGGACGGCGCGATCGACAGTTTCGTCAGCCCGGCCATCGCCAAGGCGGTCCGGGACAAGGTCAAGGGATAGAATGAACCTCAGGATCGCAACCATCGGCGTGTTTTCGATGGCCTTGTTCGCCGCCGGCCAGCCCGGCACCGCCCAGACGCCCGCCGCCGACTGGCGCACCGTCGCTCCGGAAAACCTGCTGGTCATCGACACCGCCAGGGGGCGCATCCTGGTCGAGCTGGATCCGGCGGTCGCGCCGCTGTCGGTGGAGCGGGTCCGGACCCTGGCCGACCAGGGCTTTTACGACGGCCTGAAATTCCATCGGGTCCTGCCGGGCTTCATGGCCCAGACCGGAGACCCGCTCGGCACCGGCGCCGGCGGCAGCGAACTGCCGGACATTCCGGGCGAGTTCCAGTTCCGGCGTGGCCGCGACCTGGGCTTCGTCAATCTGGTCGCCGCGCCGACGGGGCTGCTGGGCGTCGCCGGGTCCATGCCGGTTTTCACCCAGCCGGACGCCCAGATGATGGTCACGGCCGACTTCAAGACCGCGGCCCAGGCCCTGTTCTGCCCCGGCGTCGCGGGCATGGCCCGCAACCAGGATCCGAACAGCGCCAACAGCCAGTTCTTCCTGATGACAGGGCCGAACGACAGCCTGAACGGCCTGTACACGCCCTTCGGGCGCGTCGTGGCGGGGCTGGATGTGGTCAAGGCGCTGAAGGCCGGGACCGAGGCCGGAAACGGCCAGGTCGCCGATCCGGACATCATGACCCGCGCCCGGACGGCCGCGGCCCTGCCAGAGGGGCAACGCCCGGCCGTTCGGGTGATGACCCCGCGCAGTGCGGCGTTCGCGGCCCTGGTGGAGCAGAAGCGGGCCGAGCGGGGCGCGGGGTTCACGGTCTGCGACGTACAGCCGCCCGCCGAAGTGACCGGCGGCTGATTCGAGGATGAGGGGGAAGACCATGCGACAGTTTCCGGGCCTCGCGGCGCTGACCGCCCTGGTCGCCCTGTCGGCCGGAGGGGCGAACGCCCAGGACGCGGGAGGCACGCCTCCGCCGCCCGCGCCCGAAACCCCGATCGCGGCGCCCGATTGGCGCGCGGTCCCGGCCGGGAACCTGCTGGTCATCGATACGACCAGGGGCCGGATCCTCGTCGAGCTGACGCCCGAGGTGGCGCCGCTGCACGTCGAGCGAATCAAGCTGCTGGCGCGCCGCGGCTTCTATGACGGCGTGCCGTGGCACCGCGTCATCGACTGGTTCATGGCCCAGACCGGCGATCCGCTGGGCAATGGCGAGGGCCAGAGCCCTTATCCCGACCTGAAGGGCGAGTTCACCTTCCGCCGCGAGGCGACGATGCCGTTCGCGGCCGTGGCCGAGCCGGCCGGCGCGCGCGTGGGCTTCTTCCATTCCCTGCCGGTCCAGACCCAGCCCGATTCCGCCTTCGCCCTGACCGCGGACGGCAAGGTCCACGCCTGGGGGTTGTACTGCCCCGGCGTCGCCGGCATGGCCCGGGACGAGGGCAATGACACCGCCAACAGCCAGTTCTTCCTGATGCGGCAGGCCTATCCCGCGCTGGACAAGCGCTACACCATCTGGGGCGTGACGGTTTCGGGCCTGGATGTCGTGCGCTCGCTTCAGGTCGGGGACGGCGACAACGGCATGATGACCCAGGCCCAGCCGGACCGGATGACCCGGGTGCGGATCGCGGCGGATATTCCTGAGGCGGAACGGCCCTCGGTGCAGGTGCTGGCGACCGATTCGCCGCGCTTCCGGGCGCTGGTGGACGAGAGGCGGACGGCGCGGGGGGCGGACTTTTCCGTCTGCGACATCACCCTGCCGGTTCAGGTGGTCAACTAGCCTTCACCCTCGGCGGAGCCGGTCGAGCCTCGTCCACGCCGCCGCCGCCGCCGGGCCGGAGCCCGGGCGACGCGCATCTGCTGCAGCAACAGGCCTTCCCTCAGACCGCGATCGGCGACGCGGACGCGTTCGGACGGCCAGGCGCGCTGGACGGCTTCCATGATGGCCGCGCCGGCCAGGACGAGGTCGGCCCGGTCGGGTCCGATGCAGGACTCCGCCGCCCGGCCCGCCGGGCCGAGGGCCATCAGCTTGGCCGCCGCCTTTTCGCAATCGCCGCTGGTCATCCAAAGGCCGTCGACGAGGTTTCGCTGGTAGCGGCGCAGGCCGAGATGGATGCCGGCGAGGCTGGTGATGGCTCCGGATGTGCCGATCAGGTGGCCGCGCCCGCCGGTGAAGATGTCGCGCAGCGCCGGACCGACGGGGGCGGCGGCGAGGGCCTGGCCCATGTCCGTGACCATGGCCTCGTACCAGAGATCCAGTCCCGCCCCGGGCTCCGGATGGCGTTCGGCCAGGGTGACGACCCCGACCGGGGCGGACATCCAGCCTTCGAGGACGAAGTCGGCGGGACCTTCCCGCCTCAACCAGCTCAGTTCGGTCGATCCGCCGCCGACGTCGACCACCAGCACGGCCTCGGCCGAATGGTCGAACAGGTTGAGGCAGCCTTCGACCGCCAGGCGGGCCTCCTCGACGGGGTCGATGATTCGCAGCTTCAGGCCGGTGCCATGCCGGACCCGCTCGATGAAGGCCGCGCCGTTGTCGGCCTGGCGGCAGGCCTGGGTCGCCACGGCCATCAGTCGGGACGATTCGACGCCCTTTTTGGCGATGCGTTCGCCGCACAGGACCAGGGCGTCATAGGCCCGGTCCATCGCCGCCTCGTCGAGCCGGCCCGTGCGCGACAGGCCTTCGCCCAGACGAACGATGCGGCTGAAGGAATCGACGACCCGAAAGCCGTCACGGGCCGGCTTCGCGATCAGAAGCCGGCAATTATTGGTCCCCAGATCGAGGGCGCCATACAGGGGCGCCTCGCGAGCTGACGCCCCGGATCCGCCGACGGCGCCGCCCCGGGCGCCTGGTCGATCGGGCTTTCGGAGCTGGGACCGGTCGTCGCGCCGTGGCGCGCCGTCGATCTCCGGCATGGGCCGAACTTTCAAGGTGGGCGGTCCGATACGGCGCCCGTCCCGGACACCTTAGGACCGGCGGACGGCAGTCGCCAAGCGGATGTGACGCGAAAATGAACGGGACCGCGTCCATAAGGCTCAGGTTGGGTCCGGCATTCTGCGGCCATGACACAGCCATCCGTTGCGAAATTCGGCCTCGGCCAGATCGTCCGTCACCGCGACGCCGCCTTCCGCGGCGTGGTGATCGACATCGACCCCAGCTACGCCGGCGATCCCGCCGAGACGGGCGAGGTGGCGTCGGACCAGCCCTTCTATCAGGTCCTGGCCATCGGCCCCGACGGCGGCTTCATCGCCTATGCCGCGGAGGCCGCGCTGGAGCACGATCCCGAGCTGTCGGCCCTGACCCGGGAGGCGGAAAAGCGCTGGTTCACGATCGACTTCGAGGGCCGGCACGCCCCCCTGGCCCACGCCATTCACTGACGGCGGCTGGCGTGGACGCCGCGCCGCGCCTAGATTGACGGCAAGGGCCAGTGAGAGCCCGCAGGTCGCAGGAGCCGTCCATGTCTGACTTCGAGCATGTGTTCGACAAGCCACCCGAAGGCGCGGCGGCGGACTGGACCATTCCGCAGGACTGGGCGGCCTATACGGAGGTCGAGCACCGGACCTGGGACACGCTGTACGCCCGGCAGATGAAAATCCTGCCCGGCCGCGCCGCCGACGTCTTTCTGAAGGGTCTTACGGCGCTGGACCTGAACACGGGCGGCATTCCCGATTTCGCGGCGATGAACCCGAAGCTGCAGGCCCTGACCGGCTGGACCGTGGTCTGCGTGCCCGGCCTGGTGCCGGACGACGTCTTCTTCGATCATCTGGCCAACCGCCGCTTCCCGTCGGGCCAGTTCATCCGCAAGCCGGACCAGCTGGACTATCTGCAGGAGCCGGACATCTTCCACGACGTCTTCGGCCATGTGCCGATGCTGACCGACCCCGACTTCGCCGCCTATATGGAGGCCTATGGCAAGGGCGGGCAGCGGGCGGCCTCGCTGGGCGTGCTGCAGAACCTGGCGCGGCTGTACTGGTACACGGTCGAGTTCGGCCTGATGCAGGACCCGGGCGGCCTGCGCATCTACGGCGCCGGCATCGTGTCGTCGGCGACCGAGAGCGTGTTTTCGCTGGACGATCCGTCGCCGAACCGGCTGGGGTTCGATCTCGAGCGGGTGATGCGGACCCTGTACCGGATCGACGACTTCCAGCAGGTCTATTTCGTCATCGATTCGATCGAACAGCTGAAGGCCGAGACGCTGAAGGACTTCGGCCCCATCTACGACCGGCTGAAGGGCGCCGACGACATCGCCATCGACGCCATTCTGCCGACCGACCGGGTCTTCACCCGCGGCACCCAGGCCTATGCCGGCAAGGGGGGACGCTTCGCGGCCTGAGCGGGCGCCTTCCGCGGCCGCGGCCTGACGCCGAGCAGGAGGCCCAGCCATCCCAGTCGCCGGGCGATCTCATAGGCCGCGAAACAGGCGGCGAAGGTCGCGGTGATGACCAGCCCCGCCTCGACCGGCAGGGGCAGGTTCAGCGGCATCAGATACCAGGCCGCGAGGATGATCACCGTCTGGTGCACGATGTAGAACGGGAAGACGCCGACGCTCAGATAACGCAGCACCGGCCCGCCGCGGTTCAGATAGCGCGCGCCGTAGCCCACGATGGCGGCGATCCAGGCCCACTGATCGACGGCGTAGACGACCCGCATCGCATTGCGCAGCGTCTCGGGCGGCGCCGCGTCGTCGGCGCGATAAATCCAGGCATAGGTCGCCCACGCCGCCCAGCTGAGCACCGCCAGGATCGCCGCGGGCCGGCGCAACCGCACGAAATTCGCCTTCAACACCTCGGACCGCGCGATCAGGAAGCCGAACAGATAGGCGCCGAACGACAGGGCGTGATTGTACCAGTCGCCCCAGAAGGCGTGGGTCACCTCGAAGATCGGGGCGAGGGTGAAGCGCAGCAGGCCGAGGTAGAGGATCGGCCAGATCAGCAGGCCCCAGCCTGCGCAGACCCTCTCCACCCATCGGTCCAGCACGTTCAGAAGCCTTCCCGGAAGACCGACAAGGGCCGCGACGATCAGGCCATAGAGCAGGAGATAGGCGATGAACCACAGATGGTTCCAGGTCGGGGTGGTCAGGCAGCCGTCGGCGTCGCACCAGCCCCCGGAAGCGGTGGCGTATTTGATCCAGAAGTCCTGCAGCCACGGAGAATGCGCCGGATCCGCGACGCCGAGGCCCTGAGCGGCCTGAAAGACCTCATAGTAGCTCTGGGGCGGAACGATCACGAACATGCCGAACAGCAGGGCCGGCAGAAGCCGCAGGATGCGCGACCCGGCCAGCCGACGGCCGGCATGGCCGCCGCGGGCATCGAAGCCGTCCACCATGAACCGGGTCGCCGCGCCCGAAACCAGGAACAGCAGGGTCAGCCGCCAGGGGCTGGTGATCATCATGAACGGCTGGACCGCCTCGACGATGCGCGGGCTCTTCACATGGAAGTCCCACGACACGTAGAGCATGCCCACGTGGTACAGAATCAGCAGGAAGAAGGCCCCGACCCGGATCCAGTCGAGGTCGTATCGGCGGACGGAGCCCGAGGCGGCGTCGGGGAGGGGTGGGGACGACATGGCGGTTTTCCATGAGCGATGAACGATCCCCCGGGGTCCCATCCGGAGCCGCCGCCGGGCAACCGCGAGGGGACGGGCGGAGCCATCGTCGGGACGCGCCCGGGCGGGCTGTGACGAACGGCGCGAACCCTGGGACGGCCGGATGGTTTCGGGCGGGCCTGGACGGTCGCGACCTGCGCACGGCCTGGCTGGTCATCGCACCCATTACGGCGGTGGTGATCTCCGTGAACGCCCTGACCAATCTCAGCGACATGCCCCACATCGCAGCCTGGGAGCCGTGGGTCTGGGAGATCAGCAGCGCGATCGCCATCATGCTGGCGATGCCGGTCCCCTGGCTGGGCACGGCCCTGGCGCCGCCTGACGAGGCCGCGGCCGAGGGCTGGCGGCCCAAGGCGCGGTTCGTGCTGATCCATCTCGCGGGCCTGCTGGCCTTCTCCGCCCTGCATGTGGCCGGCTTCATCCTGCTGCGCACGCTCGCCTATGAACTGATGGACGCGGGACCCTATGAGTTCGGCGACCGATTCATCTACGAGCTGCGCAAGGACCTGATCAGCTACGCCACCTATATCGCGACCTTCTGGCTGATCGGCTTTCTGCGGCGGCGGCGCGACGAGCCCGTGCGGCCGGTCAGCTTCGACATCCGGGACGGCGCGCGGATCATCCGCACCTCCCTGTCCGACATTCTCGCGGTCAGTTCGGCCGGCAACTATGTCGAGTTCTGGCTGGCCGACGGGCGGCGGCCCCTGATGCGGGCGACGCTGGCGGCCATCGAGGTCGAACTGGAAGGGTTCGGCTTCGTCCGCGCCCACCGGTCCTGGCTGGTGAATGCGGGGCGGGTCACCGGGCTGAGGCCGGACGGCTCGGGCGACTGGACGGTCGAGCTGGGCGACGTCGCCGCCCCGCTGTCGCGCCGCTATCCGCAGGCTCTGGAGCGGCTCAGGTCGCCGGGCTGATCAGTCATCGTGGACGATCAGGCTCCGGTGCTTCGTGTCGCGCATGAACAGATAGACCAGCAGCGACACGCCGATCATGCCGGTGACGTACCAGAAGAAGGCGCTCTCGATCCCGTTCGACTTGAACCACAGGGCGACGTATTCGGCCGTGCCGCCGAAGACGGCGTTGGCGACGGCGTAGGGCAGGGCGACGCCGAGGGCGCGGATGTGGGCCGGGAACAGCTCGGCCTTCACCACGGCGTTGATGGCCGTATAGCCGCTGACGATCACCAGCGAGGCCATGGCCAGAAGGAAGGCGACGAAGGGGCTGTCGGACGTCGCCAGGGCCGACATGATCGGCACGGTCAGCAGCACGCCCGAGACGCCGAAGGCGATCATCACCGGCTTGCGGCCGATCCGGTCGGACAGGGCGCCGACCGCGGGCTGGAGCAGCATGAAGACGAACAGGCCGGCGGCGCTGATCTGGGTCGCCGTGTCTTTGGAGAAGCCCGTCGTATTGACGAGGAATTTCTGCAGATAGGTCGTGTAGGCGTAGAAGGCGAGCGTGCCGCCGGCCGTCAGGCCCAGCACCAGCAGGGCCTCGCGCGGATGCTTCAGGATCAGCAGCAGGGCGCTGGATTTCGGCGCCTCGCCGGCGTCGGAGGCGATGAAGGCCGAGGTTTCGTCCAGCCGCCGCCGCAGCCAGAAGACGACCACCGCCAGGGCCGCCCCGACGAAGAACGGAATGCGCCAGCCCCAGGCCGCGAGATCGGCCTCGTCCATGGTGTTCTGCAGCAGGATGAGCAGCAGCAGGGCCAGAAGCTGGCCGGAGATCAGGGTGACGTACTGGAAGCTGGACCAGAAGCCGCGGTGCTTCGCCGTGGCCATTTCCGACAGATAGGTCGCGGATGACCCGTATTCGCCGCCGACGCTGAGCCCCTGCAGCAGCCGGGCGAACAGCAGCAGGGCCGGGGCGGCGACGCCGATGGCGGCATAGCCGGGCGTCAGGCCGATGATCAGGCTGCCCGTGCACATCAGGGTGACCGACAGGGTCAGGCCGGCCTTGCGCCCCTTGCGGTCGGAATAGACGCCCATGACCCAGGCCCCGACGGGCCGCATGAAGAAGCCGACGGCGAAGATGGCGGCGGTGCTGAGCAGCTGGGCGGTGGAGTCGCCCTCGGGAAAGAAGACGGGGGCGAAATAGACGGTGAAGGCGGCGTAGGCGAACCAGTCGAACCATTCGACCAGATTGCCGGCCGAGCCGCCGATGATGTTGCGCAGGCGGCGGGCGGGAGTCATGGCCCCGGAAGACGGGACGGCGTCGGTCATGGGCGGGCTCCCTCGCCGCGACCTTCAAGGGATTTGCCCATTCTGACCAGAGGCACGGGCGCGCCGCAGCGATCGTCGTCGAAGCGTTCGATCTCGCGATAGCCATGGGCGAGATACAGGGGCTCGCCGCCCAGGGTGGCGACCAGTTCGGCGCGGTCGTAGCCTTCGGCCCGCGCGGCGTCCTCGCACGCCCCCAGGATCAGGCGGCCGACGCCCCGGCGGACGAATTCGGGGGCCGTGTACATGGCGCGGATGCGGGCCGCGTCGACGCCGGGCGTCAGCGGGGCGGGCTCGCGGCCCGGCGTGTGATCGCCGCCGTATTCGGTGATGCGCCGGCTCCAGCCGCCGCAGCCGGCGAGGACGCCGTCGGCCTCGACGATGAAATAGGTCCGGTCGGCGATGATCTGGCTGTCGAGGCCCATCAGCTTGCGGCTGGCGGCGACCTGCTCCGGCGTCAGGAATTCGGCCAGGGGCCCGGTGATGGACCGGTCCATCAGGGCGACGAGGGCCGGGATGTCGGCCTCGGTCGCGATGCGGAGGGCGAAGGCCGGCATGGGCTCAGGTCCGCTGGAAGGGATAGAAGTCGCCGCCCAGGGACAGGATGCCCGCCAGCTCGTCCAGCGCGCCGCGGCTTTCGGCCAGCAGGGCGGGATCGGCGAGGTCGCGGGGCGTCAGCGTCTCGCGATACCAGGCGGCGGCCCAGGTGGAGAGGCGGGCGTGCAGGGCGTCGGTCATCCGCATGGCGGGGTTGGTCGCGGCCAGCTCGGCCCCGGTCAGGACCACGCGCAGCCGTAGACAGGCGGGGCCGCCGCCGTTGCGCATCGACTGGCGGACATCGACGTAGTCGACCCGGCCGATGGGACCGTTGGAGGCGGCGAGCCGTTCGGCGACGGCGTGGGCGCGGGGGTTGTCGCGGGTCTCGGTCGGGCAGATCAGGGTCAGGCGGTCCTCGCCCGGGATCCGCACCAGCATGGAATTGAACAGATAGCTGGAGATGGCGTCGGCCAGCGGCAGGTCGGCGGACGACACCTCGACGAAGATCGGCTCGAACAGACCGTCGGCGGCGGCGCGGATGTCGGCCTTCGCCGCCGCCGTGTCCTCGAAGGCGAGCTCGTGGAAGAACAGGGTCTCCAGGGCGCCGACGCAGACGACGTCGTTGTGGAAGGTCCCTCCGGCGATGGCGGCCTTGGACTGGCGCGGGAAGACGGGGCGGGCGGCGGCGTGTCGACGGGCGATGGCCTCCGACGCCTCTCGCGTCTGGCGGGCGGGATAGGCGCCGGACCAGGGTTCATACGCCTCGCGGCCCCAGACGAGGAGGTTGACGCCGGGCGCGCCGTGGTCGGCGCACAGGCGGACGTGGTTGGCCGCGCCCTCGTCGGCGAGGTGGCCGACGGACGGCAGGGCGTCGTGGACCGCGAAACGGGCGGAGTCGGGGAAGAGGGCGTCCAGGGCCCGCTTCGTCTGCCGGTGCTCCAGCGAGCGGTGCAGGTTGGTGACGAGGTTGGCCGGGGTGAAATGGACCCGGCCGTCGGCGGCGTCGGCGGACGGCGTCACCGTGGCGGCGTTGGCGGCCCACATGGGCGAGGCGGAGCAGGCGGCGGCGGCGAAGGACGGCGCGGTCTTCCAGGCGGCTTCCAGCACGGCGGCGTCGGAGCCGGTGAAGCCGAGCGTGCGCAGGAAGGGGATTTCCGGCCGCTCGTGCGGCGGCAGGACGAACTGGGGCAGGCCGAGGTCGGCCAGCCGCTTCATCTTGTCGAGGCCCTGCAGGACGGCGGCGCGCGGGTTGGACGGCTCGCCGGCGTTGAGGCTGGAGGCGAGGTTGCCGGGGGACAGGCCGGCGTAGGAATGGGTCGGGCCGATCAGGCCATCGGCGTTGGCCTCGATGGCGGAGGTCACGGCCTCAAGCCCTTGATCTCGCTTTCGATGTTTCTGACCGAACCAGCCTCGAAACTGGCCACGGGATAGGCGCAGTAGTCGGCGGCGTAATACGCGCTGGGCCGGTGATTGCCGCTGGCCCCGAGGCCGCCGAAGGGCATGTCGCCGGCGGCGCCCGTGGTCGGGCGGTTGAAGTTGACGACGCCGGCGCGGATGCGGCGGATGAAGCGGTCCCAGTTGGCGGGGTCGTCGCTGACCAGGCCGGCGGACAGGCCGTAGCGGGTGGCGTTGGCCTCGGCGATGGCGGCGTCGAAACTGGCGACCCGGGTGATGGACAGGAAGGGGGCGAACATCTCCTCGTCCGGGACGGCCACGCCGGTGACGTCGATGAGGGCGGGTCGGACGAAGGCGCCGGGCAGGTTGTCGACGGGGCCCGAGGCGCGGATCACCCTCGCCCCCATGGCAATCCGGTCCTGCAGCGCCTGCAGGGCGGCCTCGGCGGCCTTTTGCGAGATCAGGGGGCCGGCGTAGGGTTCGGGGGTGGAGTTCCACGGGGCGAGGATCAGCCGGTCGACGAAGGCGGCGACGGCCTCGACGATGGCGTCGCCCTGCGGACCTTCCGGCACGATCAGCCGCCGGGCGCAGGAGCAGCGCTGGCCCGTGGTGACGAAGGCGGACTGGACCACGATGCCGGCCACGGCTTCGGCGTCCGCGGCGTCCCACACGACCAGCGGATTGTTGCCGCCCAGTTCGAGGGCGAGGATGACGTGCGGGTCGTCGGCGAATTTGCGCCGGAAATGGGCCCCGGCCGCGCCCGAGCCGGTGAACATCAGGGCGTCGATGCCGCTGTCCAGCAGGGCCGCGCCCGTGTCGCGACCGCCCTGGACGACATTGACCACGCCCTCGGGCAGGTCGGCCTCGGCGAAGGCCTGGGCCATCAGCCGGCCGGTCAGGGGAGTCTCTTCGGACGGCTTGAACACCACGGTGTCGCCGGCCAGCAGGGCCGGGACGATATGGCCGTTGGGCAGGTGGCCGGGGAAGTTGAACGGGCCGAGCACCGCCGCCACACCGTGCGGGCGGTGGCGCAGGACAGCCTGGCCGAACCCGGTTTCGGCCGTGCGCTCGCCGGTGCGCTCGTCATAGGCGCGGATCGAGATGTCGACCTTGCCGGCCATGGCGGCCAGTTCGGCCGTGGTCTCCCACAGGGCCTTGCCGGTCTCGCGGCTGATCGCCTCGGCCATCTGCGGGGCGCGGGCCTTCAGCACGGCCTGATAGCGTTTGACGGCGTCGATGCGGTCCTGACGGGGGCGGTCGGCCCAGTCGGGGAAGGCGGCGCGGGCGCGGTCGGCGGCGGCCTGCACCTCGGCGGGCGAGGCGGCTGCGCCCTCCCAGACGGTTTCGCCGGTGGCGGGGTCGATGGATTTGAAGGGGGTCAGGGTCATGGGGGCTCAGACTTTCACACGCACCGTGTCGCCCGCGCCGACCTTCAGGGCGTCGGCGGTTTCAGCGGTCAGGGTGGCGGTTTCGCCCTCGATATGGGCGCGCTGGCGGACGGCGCGGAAGGCGGAGACGCTGTCGGTCGAGATCAGGGCCGGCAGCTCGGCCTCGACCTCGGCGGCGACGGCGACGGTCAGGCGGCGGGCGTCGCGGACGGTGCGGATGTTGTCGCGGCCGCAGGCGACGGTGGGGCCGGCGTCGAAGATGTCGATCAGGCCGTTGGGCCGGAACCCCTCGCTTTCCAGCAGGGCCATGGCCGGCACGCCCTGCGGATGGACCTTGCCGATCACGGCGCGGGCCGGCTCCGGCAGGAGGTCGATGTAGATCGGATGGCGCGGGGCGAGGTCGAGGATGAACTGCTTGTCCGTCGAGCCGGTCATGCGATCGGCCTCGTCGAACTCCATGGGGAAGAATTTGTGCGCCACATGATCCCAGAAGGGGCAGGCGCCGTCGGGGGTGAAGACGCCGCGCAGCTCCGCCAGAACATTCTCGTTGAACAGCTCGGGCTGGGCGCCGATCAGCATGTAGCGCGACTGGCTGAGCAGGCGGCCCGCGCCGCCCTTGCGACGGTCGGCCTTGAGGAAGAGGGAGCCCACCTCGCTCCAGCCGGTGCATTCGTTGACCAGCACCAGGGTCCGCTGCTCGAGCTTGATGCCCAGCGACGGCGAAGACTGGGTGTTGGTGACCACGCGGAACGAGAAGAACGGCCGGTGCAGGCCGACGGCGGCCTTGACCGAGCCGATGCCGTCGACGTCGCCGGTCTCGGATTCCTCGAGCATCAGGGTGTACCAGCGCTCCTGCGCCGCCAGCACGCCGTTGAAGCTGTCGCGGCTGAGGTCAAGGCGTTCCGCGAGCTGGTCCGGGTCCTCGGGCAGGCTGGTGAAGCCGGGGCCGCTGAGAATGGCGAGCTCCAGCAGATGGTCGAGGTCGGCGGGCGCGGCGGGTCGGACGACGAGCATGGGGGTTACATCGTCTCCAGACGCAGGGACTTGAGTTTCAGCGCGTCGATCTCGCCGGAGGCGATCTTGCACAGGATCAGGGCGCTGAGTTGTGCGCGTTCGACGAAGCTGGCCGGCCAGGCGAACTCCTGATCCGAATGGATGTCGCCGCCGAGGACGCCGAGGGTGTCGACATTGGGCAGGCCGGCGGCGTGCAGATTGTTGCCCTCGCAGACGCCGCCCGAGGGCTTCCAGGCCAAGGTCTGCCCCAGCAGGGCGCCCGTGTCGCGCACGGCCTCGAACAGGGCCGTCTGGGACGCGTCCATCGGCTTGGGCGCGCGGGTCATGCCGCCGTGCAGGTCGAGGGTGAGGCCGGGGAAGGGGACCTCGGCGGCGATCTCGCGAATCGCGGCCTCGATCCAGTCCGAGGCGGCCTTGTCGGGAACGCGGACGTTGAAGCGGACGACGGCGTTGTCGGCCACCACATTCAGGGCCCCGCCGCCGGATATCTTCGCGACATTGACGGTGACGCCGTCGCGCCGGCCGTTGAGGGCGTGCAGGCGGGCGGCGAGGATGGCGGCGCCGGCGACGGCGTTGGCGCCCTCGTGGAAGGCGCGGCCGGCGTGGGCGGCCTTGCCGCTGACGATCAGATGGTAGTTGCCGCTGCCCTTGCGCGCGCCGGCCAGGGTGCCGTCGGCGAGGGCGGGCTCATAGGTCATGCCGATATGGCCGCGCGCGCCGAGGTCCGCCAACAGCGGCGCCGAGGCCGGGGAGCCGATCTCCTCGTCCGGCGACAGCAGCACAGTCCAGCCGACGCGTTCGCGGTCGGGGTGGGTTTCAAACGCTTCCAGCGCCGCCAGCATGACGCTGATCCCGCCCTTCATGTCGGCGATGCCGGGCCCGTTGAGCGCGCCGTCGGGGCGTGTCGAGACGGTCTGGAAGCCGCTTTCCGCGGGGAAGACGGTGTCATAGTGGCCGGTCAGCACGACCTGGACCGGCGCGCCGGGTCGGGCGGTGATCTTCAGGGCGTCGGCGTGGGCCTCGGTCCGCACCGCGCCGTCGTCGCCGATGGAGGTCGAGGCCCGGGTGGCGATTCGTCGCCCCTCGGCGGGCAGACGGGCGGCTTCCGCCTCAAGCCGATCCAGCATCCGGGCCAGACCTTCCGCGTTGCGGCTGCCCGAGTTGATTCCGGACCAGTCGACGGCGCGGCCGACGATGGCGGCTTCGCGCGCCGCGACATGGTCGAGCACGAGCTGGTCGGAAGGTTGAATTCGCATGCGGGCGGACCCTAGCCGGGCCGACGGCAAAGGTGAAGGCGAGCGCTTCCCCGTTTCCACCGCCGGACGCGCGCGCTAGTCTGCCCCACCATTGAGGGAGGAACACCACATGACTGACTGGATCCGCGCATCCAACCCGACGACGCCGATCTCGACCGAGGGCGAAGCGATCGCCGCGGCGAGGGCCAGCGCCATCGCCATTTTTCTGGGCGTCCTCTGGGGCGTGATCGGAATCATCTATCTGATGACCGCCGGGCAGGCGCTGATGGAGGCCGCGGTGGCCCAGGCCACCGCCCAGAACCCTGAAACCGCCGGCATGGCCGCCATGATGGCGCAGGGCCTGCTGGGGCTGTCGATCGCCTTCGTCGTCATCCAGCTGATTGTCGGGCTGGTGCAGTGGTTCAAGCCCAACATCGTGATCCCGATCATCTTCGCCATCCTGGTGGCGTTCGGCCTGATCACGGGACTGATGGCGGCCTTCGGCGTGGGTCAGCCCGAGGGCGCGGCCGCCGTCGCGGCTCCGGCGTGGCAGACGTGGGGCGGACTGGTGATTCTGGTCGTTCAACTGGTGCTGCATATCGCCGGCATCCGCGGCGCCCAGAAGCTGGACAAGCTGCGGTTCGCCGCCGCCCAGACCTACTAGTCCCTAGCGGTTCGGGCGTCGGTCCTCCGGACCGGCGCCCGGCTGCCGCGACTGGCGGCGCCAGCGGATCGACAGGCTGGCCTCGCCCTGTCCGCCGAATTTCGAGCTGATGGTCAGGTTGCGGCGCACCTGCCACTCCACGTTCACGGCCGCGCCGTTCTCGCCGCCGCCGATGATCTCCACATAGACATTGTCGTTGATATAACGCCCGCCGGCGACCGTCAGGCTGGACGCCTCGCCCCCGAACGACAACCGGTCCAGACCCGCCAGTTCCCGCAGATTGCCGATGACGTCGAAGCCGCCGCCGCCCGCGAGCGCGGCGACGCCCGCCGCCAGCTGGGCGGCCTCGAAGGCCGACAGCTGCGAGGCTGATCGGCCGAACAGAACCTGGGACAGGATCTCGTCCTGGGGCAGGGCGGGGGTCGAGGTCAGGGCGATCTCGGGCCGGGCGGCGGTGCCTGTGACGCGGATCGTCGCGGTCAGCGCCGGATCGTCGCGGGTGGCCGTGAGGTCCAGCCGGATGAGTTCAGGGTTGGTCGACAGACTGACCGTCCCGCGCTCGTCGAACACGAACCGTTTGCCGGCGAAGTCGTAGTCGCCGCGCACGACCCGCGCCGAGCCGCTGAGGATCGGGCGGCTGATGGTGCCGGTGACGCGGGCGTCGACGTTCATCTCCACGTTCAGGCCGCGCCCGACGACGCGCACGTCTCCGCCGGGCGAGCGCAGGCCGATGTTGAGTCCGAACTGCAGGCCGCGCTGCTGGTTCTGCTCCTCTTCGGGGACATCGCCGCCGGGCTTGTTGATCTCGATCACGTCCATGCGGACGATGCCGTTCGAACCCGGCGGATTGGCTTCGATGCGCGCTTCGTCGATGTCCATCTCGCCCGTCAGGGTGATGTTGCCGTCCTGGCCGCGCGTCACGGTGACCAGGCCGGAAGCCCGGGCTTCGGCGATGTCGTTGTCGATGATGCGGAACCGGTTCAGCAGCAGCTGGAAGCTGGACCCCGACCCCTGGCGCAGTCCGATGCGGCCGTTGCCCGTCACCGAGCCGCCGGCCCCGTCACCCGCGCTGAAGGCCTCCACCAGACCCGTTGTATCGTCGAAGCGGCTGGCCAGGGTCACGTTCTCCAGCCGGACGCCCGTGGCGCTGTCGCGGAAGGTCCCCTGCTCGAGATCCAGCCGCCCGTTGATCCGGGGCTCGGCCAGTGATCCCGCCAGGGTGGCGCGGGCGTCGATCTGCCCTGTCAGCGAACGTTCGCCGCCGGCCAGCAGGTCCCAGATCGGCTGGATCTGACCCTGGATGGAGATGTCGCCTGACATGTTCCGGGTCCGGACGATCGCCAGACGCAGGGGCACGGCGGAGGCCTCGACGGGCAGGGTGATGTCGGCCGTGGCGCGGACGGCGTCGCCGTCGTTGGCCTGGGCCTGAACCCGCAGACTTTCGTTGACCAGCAGTGCGGTCACCGTTCCATCCACCGCGAGACCACGCGGCGCATCGACGCTGCGGACGTCCTGAAGCGTCAGGTTGGCGGATCCCGACAGGTCGTCGCCGGCGCCCCGCAGCGACAGCCGGCCGCTCACCGACCCCCGCATGTCGCGAATGGCGGTTCCCAGGTCGACGCTGGTCAGATTGGCCTCGATGATGGCCGCGCGGGAATCCTGACGCAGCTCGCCCAGCAGGACGCCGCCGCCGACGCCGAGATCGATCCTGGCCACACGCCCGTCTCCGGACAGGGCGATGACGGCGGGATTGCGTGTCGTGAAGGCGATCTCGCGCACACGGCCTGACCCTTCCAGCACGACCGACTGCGCGCCGCGGTCGCGGGAATAGACGCCTGTTCCGTCGAACGAGACCGGCGTGGCGCCGCCGATGTCGGTTTTCAGTGTGAAGGGCAGGCGCGACAGGGTTCCGCGGCCGTTCAGATTCAGCGTCCGGATCACCCAGGCCGATCCGGTCAGACGGACATTGCGGCCGGTCACGTCCAGGATCGCCGTCTCGCCGCCGTCGCCGTCGGTCAGGCGAACGCGTCCGTCAGCGGTTCCCGAGGCGAGGAAGGCGCCGGGCCGGGCGGTGAAGGTCAGGTCGGCGCTGGAGGGGAAGCTGTTCGACAGGGCGATGGCGCCCTGGGCCGTGACGCCCCCCGCGTTCAGATCGACATCGGTCAGGCGGATGAGGTCGCCGCCGAGGAAGAAATTGCCGCTGGCGCGCGCGGGTCCGTAATTCGATCCGGCGGTCAGGGCGATCCGGCCGTCCGAGGCGTCCGCCCCGCGCCGGAAGCTCAACACCATGTCCGCATCGGTCAGGACCAGGGCCCCGGCGCTCAGCTTGCCGAATTTGGCCGTCAGATCGGCCCGGGGCTGCGCCAGGGTGCCGGTCAGGGCCCCGTCGCCCGTCATGGCCCCGTCGATGGCGACCGGGCCGACCCCGAAGGGCCCGTTGGCGTTCCAGTTCAGGGCCAGCCGCAAGCGTCCGTCGCCCTCGATCAGGCCGCGCGCGTCGGCGGTTCCCTGGGCTCCGGTCAGCTGCGCCCGCTCGATCTCGATCCGTCCGCCCCTGAGGGCGCCGGTGGCCTGCAGGCGGGGGGTGGGCCCCAGGAGGCGGTCCAGCTCTTCCATACCGGTGGCCAGGCGTCGCCCGCGGGCGTCGAAGGTGAGCCGCCACGGTTGACCCGCGCGCGCCATGGACGCCGTGATCGGGCCTCCGAACGCGCCGCTGGCGCCCTTGCGCAGGCGGGAGACGTCGGTGATGTCCGCCTGGCCCCGGAAGCCGAGACCGCCCGTCAGGCTGCGGCCGCCCGATCCCGACAGGGTCAGGGCCTGGCCGGTCGCCTGCACCCGTTCCAGCAGGATCGCGCCGGTCGCCAGACGGGCGGCCTCGAACGACAGGCGCGGCTGGGCGCCGAGCAGGCCGCCGACGATGCCGGCGCTGGAGCCGCCGGCCCCGCGCAGGTCGCCGTCGAGATCCAGCCGCCCCAGACGCATGGCGACGCTCAGCGGGCCGCGAATGCGCTGGGCCCTGTAGCTCGAGATCTCGGCGCCCAGCAGGTCCACCGATCCCTTCAGGGCCCATGTGGAGGCGTCGCCCGTGAACACGCCCTTGTAGGCCGCCGGCCCCGCCGCGGACTGACCGACGAGCCGGGTCAGGGACGGCGTCCAGACATCGATGGCGATCCCGTCGGGACTGCTGCGGTCGCTGAGCCGGACATCGCCGCTGGCGCTGGCGTTCAGGTTGTCGGCGATCAGCCGCCAGCCGACGCCGTGCAGGCCGTCCTTGTCGCTGTCGGTCGAGGTGGCGAAGCCGAACCGGGCCGTTCGGCCGATCCGCCGGGCGAACGGCGCCAGCAGGTCCGAGCCGGAGAAGTCGGCGAATCCCGCGATCCGGGCCTGGTTGTCGCCGTAGCGTCCCTTGATCACCAGGGGGACGAAGTCCCCGGTCCTGACCGTGGCGTCGATGACCGAGCCGTTGACGACGGCCGTGGCGAAGAAGGGCTGGTCGGGCGAATAGCCCAGGGCCCCGGCGATGGGGCCGCCCTGGGCTTCGTTGGCTCGCAGGTTGAGGCGCAGATCAGTGATCTCCGCCCCGAGGGCGGCGTTGATGCGCAGATAGTCGCCGGGCCGGCTGTTGCTGGCCGCGTTGACGATCGCCTTCTTCAGCCCCTTGCGCGGCACATCGGCCTCGCCCGACAGCCGCCAGCGACCGTATTCCTTGCTGAAGCCTTCCAGCAGTTCGACGTCGGCCGAGAACCGGTCGATATCGACCGAAAGGGGCTGCGGCCCCGGGGGCGTGGTCGTGGGTTCGACCTCGGGGCGGCGGATCAGGCGGATGACCTCGGCCTCGACATGGGTGGCGTGGAACTCCCGCGCCATCAGCGGCCACCAGTCCCAGTCGACACGGACCTTGCGCGCCTCCAGCCAGACGCCTTTGGCGTCGGTGACGGTGACGCGATCGATGGTGAAGTCGTCGAACAGATCGCCGCGCACGCCCTCGACATTGATGCGGCCGTAGCGGCCCAGCTTCTTGCCGGCGACGAAACTGGTCACCAGGTCGCGTCCGGGGTCGGACAGCAGGTACATCCGGCCGCCGACCAGACCCACGATCAGGATGGCGGCGAGAATGGCCGCCCCTATGCCGCCGAAGAAGGCGAGGGCTTGCAGGCGCGTGCGTTTCTTCTTCGCCGTCTCGGCCGGCGTATCGGGCGTTTCCTCGGGGGGCGGAGCGTCGGTCAAAACGCCTGTCCGATGCTGACATAGACCTGGAAGTCGGCGTCGCCGTCGCGGCGGTCCAGGGGGAAGGCGATGTCCGCCCGGATCGGGCCGAACGGCAGCTTGTAGCGGACGCCGAAGCCGGCGCCGTAGCGCAGGTTGCCGAAGTCCGGCGTCTCCTGGAAGCCGATCGCTCCGGCGTCGACGAAGGCCACGGCCTGGAAGCTGCGCCAGACGTCGCGACGGATTTCGACCGAGGCCTCGACCAGGCTCAGACCGCCGCGCGGCGTGTTGTCGGGCAGCCGCGGCCCCACGCCCTGATATTCGAAACCGCGCACCGAGCCGCCGCCGCCCGAATAGAACAGGCGGTCGGAGGGGATGGCCAGTTCGTTTCCGCCGACAATGGAGCCCAGACGGGCGCGTCCGGCCAGGACCGTCTTCGCTCCGTCCTGGAGCGGCAGATAGGCCGTGACCTGGGCCTCGGTCCGCAGGAAGACGGTCGTGTCCTCGCCGGACACGGCTGTGGGCTGGGCCCAGGCGGACAGGCGCCAGCCGGTGGTGGGATCGAGCGGATCGTTCGACCGGTCCAGATAGGCGCTCGCGCGGCCGGTGAGGATGATCAGGTCGCGATCGAAATTGATCGGCAGTCGGGTGACGGGGTCGAAGCGGTTCTCGTCATACTTGCCCGCGTCGAGGCCGACGCCGTAGCTGATCCAGGAGGTCTTGCCGAGACGCTGCTGAAGGTCGGCGGCAACGGCGGCGGCCGTGCGGCGATAGGCGTCGGTATCCTCGTTCAGCACGGCGGCGGAGAGCCTGAGCGTCTCGCCGGGACGCCGCCAGTGCGGCAGGCTGAGATTGACCCCCAGGCGGCTGTCGACATCGGCCGCGCGCGCCTGCCAGACCACGGTGTCGGCGCGTCCGAAACGGTTGTGCCACGTCCAGATCAGATCGAGGCCGGACCCCTCGGCCGTCGAGAAGGTCGCGCCCGCCTCGAGAATTCGGCGCGGCCGGTCGGTCAGGGTGACGATGATGGGGCGGAGGCCGCTGGTCAGGTTCTGTTCGCGGGGGGCCAGGGCCACGCCGACCCCGTCATAGACGCCCGTCTCGAGCAGCCGCCGCTCCAGCTCGGCGACATCGTCGGGATCGTAGACGTCGCCTTCGGTCCAGGGCGCCAGGCCGGTCACCCAGGCAGGATTGGTGGGGCCACGCGTCTCAAGCCGCACGCCGTCCAGGCGCACCAGGGCGCCGGCCGAGATCCGGTAGTTGGGCTGGACGGTGAAGGTCGCGTGGTCGACGACCACGCGCCGGGGTTCGGCGGCCGCGTCCGCATAGCCGCGGCGCGTCAGGGAGGCCACCACGCGCCCCTCGGCCGCCAGGACCTCGCCGGCCCGCCCGGCCTGGTCCGGCTTGATCGCAATTTCGCCCAGCGCGACGGCTTCGGACGCGGCGTCAGGCGCGGGGGCTGTCCATTGCACGCGCGGATCGGAGAGCACGAACCGTCGGCCGGGCGTGACATTGACGATGGCGACAGGGTTCTCCTCGCCCTCGACCACATCCTCCAGCACGGGCTGATAATAGCCCTCTGACCTCAGCAGGGCCTCGGCGGAATCCATGGCGGCGCGCGCCCGCCGGCGCGCCTCGAACCGGTTTGACGGCGGCCCGTCGACCTCGCCCACGGCACGCAGAAGCTGTTCGCGAAGCTCGGCGTCCATCTCACCGCGAATCTGGGCGCGCGGATCGGCATGGGCGGCGGACGCGAGAAGAGCGAGACCCGCCGTGCTGACGAGAAACAGGGCGTGCCGTGGCGTCAAACTGGTACTTTCGTCAGGGCGGACATCCGCCGCCGCTCATCGGACAGATCAGTAGAAGAGGGTTTCGCTCTCGGGTTTGACCGACTCTGCTGAAGTCTGCTTCTCGGGCGGAAGCGTGGCCGTGTCCGCGGGGGGCGTGTCGATCGCGCCCTGGTCTGCGACGGGCGCGGCCACATCCTCGGCGGCAGGGGCCACCGGGACGTCCATCGCGACGTCGGCGGTTTCCGGCTCGTTCGAGACCTGGGGATCGTCGCAGGCGGCGGCGGTCAGGGCGCTGGTCAGGACCAGACAGGCGATCAGTCGTTTCATGGATGGCGTCTCCCCCGGATCGGCCTTCCAACGCGCGACCGGTTCGCCCGTTCCATAGCCTCGAAAGGGCCGATGGTCACCACGGCAGAGGCCGGAAGGGGCAAGATTTCGTCGCCGCACGCGGAGCAAGTCCCGGACAACGGCTCAATTCCAGCGGGCCAGGGCCTCGGCGACGGACAGGACCTTTCCTTCGGTCTCGGGCGGCGCGGCCGATCCCGAGAACCTCGGAGCCGGGGCGGGCTGAGGCGGACGGTCGGCTGTAAAGGTGCGTCGACCGGCGTTGTGCGGATGGAGCGGCGCCTCCGCAAGCGACAGCACCGGGGTGACGCAGGCGTCCGTCCCCTCGAATCGGGCCGCCCAGTCATCGCGGTCGCGGGTCGCGAAAATCGCCTCCAGCCGCGCGTGCAGCGCCGGCCAGTTGGCCATGTCGTACTGGGGGGCTTCGGCCTCGGGAAGGTCGAGCCCCGCGAGCAGGGCGGTGTAGAACTGAGGTTCCAGCGCCCCGACCGCGACGAAGCGGCCGTCACGGCATGTAAAACAGCGATAGAAGGGGGCGCCGCCGTCCAGCAGATTGGCTCCGCGCCGGTCGCTCCAGAGGCCGCGGCCCGCGAGCGCATGGAACAGGCTCATCAACAGGGCCGAGCCGTCCGTCATCGCCGCGTCCACCACCCGCCCGGCGCCGGTTCGTTGAGCCTCGACAAGACCGGCCAGCACGCCGGTGACCAGCATCATGGCCCCGCCCCCGTAGTCGCCGACCAGGTTCAGCGGCGGCCGGGGCGGACGATCGGGCTCTCCCATGGCGTGGAGCGCGCCGCTCAGGGCGATGTAGTTGATGTCATGCCCGACCTCGGCCGCCTTGGGCCCCGTCTGGCCCCAGCCGGTCACACGGCCGTAGACGAGGCGCGGATTTCGCGCCGCGCAGACGTCCGGCCCCAGGCCCAGTCGCTCCATGACCCCCGGCCGGAATCCCTCGATCAGCCCGTCCGCCGCGCCGATCAGATCAAGGACCCGCGTCCGGTCATCGGCGTCCTTCAGATTGACCGCGACGGACGATCGCCCGCGATGCAGGATCTCGCCGCCCACATCGGCGAAGACGGGCGCGCCGGCGCCGGCGCCGCGGGTCAGACGCAGCACATCGGCGCCGAGATCGGCCAGAACCATGCCGGCGAAGGTCACGGGACCCAGTCCGTCGAACTCAAGGATGCGCAGTCCGGACAGGGGTTTCATGCCGGATGACTAGCCCGACGCCCTCAATCCGTCGACCCGGCGCTTGACCCGGAAGCCGGATTGCAACAGAAGGCCCGTCGCCGGGCCGCAAGCGCGACCGGCGTGGTATGCGCCCTTAGCTCAGTTGGTTAGAGCATCTGACTTTTAATCAGAGGGTCCTCGGTTCGAGCCCGAGAGGGCGTACCACCCCTTTTCCGGAACATGGCGTCAGCGCCCGGGCGGCCCCGTCAGCGCGGCTTGGGCCGGCGGGAACGGCATTTCTTGCAGACCAGGCTTCCGGGCCTGGTGCGGCTGTATTTGAAATCGTGGTGGCAGCGCTGCTGCGCGAGCCATGTCTTGAGCCACTGGATCATGGCGCGACCCTAGCTGAATTGCGCCCCGCGTGAAGTGCGTGATCCCGCCTGCGTAAGGCCGCTTTCGCCGCGTCGCAGGGCGTGGTTGAAGGAGTCATGCGCCCGACCCTGGTCATTCTCGCGATCGCGATCCCTCTCGCCGGATGCCAGGCGGGCGGTTCGGCGATGGACGGCGCGCGGCAATTCGGAGCGGGCCTCGGCGCGGCGGCGACCGCGCCGCTGGATGATCTGAACCTTCGGCGGCGGCACATTCCGACCGTCCTGCTGCAGGCCGAAGCCAATCCCTACGACCTGCGAAACCTGAACCAGTGTTCGACCATCGGGGCCGAGATCGCGCGGCTGAACGAGGCGCTGGGGCCGGACACCGACGAGCCGCCCCCCGCAGACGGATCCTGGCTCAGCGAGCGGGCGGCCGATGCGGCCTCGGCGGCGGCCCTGGACGCGATCCGGGACGCCACGACGGACTTCATTCCCGGCCGCAGCTGGATCCGCCAGCTCTCAGGAGCCGAGCAGCACAGCCGCCACGTCCAGTCCGCGATCGAGGCCGGTCGGCTGCGTCGCGCCTTCCTGAAAGGGACGGGGATGCAACGCAATTGCGCGCCGCCGGCCGCCCCGGCCTGGTTCCGGCCGAGGGGCCGCAGCCAGCGCTAGCTCTTGTTGTTGGACGTGTGCCGGGCGTGGAAGTCGCGGCGGAAGGTCTCGAACCGGTTCTCGGCGATGGCCGCCCGCATGGCCGCCGTCAGGGCCTGGAAGAAGGCGATGTTGTGCCAGCTCAACAGAACCTTGCCGAGAATCTCGTCAGCCCGGATCAGGTGGTGCAGATAAGCCTTTGAATATTGGGACGAGGCCGGGCAGGCGAGGGTGGGGTCCAGCGGGTCCTGATCCTCGGCGAAGCGGGCGTTCCGGAGGTTGATCGGCCCTTCCCAGGTCCAGGCCTGGCCGTGGCGCCCGGCGCGGGTGGGCAGGACGCAGTCGAACATGTCGACGCCGCGCCACACCGCCTCGACCAGATCGACCGGCTTGCCGACTCCCATCAGATAGCGGGGCCGGTCGGCGGGCAGCATGTCGGGGGCGTAGTCCAGCACCTCGCACATGGCCTGATGGCCTTCGCCGACGGCCAGGCCGCCGATGGCGTAGCCGTCGAAGCCTGTCTCGATCAGCCGGTCCGAGGACTCGCGGCGCAGGTTCTCGAAGGTCGAGCCCTGCTGGATGCCGAACAGGGCCTGGGTCTCGCGGGTCCCGAAGGCGGCCTTCGAGCGCGCGCCCCAACGGGCCGACAGCTCCATGGCGGCGCGCGCGGCGGGTTCCTCGGCGGGCCATGAGACGCACTGGTCCAGCTGCATGGAGATGTCGGCGCCGATGCGGTCGGCCTGGATCTCGATCGACCGTTCGGGGCTGAGCACGTGTTTCGAGCCGTCGATATGGCTGGCGAAGGTGACGGCGTCCTCCTTCACCTTCGAAATGCCCGCCAGCGACATGACCTGGAAACCGCCGCTGTCCGTGAGGATCGGCTTGTTCCAGCCCATGAATTTGTGCAGGCCGCCCAGCCGCTCCATCCGCTCGGGACCGGGACGCAGCATCAGGTGGTAGGTGTTGCCCAGGATGATGTCGGCCCCGGTCTGGGCGACCTGATCGACCGTCATGGCCTTGACCGTGGCGGCGGTGCCGACGGGCATGAAGGCGGGCGTGCGGATGTCGCCGCGCGGCGTTCTCAGCACCCCGGTGCGGGCGCGGCCTTCGGTGGCGGAGATATCAAACGGGAAGGGCAAGGGAGCCTCGCGGGGGGTTGCGAACCGGCAAGGCTCAGTGGGAGGAGGAGAGGCGCGAGAGGATATCCCCATAGGCCGCCGATATGAGGGCCTCCAGGGCCGCGTTGTCGACCGGGCGGCCCCAGCGCACCTTCACGTGCCGCATCCGCTTGCCCGAGCCTTCGAGCAGACCGGCCGGGTCGGCCAGGGCCGCGCCGTGGAAGAAGCCGATGTTCGCATGGCCCTTGAAGGCGCCGACGTAGGCGAAGGCGGCGTCGCCGACGCAGGCCGTGGGGTAGCCGTCGTGCATGACTTCGCGCACGTCCGGTCCGCATGCCCGCATCAGAGCGAACCACGGCTCCGCCAGACGCCGAATCTCATCGCCCGACGTGAACCAGGCGTCGACAGCGGGATCTCGCCGGACCGTGGCGTTGAGCCGAAAGATCTGTGTCATCGCCCCGAACCTACCGGACTGCGGCGGCGCGGAACAGCAGGGACCCGTCGCCGTAGGAATAGAAGCGATAGCCGTCGGCGATGGCGTGGGCATAGGCCGCCTTCATCGTCTCCAGCCCGGCGAAGGCCGAGACCAGCATGAACAGGGTCGACTTCGGCAGGTGGAAATTGGTCATCAGCACATCGGCGGCGCGGAAGCGGTAGCCGGGGGTGATGAAGATGGCCGTATCCCCGTGGAAGGGCCGCACCTCGCCGTCTTCGGTCGTGGCGCTCTCCAGTAGGCGCAGGCTGGTGGTGCCGACGCAGACGATGCGGCCGCCGGCGGCGTGGACGGCGTTCAGGGCGTCGGCGGTTTCGGCGGAGACCTCGCCCCATTCGCTGTGCATCTTGTGGTTGGCGGTGTCGTCGGCCTTGACCGGCAGGAAGGTGCCGGCCCCGACGTGCAGGGTCACGGCATGGGTCGAGACGCCCCTGGCCCGGATCGCCTCCATGAGAGCCGGGGTGAAGTGCAGGCCCGCCGTCGGCGCGGCGACCGAGCCGTCCCATTTCGCGAACAGGGTCTGGTAGTCCGACCGGTCCCGGTCGTCCTCGGGCCGCTTGGCGGCGATATAGGGGGGCAGGGGCATGACCCCCACGTCGCGGATGGCCTCGTCCAGCATCGGCCCGGCGAAGTCGAAGCGCAGCGTCACGAGGCCGTCCTCGCCCTTGTCGACCACGGTGGCGTCGAGGCGGCCGAGCAGGCAGGCGCCGTCCGCGTCGGCGCCGAAGCGAATGCGGTCCCCCGCCTTGATGCGCTTGCCCGGCTTCATGAAGGCGGACCAGACGCCGGGCGCATCACGATGATGCAGGGTGGCCTCGACGGCGACGGTCAGGGTCTCGCCTTCCGGCCCGACCCGCTCGCGCACGCCGGACAGCCGGGCCGGGATCACCCGCGTGTCGTTGAACACCAGGGCGTCGCCGGGCCTCAGGAAGTCCGGCAGGTCGCGGATGATCCGGTCTTCGAGATCGCCGCCGCGCACCACCAGCAGGCGCGCGGAATCGCGCGGCTCGGCGGGGCGGAGCGCGATGCGGTCATCGGGCAGGTGGAAGTCGAAATCGGCGGTCTTCATCAGGCGGGGCAAAGGCCATGACCCGGGTGCGCGGTCAAGGGAGGCGCGGGCGCGCCCGCCTCAGGGCGTGACCAGGGCGTCCGCCCGCTCGTCGAGAAGGGCGTGGGCGGCTTCGACCGTCAGTGCGGCGACATGGGTGCGTCGGCGGAAATGCAGATCCATGACGCGCCCCCAGGGGGTGAAATAGCGGTCGCCGGTGATGATCACGGTATAGCTTTCCCGGGCCGGATCAGGGGCGTGACGGGCGTAGAGGCCGGCGATGCGGGCAACGCCCTCGACCCCGATGTCATCGACACGGGCGTGGTCATCGATGATCCAGTCCCATTCGCTCGACGGCGGATGCCGGTCGAGGGCCTCCTCAATCGCGCGTTCAAACTCGGGGGGGCGCACCCCGACCTCGACGGTCACCAGCACGCGTTTCCTCTCGAGGTCGCATTCAATCATCACCGGCATGCCAACCTCTTCGCCTCCGCGCCGGCCGACAGCGTCCTGCGGGCGCAGCAGGCCTCGATTCGTCGATCGTGGCATCCCCTCGAGGCCCACGCCCCCGCGCCCGACCCATCGTGCGTTGACCCACCGCCCCATCCGCGCCAAACCCAAGCCCATGCTGCAGAACCTCGAAACCCTCGCCCGAGAGGCCAAGTCCTGGCCGTTCGAACAGGCCCGCAATCTTCTGGCCCATGTGCTGAAGAAGCGGCTGGACGACGCCGAGCGGACCGCGGCCAAGCTGCTGATCGACGCCGGCAAGGCGGACGAGGCGCTGGCCACCTTCGAGGCGCTGCAGAAGCCGGTCATTTTCGAGACCGGATACGGCCCGTCCGGCCTGCCGCATATGGGCACCTTCGGCGAGGTGGCGCGCACGACGATGGTGCGCAACGCCTTCCGGGCGCTGACCGGCGACCACTGGCCGACGCGGCTGATCGCCTTCTCGGACGACATGGACGGGCTGCGCAAGGTTCCCGAGGGCATCCCCAACCCGGAGATGCTGGCCGAGGACCTGCACAAGCCGCTGACCGTGGTGCGCGACCCGTTCGGCACGCATGACAGCTTCGGGGCGCACAATAACGCCCGCCTGCGCGCCTTCCTCGACGGCTTCGGCTTCGACTATGAATTCCTGTCGTCCACCGAGCAGTACAAATCCGGCCGCTTCGACGCGACCCTGCTGACCCTGCTGGGGCGGTTCGACGCGGTGCAGGCGATCATGCTGCCGACCCTGGGCGAGGAACGGCGGGCGACCTATTCGCCCTTCCTGCCGGTCAGCCCCGTCACCGGCCATGTGCTGCAGGTCCCGACCCTGGAGCGGGATGTCGAGAAGGGGACCATCGTCTTCGACGATCCCGCGGGCGGGCGCACCGAGGTTCCCGTCACCGGCGGCCATGTGAAGCTGCAATGGAAGCCCGACTGGGCCATGCGCTGGACCGCCCTGGACGTCGATTACGAGATGTCGGGCAAGGATCTGATCGAGAGCGTGCGCGAGAGCTCCAGGGTCTGCCGCGCCCTCGGGGGCGTCCCGCCGGAGGGCTTCAACTACGAGCTCTTCCTCGACGTCGAGGGCAAGAAGATCTCCAAGTCCAAGGGCAACGGCCTGACCATGGAGCAGTGGCTGCGCTACGGCACGCCCGAATCGCTGAGCTGGTACATGTTCCAGTCGCCGAAATCGGCCAAGAGCCTGCATTTCAACGTCATCCCGCGGGCCATCGACGACTGGATGGCGGCCGTCGAGGCGTGGAAGACCCAGGAACCGGCCAAGCGGATCGACAACGCCGTCTGGTCCATCCACTCGGGCCAGCCGCCCGAGCACACCTCGCCGGTGTCGTTCGCCCTGCTGCTGAACCTGGTCGGCGTGGCCAATGCTTCCAGCAAGGACCAGCTTTGGGCCTATTTCGCCAAATACCTGCCCGAGGCGACGCCGCGGACCGAGCCGCTGCTGGACCAGCTGATGGAGCGGGCGCTGAACTACTACGAGGACTTCGTGAAGCCGACGAAGTCGTATCGCCTGCCCGACGACAGGGAGAAGGCGGCGTTGCTGGACCTGGCAGCGCGGCTCAAGGCCCTGCCGTCGGACGCCACGGACGGCGAGCTGATCCAGGGCGAGGTCTACGCCGTCGGCAAGGAGCACGCCTTCGAACCCCTGCGCGGCTGGTTCGGGGCGCTGTACGAGGTGCTGCTGGGCGCCTCGCAAGGGCCGCGGTTCGGCTCGTTCGCCGCCATCTACGGATTGCCGCAGACCATCCAGCTGATCGAGGCGGGCGCCGAGGGCGAACTCGCCGAGGCGTGACAATCCAGGCGCGGTCCGTGCGGTAACGGACATGAACCGAATATAACGGCGAGGCTCCGGGAGCCTTCATCCGGCGTGGCGCATTGTGCCTGTCATCGACCAACCTCGATGAATTGGAGAGCCCATGTCGAAATTCATGAACACCACCCTGGCCACCGCCGCCGCCCTGGCGGCCCTGGTGACCGCGGTCCCGACCGCCTCGATGGCCCAGCAGGCCAACGGCGTCACCAACTGCGACGCGCCCGGCGGCCGTCAACGCGCCGGCGCCCTGATCGGCGCCGTGGTCGGCGGCCTCGCCGGCAGCCGGATTTCGTCCAATGAGCGCACGCTCGGCGCCGTGGCCGGCGCGGGCGCCGGCGCCGCCGCCGGTTCCTACATCGGCTGCAACCAGCAGCGCGCCCGGGCCGACGCCTCGGCCAGCAGCGGCGCGCAATATCGCGCCACCTCGAACCTGCGCATCCGCTCGGGCCCCGGCACCAACTACCGTCAGGCCGGTTCGCTGCGCGCCGGCCAGCCCTTCGCGGTGATCGGCTCGCAGGGCGAGTGGGTCCAGATCGCCGGCGGCGGCTGGGTGAACGCCAACTACGTCACCGCCAACTAGGGCGACGCCGTTCGAAAGTCAGAAGGCCGCTCCGCAAGGGGCGGCCTTTTTCTTTTGGGGCGCTACCGCCTTCGGCTGCCTGAGCGCGGGATTGGCGCTGCCGCCTGACGGCCGCTACTGGCTGACCCACAGCACCCGGCCCATCCAGACGATATCGCGGCGGGGCAGGGTTCGGGCCTCATAGGCCGGGTTGATCGAGGCGAGGGTCACGGATCGCGCCGTGATCGCGGCCAGCTCCTTGGCCAGGGTTTCGCCGGACCGGGTGCGGACCACGACGCGGTCGCCCTTGCGCACCCGGGTCGCATCACGGTCGACCAGCACGCGGTCGCCCTCGCGATACAGCGGAACCATGGAATCGCCGTCGATACGGAGGCTGAACAGGGTGTCTTTCGCCCGGGGCAGCTCGGTCTGTTCCCAGCCGTCGCCGGCGGGCAGGCCGGCGTCATCGAAAAAGCCGTCCTCTCCCGCCCGGGCCATGCCCAGCATGGGGGCGGTCGACGGCCGGTCCGGCGCATCCAGCGCCAGGGCCGCGAAATCGCCCAGCGACAGGCCGGTCGCCTGCAGGATGCGCGTCAGGCTCTCGGTCGAGGGCCAGCGGGGGCGGGGCGGATCTCCGGCGCCGAAGCGTTTCGAGGGATTGAAGCTGGTCGCGTCCAGGCCCGCCCGGCGCGCCAGTCCGGACGCGCTGAGGCCCTCACGGCGGGCCAGGCCGTCGATCGCCTTCCAGAGCTGGGCATGGGACAGGGGCATGGCGCCTCGCCGGGCCGGACGGCCGATTCGGACGCAGATTACAGGCCGGAGTTAGGAATATCCACCTATTCCAGACCGAGTGCGCGCCGGTCCCGCCAGGACCGGAAGGTTCCTGCGGCGATGGCCAGCAGGATGCCGTAGCTGGCCAGATTGATGACGGCGTAGAAGGCCGCCACGGGGGGGCGAAGGTCTGTGAGCGTCAGGACGTGGCTCATGACGATCAGGGCCTGCAAGGCGATGGCCCAGACCGGCCATGACCGCCGGCTCTTCCAGGCGAGGGCCGCATAGACTCCCAGCATGACCGTGTCGACGGCCATCAAGCCCCACTGCGCGCCGGACAGCCGGCTGTCTTCCTGCAACAGCAGCGAGGCGAGCAGGCCCAGGGCATAGGCGCCGGCGCCGACGCGCTCAGGCTCATCGCCCTTGAGGAAGGCGAAGGCGACGACCAGGACCGTGATCGCCGTCCCGATCTGGGAGTAGGGGGTGTCGAACAATCAGATCGTCCTTCACTGACGGGGCCGGATCGGGCGGGCGGACGCCTATATCTGTTCCAGCGCGCGGCGTTCCTGCCAAGCCCAGAAGGTGCCCACGGCCATGGCGATCAGCACACCGTAGTTGGCCATGTTGTTGACGGCTGCGAACGCGTCGGAGGGGGGGCGCAGGTTAAGCGCCACGAGGATTCCGCCCGTGACGATCATGGCCTGAAAGGCCGACGCCCAAAACAGCCAGGTCCGGCGAGTATGCCAGCCGAGGCCGAGAAAAACCGCGAGCATGACGATATCCATCCCCATCACGCCCCATCGGGGGAGGCTCAGGCTGCCGCCGTCCTTGATCATCGTGGCGGCGAGGAAGACCATTGCATAGGCCGCGCCGCCCATCCGCTCCGGTTCATCGCCCTTCCAGAACACAAAGGTGAGGACGAGGACGGCTGCAGCCAGCCCGATCTGAGAGTAGATGGTCTCAAACACAGAATCGCCCCCATGCGCCATGCATGGGGGCGACAATGCCTCAAGTCAGCGCCCGCTGAAATGACCGCTGGCGGACATTACTCCGAATTAAACCGCGCGGAGACGGTGTTCGCCGGTCGTGGGCACGGTTTGACCCTTGTCGTCGAAGTGGGCGAAGACGCCCCAACCCATGCGCCGATGATCCTTGGCCAGCTCTTCATGGCAGGCGACCATGGCCTGACGCGCGGCGCCCAGGGCGGCGATGGCTTCCAGAGCCTTGGCTTGCGATTCGGCGCCGATCACCGGCGAGATGCCGAGCGCGGCGCGGCCGCCGATCAACGATTGAACAAGCGTCGTGGCGTTCGCGATGGCGGCGTCGACCGACTGCTCGGTCGCGTTCAGGTCGCCGGCGACGCTGGCGATAACCTCGGTCTTGGTCACGGAAATAGCTCCCAAATATAAACTGGTGAACGAGATGTTAACATGAATCCGTGATGCTGGGTAGGGTTTTGTTCACCATGTCCGGGCCCACGCCCTGACCGTCCCCGCCGCCGCCGCCGATCGGGGGCGTGTCGCCGGGCTTGTCGACCGGCCCGACGGCGAGCGTGTCCAGCCCCAGCTTGCGCGCGAGGGCGGCGAGGGCGGCATGGGTCTGACCCATCCGGGATCGGGCGGCGGACAGGGCGCTGATGGCCCCCGCGGCGCCGTCAAAGGCGCGCTGGCCCGTGACGGCGGAAAGATAGGCCTCGGCCCGGGCGGTCGGCAGCAGCGCCGCCAGGGTGGCGGTTTCCGCGAGGGCGAGGTCGATGGCGGTCTCGGCCGCATAGAGCCGGGCGGCGACGGTTTCGCCGATGGATTGTCTGGACATGATCTTCCTCCGGTGACCAGGCGTCACCCGAGGAGCCGAGCATGGGCGCTACTAGAACGCTACTCCAGGTCGTCTACCGCAAGTAGGAAGTGTGCGGTCAGGGCGGCGATCGGCTGGGCGCGGTCGTCCTGCCAGGCCTCGGCGAGGACATGGGCGACGCGGCGGCCGGCCCGGCTGATCCGGGCGCTGGCGTGCACGTCCACCGGCCGACCCGAGCGCAGATAGGCCACGCTGACGTTGATCGGGCGGGGCAGACGCAGGCGGGGATACAGGGCGGCGACCTGGGCCACGGCGGTCAGCTCCAGCAGGGCCGCGGTGGCGCCGCCGTGCAGCGCGGGCAGGATCGGGTTGCCGATCAGCCGGTCGGCGAACGGCATGGTGACGACCAGCTCTTCACCGTGGCCTTCCGTGACCAGGCCGAGGAACCGGGCGTAGGGCAGGCGGTCCAGGAGATCGCTCATCGCGCCGTCTCCTTCGGAGTGCGGAGATTGACCCCGGCGCCCCGGCCTTCGCCCGAGCCCAGCATATAGGCGCTCTGGACCGCCGCGACGGGATCCTCGGCGCTGTCCTCGAAGGCCCATGCGCGGACGAAGGCGACCGACCGGGTCAGGCGGTAGCAGCGCGCCTCGGCGATCAGATCCCGGCGGGTCGCGGCGGCGCGCATATAGTCGACCCGCAAGTCCAGGGTGGCGATGCTCTCGAACCGGCCCAGGGCGACCCAGGTCGCCAGCCCCCCGACATGATCCAGCAGTGTGGTGACCAGGCCGCCCGACAACACGCCGGTCTCGGGATCGCCGACCAGGTCCTCCCGCCACGGCACGCGGATGCGGACGCGGTCGCCATCGACGCCGTCATAGACGAAGCCGAGGGCGTGGGTGTGGGCGGCGCCGCCGGCCAGCTGGGGCAGGATGTCGAGGATCGAGGACGTCATGATCCGCTTCTGGGTCGGGCAGGAAATGAGCGCAAGTCCGTCGAGTGCGTTGTCAGATGCGCCATGACCGCCATATGCCCCTCATGATCCGCTTCGAACACCTGCTGCGGCCAACGCCCGCGGGCCTGTATTGCCCGCCCGGCGACTTTTACGTCGATCCGGTCCAGCCGGTGGATCGCGCCGTGATCACGCATGGCCACGCCGATCATGCGCGCTCGGGACACGGAACGGTGCTGGCGACGCCGCAGACATTGGCGATCATGTCCGAACGCTATGGCGAGGCCTTCGCCACGCACCGGCAGGGCGTGGCCTATGGCGAGACCGTCTCGCACAATGGCGTCGAGGTCGGCATGGCGCCGGCGGGACATGTGCTCGGGTCCGCCCAGGCGGTCATCCGCTGGAAGGGGATCACCATGGTCGTCTCCGGCGACTACAAGCGCCGTCGCGACCCGACCTGCGCGGCGTTCGAACCTGTGCCGTGCCATGTCTTCATATCGGAAGCCACCTTCGGCCTGCCGGTCTTCACCCATCCCCCGGACAGTGAGGAGATCGGCCGCCTGATCCAGTCGCTGCGCCAATTTCCCGAGCGGGCGCACCTGGTCGGCGCCTATGCCCTGGGCAAGGCGCAGCGGGTCATCCGGCTCTTGCGGGAGGCGGGCTGGGACCGGCCCATCCATGTGCATGGCGCGCTTGAGCGACTGAACCGCCTGTATGAACGCGAGGGCGTCGATCTGGGGCCGATCCTGCCCGCCACGGGATTGAAGCCCAACGCCCTGGGCGGCGAGGTGGTGATCGCGCCGCCGTCGGCGACCCAGGATCGTTGGGCTCGCCGGTTCGCCGATCCGGTGCTGGCCTTCGCCTCAGGCTGGATGCTGGTCAAGGCCCGCGCGCGCCAGCGGGGGGTCGAACTGCCGCTGGTGCTGTCGGATCACGCCGACTGGCCCGAACTGATCGCCACCTTCACGGAGCTGAAGCCCGAGGAGGCGTGGATCACCCATGGGCGTGAAGAGGGCCTGTTGCGCTGGTGCGAGCTGAACGGCCAGAAGGCGAGGGCGCTGCGTCTGGTCGGCTATGAGGAAGAGGACGACGAGGCCGGCCCGACGGACGTCGCCGACGGTCAGGCGACCGAACGGGCCGCGACGGCGGTATAGGCGTCGGCTCTTGCATCGACGGCCTGTTCGAGGGCCAGGTTCATGGCCATGCGCAGCCGTTCCGGCTTGATCGGCTTCTCGACGACCGAGGCCATGCCGATTTCCACATATCTGCGCGCGTCGTCCGGATCGGCGTTGGCGGTCAGGGCCACGATCGGCAGGGAGCCGGCCGGGCCGCCGAGCGCGCGGATGGCCAGGGTCGCCTGGACGCCGTCCATGCGGGGCATCTTGATGTCCATCAGCACCAGATCGAAGCGCCGCTCCTGGACGGCTTCCAGCGCCTCCAGCCCATCCTCGGCGGTCTCCGAGGTGCAGCCGAACATTTCGCACAGGGCCTGGGCGACGACGCGGTTGGTGGCGTTATCGTCCACGATCAGCACGTGGGGGTTGGTCAGCAGCTGGCCGTCGCCGATGTTTTCGACGTTCGACTGGACCGTCGCGGCGACCTCGGTGCGCTGGACATCCAGATCGAAGGCGAAGGTCGCGCCGCGACCGGGGTTGTTCTCGGCCCAGATCCGGCCGTTCATCCGTTCGACGATCTGGCGGCAGATGGCCAGGCCCAGACCGGCGCCGTCGGGCCCGGAGCCATGCACGAACGGGTCGAAGATCTCGTCCACCCGGTCGGGATCCACGCCCGGGCCGTCGTCGCGAACCCGCGCCTCCAGCCGGACCTGATCGCCGACGGCCACGGCCTTGAGGCCGGCTTCGACGATACCGTTTCGGGCGAATTTCAGCGCGTTGCCGATCAGGTTGTTGAACAGCTGTTTGACGCGCATCCCGTCGACGACGGCCGCCAGTTCGGTGTCGCCCTCATAGCTGACCATCAGGGTGACGTTGTCCTGGGACGCGCGGGGCGCCCAGAGCGCCTGGATGTCGTCCATCAGGGCCCGCAGGGGCGTCGGTTCCGGATGCAGCTCCAGCTCCCCGGCCTCGGCCCGCGACAGGTCGAGGGCGTCCTGCAGGATGCGGAGCAGGGTTTCAGAGGAGTCCACGATGGTGGTGACATGGGCCTGCGCCTGGGCGGGCAGCGACTGGCGGCGCAACAGTTCAGCCACGGCCAGGACGCCGTTCATCGGCGTCCGCAACTCGTGGCTCATGATGGCGAGGAACTGGCTCTTGGCGCGAGCCGAGGCGAGGGCCTGGTTGCGGGTGTCGCTGAGGGCCCGGGTCTGCTCGGCCAGTTCCTCGTTCTGACGCCGCTGCCGGTCGTTGACGGCCTGCAGCAGGGACACCGCGGTGCCGACGCCGTGATACCGGCCCTGACGGGTCACAATGAAGCCGCGCATCAGGGCGGCGGGTCCGCTTTTCAGAAGGATGTCGCAGAAGGTGTCGATATTGACGCCGGCTTCGACGACCGCGGGTTCGGAGTCCATCACGTGCAGAACCGGCCGTCCGGCGTAGAGCGCATGGCCGAATGGCGCGGCGATCTTGAGCAGGAAGGCGTTGCGCTCGATCAGGCCGACCGGCCGGTCGTTCTCGACGACGGCGATCACCAGCGTATCCGGTTCGCTCTCGAAACGGGCGAAGACAGCGGTGCTCAGCGTCTGGGGCGACACGGCCTCGGCGCGTTCGGTCAAGACTTCAATGGTCGGCATATCCGGCCATAACTCCACTGCCACCGGTAGACATTGGCTGAGAAGCCTTTGCAGAAGGGTTAAGGCCGAACATCGCCGTTTTTGCGCCGCCTTTGATCTCCCCCCGGTGCTGGTGTAGAAGGCCCGCCCGCCATCCGGGCGGCCCATCCCCTTGTTTATGCGCGCGGCCGACCGGCCGACCGCAGGTTTGTCATGAGCGATTCCGGCCCCGTCAGTGAAAAATCGGCCCTCGTCCTGTTCTCGGGCGGGCAGGACAGCGCCACCTGCCTGGCCTGGGCGCTGGAGCGGTTCGCGCGCGTCGAGACCGTGGGCTTCGACTATGGCCAGCGCCATGCCGTGGAGATGGAGGCGCGCCTGAAGGTGCGCGAGGGCATGCTGGCGGTCCTTCCGCAGTGGGCGGGCCGCCTGGGACCGGACCATGTCGTCGATCTGACGGGCTATGGCCGGATCTCGGAGAGCGCCCTGACGACCGACCGTGCGATCGAGATGGATGCCCGGGGCCTGCCAACCACCTTCGTGCCCGGACGAAACCTGGTGTTTCTGACCTGCGCCGCCGCCCTGGCGGACCGGCGGGGGCTGGACGTGCTGGTCGGCGGCATGTGCGAGACGGACTTCTCGGGCTATCCCGACTGCCGCCGCGACACCATCGACGCCATGGCCGCGGCGCTGAGCCTCGGACTGGACCGGCCGGTCGTGATCGAGACGCCGCTGATGGCGCTGACCAAGGCGCAGACCTGGGCGCTGGCTGACCGTATCGGCGGCGCGGCGCTGGTCGAGCTGATCGTGGAGGCCTCGCACACCTGCTATCGCGGCGACCGCGAACATCGCCACGCCTGGGGTTACGGCTGCGGCGACTGCCCGGCCTGCGAGCTGCGGGCGGCGGGCCACGCGGAATGGGCGGCCGCATGACCTATTCCGCCAAGGAGGTCTTCCTGACCGTGCAGGGCGAGGGCGGGCAGGCCGGGAGAGCGGCCGTCTTCCTGCGCTTCGCCGGCTGCAATCTGTGGAGCGGACTCGAGCGCGACCGGGCGACGGCGGTCTGCACCTTCTGCGACACGGACTTCGTGGGCGTGGACGGCGACGGCGGCGGCAAGTTCGCCACGGCCGACGCCCTGGCCGATCATGTCCAGTCGATGTGGCGGGGCAGGGCGGGGGACCCCAGGCTGGTCGTCTGCACCGGCGGCGAACCCCTGTTACAGCTCGATGCCGCCCTGATTGACGCCCTGCACGCCCGCGGTTTCGAGATCGCCATCGAGTCCAACGGCGCCCTGGCGGCGCCGGCCGGGATCGACTGGATCTGCATCAGTCCCAAGGCGGATGCGCCCGTGATCCAGACGTCCGGTCAGGAGCTCAAGCTGGTCTTCCCGCAGCCCCTGGCCATGCCGGACCGGTTCGAGCATCTGCCGTTCGAACGCTTCTGGCTGCAGCCCATGGACGGGCCCGACCAGGCGGCCAATACGGCGGCGGCCATCGACTATTGCCTGACCCACCCCAGATGGCGGCTCAGCGTCCAGACTCACAAATACATCGGCGTAAGATGAGCGTTTTCGAGATCACCAAGGCGGCCACCTTCGACGCCGCCCACCACTTTCCGCACGAGCCGGAGGGGAGCATCTACCGCCGCATCCACGGCCATTCCTTCATGGTCGAGGCCACCGTTCGCTCGGAGGTGCTGGACGCCGATCATGGCTGGGTCGCCGACCTCGGCGCGCTGGACCGCGCCCTCAAGGCGGCGGCCGCGGAACTGGACCACGGCATGCTGAACGAGAAGCCGGGACTGGAGCTGCCCAGTCTGGAGAACCTGTGCCTGTGGTTCGCCCGTCGTCTCCAGCCCGAGTGGCCGGGGCTGTGCCGCATCCAGGTGGCGCGGCCGACCATTCACGAACGCTGCGTTCTGACCCTCTAGGTCAGCAGTCGCGGCCCTGGCGCTGTCGTTGTTCGCAGCGGCGCTGCTCGCGTTCATGATCCCGCTGCTCGCGCTCGCGTCTGGCTTTTGTCTCCTGGTCGGAGGTCGTGACCGCGTCGACGCCCGCGCCGACCACGGCGCCGGTGACCTGGGCCGCGCCGCCGACGACCGCCCCGGCCGTGCCGACGACGGCTCCGACGAGACAGCCCTGCAGCATCAGGCCTGCGGCGAGAACGCCTGACAATGCGGCGAGACGGGCGGGGGACATGGACATGGCGACTCTCTCCTGACTGGCAGGCTTAGCCGCCAAGGGTGAACGCATCCTGACCCGACCCCGGTGAGGGGCTGGGGATGGTGGGCGGCGAGGGGTTCGAACCCCCGACCCCCTCGGTGTAAACGAGGTGCTCTGACCAGCTGAGCTAGCCGCCCGATCCTCCTTGCCGGCCTAGAACCGGAAGCTGGCCCGCAGGAACAGCATGTAGCGGACATAGTCCTCGATCATCTCGGCGTCGGCGTTGATGGACAGCATGCCCAGTTCGTTGCCGATGTTCAGCCGCAGGCCGACGATCGGTCCGCCGCCTTCGATCGACCCGCCATCCAGGGTGAAGTCCGGGCCGCCCGAGCGGAAGCGGGCGATGGTCTCGCCCGGATCGACCGAGATGTTCTGGCGCCAGCCGACCCGCAGTTCGGGGCGCAACCAGCTGTTCTCGCCCATGCCCATGCCGATGTTGACCGCCGCGGTGGCCGAGAACATGTGGCCCTCGCGATCGTCGATCTCGAGATCGAAGCCGTCGCCGCCGCCTTCTTCGACGTGGCCGTCCTCGCTGAGCGAGAAGTATTCCGCATAGACCTCGGGCCGGATGCTGAAGCGTCCGAACGAGCGCTCGTAGGAGGCGCCGCCGGCCGCGGCCAGGGTGAAGCCGTTCCAGTCCGATTCGTTGGACAGGTTGAGGCCCGCGCCGACAAAGCGGCGCTCGGAGTTGAAGCTGGCGTAACCCGCGGCGGCGCGGGCCCAGGTCGTCCAGTACTGACCCTGGGCCCGCCAGTAGAGGCCCAGCTCAAGCAGGTTGGCCGACAGGACTTCTTCCGCTTCGGCTTCGGGGTCCGCGAGGTCGGACGAGGTGAAGGCGGCGGTGATGCCGACATTGCCCAGGCCGCTTCCGCGCTCGATCCCGCCCGCGACGCCGAAGCCTTCCGAGCGGAAGCCGTAGGTGTCGGTCTTGTCCTTGTCGGCGTAGAAATTGATCTCCTGCACCCAGGCGCTGGTTTCGCCCGGCGCGGCCGAGGCGTTGCGGCCCGTCAGGGCCCGCGTCACGGCGTCGACGCCCGAAGCCAGGGACAGCAGCGGGCCCCCCGAATGCTCGGGCAGCAGCTGTTCGTACAGGTTGATGAAGTCGTCCCGGCCGGTCTGGGCCAGGAAGGCGTTGCGGATGTTCAGCGCGTCCGGGTCGCCGATCGAGGTGTAGAAGGCGTCGTAGAAGGCGGCTTCCGAGGCGATCAGGTCGGCCTCGGCGGCCGTCCGCTGCCGGACATCCACGAACACCTCGCCCGCCGGCACATCGGCGCCGGCCTCGACGACATAGAGATAGGGCGAGTTCTCTTCGATCGAATCCAGGTCGACCGCGCCGAAATTCAGCGTCGTCGCGTCAATCAGCGTGAACCGGTCCGGCGCGGTCAGAAGGGAGGCGAAGCGAACGCCGAGGCCCGAGCCGGCGGCCAGGGTGGCCGTCCCGGAGACGTTGAATCCGCCCGAGGCGCTGTTCGCCGGATCCAGCGTCACGATCAGGTCGCCGTCGGCCCCGACGTTCAGGCTGGTGACGTCCATCCGGGTCGTCTGACGCGCGTCGAGCGTGCCGTTGGCCACATTGATGGTCAGGTCGCCGCCGGTGTCGGACAGGGCGCCGCGCACCACGCCGCCGCCCGAGATCGCCAGGCTGTCCGCCCCCGCGCCGAAGGCGATGTCGCCCAGCACCACGCCGTTGCGGATATCCACGGTGTCGGCGCCCGAGCCCAGCCTGATCGCGCCCGCGATGATCGGTTCGTTGCCGTCCGGCACGCCGTCGCCGTCCGTGTCAGGATTCGCCGTGGTGGGGTCGGCCGCGACTCCCGTCTGGATCAGGGTCACGCCGGTCGTGTTGGCGCTGACGTCGATGGCGGTCGTCGTACCCGTTACCGGATCGCCGTCCTCGTTCGGATTGAGCGTCGCCTGGATCGACCGGGTGTTGGTGATGGTGGAGAGCGTGCCGCTGAGATCGAGAATGCCCGTCACGGTCGCGGCCCCGCCGCCCGCCGAGCCCAGGATCGAGCCGTTGTTGGTGAGGCTGGCGACCGACGCGCCCGCGTCGATCCGGATCGCGGTCGCCGAAGAGGACGTCAGTTCGCTGGAGACGGCGCCGGTCACGGCGCCGGAGTTGAAGATCTGGGCGGCGGTCGTGCCCGCGCCGAACCGCACCGCTGTCGCCTGCCCGTCCACGGCAAGGGCTGCGATTGTGCCCTCGTTCCGGAAACCGCCCGAGACCGCGACCGTCTGGCCGGCATTGCCGCCGAATACGATCGCGTTGGCGTCGATCCCGCTATAGACCCCCTGGCCGCTGATCGTGCCGCGGTTGATGAAGCCGAAGGCGTTGTCGCCGGCGCCGACGGCCCCGAGCGAGATGGATCGGGTCGCGGAGCCGATCACGACCGCCGGGGCCGAGCCGAAGCTGGAGATCTGGCCCGTGGGTTCCGCGGAGTCCGTAATTCCGTCGGCGTCTTCGTCAGCGTTGGCCGTATCGGCATCGGTGGGCGGACGATCGACGAGCACGCCGCCCGCCACATTGGCGGCGATGATGACCGTCGCCCCGCCCTGCACCTTGTCTTCAGCTTCGAGCCCGGCTTCGAATGCGTCGGTCCCGAGCGACGTATAGCGGTATCCCGAGGCGCTCAGGTCGCCCTGAAGCGACAGCCGCCCGCTCACATCGCCGCCGATCGACACCGCCGAGGCGTTGACGCCGCGCGCGCTGATGTTGCCCAGCAGCGTCACCGCGCCGTTGACGGCGCCCTGGGTGCGAACCGCGACCGAGTTGTCGCCATACACCCGGATGGTGCCCTGGCTCTGGAACGTGCCGTTCAGGCCGGATTCGATCGAGATGCCGTAAGAATTGTTTCCGTCCACGCTGACAACCGCGGTCGTGCCCAGGATCAGATCGCCCGTGACCGCCGCGCCCGGTGCATAGCGTACGCCATATCGACCCGTTCCCGTCGCCCAGGGACCGTCGAGGTCGCCGTCGCTGTCCGTGTCGGGATAGCTATCGATCGAGTCGGCGACGGCGATGGAGCCGTTGATCGTCACATTGGACGTGACGCCCGGATTGACCAGCACGCCGGTCGCGCCGTCGGCGGCCACGCTCATGTTGATGCCGCCGCCCGAATCCAGGGTGAAGTTTTCACTGACGTCGATGGTCACCGCTCCACCTGACGCCACATTGACGGCGCCGCCGCTGGCGATGCGGATGTCATCGGGACCCGTGCCGGTCGCGTTGGACGTGGCGATGGGCGTCGTGCGGGGACTCGAAATCACCACCTCGGCCATGGCGCCGGAAGCGGCCATCAGGGGAGCGATCGCAACCGCGGTCGCGAGTAGAATACGCATTCGGTAGAAACCCCTGTGGACGAGACGCCAGAGACGCGGGCGATCCTCTAACAGGGACCAAGCCAGCCTGCCTCAAGTTTCTCGAATTTGAGGCGAATGCAAGGCCGAAGCCGGACCGGGGAGCCGCAGTTCAAGCGGGGCTGTTGCGTTTTTCGACATCAAAGTGATATCATATGAATATTGCTTCAGGGAGGGACCGATGACCGAAACCACACATTCCAGATCCGCCGAACGCCCCGCCGCCGCCGCCAATGGCGTCGTGATGCTGCTGGCGGGATTGGCCCTGCTGATCCTCGGGCCGGTCGGCATCGCCCTCGATCTGGACGCGGCCTGGCGGGTCGCCGCCGGCATCGCCGCCGCGGTGACGGGCCTGCTGTTGATCTGCGGTCTTTATTCGCTGCAGCCGAACGAGGGCATGGCGATCCTCCTGTTCGGCGACTATCGCGGCACGGACCGGAAGACGGGCCTGCGCTGGGTCCTGCCCTGGTACAGCCGCAAGAAGGTCAGTCTGCGCGTCCGCAACCTGACCTCCGACAAGCTGAAGGTGAACGACAGGCGCGGCAGCCCGATCGAGATCGCCGCCAACGTCGTGTGGCGCGTCCAGGATTCGGCCCAGGCCCTGTTCGACGTCGACGACTATCAGGCCTTCGTGAACATCCAGGTCGACACGGCCCTGCGCGACATCGCCTCGCACTACGCCTACGACCACGGCGAGGAAGGGTCCGAGACGGAGATGACCCTGCGCGCCGACGCCGAGGACGTCGCCGCCCGGCTGCGCGATGAACTGGTCGGCCGGGTCAGCGTCGCCGGCGTCGCGGTGGACGAGGCCCGCCTGGCGCACCTGGCCTATGCGCCCGAGATCGCCGGAGCCATGCTGCGCCGCCAGCAGGCCGAGGCCATCCTGTCGGCGCGTCGCCTGATCGTCCGCGGCGCCGTCGGCATGGTCGAGAACGCCCTGGCCGACCTCAATGAACGCGGCGTCGTCGATCTGGACGAGGACCGCAAGGCCGCCATGGTGTCCAACCTGCTGGTGGTCCTGTGCGCCGACCGGGAGGCCCAGCCGGTCGTCAATGCCGGCACCCTGTACGGCTGAGGCATGGCGCGTCCGAAGAAGCCCTTTCTGATGCGCGCCTCTCCGGGGGTGATGGCGGCGGTCGAGCGATTGGCCGCCGCCGAGCTGCGCTCGGTCAACGCCCAGGTGGAAACCCTGCTGCGGGAGGCGCTGCATCGGCGCGGAGTGACGCCTGCCGAAGACCCTCCGCAAGCGGACGACGCTTGAGCTTGGCTGCGAGCGGCGCTAGGGGCCGCTGATGGTCAAGTCGCATATGTCGAAGGTCCGCAAGGCCCGCCGCATCCAGAAGCGGGTCGCGCGCGTTGGCGCATCCGGCGTCAACGAAGCCCAGCGTGAATTGATGAGCCTGGCCGGCCTCGAAGTGCAGGAAGGCGAACTGCGCCTGATTCCCGGCTGGGACGAGGAGGTTTCCGAGACCCTCAAGGCCACCAAGGCGGCGGGCGAAGACGGCCGGCCGCGGCTGGTCGACACGACCATGCTGTACGCGCCGCGCTCGGGCGGGGTGAAACGTTATCTGCTGTCCAAGAAGGCCTGGCTGGAGGCGAACCGTCCGGGCGTCGCCCATTCGCTGGTCGTGCCGGGGGCGCATCACAAGGCGGGCGACGACGGCATCGTTCAGCTGCACGCCACCAAGCTGCCGTTCGGCGACGGCTACCGCTGGCCGACCTCGGTGCGCCGCTGGGGCGCCTGGGTGGCGTCGCTGAACCCGTCCATCATCGAGGCCGGCGATCCGTACACGCCCGGGCAGGGGGCGCTGGAGGCGGGTCAGCGCGCCGGCTGCCCGGTCGTCGGCTTCTGCCACTCCGATCCCGCAGGCCTCGCCGCCCTCCACTTCGGCGAATGGGCCAAGAAGCCGGTCGAGAAGCGCTGGGCCCGGCTGTTCGGCCAGTTCGACAAGGTCATCTCGCCCAGCCGCTTCATCGCCCGTCGGCTGGAGGAGGCCGGCGTCGGCAATATCATCATCCGGCCCCTGGGCGTGGAGATCGACACCTTCCGTCCCGACCGCCGCGACCGCGACTGGCTGCTGAAGAAGCTGGGCCTGCCGGCGTCCGCGCGCCTGCTCTGCTTCGCCGGGCGCCCGGCGCGCGAGAAGAACATCGACGTGTTGATCGAAGCCGTGCAGCGGCTCGGCGCCCCCTACCATCTGATCCTCGTCGGAGCCGGTCAGGGCATGCCGGCGGAAGACCGCGTCATCTCCCTGCCGTATGAGGCCAATCCCAAGGCCGTGGCCCGGATCATCGCCTCCTGCGACGCCTTCGTGCACGCCAACGACAAGGAGCCGTTCGGCCTGATCGTTCTGGAGGCCATGGCCTGCGGCCGTCCGGTCGTCGGGGTCAACGCCGGCGGGGTCAAGGAAACGGTCGACGACACGGTCGGTCAGCTGGCGAAGAGCGCGGACCCCGTCCAGTACGCCGCGGCGATCGAGGCCCTGTTCGCTCGCGATATCGAGGCCATCGGCGCCGCCGCCCGCGCGCGGACGGTCGAACGGTTCGCCTGGAACCGCGTCTTCGAAGACCTGAGCTCGGTCTACGCCGAGGTCAGCGGCGAGCCCGCCTTCGCCCGGCCGGGCGAGTGGAAGGTGCACTGAGGCCTCTCGACAGGCGTTCCGCGCGCGGTCAGTTTCGAACGAAATCGAGGATCCGGGATCATGAAACGCCTCCTGCTCGCCGCCGCCCTGTCGCTGCTGACCGCCACTTCGGCCATGGCGCAGACGGTGTATCTGGTCCGTCACGCCGAAAAGGCCGACGCCAGCGCCGATCCCTTGCTGTCGGAGGCGGGACAGGCCCGCGCCGCCGCCCTTTCGGCCGCCCTGGCCGAGGCTCACCCCGGCCATATTTTCACCAGCACCCTGCAGCGCACGCGTCTGACGGCCGCGCCGACGGCGGAATTCCATTCCGCGACGGTCGAACCCATCGGCTTTGAGGGCGGGGCGACGGCCCATGTGGCGGCCATCGCCGGGCGGGTTCGCGCCCTTCCGGACGACGCCGTGGTTCTGATCGTCGGCCACAGCAACACCGTGCCGCTGATCGCGCGAGCGCTGGGCTACGCCGAGGCGGCCGATATGCCGGAATGCGAGTACGACCGGATGACGGTGCTGCATCTGATGGAGGGCGGCGCCCGCGCTCAGGTCAGCCGCTACGGGGCGCCGACCAACTGCCCATGAGGGCGGAGACGGCTGCGCGGCTATTATTTACCCGGGTAATATTGACGCCCATATATTGCCCGGGTAAATCCCTCGGAACGACGCGGTCCCGCGTCATGCCGCGAGACCGAAGATGCAACATGATCTGACCCAGGGATCGATCAGCCGGCGCCTCATCGGCATGGCGGCGTTCATCGGGCTCGGCCTGCTGTTCCAGACGCTCTATTTCCTGATCGACCTCTATTTCGTCGCCGGGGTGGGGCCGGACGCCATAGCGGGTGTCGGTCTGGCGGGAGTGGTCTTCTTTCTGGTGATGGCGGCGGCCCAGATGGTGGCGGTCGGCTCCCTGTCGCTGATCGCCCGCGGCATCGGGGCGAAGGACTTCACCCAGGTCGACGGCGTGTATCGCCAGTCCATGCTGATATCACTGGGGCTGTCGTCCCTGACCCTGATCGGCGGCTATGGCTTCGGCGGCATGGCCATCGGCGCGGTCGCGGCCGATCCCGAGACGGCGCGGCAGGGTACGGCCTATCTGCACGGCTTCCTGCCCGCGCTGGCGCTGATGTTTCCCACCGGAGCCATGGGGTCGGCGCTGCGGGCCGCGGGCGTGGTGCGGCCTACCATGCTGATCCAGTCGGGGACCGTCCTGCTCAACGCCATCCTGGCGCCGGTGTTGATCGCGGGCTGGGGATCGGGCCTGCCGCTGGGGACGTTCGGCGCGGGTCTGGCCAGCTCGCTGGCGGCGCTGGCGGGCTTCGTCGGTTCGGTGTGGGTGTTCGGACGCGTACAGACGCTGATGACCGGGCCGCTGCGCCTCGCCCGGCCCGACCGCGTCGTGCTGTCGCGCATCGTCGGCATCGGCCTGCCGTCGGCGGCGGAGTTCCTGTTGATGTTCCTCACCATGGGCATCGTTTATGCGGTGATCCGCAATTTCGGCGCCGAGGCCCAGGCCGGGTTTGGCGTCGGCTCGCGGGTCATGCAGTCGGTCTTTCTGCCAGCCATGGCCGTGTCCTTCGCAGTGGCCCCGGTCGCCGGCCAGAATTTCGGCGCGGGCCTGCCCGATCGCGTCCGACGCACCGTGCGGGACGCGGCGATTATCAGCTGCAGCCTGATGCTGGTCCTGACCATCGTCTGCCAGTGGGAGGCCCGCTGGCTGGTCGCACCCTTCACGCCCGATCCGGCGGTGGCCGAGGTGGCCGCGACCTATCTGCGCATCGTGTCGCTGAACTTCATCGCCACGGGCCTGATCTTCATCGCTTCCGGGACTTTCCAGGCGCTTGGCGACACCCGGCCGGCGCTGGTCGGCAGCGTGCTGCGCCTGACGGCCTTCGCGGGCGGCGCCTTCTGGCTGTCGCTCCAGCCGTGGACCCGGCTGGAGCATTTCTGGTGGTTGTCGGCGAGTTGCGGCCTGCTGCAGTGCCTGGTCTCGCTGTTCTTCCTTCAGCGGCAACTGCGGCTGAAGCTGACGGGTCTGGTTCCGCCCGCGCCGCAGCCAGTCACGGCTCCGGCTGCCTGATCACACGTCGAGATCAGCAACCACGAACTGGGCGTTGTCCTGGATAAACTGGAACCGGGCCTCGGCCTTCTTGCCCATCAGCCGTTCGACCAGATCCTCGATCTCGTCTTCCGAGGCCGGCACCGTGACCCGCGCGAGGGTGCGCTTCTTCGGGTCCATGGTGGTCTCCTTGAGCTGGGAGGCCATCATCTCGCCCAGGCCCTTGAACCGCCCGATCTCGACCTTCTTGCCCTTGAACACCGTGGCGATCAGCTCGTCGCGGTGAGCGTCGTCGCGGGCGTATTCCGACAGCGGCCCGGCGCTGATCCGGTAGAGCGGAGGCAGGGCCATGAACAGCCGGCCCTGACGGATGGTCTCGGGCATGGAGCGGTAGAAGAAGGTGATCAGCAGGGCCGCGATATGGGCCCCGTCCACGTCGGCGTCGGTCATGATGACGATCCGCTCGTAGCGCAGATCCTCGATGTTGAACCGGCTGCCCGGCTGGACCCCCAGCGCCAGCGCCAGGTCGGACAGTTCGATGTTGGCGCGCAGCTTGTCGGCCGTGGCCGAGGCGACGTTCAGGATCTTGCCGCGCAGGGGCAGGATGGCCTGGGTGGTGCGGTCGCGCGCCTGTTTGGCCGAACCGCCGGCCGAGTCGCCCTCGACGATGAACAGCTCGGTGCCGTTGGCCGACTGGCGCGAACAGTCCGACAACTTGCCGGGCAGGCGCAGCTTGCGCGTGGCCTGGGCCCGCTGGACCTCCTTGTCCTTGCGCCGCTTCAGGCGGTCCTCAGCCCGCTCGATGACAAAGCCCAGCAAGCTGTTGGCTTGTTTGGGACTTTCGGTCAGCCAGTGATCCAGGGGATCGCGCAGCAGCTGCTCGACCAGACGCTGGGCGTCGGGGGAGGACAGGCGGTCCTTCGTCTGGCCCTGGAACTCGGGATTGCGGATGAACACCGAGATCATCGCCCCGGCGTTGGCGATGACGTCTTCCGCCGTGATCAGACCGGCGCGTTTGTCATTGGTCAGCTCGCCATAGGCCTTCAGGCCCTTGACCAGGGCGGCGCGGAAGCCGGCCTCGTGCGTGCCGCCGTCGGGCGTCGAGACGGTGTTGCAGTAGGAGGAGACGAAGCCGTCGGCCTCGCCGAAGCCGATCGGCGACCAGGTCACGGCCCATTCGACGGCCCCGGCCTCGCCCTTGCGCTCGACGCGGCCCGAGAAGGCCGGGGTGACCGTCTCCAGATCGCCGATCCGCTCGGCCAGGGCGTCGGCCAGGCCGTTGGGGAAGTGGAACACCGCCTCGGTCGGGGTGTGGTCGGTGATGCGTTCGGCGGCGCAGGACCAGCGGATCTCGACGCCGCGGAACAGATAGGCCTTGGACCGGGCCATGCGGAACAGCCGCGCCGGCTTGAACGCCGCGCCGACGCCGAAGATCTCCTCGTCCGGCTTGAACCGGATCAGGGTGCCCTTCTTCTTCGACGGCGGACCCTGGACGATGGAGCCGAGCGGCAGGCCGCGGCTGAACGACTGTTTCCACTCATGGCCGTCGCGCCAGACGGTGACGTCCAGCTGTTCGCTCAGGGCATTGACGACGCTGACGCCGACGCCATGCAAACCGCCTGATGTTTCATAGGCCTTGCCGGAAAACTTGCCGCCCGAGTGCAGGACGGTCATCACCACTTCCAGCGCCGATTTGCCCGGATGTTTGGGGTGCGGATCGACCGGAATGCCGCGGCCGTCGTCGCGAACGGACAGCCAGCCCCCGGCGTCAAGATCGACGGTGATCAGCCTGGCGTGGCGGGCCACGGCCTCGTCCATCGCATTGTCGAGGACTTCGGCGAACAGGTGGTGCAGGGCCCGTTCGTCGGTGCCGCCGATATACATGCCGGGGCGTTTGCGGACCGGCTCCAGCCCCTCCAGCACCTCGATCGAGGAGGCGGAATAGCTGCCGGGGAGGGGCGGCGCGGACGGCGCGACGGGCGAGGGGGTCCGCACCGGCTCAGGTTCCGGCTTCGGCGCGGCGGCCTGCGGCGTCAGGGCCGGCTCGGGGGCCGGTTCAGGCGTGGAGACGGGATCGGCGGGACGCGGTTGCGTCGGCTCGTCATCGAACAGCGAAAGGAGGTCGGCGGACTGGCCCATGCGGATACTGTGCGGCGATTCGGGAGCCGGTCTGGTAGGCCCCGCCGCGCTTCTCCACAAGCGGCACGGCCGCCGCAGCGGGCGACGGCAGGACCGCCCGGGTCAGGACGGCGAGGAACAGCACCCAGGGCAGGCTCTGGTGCTGCACCAGAATGCTCTCCGACAGGCTCAGCACGAAGAAGGCGGCCAGGAAGCCCAGCGCCCACCACCCCTCGCGGGCGCCCGAGCCCATCGAGCGCAGGACCGCGATCACGGCCGTCGTCGCCATCAGCACCCCGACCAGAATCGCGCCGGGCCAGCCCAGCTGGACCAGCAGGTCGATCCAGCCGTTGTGGGCGCTGGGCACGGTCCAGCCGGTCTCCTTGCGCACCCAGTCGGCGGGGACGGATTCCCCGACCCGGCCCCAGAAGGCGCCGTAGCCGTATCCGGTCCACGGCCGGTCGGCGACCTTGCGCATCAGGCTGTCCCAGATCTCGGTGCGGCCGGTCAGCGACGGGTCCTTGCCCAGCGCCTCCAGCACCGCGACCGAATGGGTCTCCCAGGTCCACAGGCCGATCCCCGCCAGCACCACGGCGGCCCAGACGGCCACGACCGTGAAGGCCGCGCCGCCGCGCTTCATCGACCAGAAGCCGCCGACGACGCCGAGCCCGACGACGAGGCACAGCAGGGAGGTCTTGGACTGGGTGGCCAGCACGAGGATCGACGCGAGGCCGAGCGCGATCGCGGGCAGCAGGCGGCGCGGGTCGGGCGAGGCGAGGCAGGCGGCCGAGGCCGTCGCCCCGATGACCATGACGGCCCCCATCTGGTTCTTCTCGTACCACAGGCCGCGCCACAGGCCGGCGTTATCGTACTGGTGCACGCCGATGGACGGGAAGGCGAACACCATCACCAGACTGCCCACCGCCATCAGCAGGGCGGCGTGCATCAGCAGGCGCGGCAGGTGCGGGCCGCGGAACACGGCGCCCAGATACAGGGCGAAGACGCTGCTGATGGCCAGGGCGATGACCCGCCGGCTGGTCACGCCATAGTCGATCGACCAGTATTTCGAGGCGAAGGCCAGACCGACCACGGCGACCATGGCCAGCATCGCCGGCCAGGCCCGCCACAGTCGGTCGATGCGATACGCCGCCATGCCGAAGATGGCCGCATACGCCGGCAGCCAGACCAGCCGCAGCACCGGCGTCTCTTCCTGCAACGGCGCGAACACGGGCCCGATCAGGGCGCCGGTCAGCATGGCGATCAGGCCGATGCAGATCACCCGCTCCCAGAGGCCGGGGGCGGGCTCGGTCAGGACCGTGTCTGAACGGGATTCGCGCACCGGCGCAGGGTGGGCGAACCGGCTTAACGAAGGGTTGGGGTGAGTTCAGCGCCGGTCCTGACGGCTGTGAAAGATGCGCTGGACGACAAGGGTGCGGCCTGATCGCCGATACCGGATCACGAAGCCGTCGCGGCCGAACTGAACCGTCTTCTCGCGCGCTTCCGAACCGACGGCCGTTCCCATGTCGGGGAAATTCGACAACAGGTCGATGACCTCCACGATCCGGAGGGCGGCGGATCGGCCCGCGATGGGAGAGTGTTCCTTCAACCATCGCACCTGGGTCTCGAAATCGAGCTCCGCCTGCGGCGACAGAATGACCTTCATTCAGCCTTGCCGAAGGTCTTGTCGATCAGCGCCACGAACTCAGGCCTGACCTCGCTCCATGGCCGTCCGACCTCGTTCAGGTCGTGGTTGGCGGCGTTGTCCTCGTGGGGATCTCCGCCCTCGTCCGTTGCGCTCGTCCAGGCGCGGGCCGGCTCACCGACTCCGGGAGAGGCGGGGAGGTCATCATCGGCGGGTATCCACGTCTCAAGCATCGACTCGGCCATGCGCTCGGGCGTGACGCCCGCCCGTCGGGCGGCCTCGGCCAGCTTCAGGAAGGCGTCATCGTCCAGCTTGAGGGTGAAGGTCGCCATGGCGGGGAATGTGACATGGCGTCGAGGAGGGGGCCAGCGGCTGCGATCCGAGATTGTGAACCGGTGAGATTTCGCTTCTCAGGCCTTCTCCACGAAGCTGTCGATCACCTTCTTTTCCCCGGCCTTCTCGAACGCGACGAGCAGCTTGTTGCCCTCGATGCCGGTGATCAGGCCGTAGCCGAACTTCTGGTGAAAGACCCGTTCGCCCTTCGACCAGTCGCCGCCCGCCTTCGGATCCGCCGTCGCCACCAGCCTTCCATCGCCTTCGATCAGGGTGTGCCGCGCCGGCCTGGCCGCCGGCGCCCGGCCGGCCGTGAACGACTGCGCCCGTTTCCAGCCCGGCGAGGAATAGCCGCTGCCGAAGGTCGGCATGTCGTCCCAGCGGCTCTTGGCGTCCTTCATGCCGGGGGTGACGCCATAGTACCCCGTGTCGCTCTCGGCCTCGACGTGGGCCATGGGCAGTTCGTCGACGAAGCGGCTGGGCAGCTGCGAGGTCCAGCGGCCGTACACCAGCCGGTTGGCCGCGAACGAAATCCGCGCGTCGGACTTGGCCCGGGTCACCCCGACATAGGCGAGGCGGCGTTCCTCCTCGAGGCCCTTTTCGCCCTTCTCGTCTATGCTGCGCTGGCTGGGGAAGACGCCTTCCTCCCAGCCCGGCAGGAAGACCAGCGGGAACTCCAGCCCCTTGGCCCCGTGCAGGGTCATGATCTGCACCGCGTCGTCCGAACCGCCGCGATCCAGGTCCATGACCAGCGAGACGTGCTCCAGATAGGCGGGCAGGGTCTCGAACTGCTGCATGGATTGCGTCAGCTCCTTGAGGTTATCCAGTCGCGTCTGGCCGGTGGCCCGATCGGCCTTCTGCATGTCGGTGTAGCCGCTCTCCTCCAGAACGGCCTCGGTCAGCTCCCAGTGGGTGGTGGTCTGGGCGAGCGCGCGCCAGCGGTCGATGTCGCGCACGAAATTGGACAGGGCGGTCCGCGTCCGCGCCTGGAGCTCGTCCGACGTGATCAGGTCGCGCACCGCGCTCATCGCCGAAACGCCCGACAGCCGCGCGATCTGCAGCACCTTCTGCACGCTGGTGTCGCCGATGCCGCGCTTGGGCGTATTGACGATCCGCTCGAAGGCCAGATCGTCGTCCTCGGACAGGATCAGCCGCAGATAGGCGTGGGCGTCGCGGATCTCGGCCCGTTCGAAGAAGCGCGGCCCGCCGATGACCTTGTAGGGCACGGCCAGCAGCACGAACCGTTCCTCGAAGGCGCGCATCTGGAACGAGGCCCGGACCAGCACGGCCATGTCGCTGTAGGCCACGCCCTCGCGCCGGGCCGTCTCGATCTCGTCGGCGATCAGCCGGGCCTCGGCCTCGCCGTCCCAGACGCCGCGCACCCGGACCTTGCCGCCGCTCAGGTCCTCGGTCCACAGCGTCTTGCCCAGCCGGTCGCGGTTGGCGGCGATCAGGCCCGAGGCCGCTCCGAGAATATGCTGTGTTGACCGGTAGTTGCGCTCCAGTCTTATGACCTTGGCTCCGGGAAAATCGCGTTCGAAGCGCAGGATGTTGTCCACCTCGGCGCCGCGCCAGCCGTAGATCGACTGATCGTCGTCGCCGACGCAGCAGACGTTTCCGGTCGACGACGTCAGCAGCCGCAGCCACAGATACTGGGCGACGTTGGTGTCCTGGTATTCGTCGACCAGGATATAGCGGAACCGTCGGCGATATTCCTCCGCGATATCCGCATGTTTTGACAGAATCGTCAGATTATGCAGCAACAGGTCGCCGAAGTCGCAGGCGTTCAGACTGACCAGCCGCGCCTGATAGGCGGCGTAGAGGGCATGGCCCTTGCCGTTGGCGAAATCCTCGGACGGCGGCAGTTTCTCCGGCGTCCAGCCGCGGTTCTTCCAGTGATCGATCAACCCGTTCAGGGATTTGGGCGTCCAGCGCTTGGTGTCGAGGCCTTCCGCCTCCAGCACCTGTTTGCAGACCCGCTCCTGATCGTCGGTGTCGAGGATGGTGAAGGTCGACTTCAGCCCGACCATCTCCGCATGCCGCCGCAGGATCTGGGCGGCGACGCTGTGGAAGGTGCCCAGCCAGCGCAAGCCCTCGGCGGAAGGGCCGATCAGATGGGTGATCCGCTCGCGCATCTCGCGCGCGGCCTTGTTGGTGAAGGTGACGACCAGCAGCTCCCACGGCCGGGCGCGGCCCGTGGCGAGGATGTGGGCCAGCCGGGTGGTCAGCACGCGCGTCTTGCCCGTGCCCGCGCCGGCCAGCACCAGGACGGGGCCGTCGACCGTCTCCACCGCCTCGCGCTGTTCGGGATTGAGGCCCGCCAGATAGTCGGCCGCCGCCGGCTCGACGCCATTGGGGCCGCGCGAACGGGCGAGGTCGGAAATACGGGGGGCGGGGGCGTCAGGCAGACTCATCGGCGGAACATAAGGTGCACGGAGCCGGATGTCAGCGGCGGCGTGCGCCGGACCGCCCGGAACCGTGAAGCGTCGCCGTCGTTCCCGCTGCATCAGAAACCCGGGGAAGGGACCCACACATGGTCGAGAACACCAACAATACGAGCGGCGGCGGCAACACGGGCCTCGCCTTCATCGTCGGCGGCATCGTCGTCGTCCTGGCCATCGTGGCCTATTTCGTCTTCGCCCGCGGCGGCGCGCCCGAGACCAAGGACGTCAATGTCGACATCAGCCTGCCGGAAGTCTCGGCCCCGGCCGCTCCGGCCGCGAACTGACCGATGACCGATCCGAACGTAACGCCTCCCGTGGAGCCGACGCCGCGGACCGAGGTGCATCACACCACCATCAACAATCCTGCTCCGGCGCGCAGCGGCGGCGGCTGGATCGGCTTTCTGGTCGGCGGCCTGGTCGTCGTGGTGCTCATCATCGCCTTCGTCGTCTTCTCGAACGGCGGCATGAGCCCGGGCAAGGACACGAATGTCGACATCAACGTCGACCTGCCTGACGCCCCGAAGATGCCGGACCTTCCGGACGTCCCGGCGGTCGAGCCGCCGAGCGTTCCCGGCCCGGAGCCGGTGGCGGAAAACTGATCGTCAGCGCAGGCGGTAGCTGATGGTGGTCACGACCCGGATCTTCTTGTCCGGGGACTGGCTTTCATCGCCGATCTCGTCGCGGGCGAGGATCTCGAACGAGCCCTGCGTCGCCTGACGAATCGGACCGAGCGGCGCGCCCGAATCCTGGGCGAACCGCTCGGCGCCGGTGCGGGCGGCGGCGGTGGCCTCGGCGATCATGGCGGGACGGACGCTGTTCAGCCCGGTGAAGACATAGGTGGGACCGGAGAAGTCCTGCAGCACCACCCCCTGACGCACCAGGTCGTTCAGCGCCCGGGTCGTGGCCTGGACGCGGTCCACGTCGGTCGTCCGGACGATCACGGTCTGGGCCAGGATGAAGCGCGGCCCGCCGGTCTGGTTGGCGTATTCCCGCGACCGCGTATCCGCCACCTCGAGCCGGCCCAGCGACACCGCGGCGGCCGGATAGCCCTGGGCCGTCAGAAAGGCGCGCACGATGGCCAGGTCGCCGTCGATCCGGCCCTGAACCTCGGAGAGAACATCGCCGGAGGCGGTGAACCGCAGCGGCAGGACGGCCAGATCGGCCTTCACATTGCGCTCGGCCAGCCCCCGGACGCTGACGGACCGGTCGCCGACCCGGGCGTTGACGATCCCCTGTCCGATCAGGGCGCCGCCGCCCAGCATGCCGAGGGCCAGCAGGCCGCCCGCGACCGCGGCGGGGATCAGTTTTTCATTGGCCATGACGACGCCTCCGGAATGAAGGATGCGCCAACCCCCGCCGCTGTCAATCAGTGGACTCCTGTTCGGCGAAAGATCGGTCTCCGCCCGCCCAGGCCAAAGCCAGAAGCCGGCAGGCCGAGGCGAGGGGGGTGCGGCCCCGCCGCTCGTCGATCCGCTTCATCAGGCCGGCCTGCGAGAGGCCCGCGGCGACCGCGATCTGGTCCAGCACGGTCCAGAAGGCCGGTTCCAGCGCCACCGAGGTCGCGTGGCCCGACAGGGAGACGGAGCGTTTCTTGAGCATCAGCCGCGGCGGTCCTGCAGGGCGCGATCTTCCACCCGGATGCGCCATGCGACCAGTAGCGCGTTGGCCATGGTCCAGGCCAGCGCGATCCAGACCTGGCCGAACACCAGAGGCAGGACGAGGATTTCCAGCGACGCGACCACATAGTTCGGGTGGCGCACGAAGCGGTAGGGGCCTCTTGTCTCCAGCGGAGCGCCGGGCAGGGTGATGATCCGCGTGGTCCAGAACCGTCCCAGCGTCCCGATGATCCAAAGCCGGCCGAACTGCAGCACGACATAGAGCGTCAGCCACCAGGGATTCGGGACGGCCGTCCACGGCGTGACGATCGCGATCGCCGCCAGCCAGCTGGCGTGCAAAACGACGAACAGCGGATAGTGGGCGGCGCCGACCTCGACCGCGCCCTCGGCCAGCAGACGCTTCGTGTTGCGGTCCGCCAGCCAAAGCTCCCACAGCCGCTGCGCCGCGACGAGGCCGAGCACCAGCCACAGCCACATCATGGGGACACCAGCATCAGGCCCGCGGTGAAGCCGGGCCCCAGGGTGGTCAGCAACAGGGGGCCTTTCACGCCATCGTCCAGCATGGCCTTGAGCACGAACAGCACCGTGGCCGCGCTCATGTTGCCGTGATCGCGCAGGATGGCGCGGGTATGGGTCAGCGCGCCGTTGGAAAGGTCGAAACAGGCTTCAAGCGCGTCGATGACCTTGGCGCCGCCCGGATGACAGACGAAGCCGCCGATGTCCGCGGGCGTCAGGCCCTGGCCGGCCAGGAAGTCCATCGCCACGGGCCGGAAATCGTTCTGGACCAGGGTCGGGATGTCGCGGCTGAACACGACCTTGAGCCCGTCGTCGGCCACGTCCCAGCCCATGACGTCCAGGCTGTCCGGCCAGGTGTGTTCGCGGCTGGCGCCGAGGGCGGGGCCGGCCGCGTCCTCGCGGCAGCTGATCACGGCCGCAGCGCCGCCGTCGCCGAACAGGGCGGTGGCGACCAGATTGCTCTTGGATCGATCCTTCGCCCGGAACGTCAGCGCGCACAGTTCGACGACCAGCAGCAGGACCCGCTCGTCGGGACGCGCCCGCGCCAGATCGGCCGCGCGCGCCAGTCCGACGACCCCGCCCGCGCAGCCCAGGCCGAAGATCGGCAGCCGCCGCACATCCGGACGGAAGGGCATCACCTGCATCAGCCGGGCGTCCAGCGCCGGCGTCGCGATGCCCGTGGTGCAGACCACCACGATGGCGTCGATGTCGCGCGCCTCGAGCCCGGCCTGATCCAGCGCCTTGCCGGCGGCCTCCGCCAGCACCTTGACCGCATTCTCGAGGAACAGGTCGTTGCGTTCGGAGAAGCTGTGCGGCTTCAGATACCATTCGATCGGGACGCAGGAGTGCCGCGTCTCGATCAGGGCGTTGCGATAGATGGGTGCCAGCCGTTCGAACCCGCCGTGGGTCGTGGCGAACATCTCTGCGCCATTGGCGGCGACGTCTTCCTGGCGCAACTCATGGGGCGGCCAGGCCAGGGCAAGGGACTGGAGCCGGGCGACGGGCGCTGTTGAAGCAGGAGCATTCATCGAGGCGCGGCTTTCAAACAATGTTATCGTAGATAACCCAAGGTGCGCGCCGGCGTTCCCACCTGGCTCGCACTTCGCTACACTTCTCGCCTTATCCGGATCGCGCCATGACCCTGACCGCCGACGTCGACGACTTCCGCAAGATCCGTCCGCAGGGACTGCGTCCGCTGACGGCCCTTCGCGCCTTCCAGCGGCTGATCCGGGACAAGGAGGACACCGTCCAGGTGTTCCGGATCATGCAGGCGCTCAGCGGCCGGTCTGTCTCCCGCGGCTATCAGAGGATGCTGTCGACCATGGAGGGCGGCCGCCAGGCCTTCCTGCACGAGGAACTGGCGCACAAACTCGACGATCCCGTCTGGCTGGCCCGGTTCGGGCCCGGCTCCGTCGGCGCGCACTACCGCGCCTTCCGCGAGGCGCGCGGCTTCACGGCCGACGGCCTGGCCGAGGTCGAGCGCGAGGTCGTGCCCTTCATCGATGCTCCGCATCCGATTCTCTGGTACTCGCGCCGCCTGCGCGACATCCATGACATCTGGCACGTCCTGACCGGCTATGGGACCGACGCCCTGGGCGAGGCCTGCGTGGTCTCCTTCTCCTATGGCCAGACACAGAATCTGGGGTTCGCCTTCATCGGCTGGGGCGCGGCGCGGGAAATCCAGCGCGAAGCCCGGTCGGTGCCCGCGCGCCGGGCGGTCTGGCAGGCCTGGCGTAACGGCAGGGCCGCGCGCTGGCTGCCCGGGCTCGACTACGAGGCCCTGTTTGATCAGCCGCTGGAGGCGGTGCGGACACGGCTCGGCATCCGTCCGGCGACCGTCTACCAGTCGGTGCCCGCCGAGGTCCGCGCGGGGCTCAAGCTTCGCGCCTGACCGGCCGCCGCCGTTGACACAAGTCCGCCTTGTGCCAACGGCCGATAACCCGGCTTGTCGCCGGCCGCGGTGCAGTCCATGTCCGGCGGATGTCCTCCCCGGTTGAAGTCCCGCCCGTCGTTCGCCCGCCCCTGTCCCCGGCGACGATTCTCGGCATCGCCGGCGTCATCATCTGCGCCACGATCTGGGGCACCACCTGGTACGCCATCACCCTGCAGCTGGGGACCGTGCCGCCGCTGGCCTCCATCGTCTGGCGCTTCGGCCTGGCGTCGGCCGTCCTGTTCCTCGGCTGCCTGATCGCGCGCAAGAACCTGCGCCTGACCCGCGCCCAGCATCTGGCGGCCCTGGGGCAGGGGGCCTTCGCCTTCTCGATCAGCTACAGCTTCACCTACGCCGCCGAGGGCCATGTGGCCTCGGCCATCGTCGCGGTCACCTTCGCCTCCCTGACCTTCCTCAATCTGGTTCTGTTCCGGCTCGCCGCCGGCCAGAAGGCGGCGGCGGCCTCATGGGGCGGCGCCATCCTGGGCCTGTTCGGCGTCGCCGTGCTGTCGGGCGGCGAGGTGCTGAGCGCGGGCTTCGACGGTCGGGCGGCGCTCGGCGTCGGCCTCGCCCTCATCGCCACCACGGCCTCGGCCTTCGGCAATTTCTTCGCCTGGCGGGGCCAGACCCGCGGCTCGGAAGCCATTCCCGCGACCGCCTGGGCCATGGCCTACGGAACCGGCCTGCTGGCGCTTTTCGGCCTGGCCACGGGGGTCGAGTTCAGCATCGACCCGACCTTCACCTATGTGGGCTCGCTGCTCTATCTGTCGATCCTGGGTTCGGTGATCGCCTTCGGCCTCTACTTCACCATCGCCCGGACCATCGGCTACGCCATGGCCAGCTATATCTCGGCCCTGACGCCGCCGATCGCCATGCTGGTCTCGGTGCTGTTCGAGGGCGCCCATTTCGGCTGGACGGCGCTGGTCGGGTTGCTGCTGGTGCTGTCCGGCCAGGCGCTGCTGATCCGCGCGCCCAGGGTGTCGACCTAGCGGAACCAGCCGCGCTTCGGTTTCGATCGGGGCGTCGTCGGGTCCCCGGCCTTCTTCGCCGCCTCGGCCTGCCGCCGATCGCGTTCGGCCTTGACCCGCATGGCGACCAGAACGGGAATCAATCCGTGCCTGATGCGCGGGTTCTGACGCGGGTCGGCCATGGCTCAGTCCTCCAGCTTCGACCCGTCCAGCAGCCGCTCGATCCGGGCCCGCTCCTTGTCGGCCGCCGCGCGATCCGCTTTCGACTGCCCGTGACCGGCGCGGTTCGTGGTCGCCGCGGTCCTGGCCTCCGCCTTCGCGCGCGCCTTGCGCGCCTTGTTCAGATTGATGACCTCGCCCATCCACGGTCTCCGCCCTGCAACCCGACCGGCGGTCAGGCGATTGTTCCCGACGATCAACCGTCAGGAGGACCCATGGTAGACCCGTCTCAAATCCGCGAACACCTCGAAGTCGTCGGCTCCGACGGCGAGCATGTCGGCCGCGTCGATCACGTCATCGGCGACCGGATCGAACTGGCGAAACTCGATCTCGCCGGCGGCTTCAAACACCATCTGATCCCGGTCAGCTGGGTCGGTCACGTCGACGAGCACGTGCACCTGACCCTCACCCGCGATGAGGCCAGGGCGCGCTGGACAGAGAAGCAGTAGGCCCGGCTTACCGCGAATTCACGAAGGCCCCGCTGCTATCGGCGGGGCCTTCGCCTATCTAGGAGACAGCGTCCGTCGGGACGCGTGGGAGACGACCGCCTTGATCCGCCTGATCCTGAACATCCTGTGGCTTATCTTCGGAGGCTGGATTTCCGGCCTGCTGTGGCTGCTCGGGGGCGCGATCCTGGCCCTGACCGTGGTCGGCCTGCCGTGGACCTTCGCCGCCTGGCGCATCGCCAGCTACTCCTTCTGGCCCTTCGGCCGCGAGGTGGTGTGGCGCGACGAGTTCACCGGCCGCGAGGACCTGGGCACGGGTTGCCTCGGCGTCGGTCTGAACGTGATCTGGTTCCTCTTCGCCGGCTGGTACATCGCCCTGTCGCACCTGATCATCGCCGTGGCCGAGTTCATCTCCATCATCGGCATTCCCTTCGCGCTGAAGGATCTGGAGCTGGCCAAGCTGGCCCTCGCGCCGATCGGACGCACGATCCGCGACAAGCCCTGATCAGTCGCCGGCCAGCAGCACGTCGAGATAGGTGTCGCGCCGGTTCAGAAAGCCCCGCGTCACCTGAAAATGCTCGGTGTCCTCATAAGCGACACGCTCCAGTCCGTGGGTCGAGGCCTGATAGAGCCACGCATCGGGATAGCCGAGGATAATCGGCGAATGGGTGGCGATGATGAACTGCGACCCGTGCAGGACAAGCTCGTGCATCCGCGCCAGAAACGACAGCTGCCGGGTCGGCGACAGCGCCGCCTCCGGCTCGTCCAGGATGTACAGCCCGTCGCCCGTGAAGCGGTTGTCGAACAGGTTGAAAAAGCTTTCGCCGTGCGACTGTTCGTGCAGACCGGTCTGGCCGGACCGGCCGGTTCCGGACTCCTCCAGATAGCTGGCGGTGTTGAAGAAGCTCTCGGCCCTGAGGAAATAGCCGTCCTTCGCCTTCACCGGCGCCCGCACCGGCCGGACGAACCGGTGCAACGGCGAGTGCGAGGCGCGGGTCGAGAACTGGTGGTCCTTCGATCCGCCTTCGGCGTTGAAGCCCCAGGCGATGGCCAGGGCCTCGATCAGCGTCGACTTGCCCGCCCCGTTCTCGCCGACGAGGAAGGTCACCCGCGGATGGAAGACGAGGGTCTCCAGCGCCTTCAGGACCGGCAGGTTGAACGGATAGACATCCTCATCCCACCCCTCGCGCCGCTCGAAGCGCGCCTCGATCCAGTAGGGGCGGGTGAGGGCGGTCACGATCAGAAGCCTGTGAACAGCCGGTCGAGGGCGCGGCGGATGTCGTCTTGATGAGCGATGAGGGAATTTCTCGGCCTGCCCAGATGGCTGCTTCGTATGGCGGCCATGCCGATCACGCTGACCACGTATCGCTCCCCGTTGATCGTCACGCCGACATCAAACTCGCTCGGTTGCAGCCTGCCGTCGTGCACGACTGGCGCGACAATGACCTCTTCCAGTCTCAGGAATAGATGGGACGACAGAAGAACGATGAACGGAGCGACTTCGCGAAGCGGGGCGGCCGGGTTCTCAAAAACGTCGAACTGCTTCACAGCCACCAAGGGCGAAGATGATCAGAGAGCAGTCCGTGTTCTCTGATAAAATCGTTGTGAATCTTGATCGCCTCGGCGTTCTCTTCCGCCCAGCGTTTCGCCCGGGCCTCGGCCCCCGCCGGATCGACCTTCTGCAGGTGCAGCCGAAGCTGGACCTCGCTCATGCCGGCGATGGAGATGCCGAGCCGCTGGGCCTGCTCGACCAGGTCCGGCTCAATCCCGATGTTCAGCTCGACCTTGCCCATGGGCGAAGGCTACCCCGAAACGCGGTTCCTCGCCACCAACCCGAAGTAGGCGCTGATCACCCCGGCGAGATCATCTTCTCGGGCCGCACCGCCTCGTCGAACTCGGCGTCGGTGAGATAGCCGCCGCCGACGGCCTCCTCGCGCAGGGTGGTGCCGTTCCTGTGCGCGGTCTTGGCGATCTTCGCGCAGGCGTCATAGCCCAGCCGGCCGTTCAGGGCGGTGACCAGCATCAGCGAATTGTCGAGGCCGCGCTTGATGTTGTCCTCGCGCGGCTCGATGCCGACGACGCAGTTGTCGGTGAAGCTGATCGCGGCGTCCGCCATCAGCCGCACGGACTGCAGGAAGTTGTAGGCCATCACCGGGTTGAAGACGTTCAGCTCGAAATGTCCCTGCGAGCCGGCGAAGGTCACCGCCGCGTGATTGCCGAACACCTGGACGCAGACCTGGGTCAGGGCCTCGCACTGGGTCGGATTGACCTTGCCCGGCATGATCGAACTGCCCGGCTCGTTTTCCGGCAGGGCCAGTTCGCCCAGGCCGGACCGTGGGCCCGAACCGAGGAAGCGGATGTCGTTGGCGATCTTGAACAGCGAGGCCGCCACCGTGTTGATCGCGCCGTGGCTGAAGACCATGGCGTCATGCGCGGCCAGGGCCTCGAACTTGTTGGGCGCCGTGACGAAGGCCAGGCCGGTGATGGCGGCGATCCGCTCGGCCACCTGTTCGGCGAAGCCCACGGGCGCGTTCAGGCCGGTGCCGACGGCGGTGCCGCCCTGGGCCAGCTCCATCAGCTTGGGCAGGGTCAGCTCGATCCGCTCGACGCCGTTGGCGACCTGCTGGGCGTAGCCGCCGAACTCCTGGCCCAGCGTCAGGGGCGTGGCGTCCTGGGTATGCGTCCGCCCGATCTTGATGATGTGGGCCCAGGCCCTGGCCTTGGCGTCCAGCGCCGCGTGAAGATGCTTCAGCGCCGGCAGCAGGTCGTTGACCACCTGTTCGGCGCAGGCCACGTGCATGGCCGTCGGATAGGTGTCGTTCGACGACTGGCTCATATTGACGTGGTCGTTGGGATGGACCGGCTTTTTCGAGCCCATCTCGCCGCCCAGCATCTCGATGGCGCGGTTGGAGATCACCTCATTGGCGTTCATGTTCGACTGGGTGCCCGAGCCGGTCTGCCAGACCACCAGCGGGAAGTGATCGTTCAGCTTGCCGGCGATGACCTCGTCGGCCGCCTTGACGATGGTGGCGCCGATGGCCGGATCCAGCTTGCCCAGGGCCATATTGGTTTCGGCGGCGGCGCGCTTGACGATGCCCAGGGCCCGGACGATCGGCAGGGGCTGCTTCTCCCAGCCGATCCTGAAATTGCCCAGCGACCGCTGCGCCTGGGCGCCCCAGTAGCGGTCGGAGGCGACCTCGATGGGGCCGAAGGTGTCGGTTTCGGTGCGGTTCGTCATGGTCGGCGCGGCTCTTCGGACGTGGCGGGAGGGTGCGCGGCGGTGTAGCACGGAGCCGCGCGCGAACAAGGCGCAGGGGCGAGGACGGCTGAATGACCGCGGGCTGGATCGGCATCGGAAAGGTCCGCGCGCGGGAGACCGCCGAGGCCGTCGAGATCACCATCGACGGCCTGACCACCCAGGCCAAATACTACAAGCCGCTGGTCTATGAGTTCATGCGCAAGGAGTGGTCGTCGCGCCCTTCATACGGCGACTACACGGTCGAGATCCTGATGGAGCACGTCGGCGATCCGCCGTGGATGGACCTCGACAACCTCGCCAAGGCCCTGCTCGACGCCATCAAGGGCTATCTGTTCCACGACGACGCCCAGGTCGCCCGCCTGCTGGTCGAACGCCGCGAGGGCGAGCGTGAGCGGATCACGATCCGGGTCTTCCCGCGCCCGTCGGCCGGCTGAACCGCAACGTCGGCAGGCGCAGCTGCATCTCCGAGCCGACGAACAGCTGGGGTTCGGACGTCAGGTCGACCGCGTGTTCCTGTTCCTTGCGCGCCACGCAGGATCGCGCGCCCGCGGCCAGGGCGAGGAAGTCCGTCGCCGTCGGCAGGGTCTCCAGGATGCAGCCGTCGAACCACGGATACGACTCGTCCGCGCCGCACCCGAACGACGTCCGCTCGCGGCTGGCGGCGGTCAGCACCATCCGGTTGGGCGCCGACAGGGCGTTGACGAAGATGCCTGAATAGCAGGCCGAAACGATCACCACGGTCGGTCGCGCGCCGCAGGCTCGACGGACGATGTTGACCATCATGTCGGGCGTCATCCGCGGGGCGTCGCCGAACACCATGGCGGTCGGGACGCCATGCGAGGTGAAGTACAGCAGGCATCCGGCGCTCCCCCGCGCCGCCGCGTCATAGAGGCCATTCAGCACCGTCTCCGGCGTTGCGGGATTCGGGGCGTCAGGCCTCAGGCTGTAGTCGACCATGGTGGCGCGGGGAAAGCCGGCGTCGAGGAACCCCTTCACCAGATCGCGGCGCGCATTGTCGAAGGCCCGGATCGGCCGGCCGCGTCCATCGCGCCAGTCGGCGGCGATGATGGCCGAGGTCCAGCCTTCGAACCGGTTGGACGAGGTGTGCGAGGCCTGCGCCCCGGCCGGGGAGGCGAGGGCGATCCACACCGCCAGCACGATGACAAACACCCGTCCCATGACCGCGTCCCGGTTCCGAACAGGCCGAGGTTAGCCGACCCCATGGGAAGGGGAAGGGTCTATTTCTTCCGGAACTGGTCCAGCGAGACGACCTTCGGGCCGTCGTCGCCCGTGTCGACGGGTTCGGTGCGGGCCGGTTCGGTCGCGGCGATCTCCGCGGCGATCTCTTCCACCGTGGCCGGCGCCTCGAACTGCAGCAGGAATTGCACCGACGGGTCGTAGAAGCGGGTCACGGCCGTATAGGGCATGGCCAGGACCTTCGGCATGCCGCCGAACTTCAGCATGACCGAGAATTTCGTCGGCTCGACCTTCAGGTCCCAGTACTGGTGCTGCAGGACGACGGTCATCTCGTCCGGGTATTTGGCCATGACGTCGGGCGGCACGCTGACGCCGGGCGCCCGCGTCTTGAAGGTGATGTAGAAATGGTGCGCGCCGGGAATGCCCTCGGGCAGGGCGGCCCGTTCGAGCGCCGAGCGAATGACGCCGCGCAGGGCGTCCTGCGCCAGTTGCTCGTAGTGCATCTCGTCGACTGGGGGAGTTTCGTCGGCCATGGGTCGCCTCGATGGTTCGCGCGACTGATAGCGGCGCCGGACGGCGGGCGAAAGATGGCGACGTGGTGAAAACGCCGGGATTCTGTCTGGCGGTGCACAGCTGGATGTCGAGGGAAGGCGCCAGGGGTTCTGTTGGCGGGCCCCCCGCATCTTCCAAAAGAAGAGGAGGGCGCGTCCCTGAGATAGGTGGAGGGCTTCTGTTGGCAGGCGCCCTCCGGGCCCCGCCCCGGGAACTGATCCCCGAGGACTTAAGTGTTCGAAATCACCCGAACCGCTTACGCGGCGAGAGCGACTTCTCCAGCGAAGTTATCGTTCGCAGTTAGAAAATGGCCCGATACGGTGGGCCAGGACGGGCGAAAGCAGTCTTCTTTACACGTCCGTCGATGCTAGTCGGCCCCATGCTCGCTCCGCCGATAACGCGGGGAAGAAATGGTGGAGCCGCCGGGAATCGCACCCGGGTCCGGTCCGCTTATTACAAGCGCGTTTATCGCCATAGTCCGGAGCAAGCCCCGGCAAGACCAATATAGGGGCTCCGGCCCCGCCTTCCAAGGTCCGAAGTGGGACTGTCGCAGGTCAGTCGTCGTCGCCCTCGCGCAGGGCCCGGCGCGACACCTCCAGCGCCTCGCGATAGGCCTCGCCGTCGCCGAAATCGCCGAACCCGGCGTAGCGGCCGTGGGCCCCCATCAGCCGCCGGGTGTGCTTGATCGGGCACCAGTACTGTTCGGTGCGCGCAGCGACCTCGCGGACATAGGCGATGACCCCGTTCACATAGGAGCAGTAGGCGCAGTTCAGCTTCTCGAGGGCGTTCAGATACGGCAGGCCGGTCCGGTCGAAGATCATGTATCGGCCCCTCGGGACCTGCGGAATGCCGTACACGCGGAAGCAGATCGCCTGGTAGATCGACACCCACAGATCGGCCACGGCGAACGGCAGGATCAGGGAATAGATCACCGGGGCGGTCACCACATACAGCAGCGGCGCGCCCAGAATATATTTCATCAGGTGGACGCGGCGCTCCTCGAGCCGGCGCACCGCCTCTTCCTCGAACCGGGCCCGGCCATGCTCCAGCCCGAACCGGAAGCCCGAGCGCTGCCGCGAGAATTCGGCCGCCAGATCATGCTCCAGCGCCCGGATCTGCTCGATGAGGGAATCGACCCGGTTCGTCATGCGCGCTCTCGAAGTTCGCGCGCGCAACGGAACGGTCCGGGGCGACGTCACGCTGGCGGATGCGACCGCCGCACCCTCGCTCCTGCATAGCATCCGCCGCGAGCGGCGTCTCAGGGCGCGGGCGCGTGGACCTCGCCGGGCCCCGGATGCCGTTCCCATCCGGGAGTCTGGTTCCTGAACCAGGTCAGTTGCCGCTTGGCGTAGTTGCGCGTCGCCTGTCGCGTCGCCTCCACCGCCTGCTCCAGCGTCGTCAGGCCCGACAGATGGCGGGCGAACTCGCGCACCCCGACCGCCTTCATCGCCGGCAGGTCGGGCGCCAGACTCCGTGCGACGAGGGCCCGGACCTCCTCAAGCGCGCCGCCTTCGACCATCTGCGCCACGCGGGCGTCGCAGCGGGCGTACAGAGCCTCCCGTTCCGGCTCGACCACCAGCCCGGTCCAGGAGTCCGGGGCCAGCAGGGGCGAGGTGTCCGCCGTCCAGTCGCTGAGCGAACGTCCGGTGTGCGCGGCCACGGCCCAGGCCCGGGTCAGCCGCTGCCGGTCGCCGGCCTCGATGCGCGCCGCCGCAGCCGCGTCCACCTCGGCCAGACGACGGCGAAGGGCGGCCTCGCCCTCGGCGTCGAACATCGCGCCGGCCGCGTCGCGGATCTTGACCGGAATCTCCGGAATATCCGCCAACCCCTTGGTCAGAGACGTGAAATACAGACCTGTTCCGCCCACCAGCAGGACAGGCCGCCCCTGATCCGCCTGCTCGGCAAGGATCGGCAGCGCCGCCCGGCTCCATCGTCCCACCGACCAGGCGTCCGCCGCATCGGCCACGCCGTACAGCCTGTGTTCGGCCCGCGCCTGATCCTCCGCCGAGGGCCGCGCGCTCAGGACGGTCAGATCGGCGTAAAGCTGCTGGCTGTCGGCGTTGACGATCAGGGCCCCCGTGCGCCCGGCCATCTCCAGCGCCAGCCGCGACTTGCCCGAGGCGGTCGGGCCGGCGATCAGGGTGATGAGGGGTCGGGGCAAATGCGGGCTCGCGGGCAGGGGTCTCCGGCGATAGAACGCAGGCCTCGCCCCCGCAACCTGGATTGACCCGTCTTGCCCGACCGCGCCGCCGTCCTCGCCGCCCTCGACGCCGTCCTCGATCCGAAGACCGGGCAGGGGCTGGTCGCCGCCGGCCTCGTGCAGGGGCTGACGATCGCCGAGGACCGCGCCGGCTTCGTCATGGAGGTGCCGACCGCCGACGCCGCCCTCTACGCCCCCGTCCGTGACGCCGCCGAGGCCGCGCTAAAAGCGCTGCCGGGCATGGCGCGCGTCTCCGTGGTGCTGTCGGCCGAGGCGATCACGACCCCGACGCGCCGGGCGTCCCTGTCGCCCCAGGCCGTCGACCAGACCCGGCCCCGGGCGCCCGTCGCCACCGACCGGCCCGCCCACGTCCGCCGCGTCCTCGCCATCGCCAGCGGCAAGGGCGGGGTCGGCAAGTCCACCGTCGCCGTCAATCTCGCCGCCGCCTTCGCCGCGCGCGGCCTGTCCGTGGGCCTGCTGGACGCCGACGTCCATGGCCCCTCCCTGCCGACCATGCTGGGGATGGCGGGAAAGCCCGAATACCGCGACGGCAAGATGGAGCCGCATCGCGTCCACGGCCTCAGGGCCATGTCCGTCGGCCTGTTGACCGACGCCTCCGACGCCATGATCTGGCGCGGCCCCATGGCCTCCCAGGCCCTGACCCAGATGCTGACCCAGACCCGCTGGGGAACCGGGGACGCGCCCCTGGACATCCTCATCGTCGACCTGCCGCCCGGCACCGGCGACGTCCAGCTGACCCTGATCCAGAAGACGCCGCTGGACGGGGCCGTCATCGTCTCGACGCCCCAGGAGGTCGCCCTCGCCGACGCCCGCCGCGGCCACCGGTTGTTCGAGAAGGTCGGCGTCCCGACCCTGGGCCTGATCGAAAACATGACTGGCCCCGTGTTCGGCGAGGGCGGAGCGCGCGCCGAGGCCGGGCGTCTGTCCATCCCCTTCCTGGGCTCCCTGCCTCTGGACGCCGCCTTCCGCGAGGGCGGCGACGCCGGCGTGCCGGCGGTTCTGGTCCCGACGAATCGCGACCTCGCCGCCCGCTTCGACGGCATGGCCGCGGTTCTCGCGGAAAAACTGGGTCTCTAAGGGTTTCCAAACGAAACTGTAATCGCCACCTTGTCGGTTCCAGTCACTCCGCCCCAAGAGAGCCCATGAGCATCGACGCCCTGTTCCGTCCGTTCGAGGTCAAGTCCCTGAAGATGCCCAACCGCATCGTCATGGCCCCCATGACCCGCTCCTTCTCGCCGGGCGGAATCCCGACCAGCGACGTCGCCGGCTATTATCGCCGCCGGGCCGAGGGCGGCGTCGGCCTGATCATCACCGAGGGCACGGTCGTCGAACGGCCCGCGGCCCGCAACGACGCCAAGGTGCCCGTCTTTTACGGCGCGGCTCTGCCGGCGTGGAAGAAGGTCGTCGAGGAGGTCCATGCCGCCGGCGGCCTGATCGCGCCCCAGCTCTGGCACGTCGGCTCGGCCCGCGGCCAGGGCGAGGACTGGAAACCGCTCGGCAAGGTCGACAGCCCCTCGGGCATGACCAGTCCCGGCAAGCGCGGCCTCGAGCCGATGACCGACGAGGACATCGCCGACACCATCGCCGCCTTCGGCCGCTCGGCCCGCGCAACCCGCGAGCTCGGCTTCGACGCCGTCGAGATTCACGGCGCCCACGGCTATCTGATCGACCAGTTCTTCTGGTCCGGCCTCAACGACCGCGCCGACAAATGGGGCGGCGGAACCATCGCCGACCGCGCCCGCTTCGGGGCCGAGGTGGTCAGGGCCGTCCGCGAGGGCGTCGGCCCCGACATGGCCCTGATCCTGCGCCTGTCGCAGTGGAAGTCGCACGACTTCGCCGCCAAGAACGCCCACGATCCCGCCGAGCTGGAGCAGTGGCTGTCGCCCCTGGCCGAGGCCGGCGTCGACGTCTTCCACTGCTCGCAGCGCCGCTTCTGGGAGCCCGAGTTCGAGGGCTCGGACCTCAATTTCGCCGGCTGGACCAAGAAGGTCACCGGCCTGCCGACCATCACCGTCGGCTCGGTCGGTCTCGACGGCGAGTTCATCGCCGCCTTCGGCGGCGCCGGTTCGAAACCGGCCTCGCTGGACGGCCTCATCGCCCGGCTCGAGAAGGACGAGTTCGATCTCGTCGCCGTCGGCCGCGCCCTGCTGGCCGATCCCCACTGGGTCGAGAAGATCCGTGACGGCCGTCTCGACGAACTGAAGGACTTCGAGCGCTCGGCCATGATGACCCTCAGCTAGGCGGCGCGGTTCAGGGGGCGGGGCGTCTCGACCCTCGCCCCCCGACCCTCGCCCCTCTATCCTGCCGCCATGTCCGGCCTCGCCCTCACCACCCTGTGGCTCAGCGCCATTATCGGCGCCCGCTATCTGCTGATCGCGGGCGCCGTCTGGTGGATGCAGTGGGGCCGCAGGACGGGCGTCGGCCGCCGGCTCAATCGCGAGCGGCCCTCCCGCCGCCTGATGCTGCGGGAGATCCGCTATTCGCTGGTCTCCACGCCGATCTACGCCTTCCCGGCCGCCGTGGCCCTCGAGGCGTGGAAGGCCGGCGGCACGCGGCTGTATCTCGATCCGGCCCTCTACGGTTGGTGGTGGCTGCCGGTCAGTTTTGTCGGGCTGCTGCTGATCCAGGACGCCCACTACTACTGGACGCACCGCCTGCTGCATCACCCGCGCCTGTTCGCCGTCGCCCACGCCGGCCATCACCGCAGCCGCGAGCCCAGCCCCTTCGCCAGCTTCGCCTTCGATCCGATCGAGGCGATCGCCACGGCCTGGCTGCTGCCGCTGCTGGTCTTCCTGGTTCCGGTCAACCTCTGGGTCGTCGTCGCCCTGCTGACGGTGATGACCGCCGCCGCCGTCATGAACCACTGCGGCTGGGAGATGTGGCCCGACCGCTGGGTGCGCTCGGGCCCCGGCGCCCAGCTGATCACCGCGACGCACCACAGCCGCCACCACACCCACATGAAGACCAACTACGGCCTGTATTTCCGCTTCTGGGACCGGCTGTGCGGCACCGATGCGATGCCCGAGCCTCAGGCCTCGGCTTCGACCACCACGGCGGTGCCATAGGCCAGCACCTCGGTGACGCCCTCCATGATCTCATTGGCCTCGTAGCGCATGGCGATCACGGCGTTGGCGCCCATGGCCTCGGCGTGCGCGACCAGATCGTCATAGGCCTCGGCCCGTGAGGTCTCCGCCAGCCTGACATAGACGCCGACCCGGCCGCCCAGCATCGACTGAAGCCCCCCGATGGCGTCGGAAATGACGTTGCGTGACCGCACGGTGATGCCACGCACCAGTCCCAGGGTTCTCACGATCCGGTGCCCGGGCGCGTCATTGGTGGTCACGATCAGCATGGCGGCTCTCCTGGCTGTTTCAGCGCCGGTCCAGCACGCGGAAGACGAAGGCGTGGTCGTCCTTGTCGCCGGCCGGATGCGCCTCCGAGGATACCTCGACAAAGGCCGCCTCGTCGAACGGCGGAAACACCGCGTCGCCCCCGGGCTCGGCCTCGACCTCCGTGACGTACAGCCGCTTCGCCCGCGGCAGGGCCTTTTCGAACAGGGCGACGCCGCCGATGACGCAGATCTCCTCGACGCCGTCATCTTCCGCCTGCTCCCGCGCGATCTCGATCGCCTCGTCCAGCGTTGTGCAGACCAGGGCCCCGCGCGCCGTGAAGGACTCGTCGCGCGACAGGATGAGGTTCAGCCGGCCGGGCAGGGGCTTCAGCGGCAGGCTCTCCCACGTCTTGCGGCCCATGATGCAGGGCTTGCCGACGGTGATGGCCTTGAACCGCTGCAGATCGCTGCGCAGCCGCCACGGCAGGTCGCCGTCGCGCCCGATGACGCCGTTGCGGGCGCGGGCGACGACGAGGGCGAGGTGGGGCATGGTGGTCAGGGCGTCATCCAATCCCGAATGTGAGCGATGTATTCGGCTCTCGGCAGCGCCTTGATATCGGCCTTTGAATGTCCGGAGCCTGTAAGAGAGAGGAACAGCACAGCCTGGAATTCGGAGAAATTATCCCAGATTTCCGTCGGCCCGGGCGTACGGCCCGACCTGTGCGGCGCCAGAAAATTCCGGACTTCGGCAAGGGCCCGCTTCGGCTTTCCGCCGTGGATCGCAAGGTCGGAGTTGGAGAGATCCGAGATCGCGGCCTGATGCCGATACCGCTCCTCCTCCATGATAAGATGCACCTTGCGTCGATGGTGCTCGGCGCCGAGATGTCGGCAACCGAGGTCGAGGCCCAGTTCGAGGGGCATATTGTGTCGCGCCAACTCCTCCGCAGCCGCCGACTTGCTTCGCGACAGGTCGTGAATGCCGAACCGTGACGCTTCGATCAACTCGAGGATTTTCCCGATCCGGGTTTCTCCGGAGTCGATCCGTTCGGTCGCCAGACGCGGATTGAACTCGAGAAAGACGATACAGAACAGGATGGCGTTCAGGATCGGCGTGTACCGCGGATCGAAGGGGCAGTTGATGAAGATGTTCCGGTCGAAGTCAGCCGGCGGCGCGACCGCGGTCATCCGTCAGCCGGCGCGGCGTTCGTAGGTGCGATGATCCCGGACTGTCCCGTCCTCGTTGTGAACGAACACCTCTCCGCCCTCCCGCCTGGCCAGCTCACGGGCGAAGGCGATGGCGTCCTCGCGGCTGGTGAAGACGCGGGCGGCTCTGGCGGCCCCCGTATTACGGACGCGCCATTCGCCTCGATATCCCGAAATGACGTGATGACCTGCGCTCATGGTGGAAACCTAGTCCTCGCCCCTCGAACCATCAAGCCAGTGCAGCCATTTGCGCTGCATGGCCTGTTCAAGATCGATCCCCGCCCGGTCGCAATAGATCAGCAGCATCCCCAGCACATCCGCCGCCTCGTCGCCCAGCTTGCCGGCGTCGGCCTGGCCCCGCGCCCGGCCGCTCATGCGCAGATGCTCGGCCGTCAGCTCGCCCAGCTCCTCCTGCACCTTCAGCAGGGCCCAGTCGCCGGACCGCTCGATGCCGTGCTCGGCGGCGTAGATGTCGGAGATGCGCAGGACGTCGGCCTGCAGGGCCTTAAGGTCGAACGACATCAGATCGCGACCGGCGCCTTGATATGCGGCCACGGCTCATAGCCCCCGAGCACGAAGTCCTCCAGCCGGTAGGCGAACAGGTCGTCGCGCGGCGTGATCGTCATGGTCGGGGCGGGGCGGGGCTCGCGGGCCAGCTGGGTCTCGGCCTGTTCGATGTGGTTCAGATACAGGTGGGCGTCGCCGAAGGTGTGCACGAACTCGCCCGGCTTCAGGCCGCAGACCTGGGCCACCATCATCGTCAGCAGCGCATAGCTGGCGATGTTGAACGGCACGCCGAGGAAGACGTCGGCGCTGCGCTGGTACAGCTGGCAGCTCAGCTTGCCGTCGGCGACGAAGAACTGGAACAGGCAGTGACACGGCGGCAGGGCCATGTCGTCGACGTCGGCCGGGTTCCAGGCCGAGACGATGTGGCGGCGGCTGTTGGGATTGGTCTTCAGCCCCTCGACCAGCTTCGTGATCTGGTCGATCACCCGGCCGTCCGGCGCCGCCCACGACCGCCACTGCTTGCCGTAGACCGGGCCAAGCTCGCCCTCGGCGTCGGCCCATTCGTTCCAGATGCTGACGCCGTTGTCCTTCAGCCAGCCGATATTGGTCTCGCCGCGCAGGAACCACAGCAGTTCGACGATGATCGACCGCAGATGCAGCTTCTTGGTCGTCAGGACGGGGAAGCCCTTCGCCAGATCGAACCGCATCTGCCGCCCGAACACGCCCAGCGTCCCGGTGCCGGTCCGGTCGTCGCGCTGCGTTCCGTTGTCGAGGATGTCGCGCAGCAGATTGAGATACTGCCACTCCGGATGATCGGCCGCGACGGCGCCCGTGCGGGCCTGCAGGTCTTCGAGGGTGGCGACGGCGTTCATGCGATGGAGTTGGCCCCGATTCGGGCGCCGAATCACTGTCCTGCGAGGGCTCGGTCCACAGGCTGGGTGGGCTATCCCCTGAATCCGTCCCTATCCAGAAACACCTGCTCGTCGGGCGTCGTCTCGCGCCCCAGAGCGCGGTTGCGGTGGGGAAAGCGGCCGAACCTCGCGATCACCTTGTGATGATGCTCGGCCCAACGGTCGTCGGCGGGGCGCTCCATGGCCTGGAACAAGGTCAGCTGCCGGTCCTGCAAGGCCATGTCCTCGGCGTGCTGCAGCGGCAGATAGAAGAACCGGCGCAGATCGTTCTCGACCGCATGGTCCTGACGCTCGTCCAGCGCCATGATCGCGAAATGGCGCGCCAGCGGATCGGTGGCGAAGGCGTGGCCCGTATGACGGAAGACGTTCCGCGGAAACTGGTCCAGCAGGATCAGCAGGGCCAGCGATCCTTCCGGCGTTTCCGCCCAGTGATCCAGTTCGCGCCGCGCGGCCATGAAATGCGCCGCCTCGAACCGCTGCCGGAACAGGGCGTCGAAGGCGTCATCCCTGGCGAACCACTTCGAGGGGCCGGCCTCTTTCCAGAAGCCGACGACATCGGAAGGCGTTATCTGTGTGCTCATGACCGATCAGATAGCGACGCCGCTCCCCGTATTCCATGACCGCGACTGCGACCTGTCGATCATCCGCGGCAAGCGGGTCGCCGTCATCGGCTACGGCAGCCAGGGCCGGACCCATGCGCTGAACCTGCGCGACTCGGGCGTCGGCGACATCGTGGTGGGTCTGAAAGCCGGCTCGGCCACCCGCGCCAAAGCGGCCGCCGACGGCTTTCCGGTCCTGACCGCCGGCGAGGCCGCAGCCGGCGCCGACGTCGTCGCCGTCATGGTCTCGGACGAGGCCCACCGCGACCTGTGGCGCGACGAACTGGCGCCGGCGATGAAGCCCGGCGCCGCCCTGATCTTCGCCCACGGCCTGTCGGTCCGCTTCGGCCTGGTCGAGCCGCGCGCCGATGTCGACGTCATCCTCGCCTCGCCCAAGGGCATCGGGCCGCGCATCCGCGACCTCTATGAAGAAGGGCAGGGGGTGTTCTGCCTGTTCGGCGTGCATCAGGACGCCTCGGGCGGCGCCCATGCGCTCGGCCTGTCCTATGCGGCCGCCCTCGGCTGCGGCCGCAAGGGCATTCTGGAAACCACCTTCGCCGCCGAATGCGAGAGCGACCTGTTCGGCGAGCAGGTGGTCCTGTGCGGAGGCGTGGGCGAACTGATCGACGCCGCCTTCATGAAGCTGGTCAGGGCCGGCTATCCGCCCGAGGTGGCCTGGTTCGAATGCTTCTACGAGGTCAAGCTGGTGACCGACCTGATGTTCGAGCGCGGCATCGCCGGCGCCTTCGCCAAGATCTCCAACACGGCCGAATACGGCGCCTATCTGACCGGCCCGCGCGTCATCGGCGAACCCTCGCGCGCCGCCATGGACGATGTCCTGACCGAGGTCCGCGACGGATCGTTCGTGAAGCGGCTGATGGCCGACTATGACGCCGGCTCGCCCGATCTGCTCGCCCGCCGCAAGGCGCTGGGCGAACGCACGATCGAGGCCGTGGGCGCGCATCTCAACGCGGTCTCGGCGAAGGCGGGGGATTGAGGCCGGGGAAACCTCGGGGCCCCGAAGGGCTGTCTCTTCTTTCCGGGGAAAGATGGTCGGAGTGAGAGGATTCGAACCTCCGACCCCTGCGTCCCGAACGCAGTGCTCTACCAGGCTGAGCCACACTCCGACTTGAGGAGGGGGCTTATAGCGACGGGTTTTGACCCCCGCAAGCATCGTTTCGCGGTCGGTGAAAATAGTCTCGAAACCGGTTCTTGCATCGCCCGCGGCCTTCGCGTATCTCGACCGCCTTCCGGCGCTTCAGCCCCGGATGCGCCGGACCTGCTGGGGAATGGTGTAATGGTAACACTCCGGTTTTTGGTACCGTCATTCTAGGTTCGAGTCCTAGTTCCCCAGCCATCCGTTTCGGGCGTCCCGAAAGCCCGGATTTCGTCAGATCAGGCCGTCGCGTGGCGGCCTATTGCAGATCCCGGTTCATGATCGCCACCCAGGCCTCCACGAAGTCGCTCAGGAATTCGTCGCGACCGTCAGCCGACGCATAGACTTCGGCGACCGCGCGCAGTTCCGAATTCGATCCGAACACCAGGTCGACCGGAGTCGCCGTCCATTTAAGGGCGCCGCTTTCGCGATCACGTCCTTCGTAGAGCCCTTCGCCCTGGTCCGACCTCGACCAGCGGGTGGACATGTCGAGCAGGTTGACGAAGAAATCATTGGTCAGGACGCCGGGTCTCGATGTCAGCACGCCGTTGGCCGAGCCGCCGGTATTGGCGTTGAGCGCCCGCATGCCGCCGACCAGCACCGTCATCTCGGGGACGGTCAGACCAAGCAGGTCGGCGCGATCGACCAGCATGACCGCGGGGGACCGTTCGCTGCCCGGCTGATAGAAGTTGCGGAAGCCATCGGCGACGGGTTCAAGCGGCGCGAAGGAGGCGGCGTCGGTCTGCGCCTGGGTCGCATCAACCCGCCCCGGCGTGAACGGCACTTCAATATTCGAACCGGCTTGCCTGGCGGCCTCTTCGACGGCCGCGCTTCCGCCCAGCACGATCAGATCCGCCAGCGACACCTTCTTTCCGTTCCTCTGCGACCGGTTGTAGTCGGCCTGGATGCCTTCCAGCACCCGGAGGACCGAGCGCAATTCGGCCGGGTTGTTGGCGAGCCAGTTGATCTGCGGTTCAAGCCGCACACGCGCGCCATTGGCCCCGCCACGCATGTCGGTGACGCGATAGCTCGCCGCGGACGCCCAGGCGGTCCGGACCAGCTGCGGGACAGTCAGGCCCGATGCCAGGATGCTCCGCTTGAGCGCGGCGACATCCCCGGCTTCGATCCGGGCGTAGTCCGCCGTGGGCAGGGGATCCTGCCATATGAAGACCTGGGCCGGAACGTCCTTGCCCAGATAGCGTGAGCTCGGCCCCATGTCGCGGTGGGTCAGCTTGAACCAGGCGCGGGCGAAGGCGTCGGCGAACAGTTGCGGGTTGTCCTTGAAGCGCAGCGCAATCGCCCGATAGACCGGGTCTTCCTTGATCGCGATGTCGGAGGTGAACATGATCGGCGCGTGGCGCACCCCCTCGACGTGGGCGTCGGGGACAAGGCCGGCTGCGCTGGGATCGCTCGGGATCCATTGAATCGCGCCGGCCGGGCTGGTGGTCTTCACCCAGTCGAAGCGGAACAGGTTGTCGAGATACTGGGTCGTGAAGGCGACCGGATTGGACGTCCATGCACCCTCCAGCCCGCTGCTGACGGTGTCTTCGGCATTGCCCTTGCCGCAGGTGTTCATCCAGCCGAACCCTTGCTGTTCGAGCGGCGCCGCGGACGGCTCCGGGCCGACGCATTCGCCCGGAGGGTGCGCGCCGTGCGCCTTGCCGAACGTATGGCCGCCGGCGATCAAGGCGACGGTTTCCTCATCATCCATCGCCATCCGGCCGAAGACCTCGCGAATATCCCTGGCCGACCCGATAGGATCGGGATTGCCGTTCGGTCCTTCCGGATTGACGTAGATCAGGCCCATCTGGACCGCCGCCAAGGGCCGTTCCAGCTGGCGATCGCCGCTATGGCGCTGGTCGGCGAGGAACGCGTTTTCCGGACCCCAGTACATCGTGTCCGGCTCCCAGTCATCGACCCGTCCGCCGGCGAATCCGATGGTCTTGAAGCCCATCTGTTCGAGGGCGACCGTCCCGCTGAGAGCCATCAGGTCAGCCCAGGAAATCTTGCGGCCGTATTTCTGCTTGACCGGCCACAGCAGGCGCCGGGCCTTGTCGAGGCTGACATTGTCAGGCCAGCTGTTGAGCGGCTCGAACCTCTGTTGACCCCCGCCTGCGCCGCCGCGCCCGTCGGCCACGCGGTATGTTCCGGCGCTGTGCCACGCCATCCGGATGAAGAAAGGTCCGTAATTGCCGTAGTCCGCAGGCCACCAAGACTGGGACGTCGTCAGCACGCTTTCTATGTCGGCCTTCACGGCGTCCAGATCGAGCGTCCTGAATTCCTCGGCATAGTTGAAATCCGGCCCCATCGGGTTGGATTGAGGCGTCTCCTGACGAAGCGGGCTCAGATCGAGGTGGTCGGGCCACCAGTCCTGGTTGGTCATCGCCGGGCGCGTGGCCTGGGGCTGGGACGGCGCGCCCTGGCTCGACTGGGCGAAGGCGCCGGCCGCGGACCCGGCCAGCAGGACGGCCGCCAGGGCGGACGCTGAAATGGACCTTGCTTGCATGACAAATTTCCCGCCTGCGCCTGGACAGTGGAAGTCGTCGCCGAGAAACGGCATGGGCAGGCCTTGCGCCATTCCTCGACCCCTATGATGAGCTCGCGGCGGCGGCCGAACATTGATCCTGATCAAGGGAGCGGACGTTCGGAAGCGCGAAGCCTGTGTCCGAAACTGACGCCGGCGCGCACCGATCTCCCGCTCGCGGAATGCGGGATCCGGCCTGTGGACGCTTCGGCCTGCGTTTCAGCCCGGCCCTCGGCTAGTGCGCCCCGATCGTCTCGAGCGGAAGGCGGATGCGCACGCCCACGCCGGCGCCCGGCGCGGTCTCGATGTTCATCGATCCGCCCAGGTGCTCGACCAGCCCCTGGACCAGCGACAGGCCTTCGCCGGGCGTCAGGGTCCCGGCGCCGATCCCCGAATCGCGAACCACCAGGCTGACGCCGCCGACGGCGCGCGAGAAGGCGACCGCGATCGATCCTCTCCGGTCGTCCGGAAAGGCGTGGCGGCAGGCGTTGGAGATCAGTTCGTGGGTGATGATGGCCAGCGGCAGCAGATGGCTGTCGGGCAGGAGGGCGGCCTGGCCGCGCACGTCGATTCGCACCGACCGGCCCTCGCAGGCGCGGCGCCAGAAGGTCGCGACGTCATCCAGATAGCCGGCGAAGTCCAGCGGCCCCTCCGCGGTCATGCGCCGGCTGATCAGCTCCAGCGCCGCCGTCACATCGCTCAGCCAGGCCAGATGCCGCACGCTTTCGGGGTCGACGACGCTGCGCAGACGGATCCCCACCAGGGTCTGCAGCAGCTGATAGCCGCCCAGCATTCGCCGTTGAAGCTCGTCGAGGCGATCCTCGGCTATCGCGGCCATTACGCCCCCAGGTGTTGAAAACTCCGGATTTTTCTTAACCGAGCCGAACCAATTAGCCAACGATGCGTTGCAGTGTCCGCTAACCGACACAAATAGTGTATCGGGTCGGGAAGCGTGGGGATGTTGCGTGTCGAATCCGCCCGACCTCAGGGTCATGATCGTTGAAGACCAGGCCTTGCTCGCCATGGAGCTGGAGCTGGTGCTGGGGGAATCCGGCTGCGACGTCGTGGGCTGCGCCATGGACAAGGCGGGCGCCTTCGCGGTCGCCGAACGCGAACGGCCCGACCTGGCCCTGGTCGATGTCAACCTGCTGGACGGCCTGACGGGCCCCCAGATCGCCCAGCGGATGGTCAGCGAGTTCGGCTGCGCCGTCGTCTTCCTGACCGCCAATCCCGAGCAGATCCCCGACGGTTTCGCTGGCGCCCTCGGGGCCGTCTCCAAGCCGTTCGACGAGGCCACCATCCAGGCCGTCGTCATCTTCGCGCGCCAGTTCATCCAGCACCGGACCCTGGGCGAGACGCCGCGCCGGTTCCGCCTGGCGCCCTGGCTGACGACGCCGCCGGCGGACATCGCGCCGCACTGACCCCAAGGTCCGCGCCCCGGGGCCGGCGCGGCGCGACCGGCCGTCAGTCGATCTTCAGCCGGGCGAAGATCATGCCTCCGTCCGGATCGCCGCCATATACTGGCTCCAGCCCGCCCGGCACGCTGTTGACGCTGTACAGGGCCCCCAGACCGAAGCGGACATTGTCCGCCACCCGCCAGTCCCGCACCGCGCCGAGCGAGACCTTGGACACAGTATGGAGCGGACCATGGCCGCCCCCCGGCCCGGCGACCAGCTCATCCGTCTCGATCCGCTCCGCCCGGGCGAACAGGGTCCAGACGCCGTCCGCGGTGAAGGCCGTCTCGGCCAGCCACGCGTCCTTCGATTCGTCGTGATCATTGGTCTTGCGGCCCCAGGCCAGGGTCGAGGACCACCAGCCGTCCGGTCCGATGCGGCGGGTGTGGATGGCGCTGGCCGACAGCTTGGTTTCGTCGGCGCCGGGCTCCAGCTGCTCGGGCGCGGTCACGTCGGCCCAGGACGCCTGCAGCGACCATTCCGGCGAGGGATTCCACGACCCCCGCACGGCCCAGCTGTCGAGCTCCGGGGTCTCGATGTCATAGCGGTCCTGATCCGGCTCCCGCCCGCGGAACGTCGAGGCCTCCAGCTTGAAGGCGTCATGCACCCAGCCCAGGGTCGCCACGCCGAAGACGATATGCGTCGAGTCCAGCCAGTGGTGGGTGATCGGCGCCTCCGGGCTGTCCATGGCGCTCATGCGATGCATGAAGGCCGGCGGTCCGAACGCCGGCTCCCCGGGCAGGCCGACATAGGCGAAGACGCTGTCCTTCTCCCCAAGCCGGCGGGCGTAGGAGGCCGACAACTCCATCACCAGTTCATGGGGATGCTGCCGATCGACCAGCGGATTGACGCCGTCCGCCGTCTCGCCGGCGGCCAGCAGCAGGGGAAAGCCCTCCTTGCCCATGAAGGGATCGGGGCTGAGCATCGCCCGCAGGTTCAGCGTCGAGCCGTCGGCGAAGTCGCGACGGGCCGCGCCCATGATCATGCCGCTGACGAAGGTCTTCTCGTCGCCGCGCGGACCGTTCTGCCAGTCATGGACGAGGTTCAGCTGGGCGTGGCCCATCAGCGACCAGTCGCCGCGTTGAGCGTGGACCCCGCCGTGCTCGGACAGGTCCGGCTGCCAGCTGGTGCCCGAGGCGTCTCGGGTCATCGACCATGGGCCGAGCGCGCTGGTCATCGGCTGATCCATCGCCGCCATGTCGTGACCGGCGTGGGGATCGACCGGAGGCGGCTGTTGCGGCGCCATGACCATGCCGGGCGTATGGACGTGAGCCTGCGGCGCGGCAGGTTGCGCGTGCCCCGCGTGCCCCGCGTGCCCGCCGGCGCCTGGGCTGGCGGGCGGCGTCGGGTGGCGGGAATGGTCCTGGGCGGCGGCGGGCAGGGCCAGCGCGAGCAGGGATGCGCCCGTGAGGAACGCGGAGAGACGGACAGCCATCATGGCCTCCTGGGAAACATGGAAGGATCGCGCGCCGCCGGAGCGGCACAGTGAAGAGGGACGCGATCAGACCCTGGGCGGGCCATGCTCCGGGGCGGGCGACAGACCGATCGGCAGACTGGCTGGAACCGGCGCCGTGGGCTTTGCAGGATGGGCGGCGAGGTCGCGCGACGGCGCCGCCAGCGCTGGCGTCACGACGCAGGAGACGCAGCAGGCCATGGCCGCCATGGCCTTGCCGGAAGGGGCGGGGGCCTCATGCCGCGATGGGGACGGCACAGCGGCCTCATGACATGACGGCGGCGCGCCGGTCATGGCCGACGTCGGGACCACGCCCAGCATCAGCACCGACAGGGCGCCCATCAGCATAAGGATGAGGTTCAGGCTTCGCACGCCCGTCATCTACGCCCGATCCCCCGGCGCCTCAAGCGAGACCGCCCGTCAGATCCAGTCCCGGCGCCCGGGGCGGCCCGCCGTCGGGATCCATGTCGAGCTGCATCAGGGTGACATCCAGCCAGCGCTCGAACTTCCACCCGACCTGGCGGTAGACGCCGGCCTGGCGAAATCCCAGCGACCGGTGCAGGGCGATCGAGGCGGCGCTGGTGTCGCTGTCGCTGATCGCGCCGATGACATGCCGCAGGCCCCTGGCCCGGGCCCGGTCGATCAGGGCGACCAGCAGCGCTCGACCCACGCCGCGGCCGCGCGCGGCCTCCTCGACATAGATCGAACCCTCGACGCCATACCGGTACGCAGGCCGGGGCCGGAACGGCGAGGCGTAGGCATAGCCGGCGAACCGCCCGTCGATCTCCGCGACCAGCCAGGGCAGACCGTGCCCTTTCACCGCCGCGAACCGGCGCGCCATCTCCTCGAGGGTCGGCGGCGTGGTTTCGAAGGTCGCCGTGCCGCCCTCCACCTCGCGGCCGTACAGGGCGGCGATGGCCGGAAGGTCGTTCGCTTCAGCGTCTCGCAGGGCAGGGGGCATGACGGCCTGCTGTGAGCGGCTCAGGTCCGCTCCCAGCCCTTCTCGATGGCCCAGACCGCGAAGGCGTAGTCGTGCGCGACCTCCTTCAGATAGTCGAACCGGCCCGACGAACCGGCGTGGCCCGCCTCCATGTTGATCTTGAGCAGGATTGGCTTGCCCGACGTCGTCGCCGGCCGCAGCTTGGCCACCCATTTTTCCGGCTCCCAGTAGGTGACGCGGGGATCGGAGAGACCGCCCGTGGCGAGCACGGCCGGATAGGCGCGGGGCCCCACCTGGTCATAGGGGCTGTAGCTCATCATGTAGTCGTAGGCCTCGGGATCCTCGATCGGATTACCCCATTCAGGCCACTCCGGCGGCGTCAGCGGCAGGCTGGTGTCGCTCATGGTGTTGATGACATCGACGAACGGCACGCCGCCGATCACCCCGGCCCACAGGTCGGGCCGCATGTTGTTGACCGCCCCCATCAGCATGCCCCCGGCCGACCGGCCCTCGGCGACGATGTTTCCGGCGCGGGCGTAGTCGCGCGCGATCAGATGCTCGGCCGCGGCGATGAAGTCGGTGAAGGTGTTCTTCTTGGTCATGCGCCGGGCGGTCAGGAACCAGTTCCAGCCCTTGTCGGAACCGCCACGGACGTGGGCGATGGCGTAGATCCAGCCCCGGTCCACCAGCGACAGCCGGTTGGTCGAGAAGCTGGCCGGCATCGGGGAGCCGTAGGAACCGTAGCCGTACAGCAGCACCGGAGCCGAACCGTCAACCGGTGTCGACTTGCGCCGCAGCACCGTCACCGGCACCAGTTCGCCGTCGGGGGCAGGGGCGTTCAGCCGCTCGACCACATAGTCGGCCGGGTCGTGCCCCGACGGCACCTCCTGCACCTTGCGCAGGGTCCGCTCGCGCGTGGCCAGATCGTAGTCATAGGTCGAGGTCGGGGTGGACGGCGAATTGTAGCCGTAGCGCATGGTGGTGGTGTCGAACTCCGACGCCCCGGCCAGCGACAGGGAGTAGGCGGGTTCGTCCACCGCGATCTCGTGCTCGGCGCCCGAGCGCTCGCGGATGACGATCTTCGTATTGGCGTCGGCCCGTTCCTGGCGGCCGATGTAGTCCTTGACCAGGGCCACGGCCTCGATGAAGCGGCCCGGCGTGTGGGCGACCAGATCGGTCCAGTTCGCCTTGGCCGGGGTCATGGTCGGCGCCTCGACGATCTTGAAGTCCACGGCGGCGTCGGCGTTGGTGCGGATCACCCAGCGGTCGCCCCAGTGGTCGGCCTCATACAGCCGATCGGGATGGCGCGGCTCGAGTACGACCGGCGTCGCGGTCGGCGTGGCGGCCGGGATGACGCGGGCTTCCGAGGTCTCCTGGTTGGCGATGGAGATGAGGATGAAGGCGTCGTCGGCGGTGCGGCCGACGCTGATGAACATGCCGTCGTCGGCCTCCTCATAAACCAGGCTCGTCTCGCCGCCGTGGACGGGACGACGGAAGATCTTGTCGGGCCGGCCGTTGTCGTCACGGTTGGTCCAGAAAATCCACTGGCTGTCGGGCGAGAAGGTGAAGTCGCCGATGGCCGATCCGATCGGATCGGGCAGCACCTCGCCCGTCGCCAGGTCCTTGACGAAGATATGGTGCACCTCGGAGCCTTGCGCGTCCTCCGAATAGGCGAACAGGGCGTGGTCGGGGCTGTGGTCGGCGGCCGACACCTCGGAATAGGCCTTGCCCTCGGCCAGGGCGTTGGCGTCGAGAAGGAGTTGGGCCGGGCCGCCCGCGCGCGGCTTGCGCATGTACCGTGGGTGCTGGTCGCCGGTCTGATATTCGATGAAATACGCCCAGGCGCCGTCCGGCGAGGGGACCGAGCTGTCGGCTTCCTTGATGCGCCCCTTCATCTCCCCGAACATCGCGGCCTGCAGCGGCAGGGTCGAGGCCATCATCGCCTCGCGATAGGCGTTCTCGGCCAGCAGGTGCTCTTTCACGTCCGCCTTGATGACGGTCGGGTCGCGCAGGACGGTCTGCCAGTTGTCGTCCTTCATCCACTGATAGTCGTCGGTGCGCACGCGCCCGAGCTGCTCGATGGTCACCGGAATCTTTTTGGCTACGGGCGGGACGGGGCGGTTCTGCGGCATCGAGGCTCCGGGCGTGCGGGCTGAAACGGGAAGGGCGCCGGCGGCGAGCGCGGCGGCGGACGTGGCGAGCAGATCGCGGCGGTTCATGTGTGGTCCCCGGAAATGACGCGGGACCTTGTGCGCGGTGGAGACCCGCCGTCAAATGAACAAATGCCGCTGTCCCGATAGGGGATGATGTTCGATCTGCAGACGCCCCCCGAACCGGTCCAGGAGCCGCCGCCCGCGGCGGGCCTGTCCTTGCCGGCATGGGATCTGACGGTCGGCCTGATCAACGCCACCGTTCAGATCGACCAGATGAACGGCGACGGCACGCGCCGGGTCGGGACCGCGTTCCTGATCGATGCGCCGCGCGCCAATGGCGAGCCCCGGACGGTGCTGGTGACGGCCCAGCATGTGGTGTCGGGGATGAGCGCGGCCGAAGCGCGGATCGGTTGGCGGGTCGAGGTTCCGGGCGGAGGTTGGCGCTTCGCGCCGGAGCCGCTGCGGATTCGCGACGAGGCGGGGGAGCCTGTCTGGATCAAGCACCCTGATCGGGACATCGCGGTCATGGAAGTGTCAGCGCCGCCGGTGTTCGCGCGCGCCGCCATTCCGATGGCCTGGCTGGCTGACCGGGAGTCCCTGGACATATGGCAGGTCGGGCCCGGCGACGAGCTGTTCACCCTGGGCTTTCCGCGCGGCTATGCATCGAATACGGCGGGTTTCCCCATCCTGAGGGTCGGCCGGGTTGGCTCCTGGCCCCTGACGCCGATAGACAGCTACCCGGTATTCCTGCTTGATTTCCCTGTCTTTCCCGGAAACTCCGGCGGCCCGGTGTTCTGGACCCCGGCGGCGCGCAAACTGCCGGGGACCGTCCAGCCTGATCATCCGTTCGTCGCCGGCGTGCTGACATCGGAGGTTCGTCCGTCCAACGAACCGCTGGGTATCGGCCTGGTGGCGCACGCCGCCTATGTGCGCGAGGCGATCGCCCTGCTGGACGCCGCGGAACAGGCGGCGGAGGGGCCTTGACGACCACCCGCCGCGCCGCTCTGTTATGCGCATAAGATATATTATGCGAAATATCG